>NZ_JBIWKH010000004.1:0-542691 GCF_044765585.1 Streptomyces sp. NPDC102441
CCGACCGGGCTTTGGACCGAGAACTGCTGAGCAACACCGTTGTGGACGGCGAAAACCTATCGACGGGTAGGTCCTTCTTCGGTCCTGGTGAGGAGATGTTGGCGGAGCAGGACCGGCATGCGAGGACGGCGAGGGAAACCTGGCACCGGAATCCGGTCACGGGCATCCTGACCGAGGACCCTGACGGTGTTCCGTTCGGTGAATTTGTTTACAGTGTCGGCGCGCACGGCCAAGAGGACGGTATAGCCGTGCCGACAGAGAAGAACCCGAAGCATGTGCTCCGGGACGGTGCGTTTGGTGGTGTGCTCCGGCGGCGCCCGAGCTTGCAAAACCTGGACAAGAAGTACGGGGTGGCGGTTCAGGCCTGCTCTCCGGCTGGCCAGAAAGGGACGACCCGCCGGGCCGGACTTTATGGTCCTGCCCCATTCGTCCCTGACCCTCTGGCGGTCACCAGCGACCTCCAGCACGTGGCCAACGAGACCGGGCGCGTCTCCTTCGGAGTCACCGCCCCGTACCAGCCCATGTATAACGTGGCCGAAGAAAAGTGGGCACATGTCCTGGACAGTGATGTGCGGGGGCGGCGTGGTCGGTGGGTGGAGGTCCGGCCGGAGCCCTCGGGCGACGCCCTCGACGAGCGTGCCCGCATCGGCGGTCTGCACACCGGTGACGGGCCGGTCTCGGTAGAGGACCGTGCGAGGGCGTTGCGTCTGCTCCGCGCGCTGCGACTGGCCTTCGGCGTGGCCGTCGAGGACCGCAGTGAGTATGACGAGCTGTGGCGTGGCATCTGCGCGCTGGAGATCATGCGTGCGGCCCCCGATTCGGCGCTCAGTGGCTTCGGGCCGTTCACGATGGACCTGTTCGATCGTGCCGCCCACAAGCACGTTGCGCTGGACGACGGCCAGATCATTGTGGACGGCGATCCGGGCCCTGACGCCTATCGCAAGCTGCTCAGGGCGGCCGTGCTCACCCGGCCCGGCACCACGCTGACCGAATTCGTCCAACTGCCGCAGATCTTCGGGCTGGCACAGTGGCTGGGGGGCACCGCGGACCTGGATGGCAGGGCTCGCCGCATCCTGCGCCTGGACGCCGACGCGGTGGTCGGGGAACCCGAGCTGTCACGGCTGTTCTGGGCGTGGGTGAAGGCCTGGGAATTGTTGAACCGGGTCTCAGACATGGCCGCGCTCGAAACCAAGGTCCTTCATCTGAAGCCGCAGCAACCGGCCCGGCCTGGCGAACTGCTCGAACTGGCCGCCCAGGCGGCGGCCGCGGGACGCGACCTGGACAACCCGACCGCGCTGGGCGCGTTTCACCTGGTGACGCTGGGAGCCTACGACCCGGAATCCGAGATGGTCGATTCCCAAGGCACGGCGTCGGGCCGCAACTGGGCCTGGGCCAAGGTGAACCCCAAGGTGGTCGACACAACCAAGGCGGCCTGGTCGCAGCAAAGGGGCCAGTATCTCACTAAGGTCCCTCTGACACCGACACCATGGCCTAGTGGTATGTACCTGGTGCGAGGTCTGATACCAGAGAGGCCTCAACTCAGACCCCCACACCTGCTTATGGCCCTGCGTTGGGGCCTCAGGTTTGAGGTGCCTTGGGACGAGGTCGCTGAGCTGTTGTTGCACGACCCGAAGATGAACGGGCTCGGCCTGGAGGTCGATGTCGCTCTTACTGCCGCGATGGAAGCGCCGCCGGCGGGCGGCGAGGCCCGGAAGAAGGACCCGCGAAGTGTCATCAGTGCGGCGATCGGCCGCATCGTGCACGCTGCACGTAACGGCATACTGCTGGAAAGGGCGGATCTTCCGGGACACTTCCGCCCCTTCTTGAAGGGGGCCGGCAGACAGTCAGCCCTGCTGGAGGACTTGGTATCGGCCATCGGACCGCGCGATGACCTTTCACCGGCGGATGCCGCACTGGTGGACGCTGCTGCCTTCTGGTCGGACAGCGCGCCGCGCGGCCCGGTCCCCCCGGACCTCTCCAGGCCTGACCAAGAGGCCGAGGCCCCTGCCGCGCTGTCCGCTCAGCGGCCGGGCCCCGCGACGAAGGCGGCCGTGACGACGGCGGCCACTGAAGGAACCACCTCGGACTCGGTGGCCGAGGCGATTCCGGACTCCGCTGGCCCCGTACAGGATTCCGACGCCACGGTCCCGGCTCCCGGCGTCGCGAAATCGGGGCCGGACGGGGTTCCGGACATTGTGGTGACGTCTCCTGAAGGGGAGTCGTCCGCCCCGGATATCGACCCCGCCCCGGACGTCGCCCCGTGGTATTTCGCTCATGGCGCGATGGGGCAGGCCGTCGTCCCCGAGTCGGTCGAGCAGGTGCAATTCGACAAGGGTGAGGCGGAAGCCTGGGCGGAGCGGATCAGTTCGCGTCTTGACCTGCGGGGGCCTGGTTCGCAAGAGGCTCTGCGTCAAGGAATCCGACGTGAGATATGCGATCTGCTGCTCACCCGCACGGCGCGGACGTGGGACGACATCCTCGCGGTCGGCCGCACTCTGGTCGTAGGCGGCCGACTGGTTTGGCTGCGACCGGTGATGCGCGACCTTACGCTCATTGGTCCGGTCCCGGACGGCGAATACGCCGTGGGCTTCGGGTCCACGGTGACCGGGGGGGAAAGCGGACGGGAGATCACTCGGGGGCTGGAAGCAGCTCCCTTCACCCTCCTGAATGTGGGGACCGGCGCGCTGAGCTCCGTGGTCGGAATCCCGGGCCCCCAACTCCAGGTGAGTTCATCCATAGACAGGTCCATTGACTGGACGCGTAGGGTCCTGTCAGGCCGCAAGCCGTTCATCACCAAGCTGAGCCGTTTCAGCGCCGGCCTTCAGATGGGCGTGTTCGTCGATGGTGTGGATGCCACTCACGCCCCCGTCCACCAGGTCACCGTCCCTGACCGGGTCCACGTCGACATTCCTTCCGTCTACAGCGGCGAGGACGGGCATCGCCCGAATTACATGGCCCCCGAGGCGGGGCCCATGCCCGCGCACGGCGATTCCTCCCCTTCCCAGGCCCGCGATCTGCTTCTGGCGCTCAACGTCACTCCCCTTATCGCCGGGTTGCACCGGAACATGCTCGCCGCTGGGCTGACCGCCCCGGCTGTGCGGAACATTCTGAACCGGGCCAAGATGAACTCGGCGAAGGGTTTCCTGAGCGAGCAGACCGCCCGCAACCGTTTTCTCTGGTGGCGCAGTGGGGATTCGTCCAACGGAATCGAGACAAGCGGGCCGTTCAACAAGTTCCGAGGTCACCTGCGTGTCGTCGGCTACACGATCGAGAGTCTCCAGTATCTCGGGGACAGCAAGGTCGGCACTCGCGACGACATCGGTGCAGGAGGTAACAGTGCCGCCGAAACCGAGGGGGCCTCGGATGTCGCGCTGGGCGTGGGTTACAACAGCGCCGGGCTCGGCGGTGGGGACTCGGGGGCCGGCGGGGGTCACCAATCCGGCGAGGACTCCGCGGTCGAGGTGAAGTCCCTGGTTCCGGCGGGCAGTTTCTCGCTCGAACTGGGCCGGAACGCAGGCCACTCCAGAGGGACTGGGCATCTGAGCCACACGGTGCTCAACGACGATGGCTTGCAGTCCGACTACTGGGCCAAGTTCAAATTCGTAGTGGTCTTCGAATCCACTCACAGGATCGCTCCGGTAGTAGTCATCACCGACGGAGTAACCAGTGTTCCGCGGGGGGATGCGGCGGACTTCGTGAAGAAGACCGTCGGCGAGGAATGGTCCTTTGACCTAAACGGCTACCGGGTGTTCGCCCCTCCGCCCAAGCCCCGCATCCCCCCAGGGCTGTCGATCCCCGCGCCGATGTTCCGGTTCCCTGAGGAGATCAACGAGCTGTCGGCACCTCACCCGCGGGAGCCGCTGGCGTTGGCCTCCCGACGAGGTCTCGGTTTCGCTGTGCCGATCGCTCTGGCAGGTGTCGAGACCCTTCAGCGGGACATTCGTGATGCCATCAGTCAGCTCCACGCCCAGAGCGGCCCCCGGAAGCTCCAGAAGCGTCAGACGCGGAGGATCCAGCAGGTCCGGGAGCTCCAGAGCACCCAGGAGGCTCCGGTACTCCAGGAGTCGCAGGAGCCTCAGGAGGCTCCCGGGGTCCAGGAGCCCCGGAAGCTCAGGAAGACCCGCAGGCCCAGGACGACCCGGAACGTCGTGCGGCCCCGGAAGCTCCAGAAGGCCGAGAAGAACGACTGGGCCTTCGCAGACCGGGACCTGGCAGTCGCCTACGGCCGGCCGGCCTGGGAAGCGGACCTGAACCAGGCGCTTCTAGGGGTCGAGCGCACCATCGAGATCGGTGGACGTCTCTACGATGTGAGCGCGAAGGCGGTGTGGGGCGACCGCATCGACGGGCCCAGTCCACTGGCCGACTCCGTCAGCGAGGACGGCACCACAGCCACGGGCGAGAACTTCCGCATGAAGGTCAACACCAGGACCGTGTCCTCGTCCATCACATCCGGCCAGCGCGGTACGGGATGGAACCTCAGGACGGCCCTCGGCGGTGGCGCCCGCTTGACCTTGCCCGAATTCTGGGTCTTCCCTTACCTGCGTCTCCAGTTCGGGGCGCTTCGCGGGACGTTCAGCGTGGACCGGGACAACAGGAACACGCTGAGCGGTGCTGTCGCGACCTACCGCCGGACGGAGACCGATGGGATTGTTCACGAACATCGCTACCCGATGTCGGTGGAATGGCGGGTCACCTCGGTCAGGGACAGGACCCAATTCCTCACCGGCCGGCTTCCCATCGTGTCCCGTCTGGTCGTACCGGAGGACCACGCCGCTGAAGAACCCGTCACGGTGGAGGAAGCGAGGAAGGCACAGGTAAGCCGCCCCAAGCGTTTCACGCAGGCGGACGCGCAGACGTTGGTGCGGGCGGCTGCCCGTCCTGTTGAGGAAGGGCCTGCCACGCGGGCGCAGGCAGTGGTGGAGGCGCTGTCGGAGGCGTCGGCGCTGGCGGCGACGGTGCGGGCAGCCCGTCCCGTGGAGCCGGGACAGCCCGGCACGCAGGCGCGGGCGCTGGCGGACGAGGTGACGCGAGCACAGGCACTGGCGGAGGCAGAAGTGCGGGCGGCCCGTCCCGCGGAGCCGGAGCGGCCCGTCGCGCAGGCGCTGGCGGTGGCGCGGATGCTGGCGCAGGCGCTGGCGCGGGCGGCGCAGCCCGCGGTGGAGACGGAGCGGCCCCTCACGCGGGCACAGGCGGTGGTGGAGTCGGTGGCGCAGGTGTCGGCGCTGGCTGCGGCGGTGCGGGCAGCCGGCCCCGTGGAGGGGGAGCGGCCCGCCACGGATGCACTGGCGCTGGCAGACGCCGTGACGCGCGCTCAGTCCTGGGTACGGGAAGTGCTTCCGGCGGAGTTGGAACAGCCTGCCTCGCAGACGGCGCGGGGCACCCGCCTCCAGCGCACCACACCGGCGGAGAGGACCCTGGCCGCGCAGGAGAAGGCGGAGCGGAAGGAGCGGAAGCGGGTGCGGGCCGCCGCGCGGAAGTCGGTCTGGGCGCAGGCGCGCGTGCTGGCGAAGGAGTGGCAGGTACTGGCGCGGAAGCAGGCGGTGAGGGGCACCCGCCTCCAGCGCCCCCCGCAGGCAGAGGTGAAGGCACGGGAGAAGGCGGAGCGGCGTGCGCTGACACGGGCGGAGCAGGGAACTCCCGCCGAGCACATCGTGCAGCTGGGAGCGCGGGCGCGGGCGGATCGGCGGGAGAGGGCACAGGCGCGGGTGCAGGCGGAAGCTCTGGCAAAGGCTCGGGCGAAGGCGCTGGAGGAGGTGCGGGCGGTGCACGCGTCTCTCCCTCAGGGACCGGATTCGTCCTCGTCCCCCGGCCAGTGGCTGGATCTCTCCGACGGTGCCCAGGGCGTCTATCCTGCTTTCTATCTCATGCCCGAGCTGGCTCAGCTCGGCGCCCGGATGTACGCCGACCAGAAGTACGCCGGGGAGCGCAACCCGGTGGAGCGGCAGCGCCTGATCGATGCCTGGGTCGCCGACCCCTCGGGCTGGCCCCAGGGGATCAAGGACCTGGCTCATCCCTCGATCCTCAGCTCCCACTTCGGCCCGGCCGTCCTTCCGGGAGGCTACGAGGAGGGACTGCCCAAGGAGGGCGGGTACAACCACGCGCTGCGCCTGAGGATCCACGTGTACAAGCGGGCCGGCATCAGGAGCAGTACGGCTATCGAGGTCGAGCAGTACTCCAAGGCCGCCGCGACCCACAGGTACGCGCGGGCGAAGAGTTACGGCCTGGGCCTGATCGGCTCCGTAGGCCCCCAGGCCCGGTTCGGCTCCGATGCGGCGAACGGTGACCACGCCTCCGGTGCCGGCGCCCGGGTCAACGCGGTGGTCCATGCGAAGGCCATCAAGAACTGGGGACACTCGGAGGGCGACGACACCGGCTCGATCGACATCTCACGGCTCAGCCACTTCGGCCGTCGCGATGGGGTCCGGATCTTGCGCAACGACGTGCTGTTCGAGCTGACCTGCACCCGCTGGCGCGGCGGCAAACTCACTGAGGTAACCGAGTACCTGCTCGCTCCCCATGCCCTCGATGCGCTCGTCTCCAAGCGTCGACTCGAAGACATCCTCACCCTCCCCACTCCAGCCGCTGCCACCGACCAGAACCCGAACGGTCCGATCGAGCCCGACAGTGCGGCTTCGGGCGTGGACCGGACACAGTCATCGGAGAAGACCCGGACCTACCTCGACCCCGGCCTGATACCGGGCATTTCGCATCCCGAGATCATTCGCGGGGATGTCCTTGACACGATCAATGACCGACTGCGGGCACGGGGGGTCGTACGCGTCGAGAACGGGAACAAGGAGCCGCGCTTCGACGATCTCCAGCAGTCCCTGAAACCGGCCTACTCCGCCGACGGGTTGCAGACCCATTGGTATGCCCTGACCAACCAGGGCTACTTTCGCTGGTTCCCGGTCATCAATTCGCTGGGTGTCACCGAATACCTGTGGGTGAACGTCACGGTGGCGGAACTCGGCCGTCCCCAGGGGCAGCGGCCGCGCGACGAGACGAAACTCACGCTGCGCAGCGAGTCGGTGGACACGACGTCCCGCAGCGAGGAATTCGGCTGGATGTTCTCCGGCGGCGTCGATGTTCGTGTGCGGGGTGGAGACGGCGAGGGACACGGCGGGGTCGAGGCCGTGGCCGAGTACTTCAAGTCCTCGAGTACGAGCGACGGTGACACCGAGAAGACGGTCGGAATCCATCGCGCCAACATCAAGGGCGGCTCGGAGGAGTTCGGACACGACGTCAAGTTCCGCATCGAGATGGGGATGACCACCGAACTGCCGGAACTGCTGAGGGTGTTCTCACGTACGGCGAACAGGATCTCGCGCCTGACCCTGGATGCCGGCGTCCCCGCGCATGGCATGCCCACCGCCATCTGGCACGACCCGGGGAACGAGGCCGACCGGCTGGTGAAGGGGAAGGTGCGATTGCTCGTACCCCGCCACCTCACCGACATGGTCGAGCAGTCGCAGCAACAGTGGCCCCTCGACCTCACTGCGGTGCGCGAGACCGAGGTCGCCTGGCAGCCGCCCCTTCCGAAGAAGGGGCCGGGGTCCGGCTCCCCGCGTACCTCGCCGCCCGACGTGTTCCTGCGGAACCTTCATCCGCTGACCTTCCCGGCCGCCGCGTCCATCGGACGCTGGGCCGGCCTGACCGTCATACCTCACCGCACGGCGCCCATCACCGAGGTCGGCCGCCCCCCGAAGATCGTCGGCCTGGAATTCGCCACCGTGGCGGGTCTGGTCTACAAGCACCACACCGGCAGCAGCATGCTGCGGCCCCGTATCGAGGACTTGTTCAAAAGCCTGGCCGAGATTCCGCTCGCCGACGGATCCGCCATCGTGGGCCTGGAACTGGACAGCGCCGACATTCTGGGCGCCCCGGAAGGCTTCGTTCTCAAACAGCGGCGATACAAGCAGTTCGACGATGCACCGGTGCACGAGGAGGCGAAGAGCAGCGGCATGCTGTTCGCGGCCGGCCCTGAAGGCGGCGGCCCGGTGGACGAGCACGCGATGTACGGGAGTGTGCCGGTCGACATCGTGTACCAGGAGGACAGCACAAGCCGGAGCGCCGAGCTGGGCGAGACCGACGAACGGAACAAGGAGAGCACGCGGCCCTACCGGTTCTACCGCTTCGGTGTCACCGTGGACGTCGAAGGGCCGCAGGGCACGGTGCGGATGAAGGTTCCCGGTGGCCTCTTCGGCATGCTGCCGATGAACGCGAAGAGCGGCAAGCTGGAAGACGGCCTGGAAGACGACCCCACCGTGGGCGCTCTTCTTCGCCCGAAACCGGCTCAGCTCGAGACGCCGCCCACGGACACCGAGCCGGGCGCCCAGCCGGAGGCCGTACCCGAGACCGCCCCGCCGCCCGTTCCTGAGGACCAGCCCGCTCCCGAACCGGTGGTCGCTCTGGTGGACGCGGCGGCGGCTCGGCCGGGAATGCTGGAATACGAACTGGGCAAGCACCCGCAGGGGCTGGACTTCCCCGGGCTCGATCACGTGGCGCGGTACGCACCCGCGACGATGCTTGGCGAGACGGCGGCCGAGAAATACCTCGATGGGCGTGGAGGACCGCGCCCCCCGCAGTTGTCTGCGTTCGGGCCGACCGCGGATCACGGTCTGGTCATGAACACGACCCTCCAGACGCAGAACGTACGGAACAACGTCCAACGCCTCTTCGAGCAGAGTCTCGCTCTGACCACACTGGGCGACAAGGGGCCGGTCCTGGGTGCGCGGGCGGGGGTGCTCCGGCGTCAGGGCGGTCCGGCGGTCATGGAGCGGCCGGACGGCGACCACGTGGAGCGCGACCGCCAGGACTCCGACCAACTGACGTACCCCTACGGCGGAAACTTCACGTACGTCGTCGCCGGCCCGCACGGACACGTGATCGAGGTGGACCCGGGTCTGCCCTTCACGGGGCTGCTGTCCGCGGCCCGGGCCGAGGAACTGGCGACGCGGTTCCCTTCCCAGGCTGTCCACCCGGAGGCGGTGGAGCTGGCGGACGACCCGACGGCGAGGGATGCCCGGACGAGGGAACTGACAGACCGGCTCGGAGCCCTGCCCGCGGACGAGCGCTTCACGGCCGACCGGCCACTGCACCTGGTCGCCGACCTGAACGGCTCCTCGCGGCGCGACGACTACATCCGTTCGGCCCGCTCTCTCGCAATGGCCACTCGTCAGCCGGTGGACCTGGCAGTCGTCCATTACAAGGACGGTGTGGCCGACCACCTGGAACACCACATCATCGACCCCGAACGCAGCGAGCACTCGGGGGCTGAGACCGCACACAGTGACAGTCGGGACTTCCTGGCGCAGCGCGCCGCCCGGTTGGCGGTCGCTCGGGAACTGGTCAGGGAGAGCGCCAAGGAAACAGAGTCCGCCAATGACACCCGGAGCGCCGCGGAAGAGGCGCTGAGAGCGGCGCAGATCATCGACCCGCGGTCCTTGGAAGAGATGAAGGAAGTCCGGGAGCAGGCCGAGGAGACGGCTGCGAGGCTTCAGGGAATCAACGACTGGGTGAACCGGAGGGACGGCCAGGCTGCCACGGCGGCTCAGGTCGCCGCGGCGGACCAGGCAGCCGAGGCGGCCAAGAACGCGAACCAAGACGTGATCGACCGCACGGCGCGGATCAACGTCCGGGACAGGGCACGCGAGGACGCGCGGTACGCGACGGAGCTGCAGGGCCGGTACGAGCAGGAGTTGCGGGAGGCTTCGCGCGTCGCCCGCGTCGACGCGGAATCCCGCCGGCTCGCCCGGCGCGAGGGCGAAGCTCGTGCCGCTGTCGCCGAGAACCGGTCGGACCTCTCCGGCAGCACACCGGCCGACGCGGTCCGCATCGCGTGGAAGACCACCCCGGGCGGCTACGCGCTGCCCGGCAACAACGACGAATGGGCCGCGGCCTACAGGGCTCACGGACTCCTCGGGTTCGACTCGGAGACCCGTGTGCTCGCACTGCCCGACCCGGGACCCGACGGCACCTACACGATTCGCGGCAGAGATGTGTCCCAGGACGAGCTGGCCGACGGGATCGCAGCCGTGCTCACCGCCGAGGAGGCGCAGCCACCACACCGCCTGGCCCTTCTCGGCCCGCACACCGCCGGACTCGCGGCGGCCCTGAGCACGCGTCTCGCGCGTCACACCGTGGACGTCATCGGCGCTCAAGCCGGGCTCGATCCTGTGCGGCCGACCACGAAGAAGCTCCACAAGGTCTCCGTTCCCGTCGCGGCTCCGCAGCCGACGGGATGGACGGCCTATCGCTCCGGCGAGGCCGTGCCGATGGGACGGCCCGGCCCTCGCGCCTCCCTCACCGACCTGGTGAAGGAACTGACCGAGCTCAAGCCCCCGGCCGTGCCGGAGTCCCCGGCCGACATGGTGGCCGCAGCCCTGGCCGGACCCACGTCTCCGGCCGCACCCCCGGCCGCACCGGCACCTGCACCAGCGGCCGAGACGGAGGCGGCTGAGGCCCTGCCGACTGAAACGGCCCCGGTGACCGAGCCGGCTGTCCAGCAGCAGGCCGTTCCCGAGACTGACGCGAAGGCCGGGAACACATCGGCAGGACCCGAGGTCACGGCGGACCTCCCGCCGACCGAGCCCGCCTCCACGCCGGTGGACAAGAACGTGCGTGTGGGTCCGTTGCCCCCCGGCGGCCCGTCCTCGTCCAAGGCCGTTCGCGACCGTCTCCGCCGTCTCCGCCGTCGTGTCCTGGCCGCGGTGCGCCCCTCCGTGACCCCTCGTGTGCCCATCGAAGAACTCCTGACCAGTGTCAGGGTGGGACGCGCGCAGGACGAGACAGCGGTGGCAGTGTGGTTGCCGGAGTCCGCGCAGCAGATGTCCCCCGACGATTCCGCGGCCGTCGACGTGCTGGGGGAGCTCGCCCTGAGGGACGAGCTCGTGTTCGTGAACGGTGAGGTCCGCGACAAGGGCTTCGTCTTCGGTGACCGCTGGGTCTCCCCGGCGGCCCTGGCCTCCGTCCTCGCCCTGAGTGCGCCGGGACGTATGCCGGTCCTGATGATGCCGGGCGCTGACCGGGTCGCCCCGCTGCTCGCCGCGGAACTGGGCCGGCCCGTCGAGGGGGGCAGGTACGGCCTCGTCCTCGACCCGATGACCCGCAGCGTGCGGCCGGGCCGGCCGCAGCGCCTGCCGGACGCTTCTGTTGACGCGAGCCCGGACACCGAGAGCTACCGCATGTTCGCTCCCGGGGACCGAAAAGGTAAGGGTGTTCCCACGCCGGGCATCAGAACCGTCTCGGACGACGGACCCCCCGCGCACCTGCCCTCGCCGTTCGTCCTGGCGACGGGTGACCCGGTGGACGCCGATCCGGCGATCCGGAGCATTCTCGTCCCCTTCCGCGGCCTGCCGTACATAGCCGAGCTCATGGCCCTGGTACGCCAGGAGTTGGGGGCGAACGCCGACAAGGTCCCGGCCGTCGTCTGGGACCGGCTGCCGTACCGTCTGCTCGCCCAGTACGCCTACCAGGTGTCCGGTTCGGAGGAAGGCCAGATCACCGGGCTGCCGCTCCAAGTCGGCCCGTTCGAAGTGCTGTTCTCCATGAACCCGGACCAGCCGCACACCGTCGTCAACGCGGCTTCGCCTGCCGTGCGCCCCGCCCTGGAGACGATTCCCGAGCTGCCCGAGACCGAGGAGAGCGAGCCCGCGGCGGCCGGTACCGTCACCTCGGAGCCCGAGGAGCCTCACCACGGCACCGAGACCATTGACGGTACGTTCGCCACGGGCGGCTACACCCGGGCTCAGTCCGGGGCCACGGGCGCCACCCGGCTCGGGATCGCCGCGAAGTGGGGCATCGGCGTGCCGACCGTGCCTGCGCTGCAGGCGGCGCGCGTAGGCGTGAGCGCCGGCTTCACGGCCAACGTCTCCCGGCGGAGCGCGAGCACGACGGAGTACGTCGAGACGGGCATCGTCGAGACCACCCGCAACGACAAGCCCAAACTGACGTCCTGGCGCCCGAACATTTCGATACGAGTCCGCACCGACAACAACACGAAGTGGTCGGACGTCGCTTCGAAGAGCCTGCCGGACCCGGGTACGGAGCGACTCCTCCTGTGGGCGCCGACCCACTATCTGCAGAAGGCGCCCGCCCAGGTGGCAGCGACCGCCACGGGCGGCTTGGAGACGCAGCTCCCGGAGACCTACTACGTCTCCGGGCTGACCAACCTGCCGAACGTGGTCGACGACATGACCGAGGTCATGAATGACGAGGGTCTGTCGCTGCCTCTCGTCGGCACTTCACTCGCTGAACTGAAGCAGAAGCTGTGGGCCGTCCGCCCTCACCTCAACGAGGCCGTCAACGACGTGGCGGAAGGCTACCCGTTCGCGATCCACGATCGGCGCGGCAGGACCATTGCCACGGTCGTGTTGCGCGCCCGCAGGCTCAAGAGGCCGCCCAGGCGTGTGGGCGCGACCAGTAACCAGGCCCACCTCGAGGCCGTGCGCACCGCTGTCGACTCCGTCGGCGGAGGGCACACCCTCAACCAGTCCGAGAAGATCGCGGTGACGGGAGAGGCCGGCTGGATCGAAGGGGTGGGGCTGGGCGGCAGCGTCGGGCTGGAATTCGTCCCGTCGACGGCCAGCACCGTCTCTGCGGGACGTACCGACATCGCGGTGACCGTCCCGAGGAAGCAGTCCAATACCAACGCCTACGAAACGTACTTCGAGATCAGCGCAGAGATCTCGGTGGTCGGCAAGGACCCTGTCTCCACGCCCTGGAGGCCGAGCAGCGGGCTCCTGCGGATGGGGGAGGCCGACGCGTTCAAGCACGGCTTCCCCGTCGACCACAGCGCCGTCCCGAAGGTCTTCCCGCTCGTGCACGTCGACGGATTCGACCGGGTCGAATACCGCCCGGACATCATCAGCAGCAGTTTCAAGCCCGCCGACGAGATCAGGACGCCGCCGCTCTCCCTGATGAATGGCGAGGGCGTCGGCATGGGCTACGTGAGAATCGACCCGCAGACCGTACAGGAAATGCGGAACTACCTCACACAGGTGGCGGCCGAGTACGGCTTCGCGGTGCTTCCCGGCCAAGCGTCGATGCGTAACCGCTCCTGGTACAGCCACGGCAGTGGGCAGGAGATGCGGATTGAGAACAAGGAAAAGCTGAGGAACGCCGTATCGCAGCGCGGGTTGGAGACGCACTTCGACGTAGCGCACCAGGACGGCCTGTCGTTCACCCTGAGCCTGCCGAAGGGCACGCTCGGAATGGACTTCGGTGACTCCAAGATGGAGGTCACCATCAGCGCCGCCAAGGGCAGCCAGGACCCGAAGCATCTGGGCAGCACCGAAGAGGACCAGCTGGCCTACCTCTCGATGGCCGGGGACAGTGCGAACTACGCGGTGTCCGGAGCCCGCAAGCTCAGTCTCTCCGTGCGCTTCAGCGCATTCGTCAACAAGCTCCGCGCAGGCGCCATGGGGTTGGACCTCAGCGTGCAGACCGGCGCCGCCCAGCAGGTCTCACGGTTCATCAACCGGCCTGGCCTGGCGGAGACGAAGTTCTTCGAAGAGTGGGAACAGCACACCAACTGGGTCGTCAAGGTGCGGATCCAGTCCTCCGGCGTGCCGGGCTGGGCGCGTCCCGGCATCCGCGCACTGCCTGAGAAGGTGCTCAACGACCAGGTGAGCCGCGCGCTCGTGCCACCTGTCAGCGACGACGTGTACCGGGACGACACCACGCTCCCGAACACTCCGGCGAGTGCGCTGCTCAACGCACATATCGCCCACGTGAACGCGAAGGGCTTGCTGCCCGCTGCCGCAGGCCCCCTGAAGGACCTGACGGGCAGCCCGCAGAGCCCGTCCGGCCAGCAGGTGGGCAAGTTCACGCGCCTCATCCGGTCGCACTTCAAGGAGAGCCTCAACGACGCGTACACCACCGACGGGCCTTTCGACTCCGGGCTGGTGCGAGACACCCACGGCATGGTGGACGTCAAGACGCTCCTGGGGAAGTCCACCTTCATGGGTCTCAGCGACCGAGCAGTCGTCACGGGCATGATCACGCTTTTCCAGTCCACGGTGACCACCACCGACACCAGAAGTTACGGCTTGAGGTGGGTGCAGTTCGACCTCACCACCGGCGGCGTGGTCCCCGCGGACGAGTCCGCCGTCTATCTGCAGGGAAGTGCGTCCAGCGCCCGCCAGTGGCAGCTCAACACCGCGACCAGCACAGGCCGCGGCGCTGCCCACGAGAGTCTTCCGCTCAACTTCGAACGCGTCGCCGCCTTCCGAGTGCCCGCTGATTTCATCGTCACAAGCCGTCAGGAAAAGCGCGGCAAGTTCTGGTGGTCCGCTTACAGCAGTGGCGAGGAGAGGGTGTCCGGCCGCGCTGCGGAGTTCTGGCTGCCGATTTCCGACGCGCTCAAGGAGTACGCGACAGGAGTGCTTCCTCTTGGGGACGCCTCTCTCCTGTCCATCCTGGAGGGTTGGGAGAACGGCGAGGTCAAACTGTCGGGGAACACCCTGGCCGGTGCGCTTCTCCACCGACTGAACCACCCCCGTAAGGCCAAGGCCGTCACCGTCCGCCTGCTGGAGGTCGCAGAGAAACTGGCCCAGCTCCACCGCGACGGCGGCTCGCCCATCCTGAGCGAACAGGTGCGGGAGGACTTCAACGAGGCGTTCCACGAGAATCTGGCCGACCCCGAGCTCGGAGTCTCGCTGCCGGACTACCTGCAGTTGGGCAACCCCGACGGCAACCTTCTGGGCCACGCCGGCGTTCGCAGCCTGACGTACGACGACGGCCAGACGACACTCAAGATCGTCAGTGACCTGCTGGAGAAGGTCGCACCCGGTCTGCTGACCTCGCATGCAGCGCTGTGGACCGGCAAGGGCCGCCGCCTCGGCCGCACACAGCTCGTCGTCGACTCCCTCCAGGCGATGTTCGCCGTAGGCCGCGACCACGCCATGTGGGACAACCTCCTCGCCCCCGGTGGATACCAGGTCATCTTCACCAATCCGGTCGGCTGGCTGCTCGCGGACTATGTCGTACTCGACCTGCGGGCCTTCTTCACCACTGAGCCGGTCCTGGTCGACTTCAAGGACGACACAGGCCAGGAGTCCTACGAGCATCAGACGCTGAACAACTCGCTCACCAAGTCGATGAGCACCGGCCAGTCCGCCACCGTCGCGAGATTCGGTGGCGGTGCGTCGCCCGGCAGCGGATCGGGTGGCCTCAGCCTCGCCACCGGAAGCGCCCGGAATGTCAATCACCACGAGGTGAAGACATCGGAGAACACCATTGGCAGCTTCGCCGGAAGCGCGATCCTCGAAGCCCGCCAGAAGACGGTGGTCACGGCGCGCCGCGTGAACCTGGCGGGGCGTCCGCTGCACGACGTGATCATCAACTGGTACCGCGGGCGGGACCAGACGAGGTCCGTCACCCAGGACTCCACCCACGAGGGCAGCCTGGTGCTCTCGGTTCCCAGGGGTGTGGGGGACTACAAGCGCGTCAACGGTCCATTGGCGCCGCGTGACCTTCGGCGGCTGCCCCAGCTTGTGGGCGACCTGCACGTGGTGGGCTTTCTGACGGACCAGGCGCTGCCAGCGGTGACGAAGCTGCTCACCAAGGCGTTCGGTCCGTACGCCGACGGTGAGAGGAAGCTCTCCGCGTTCGCGCTGCGGGAGCTGATGACCGTCAGACACCTGGCCCATCACCTGCTGGCGGCCACGGGCGAGGAACAGGAGCTGCTGCCCGACATCTTCATGCCCGGCCACTCCTCGAAGCGCATGAGGGTACTGGCCTACGTCGAGACGTTCGATCTCCAGGTGCTCGGGAAGGTCGACGAAAGCGGCAGCGGCCGCTACAACAAGCACCAGAGCGGCACGACGGTCACCACGAGCAGCGACCCCTGGCGGCCGACGGTCTCCGCGGGCGGCAGCGGAAACGGCGGCATCCACCAGGCCAACCCGCCGGTCTCCATGGACGGCTCACCGGCCGACACCTTCACCCGCACCTCCAGCGCCAACTTCGCCGGCGCCGCCAACCTGAACTCCAGGGACGAGCAGCACGGCAAGGAGAAGGGCCCGATGTATGAGGTCCGGGTCCGCACCAAGGGCTGGGTGAGGGGCGAGCTGTCCTCGCGGCACCTGCTGTTGGGGCCCTTGCGGGACTTGCTGCGCCTGCTGGGGTGGCAGACCCCAGGCGGCGATGTGCCCGGGGAGCAGTTCTCCGGGGACTTCTTCCTACAGATGCACCAGAACCAGATCGACAAGCTGCGGGCGGACCTCGCCGCGCAGAGGGACAAGGCCGTCGCCTCCCGGCGCGAGGACTGGCAGGCACTGCGCCACGCCCCGGAGGAAAACCTGTCCTCCCTGGTCGCCAAGGCGGGGCGTCGCTGGGCCCGCCTCAACCCGGCACGGCTCTACGCGGAGGTCGCCAGGGACATCCGCGCCGCGCACGCGGACACCGGGCTGCGCGGTCTGGTCCTCCGCTATGACCCGCGGGATCTGGCCGCCGAGGCCTTCCGCGACACGGTCGCCTGGGCGGTCACCAGCATCAGCGGCGATCTCGACGCCCTGGCCCAGCAGGATGACGCGCAGGCGTCCGAGGCCGAGTCCCCGGCCCGGCAGAGGGCGCGCGCGTCCCTGGCCCAGTACGAGGGCTGGTCCGGGGCGTTGCCGGACCTGCCCGACCTCACCGTCGGCCTCAACGACATCATCCGCACCGTTCAGCAGACACGGACCGAACTCTTCCCGCCCGTCGAGGTCTCCCCGGAGGCTGCTCTCCCGAAGCCGGCCCGCCCGGAGCTGGAACTGCCGCTGCTGACCCGGTACATCGGCCTGTCGGCCCCCCTCCTCGCCCGCGACCTCGCACACGATCTCCACGTGCCGGTCCTGCTGACGACACGTACGTCCGACGGCAGCACCAGCAAGCACTGGGCGCACCCGTCCGGCCGCGTCCACCCCTTTGACCCGCGCTCCTTCGACGAGGAGACCCTGACCGCCGGCCTTGCCGAGGACGCCGGGATACTCACACCCGGGACACGCGCCGCAGCCGACGCCCATGGGCTGGACGACAGCGACATGGTGTACGTCTACCGGACCTCCTGGAACAGAGGACTCGACTTCGAGCAGGGCGTGTCCGCCGAGGTCGAGCTGCGGGTACAAGCGCTGGCCGCCCTGGGAGCGCCCGCGGGGACGGAGCGGGCGGAGGAGGAGAGCGCGGCCGAGGGCGTTCCGGGCAGTAACGCGGATCCCGACCTCATTTCCTTCGCCCCCGCCCCTGCCTCCGCTTCTCCGGTCGAGGTCGAGGACGGGAGTGGGGTGGACTGGGACGCTCTGCGTGATGAGGTGCTGCTGGCCCTGAGGGCGGAACTGGGGCGTTCCGATGTGGTGCCTGATATATCGGAGGTGAAGCGGGGCTATGCCGCGCTGCTGCCTGTCTGGGAGCAGCGGGAGACACTCCCCGATGAGGATGCCGTGCGGGAGGAGCGTGGTGGGCTGATCGCGCGCAGCATCCTTTTCGACGCCACTGAACATGCCTTCGCTCTTGCGGTCGAGAACGAGGACCGGAGCGGGCCGGACTGGGATCCTGCCGTGTACAGCGATGTATTCCGGGCGTTGGCGAAGGATCTGAAGCGGCCTGATGTTGTGCCCGAGAGCGAGATGCCGGCGGTGGTGGCGCGGTGGCATTCTGTGCTGCGTCCTACCTGGCACGTAAACACCAGCACCAAGGAGCGTGCTGCGCAGATCGCGCGCTGCATCGTGGGGCTCCCCACCAAGGTGCGGGGCCGGGGCGGGGCACCTGGCGCCGGGGCATCTCGGAGGAATGCTGCCAGGCGCGGTGGCTTGCCCAGCCGCGCCCGGCAGGCCGTCGACGAGGCACTCGTCGCGCTGGGCTTGGCGGAGGAGGAGGCCCGGAGCCGCGCTCGCGAGCATGCGGAGGTGGTGCTCAGTCTCAAGGGCGGCGATGTGCCCTGGGGCGAAAACCTGCGTGTCGAGAACTTTGTTTATTTGATGGTCGAAACACGCACGGCGGTAACACCCGACGGGCGGGCACTGCTGCGCCGGTTGTTGGACTTCCCGAAGGTTCTCCAGGCGGCGACCAGATACCGGCCTTTCTTCGAAGCGCTCGAGAAGAGCCCGGTGCTGGTGGAGCTCTTGGCCGAGGCGCCGATGCTGCTCGACTCGATCACCAACCGTGGCCTGCCCATGGCAGGGACAGATCAGGCCATGCTCGCCGTCCTGGCCCGGTCCGAGGTCATCCAGGCGCTGGAGGAGGAGGTGGTGCTGCGGCAAGGGTTCTTCGGGGCCCCGAACGTACTGAAGAACTTGGACGGTGACCTCGATGTGGTGCGGGCCGTGTACGAGGAGGACGGAGGCGACCTGTACCACCTGGTGTCCCGTGTCCCCGCAGTGGGTGCCGCGCTACGGTCCTTCGGGGACGGCAGCGTGGCGGTGGCCAGGCGGTTCGCCTCGGAGGCCGGAGTCATCGGCGCGCTGTTGACCATGTCGTCCCGCCACCCGGAAATTTCGGTGGACTACGAACTGCTGCTGCGGGACGAGGAACTGCTGCGGGTGCTGCGTCCCCATTCGGATCTGCTGGTGGCGCTGCTGGCCGCGCCCGTGCTCTGGGATGCGGCGCGCGATGAGGACATCGGCAGCCGTGTGATCGAGGTGCTCAACGGCGCGCCGGAGCTTGTTGACGCGTTGGAGGACGCGCCGTGGTTGAGCGAGCGGCTGGCCCGCGACATCCGGCTGACCGGCAACGTCGATTTGCTGTCCGCGGCCGCAGGAAACCCGGCCGTGGCCACCGTCGTAGGACTCAATCCACATGCCTTCGACAAGTTCAAGATGATGGACGACAAGGATGTCCTGGCCGAGCTCCGCCAGACCAAGGACCCCTTGGCTTCTGGCAGCGCGTCGCAGACCGAGCCGGTCCAGCCGCTGACCGATGCGGAAATGGACCCGTTCAAGTCTCCCGTGTCCATGGTGGTCCACCTTCGCACGGTCAGTCCGGTATGGAAGGCCTTGATCAAAAATGACCCAGAAGTGCAAAGGACGCTGCTGAAGGAGCCCGACCTGCTGCGTATCCTCACGCAGCACGCCCACCATCCGGGCAACCCGATCACCCTGCGCCGGCTCCTCGCACCACAGAACGGGGACCTGCGGAAGGTCTTCATAGAGGGCGTTGTGTCGAGCACGGTGCTTCCCATCGCACTCCGCCACTACTCGGTCTGGTCAAGCTTCCAGCAGGTGGATGACACCCGATGGAACATGCGCGAACGGAACAGCATCGGTGCCTTTGTCATGCCTCCGGAGAAGGATGGCGCGAGGGAGCCGGCGGTGTACCAGTTCCCGGAGATTGCGGGTCTGTCGGAGAACGGTCGGCGGGCGTGGCGCTTTCCGCACATCGCACGCCTGTCGAGCCTGGTTCCCGAAGCGTTGGAGATGGTGAGCGAGGTACGGGGATTCCACGAGGTCGTACGCGACGACTCCCGGTTTGTCTGCTCGCTGACGAAGTCCCTGAGCCCCTTGGCCGCACTGATCAGAATGCAGCATGATGCGCTGCCGGTGCTGGCTGCCCATGACGGCGCCCTGAGGAAGCTGATCACCAAGCGCTCCCGGTTTGGCAATGAGCTCGTCCGGAACCCGGAGCTGTTCTCGCAGGTCATCAAGAATGTGAAGGACACCGGGGACATGCTGCAGCAGCTGCTGGAGACCGACGCCGGGGCGGATCTGAGGGAGGGGCACTGGCTGAGCCTGCTGGGCGGTGACGGCGCTCTCCTTGGTGCACTGCACGAGCACACCGGCTCTCCGACCGCCCGCGCTCTGCTCCAGTCTTCGCCCCTGCTGGGGGAGGCCCTGAGACGGCAGGGATTCGCTCAGCGGTGGAAGGGCGACCCGGTGTCGTTCGACGCCAAAGCCACCTCCGCCCCAGCAATACCTTCTGCGGCGGAACCGAGCGCGGCGGCCGATGAGCTGCACCCGCAGACCAAGACGGCTCTGCTGGAAATGATCCAGGCGACCGGCGAGGAGCGGCTCAACCTGAACGGGCTACAGCTGGACATGGCGCTGGCCCCGACCGTCCGCGCCCTCCTTTCGAACCCGCCCCGCCCCGAATTGGTGGAGGAGGAGCTGGAGAAGATAGGGCGGGAGAGCCTGGCTCCGGAACTGCACCTTCTGCGTGATGCGCTGGGAGACAGGAACAACTCCGAACTGAAGCGCGTGGTGAGCGAGGACGCGTTCTTCGCGCAGGCTTACTTCTTCACGTCTGATATGGCCGAGGCGCTGAGGGAACGTCCTTCCCTGATCGGGTTCTTCGAGCAGCATCCTTGGGAGCTGCGCCAGGTCGTCGAAGACAAGCACCTGGCCGGGGTGCTGAGAACAAGCCAAGAGACGTTTCTGGCATACACCCGGAACTACGAACAATTGCGGGATTTGTTCGTACCCGACGGTGCAATCAGTAGGGCGCTGCACCACAACCGCGCATTCATCGACGTCTATAAACATTCGCTGTACATCGACCTGTTTACGCCGCCGCCGCTGAAGGACCTGCTGGAACTCAGCCCGGAGGCGGCAGAGGCGTTGGCTGTCCGCCCCGGTCTCAGGCGGTCGTTGCTTGGCGTTGGGGGCAAGGAACTCGTGGACAGGCTGCACGCGCTGCACGAGGGTGGTCGGCCGGATGTGGTGGCCGCACTGTTGGCCACGCCGGGCCGGGTGGAGGCAGCCGTTGGGGATCTTCGTCTGGTCCAGCCTCTGGAGGGGACCATGGGGCTGGCTGAGGAACTGGCGGCGCACCCGGAGACCGCCGCGGACTCCGAGACCTTCCGCGCTCTGCTCTCCCGGTCCGAGCTGCTGCGCGAATTCTCCCGCCCTGAGCACCGGCAGGCCCTCGGCGTGGTGATCGGTTCTCCCCGAGTTCTGAAGGTCGCGCTCGACGCGTCGGAACTGGTGCCGGCCATCGCCGCGGCGCCTGAGGCACTGCTGGGCAGGCTGCTCGACGACACCGTTCTGGGACTGATCGCAGACGATGAGAAGGTGGCGACTCATCTGGCGGACGTCCCCGTTCTGAGGGATGCGTTGCTGATGGTGCCCGGGCTGCCGGAGGCACTGCTCAAGGACAGTGCCCTCATTGGTCCGTTGCTGGACGAACCGATGCTGGCGAGAGGCCTGCTCTCGCAGCGAGCGCTGGTCCACGAGATGGCCGGTGGCACTCCGGTATGGCGGGTGCTGTTGCGCAACCCTGCACTCGCACCGCAGGCCACTGGCTCCGTGAAGAGGCTGCTGAGGAAAAGCCCGAACATTGCCGGAGATCTGGCCGCCCATGATCTTGAGCTAGACGACGTCTCGGCCGCCCTGTTGCGGAGAGCTCTCCTGAGCCCGGGACTCGCGCCGTTCCTGGAAGCCCGCCAAGGCTTGCGCACGCTGTTTTTCACTAGGCCCGCACTGCAGGAACTAGCCGTCAAGACACGGAACTTCGGGCATCTGATCGACAGCCTGACCAAGGACCCGAACCGCTTCGTCGCAACCCTGTCGCCGAAACAGGCCGACGCACTCATCGATGAGCTGGAGCTGGCGGCAGCACCGGCCGGGGCGAGATCTGGTCGGCAGCAGTCGGTCGGAACCACGCCGGGCACCGCGGGCGGGGCGTCGGACCCAGGGCACCTGGACGGTGAGGGCAGTGGCCGTGCCGAATCGGGTGAGGTGGCTGCCGTCGACGACCGCGCCGATGTGGTGCGGACCGGCGGCGCGGGGATCTCACCGGAGGTGACGTATCTGCTGGCGGGCCCGCATGGTGACACGGTGGGCGCCGCTCTGCTGGACAGTCCTGAACTGCTCCCTCTGCTGGAAGCGCTGCCGTCCATCGCCGACGAACTGGCCGAACACCCTGAAAGGCTCAGCGCCTACCGCTTCCGGGAATTCCTGGACAAGATGGAACCGCCGTTCCAGACCGAAGCTGATTTCGGCCGGGCGTTCAACAATTTCCTGGTGACTCTCGGGTCGGCCCATGAGTCCCTCGCCGACGACAGCTACGCGAAACTGAAGGCGGCCGCATCGCACAGCTGGCGGGAACTCCAGAAGGCGTGGGCCACCAAGACAGCCGACGAGGAAAAGGATCGCATCCGGCGGTTCAAAGAATTCGATCCGCTGGCCGACGGTACCTGGGAGCAGAGTGGCCGCATAAAGTTCGCCGGCGGCCTGAAGCCCCGTGATTTCAGCGACGCGCATGACGTAACCCTGAAGCAGCTCTCCGTCTCCGTTGTCGGCGTGCGGCACAAAAAGCCCAAGGTCAACGTGCCACTGCATGCCCACCTGGGCGACGGCGAAGGCGGAGTTGCTTTCTTCTATGCTCTGGCGGAAGACGGCAAGGTCGATGTGGTGTTCTACGCGGTCGCGTACGGCCGCAGTGACGACAACCGTTACAACTGGGGTAACGGGACCTACACCGCACCGCCCAACCTGGATGACGTGGTTGGTAATGAGCACCTCGTGGAATCCGAGCGGCTCGTCGAAGCCCGGCCCCGTGTGGTCAGGCCGGTCCCCGCCCCCGTACCCCCTGCCCTCGACGGATATCTCCCGGCTCTCAACCGGGCGCGGAGTCTCTCCGAAGCGGTCACCGCCCTGCATGCCGCGCTGAAAGCACCTGTCGGTGCCGCTGGTCTGTCCGAGGAGCGGGCGGCGGGACAGGCCCGGAACATCCTGGCGGCAGACGAGAAACTGCGTGACCTGGGCGTGGACATTTTCGTCCAGGCGTCCGAGATCCTGGACACCCCTGCCGGCGGTCAGGCGGGGTCCCTGCTTTCCGGGGTCCTTGCCGATACTGGTAGTTCACTGGAGCGGCACTGGTCTGATCCGGACGACCGACTGCGTGCGCTGGGCGCGGTCGCCCATGTCCTGAACACCGCGGACGTGCAGGCAGTCGCCGCGAAGTCCGCCGCGGAGGCTGCTGCCGCGCAGGTGGCCGCGGAAGCCGCCACTAGGCGGGTGGCGGTGCAGACCGCCGCCGGGCGGTCTGCGGCGCAGGCTGCCGCAAGGCGTGCCGCGCAGGCTGCCGGACGGGTGGCCGCGCAGGTCGAGGCCGCCCGGGTCGCTTCCGCGCAAGCCGTCGCACGGGTTGCCCACCAGGTCGCCGTACAAGCGGCCGGGGCCGTCGTCTCCGGCGGGAACACGCGGGGGCCGGCTGTGGCGCCTGCGGTGGAGGACGGGAGCGGGGAGGACTGGGACGCTCTGCGTGAGGAGGTACTGCTGGTCTTGAGGGCGGAACTGAAGTCCACTGTGGTGCCTGATATGTCGGAGGTGCAGGAGCGGTACAGAACGCTGCTGCCTGTTTGGGAGCAGCGGCAGACACTCCTCGGGGAGCATGGTGAGCAGATCGCGCGACGCATCCTTGGGGAGCAGATCGCGCGCAGCATACTTTTCGACGCCACTGCAGATGCCTTCGCTTTTGCGGTCGAGAACGAGGACGGGAGTGGGCAGGACTGGGATCGTGCTGTGTACAGCGACGTAGTCCTGGCGTTGGCGAACGACCTGAAGCGGCCTGGTGTGAAGCCCGAGAGGTCGGTGGTGGCGCGGTGGCATTCTGTGCTGCGGCCTACCTGGGAGGAAAACACCAGTACCAAGGAGCGTGCTGCGCAGATCGCGCACTGCATCGTGGGGCTTCCCACCAAGGTGCGGGGCCTGGGCGGGGCACCAGGCGCCGGGGCATCCCGGAGGAATCCTGCCCAGCGCGGTGGCCTGGACAGCCGCGCCCGGGAGGCCGTCGACGCTGCCATCGTCGCGCTGGCGCCGAACATATCGGAGGAGGAACGCAGCGTCATTCGAGAGGTTTCGAAGGAGGTGTTCAGTCTCCCGGGCGGCGATGTGCCCTGGGGCGAGGACACGCGTGTCGAGGACCTCCTCTATGTGATGGGCTCCACGGAGACGGACACACCCGAAGCGATGGCACTGCTGCGCCGGTTGTTGGACTTCCCGAAGGTCCTGAACGCGGCGGCCGTGTACCGGCTTTTCTTTGAAGCGCTCGAGAAGAGCCCGGGGATGGTGGAGGTCCTGGACGAGGCGCACCCGAAGGTCTTTGAAGCGCTCGTGAAGAGCCCGGGGATGGTGGAGGTCCTGGACGAGGCGCACCCGGAGGTTCGGGACGCGGCGGTCCAGGACCGGCTTCTCTTCGAAGCGCTCGTGAAGAGCCCGGGGCTGGTGGGGGCCCTGGCCGGGGCGCCGATGCTGCTCGACGCGATCACCGACCAGGGTCTGCCGAAGGACGCGACAGATGAGGCCACGCTCGCCGTCCTGACCCGGCCCGAGGTCATCGACGCTCTGGAGGAGGAGGAGGAGGGGGTGCTGCGGGAACATTTCCTCGCTACCCCGAATGTACTGAAGCATTTGGACGGCAACCTCGATGTGATGCGGGCCGTGTTCGAGGAGGACGGGGGAGATCTGCGCCTCCTGGTGTCCCGTGTCCCCGCAGTGGGTGCCGCGCTGCTGTCCTTCGGGGACAGCAGCGTGGCAGTGGCCAGGCGATTTGCCTCGGAGGCCGGAGTCATCGGCGCGCTGCTGACCATGTCGTTCCGCCACCCGGAAACCCCGGTGGACTACGAACGGCTGATGGGGGACGCGAATCTGCTGCGAACGCTGCGTCCCCACCCGGATCTGCTGGTGGCGCTGCTGGCCGCGCCCGCACTCTTGGAAGCGGCATGCGACAAAGCCACCGGCAGCGATGTGCTCAAGGCGCTCAATCTCGCGCCGGGGCTTGTTGACGCGTTGGAGGACGCGCCGTGGTTGAGCGAGCGGCTGGCCCGCAAAGTCGATCTGCTGTGGGTGGCCGCAGGAAACCCGGCCGTGGCCACCGTCGTAGGACTCAATCCGCATGCATTCGACGCGTTCGACACGATGAACAACAAGGGCGTCCTGAACGCACTCCTCCAGACCAGGGACCCCTTGGATCCTGGCAGCGCGTCGCGGACCGAGTCGGTCCGGACGCTGACCGAAAAGGAAGAAGAGGAAATAGCCGAGGCCATGCCCTTTGCTCTGGTGATGCGCCTGCGTGACGGGGCCAGTCCGGTGTGGCGGGAATTGCTCAAAGACAAAGAAGTGGTAAGGACGCTGCTGGGGGAGCCCGACCTGCTGCGTCTTCTCGCCCGGCACGCCGACAACCCGGGCAACCCGATCACCCTGCGCCGGCTCCTCGCACCGCAGAACGGGAACCTACGGAAGTTCTTTGTAGAGGGTGTGCCTGCGGACCAGCTCGGTGATCCGGCCGTCCCTGTGCCGAACACGGTGCTTCCCATCGCGCTCCGCCACTACTTGGTCTGGTCATCCTTCCAGCAGGTGGAAGAGGACGACGACGACGAGCGGAACAGGAACCAGCGAGACGTCCTCGGCGCCTTTGTCATGAATCCGAAGAAGGACGACGGGGGGGAGCCGCCGGCGTACCCGTTTCCGGAGATTGCGGGTCTGTCGGAGAACGCTCAGCGGGCGTACCGTTTTTCACACATCGCACGCCTGACGAGCCTGGTTTCCGTGACGGCGACGATGATGCGCGAGATACCGGAATTTTACGAAGTTGTACGCGACGACTCCCGGTTTGTCGCCTCGCTGACGAAGTCCCGAACGGACTTGGCCCAGTTGATCAAGGTGCGGCCGGAGGTGGTGCCGTTGCTGGCGGCCTACGACGGCGCCCTGAGGAAGCTGCTTACCCAGCACTCTCGGATTGCGATCGAGCTGGCCCTGTACCCGGAGTTGCTCTCGCAGGTCATTGAGAACGTGGAGGACACCGAGGGCACGCTGCAGCGGCTACTGGACAGCGGGGCGGATCTGCGGGAGGGGCACTGGCTGAGCCTGCTGCGCGGTGACGGTGCTCTCCTTCGCACACTGCACGAGTACACACGGCACGCGCACATCAAATCTCCGACCGCCGACGCTCTGCTGCAGTCTCCGTCGCTGCTGCGGGAGGCCCTGGGGCGGGAGGGATTCGCTGAGCGGTGGGAGGGCGACCCGGAGTCGTTCGACGCCATAGCCACCTCCGCCTCAGCGGCAACTCCCGCGACGGAGCCGAGCGCGGCGGTCGAGGAGCTGTCCGCGCAGACCGAGGCGGCTCTGCTGGCAGAGATCCGGGCCACCGGCAAGGAGCGGCTCAACCCGAATGGGCTGGAGCTGGACATGACGGCGGCCTCGGTTATCCGCGCTCTTCTGGCGAACCCGCCCGGCTCTGCCTCGACGGAGGATAAGGAGGAGCTGGAGTTTCTAAGGGACATAAGGGAGGACGATTTTGGCTCGGAACTGCTTGAGGCGCTGGAAGGCAACTCCGAACTGAATCGTGTGGTGCGCGAGGACGCGCTCTTCGCGCAGGCTTACTTCTTCAAGCCCCATATGGCCGGGGCGATCGAGGCCCATCCTTCCCTGATCGGGTTCTTCGAGCAGCATCCGTGGGCATTGCGCCACGTCGTGGAAGACGAACACCTCGCCGAGGTACTGGAGACAAGCCAAGAGACGTTCCTGGCGTACACCCGGAACACCGAGGGCTTGCGGGACATGTTCATGCCCGGCAGCAAGATCAGTCGGGCGCTGCACGACAACCCCGCGTTCATCGGCGCCTATCAAGAAGCGCTGTACATCCCGGAATTTACGCCGCCGTCGCTGAGGGTCCTGCTGGAACGCAGCCCGGAGGCGGCTCGGGCGGTTACTGTCAGCCCCGCTATCTTGCGATCGTTGAGCTCCGGTCCCGGGTTGAAACTCGTGAAAAGGCTGCGCGCGCTGCACGATGCCAATAACGATGATGACCGGCCGGATGATGACCGGCCGGATGATGACCGGCCGGATGATGGCCGGCCGGATGATGGCCGGCCGGATGATGGCCGGCCGGATGTGGTGGCCGCGCTGATGGCTACAAAGGGCCGGGTGGAGGCAGCCGTCGAGGATCTTGGTCTGATTGAGCCTCTGGTGAGGAACCGGGGGCTGGCTGAGGAACTGGCCGCGCACCCCGAGACCGCCGCGGACCCCGAGACTTTCCGTGATCTGCTCAGCCACACCCTGCTGCTGGACGAACTCTTCCCCTCTGAGCGCCGGCAGGCCCTCGGCATGGTGATCGGTTCTCCCCGGGTCCTGAAGGCCGCCCTCGTCACGCCGGAACTGGTGCCGACCATCGCCGCGGTGCCTGAGGCACTGCTGGGCAGACTGCTCGGCGACACCGTCCTGGGACTGATCGGGGCCGAGGAGAGACTGGGGGCTCAGCTGGCGGTCGTCCCTGCCCTGAGGGATGCGGTGCTGACGGTGCCCGGGCTGGCGGAGGCACTGCTCGAGAACCGGGCCCTCATTGGTCCGCTGCTGGACGAACCGATGCTGGTGGAAGGTCTGCTCGAACATCGAGCGTTGTTCGACGCGATGACGGCCGATGACTCTCTGGTATGGCGCGCGCTGCTGCGTAATCCGGTCCTCGCACCGCTCGCCAACGGGGCCCTGAGGAGGCTGCTTGGTGACTACCCCGGCATTGCCGTTGAGCTGGCCTCCCGTGATCTCGGGCTCGACGGTGACTCGGCCACCCTGTTGCGGGGAGCTCTCCTGAGCCGGGGACTCGCCCGGTGGCTGGAAGCCCGCCAGGGCTTGCGCACCCTGTTTTTCGATAGCCCCGAACTGCAGGAACTGGCCGTCAATACACGGAACTTCGGTCTCCTGATCGAGGGCCTGGCCACGGATAAAAACCGTTTCGTCGCTCCTCTCTCGCCGAAGCAGGCCGCCGATCTCATTGAAGAACTGGAGTCGCTGCTGGCAGCACCGGCCGGGACGCGAGCGGGTCGGCAGCAGCCGGTCGAAACCGCGCCCGGCACGGCCGGCGGGGCCGCGGACCCGGGACACCCGGACGGTAAGGACAGCGGCCGTACCGGAACGGGCGAGGTGGCCGCCGTCGAAGCCCGCGCCGATGCGGTGTGGACCGGCGCGTGGTTCTCGCCGGAGGTGACGGACCTGCTGGCAGGCCCGAACGGCCGCACCGTGGGCGCCGCTCTGCTCGACAATCCCGAACTGCTCCCCCTGCTGGAAGCGATGCCGTCCATCGCCGACGAGCTGGCCGAACACCCTGAAAGGCTCGACGCCTACCTCTTCCGGGAATTCCTGGAGAGGACGAAGCCGTCGGTCCAGACCGAAGCTGATTTCGGCCGGGAATTCCAGAACTTCCTGGACGTGACTCACGTGTCCTTCGCCGGCGGCGGCTACGCCACAATGAAGGCGGCAGCATCGCACAGCTGGCGGGAACACCAGACAAAATGGGCCGTCGAGGTAGCCGAGGACGAAAAAGCACGCACCGACCGTTTCGCACATTTTAATCCGATCAAGTGGGAATTTTGGGAATACAGCGGCCGGATGTGGTTCGCCGGAGGTGTGACACGCGAAGCCTTCACCGCCAAGGATCAGAAGACCCTGGACACGCTCGCCGGGTCCGCCGCCGGCGTGGCGGAGACGACGCGCACGGTCAACGTGCCACTGCACGCCCATCTGGACGGCGGTACCGGGGGAGTCGCTCTCTTCTACGCCCTGGCAGAAGACGGCCAGGTCGACCTTGTGGTGTACGAGGTAGCCCGCGCACGAAGCAGAGACCGCTACCGCTGGGGTACCAGCGGGTTCTACTCCTCCGCCGCGCCCCCTCTGGTGGGAGTGCTCGCAGACAACGAGCGCCTCAAGGAATCCCAGGCTCTCGTCAAAAACCCCCCCCTTGACGTCAGGCCGACCCCGGCCCCCACAGCCCCTGCCCTCGACGGGTATCGCCCGGCCCTCAACCGTGCGCAAACCCTCTCCGCAGCGGTCACCGCCCTGCATGGCGCACTGGAAGCACCCGCCGGCACCACCGGCCAGTCCGAAGACCAGTCGGCAGAGCGACAGGCCCGAAACCTTCTGGCGGCAGGCGAGAGACTGCGTGACCTGGGCGTGGACGTGTTCGCCCGGGCCTCCGGGACCCTGGACACCACTGCCCGCCAGGCGCAGTCCCTGCTCTCCAAAATCCTCGGCACCGGCAGGTCACTCGACCAGCACTGGCCCGACCCGGACGACCAACTCCGCGCACTGGGAGCGGTCGCCCACGTCCTGAACACCGCCACCGCACAACCCGCCACCGCGGACACCACCGCGCAACCCGCCACCGCGAAGGTGGCCGCGCAACCCGCCACCGCGCGACCCGCCACCGCGCAGCCCGCCGCCGCAGGGGTCACCACGCAACCCGCCCCCGGACGGTCTGCCAAACGGGCTGCCGCAAAACGTGCCGCGACGGCTGCCGGAAAGGTCGCCGCGCAGGTTGAGGCCGCGCAAGCCGCCGCCGCACGGGCCGCTGCCGCGCAAGCCGCCGCCGAACGGGTCGCCGAGCAGGTTGCCGTACAGCTCGCCGCACAAGTCGCCGGCACCGTTGTCTCCGGCGGGAACACGCGGGGGCCGGCTGTGGCGCCTGCGGTTGAGGACGGGAGCGGGAGCCGGGAGGACTGGGACGCCGCTGCTTCTGCGGCCCTGCGGGTCGCGGATGCCCTCCACCTTGACGACGTGCGTCGTGAACACGCCGACGCACTGCGCGCTGCCGCCGACGCGCACCAGGCCGTCAAGATCCTCAGCGAGCGTCCGGAGGATGAGGGGATCGGCTCCGCCGCAATTCAGCGGGCCACAGACCGGGCAGAGGAGGCGTCCACGCAACTGGCGGAGGCCGAGGCGAGGCTGATCGGCCTTGGCGTCAACCCGTACGATCTGGGCCCGCGGCGTGGTTTCGGCAATGCGGGGGAAGTGCCCGTGGTGCAGCGTGGTGATGCCGAGCGGCAGTGGGTCGCACGACATGTGACGGAGGTGGACCTGCCTGACAACCTTCCGAAGCTTGGCGACGGCGTTGCCGCCAACGAGGAGGAGTTGACGTTCATAGGTGCTGAGCTGACGCTCGACCAGCGCGTCGAGGCCCAGTTGAGCGGCCTTCCTGTGAGCGACCTGAAGCAGCCGCTGGACCAGGTACGGCTGCTGATGCAGAAGCTCGATTCCTGGCCCCATGAGCTCGACACCATCGCGGCTGCGGCGTCGCGGCGGCTCTGGCGGTTGGCCTCCGATGAATTCGAGGCCGCGTTCGCGGACAACGACACCGAAATGGCCACGTACGTGGCCTGGGCGTGGGACACGGCCGTCGGCCTGGTGCTGCCGCTGGAGCTGCCCCCCGTGCTCGCGGACTCCCGGTACGCCGGCGAGGAGTACCGCAACGCCGTGAGGCAGGTCGCCGAACGCCTGGCGACGGACGGGGCAGATCCCCGCAGGGTCACAGGCCTCGCTCATCGGCTCCGGCTGGGCCTCGGACTACCGCCCCGAGGGCTGCGCGGCGGCATGGGCGGGGTCCCCGGCGACCCCCGCGCTACCCACCCACAACCCACCACACCAACCCCCAACCCTCAGCCAGTGCACCACCAGCTGATGGTGGACGTATTCGGCAAGGACGTCACGAGCAAGCCCGAGTACGCCAACTGGCACAGGGGCCTGGCCCGCCTTGACCGGCTACGGCAGACCGACCCCGCCCTGCGGGACGGCCCACTCGATCTGGCCGCCCTGGACGCTCTGGCCCGCCGCGTATTCAACCTCGACGCCACCTTCGTTGTGCCCGGTAGACAGCGCGTCGAAATGGTCGTGACCGCCCAGAGCAGCAAGGTGGACTCCAAGAGCCTGGCCGCCTTCGCCGCGTACCATCTCGCCCACCACCATGGGGTGCTGTCCGACGCCTTTGGCTTCCCCGACGGTCGTCCGGGCCGCGGCCGCAACTGGTCGGGGGCTCCGGTCCCGAACCTGGACCTGACGGTCGCCGGGCTGGCACCCCGCGACAGGAACCGCAAGCTGACGTTCGGCCCGGTGAGCAAGGCCTCCTGGCACCAGCCCGGGGATCCGGAGCCTTATGTGGTGGTAGCGGAGGGCGCTCACGACCATGTCATGGTGCTCGGCCGCCGGATTCCCATTGATGTATTCGCCGAGCTGATGGCCCTCGATCCGGCGCTGAACGCGCTCCCCCCGGAAGTAAAATTGCTGCTGGTCATTTCCGGTGCGGGCGCCGGGGACCCGAAGCTGCCGCGCAATGTGGCGGACCGGATCAACCGGGAGACCTGGTCGGCCATCGGGCCCCTACACCTGCACCAGCAGGGGGACCCGTCCCTGCCGCACGCCATCTACCTGGCAACCCGTGCGTCCATACGCCAGGGCTGGCTCCGTTCTCGCCCCGGCCAGACAGTGCCCCCCGCGGCGCACGAGAACGCCCCGGCCGAGTTGCTGAGCAGCACCCTCCTCGACGACGAAAACAACTCGAGCGGTAGAGAGTATCTCCCCCTCATGCAGGACAGGTTGATGGCCAAAAACCTTCGGAACGCGGCAAAGTCGAGGACACTCTGGCATGTCAACCCCGTCACCGGAGAACATTTCAGGGACCCCACGCCCGTTTCGTGGCCCGAGCTGATGCTGTACGTCTTCGGCGCCCATGGCCGGCCGATGAGGACGCTTCTGCCGACGAAGGACAACCCGGAGAATTTCGTCGTCGGGGAAGAAATACGCCCAATACTCCGGCAGCGCCCGAGCCTTGAGAACCTCCACGAGAGCGGCGAGGAGCTGCTTGCGTCGTGCTACAGCGGCGCCCGTGAGGGCATCACTCTCATTCTTGGTCCAAACCACGTCCCCTCAGCTTTCGTCCCGGACCCGCTGGCGACGAGGAGTCAATTGCAGCATGCGGCCAACGCGACCGGCCGCCGGGCTCATGGGTTCACCAGATCTATCGGGGTCTTCTGGTCGCCGGACGGCGAATGGGCATTCCGGATGTTTACCGATGCGCGCGGGCAGCGTGGCAGGACAGTGGTGAACCGGCCTGAGCCCATCGGTGACACGCTCGACCAGCGCGCCAGAGAAGCCGGCCTGCACACAGGCCCCGGTAAAGCCTCGGCCGCAACCCACGTCCGTGTGTTGCGGCTGATCGAAGCCCTAGGCCTCACCTTCGGGCCGGACATTGAGGACGACAGTCAGTACAAAAAAACGCTGTTGCCCGGTATCGGTGCGCTCGAAATGATGCGGGCCGTTGATCCACTGCTGAACCGCTTCGGGCCTTTCACTCTGGACCTGTTCGAGCGCGCGGCCCGCGCACACCACAAGTTGCAGGACGGGGAGCTGAGCCCCGACGCCTACCGTGGCCTGCTGGTCAGCGCAGCCGCAGCCGCCAAGAACCAGCCAGATATCGCCCTGACGGACTTCCTCTCCCTGCCTCAGATCGTCAAAGCGGCCAAGTCACTGCCTAACACCGCCTCCGGCCTGAAGGCCGAAACTGCCCAGATTCTGCGCCTTACCAAGACGGCAGTGATCGGGGAGCCCGAACATTCGCGGATGTTCTGGGCGACGGTGAAGGCATGTGAATGGGAGGACAGGGTCCCTGACCGGCACACCCGCATCGGCAAGGTCCTCCACTTGGACCAGTCACTCCTGAGCGAATATGACAAGAATGAGCGTTACGACGACCTGCTCGAACTTGTTACCCAGGCCGCCGCAGCCGGACGCGACGTGTACAACCCGACAGCACTGGGCGCTTTCCACCTGGAGACGCGGGGAGCCTTCTCTCCGGAAACCGAGCTGATTCATTTCGGCGATCAGCCGACGGGCCGCAACTGGGCTTGGGAAAATGCCGTGGGGAGCCCAAATCTGATCATTTACGAAAGGGTGGCCACCTCGGTACCCGGCGCCGCCTTCATGACCACGGAGACCCCGCCGTGGAGCCTGCTCCAGCAGTACCTCGTGCAATTCGGCGACGAGGATGGAACTGGCCGCCGCCTCATCACCCTGCCCGGAGGCTTCCAGGCTTGGGTGCCGACCGACGAGATCGCTGAGCTGTTGTGGCACGACCCAGTGCGGCAGCTATTTGGCCTGCGCGCCGATATCATCCTGACCGCCAGGAATACGGCGCCGCTGCCACCGGTGGCAGCGCCGAGCGGTGGCACCGTGCACACCGACCCGCGAGCTGACATCAGCGCGGGGACCGGTCACACGGTGTGGGGCTCACAAGACGGCGCATCCCTGCAGTACTACGCGCCGATGGGAGGGCACATTCTGCACCTGCCCCCCACCGCCGGTGGAGGGCCTGCGATCGCTGGCTGGGCGGCCGTAAGCCCGCCTAATGCAGGCCCAGTCGTCATTGACCTGGGGCCCGACCCTGACTCCACCCTTGCCCCCCAGACCAACTCCACCTCGAATACGGCTCCGGTTCTGAGCTTGGACGCCACGAGCGTCACGCGGGACGGAGTTGCCGAGCCCCTGACCGTGCGGGAGTCGGAGGAGGGGGAGAGCGCGGCCGACCTCGGCCAGGACCTGGGTGGCGCTGCCGCCATCCAGGCCGCATCGGCATTCACGACCGGCACGGTGGCCGGGCCGGAGTCCGCGCCCGGGGGCCGGGCCGCAGCCGCTTCGACATCGGAGCCGGACCCGGACCTTATTTCCTTCGTCTCGGCTCCTGACTCCGTTTCTGAGCCCGCTTCTGAGGTTGAGGTGGATGAGGACCGGAGTGGGGAGGGCTGGGATCCCGCTCTGCGTGACGAGGTACGCCGGGCCTTGAAGTGGGAACTGGGGCAGCTCGACAAGTGGCCGGAGCCGTCCGAGGTGGCGAAGTTCCATGCTGAGCTGCGCCCCTCGTGGGGCCAGCACGTCATTCTTCGGGAGCGTGGCGCACAGATCGCGCGCCGCATCATGGGCCTTCCTGCCAAGGTGCGGGGCCGGGGCGGGGCACCAGGCGCCGGGGCACCCCGGAGGGATGCTGCCGGGGGCGGTGGCCTGGACAGTCGCGCCGGGCAGGCCCTCGAGGATGCGGTCGCGATCGTCGCTCAGCACCGGTCGGAGGAGCAGCGCGAGGCCATTCGATGGCATTTGCAGGCGGTGCTCAGTCTCCCGGGCGGCAAGGTGCCCTGGGGCGAGGACCAGCGTGTCGTTGACCTCTTCAATCTCATGCGCGTCATACCCGCGAGAACAGCCGAGGGGCGGGCACTGCTGCGCCGGATGTTGGACTTCCCGCGGGTTTTGCAGGTGGCGGCCATGCACCTGCCTTTCTTTGCAGCGCTCGAGAAGAGCCCGGGGCTGGTGGAGCTCATGGCCGAGGCGCCGATGCTGCTTGACTCGATCACGGCAAGGGGTCTGCCCAGGGAAGCGACAGATGAGGCCACGCTCGCCGTCCTGGCCCGGCCCGAGGTCATCAAGGCGCTGGAGAACAAGGAGGAGGTGCTGCGGAACGGGTTCCTCCGTACCCCGAACGTGCTGCGGAATTTGGACGGCCACCCCGATGTGATGCGGGCCGTGTTCGAGGAGAACGGGGGGGATCTGCACTACCTGGTGTCCCGTGTCCCCGCAGTGGGCGCCGCGCTGCTGTCCTTCAAGGACCAGGGCCCGGAGGCGGCGGCGGTCAGGCGAATCGCCTCGGAAGCCGGACTCATCGGCGCGCTGCTGACCATGTCGTTCCGCCACCCGGAAATTTCGGTGGACTACGAACCGCTGCTGCGGGACGAGGAACTGCTGCGGGTGCTGCGTCCCCATTCGGATCTGCTGGTGGCGCTGCTGGCCGCGCCCGTGCTCTGGGATGCGGCGCGCGATGAGGTCATCGGCAGCCGTGTGATCGAGGTGCTCAATGAGGCGCCGGAGCTTGTTGACGCGTTGGAGGACGCGCCGTGGTTGAGCGAGCGGCTGGCCCGCGACATCCGGCTGACCGGGAACGTCGACTTGCTGTCCGCGGCCGCAGGAAACCGGGCCGTGGCCACCGTCGTCGGACTCAATCCGCATGCCTTTGACAAGTTCAACGCGATGGTCGACGACACGGAGTTCCTGGCGGAGCTCCGCCGGACCGAGGATCCCTTGGCCTCCGAGAGAGCGCCGCGGCCTGAGACGGTCCTGCCGCTTACCGAAGAGAGAATGCGCGAATTTTACGTCAAGCCGGATAGGGCCGCACCCTCACGCATGGTGAAGTACCTTCGCGAGGCCAGTCCGGTGTGGCAGATCTTGACCCAAGACCGAGAATTGGTCACGACGCTGATGAGCGAGCCCGACCTGCTGCGTCTCCTCACCCAGCACGCCCACCATCCGGGCAACCCGATCACCCTGCGCCGGCTCCTCGCACCGCAGAACGGGAACCTACGGAAGGTCTTTGTAGAGGGGGTGCCTGCGGACCAGCCCGGTGATGCGGCCGTCCCTGTGCCGAGCACGGTGCTTCCCATCGCGCTCCGCCACTACTTGATCTGGTCGAGCTTCCAGCAGGTGGACGACGCCGGGAACCTGGGCGAGCGAAAAAGCCTCGGCGCCTTTGTCATGACTCCGAAGAAGGACGATGCGAGAGAGCCGGAGGCGTACCAGTTTCCGGCGATTGCGGGCCTGTCGGAGAACGCTCGGCGGGCGTACCGCTTTTCGCACATCGCACGCCTGTCGACCCTGGTTTCCCAGACGTCGGCGATGATGCGCGAGGCGCCGGAGATCTACGAGTTCGTACGCGACGACCCCCGGTTTGTCTGCTCGATGACGAAGTCCGGCAGCACCCTCCTCAAACTGGTCCGAACGCAGCGTGCTGTGATGCCGGTGCTGGCGGGCTACGACGGCGCCCTGAGGAAGCTGCTCACCAAGCACCCTCGGCTTGAAAAAGAGCTCATCCTCCATCGGGAGCTGCGCTCGCAGGTCATCAAGAACGTGAAGGACACCAAGGACACGCTGCAGCGGCTACTGGACAGCGGGGCGGATCTGCGGGAGGGACACTGGCTGAGCCTGCTGCGCGGTGACGGCACTCTCCTTCGCACACTGCACGAGCACACACGGCACGCGCACATCAAATCTCCGACCGCCGACGCTCTGCTGCAGTCTCCGTCGCTGCTGCGGGAGGCCCTGGGGCGGCAGGGATTCGCTGAGCGGTGGGAGGGCGACCCGGAGTCGTTCGACGCCATAGCCACCTCCGCCTCAGCGGCAACTCCCGCGACGGAACCGAGCGCGGCGGTCGAGGAGCTGTCCGCGCAGACCGAGGCGGCTCTGCTGGCAGAGATCCGGGCCACCGGCAAGGAGCGGCTCAACCCGAATGGGCTGGAGCTGGACATGACGGCGGCCTCGGTTGTCCGCGCTCTTCTGGCGAACCCGCCCGGCTCTGCCTCGACGGAGGATAAGGAGGAGCTGAAGTTTCTAAGGGACATAAGGGAGGACGATTTTGGCTCGGAACTGCTTGAGGCGCTGAAAGGCAACTCCGAACTGAATCGTGTGGTGCGCGAGGACGCGCTCTTCGCGCAGGCTTACTTCTTCACGCGCAATATGGCCGGGGCGCTCAAGGAACATCCCTCCCTGATCGGGTTCTTCGAGCAGCATCCGTGGGCGCTGCGCCAGGTCGTCGACGACAAGTACCTCGCCGGGGTACTGATGACAAGCCAACAGACATTGCTGGCGTACACGCAGAACACCGAAAACTTGCGGGGCATGTTCATTCCCAACGGCGAGCTCAGTCGGGCGCTGCACGACAACCCCGCGTTTATCGGCGCCTATCGGCAGGAGCTGTTCGACGAGGCACGAGTACCGAAGCTGCTGAGACTTCTACTGCTGCACGGCTCGGAGGCGGCTCGGGCGGTTACTGTCAGCCCCGCCATCGCGTCGTTGTTGATCTCCGATCCGGGTCGGGCACTCGTGAGCAGGCTGCACGAGCTGTACAGGGCTCGCCGGCCGGAAGTGGTGGCCGCGCTGATGGCCACGCCGGGCCGGGTGGAGGCAGCCATCGCGGAACTTGGTCTGATTGAGCCTCTGGTGAGGAACCGGGGGCTGGCGGAGGAACTGGCCGCGCACCCCGAGACCGCCGCGGACCCCGTGACCTTCCGTGCTCTGCTCACCAACACCAAGCTGCTGGGCGAACTCTCCCCCCCTGAGCGCCGACAGGCCCTCGGCGTGGTGATCGGTTCTCCCCGGGTCCTGAAGGCCGCCCTCGCCACGCCGGAACTGGTGCCGGTCATCGCCGCGGTGTCTGAGGCACTGCTGGGCAGACTGCTCGACGACACCGTCCTTGGACTGATCGGAGCCAATGAGAAACTGGCGGCCAAGCTGGCGGGCGACCCCGCTCTGAGGGATGCGGTGCTGACGGTGCCCGGGCTGGCGGAGGCACTGCTCAAGGACTTGAGCCGCATTGGTCCGCTGTTGGCCGAACCGTTGCTGGTGCAGGGCCTGCTCGCACAGCGAGTGCTGGTCGACGAGATGGCCGGTGGCACTCTGGTATGGCAGGCGCTGCTGCGCAATCCTGCACTCGCACCGCACGCCACCGGCTTCCTGCAGAGGCTGCTGGGCAATAGCGAAAACATTGCCGGAGAACTGGCGAACCGTGATCTCAAGCTCAACGATGTCTCGGCTGCCCGGCTGCGGGGAGCTCTCCTGAGCCCGGGACTCTCCCAGTTCCTGGAAACCCGCCAAGGCTTGCGCACGCTCTTCCTGTACGACTCAGCACTGCAGGAACTGGCCACCGAGACACGGAACTTCAGTCGTCTGATCGACGACCTGACCAAGGACGAGAACCGTTTCGTCGCTCCCCTCTCGCCGGAACAGGCCGCCGTACCCGCCGCCGCACTCATCAAGGAACTGGAGTCGCTGCTGGCAGCACCGGCCGGGACGCGATCCGGTCGGCGGCAGCCGGTCGAAACCACGCCCGCCGCCGTCGGTGGGGCCGCGGATCCGGGACATCCGGACGGTAAGGGCAGTGGCCGTACCGAAACGGGCGAGGTGGCCGCCGTCGAAGCCCGCGCCGATGCGGTGTGGGCCAGCGGCGCGTGGTTCTCGCCGGAGGTGACGTACCTGCTGGCGGGCCCGAACGGTGACACGGTGGGCGCCGCTATGTTCGACAATCCCGAGCTGCTTCCCCTGCTGGAAGCGATGCCGTCCATCGCCGACGAGCTGGCCGAACACCCCGGAAGGCTTCGCGACTACCTCTTCCGGGAATTCCTGGAGAAGACGAAGCCGTCGGTCCTCACCGAAGCTGATTTCAGCCGGGAATTCCAGAACTTCCTGGACGTGACTCACGTGGCCTTCGCCGGCGACGGCTACGCCACAATGAAGGCGGCAGCATCGCACAGTTGGCGGGAACACCAGACGGAATGGGCCGTCAAGAAAGCCGACGCGGAAAAGGCACGCGCCGAGCGTTTCAGACTCTTCAAGCTGAACGAGCCGGAATATTGGAAACACAGCGGCCGGATGTGGTTCGCCGGAGGCGTGACGCGCGAGAGTTTCACCGCCAAGGATCAGGAGACCCTGGACACGCTCGCCTGGTCCGTCGTTGGCGTGCGCGAGAAGCCGGCCACGGCCAACTGGCCACTGCACGCCCATCTGGGCGGCGGCACCGGGGGAGTCGCTCTCTTCTACACCCTGGCGGAAGACGGCCAGGTCGACGCTGTGGTGTACGAGGTATCCCGCGCACGAAACAGTAAGAACGAATACCGCTGGGGTACCAGCGGGTCCTACACCGCCGGCGCGCCCCCGCTGGTGGGAGTGGTTGCAGACAGCAAGCACCTCAAGGAATCCCTGCTGCTCGTCAAGAACCCCCCCCTTCACGTGAGGCCGACTCCCGCCCCCACACCCCCTGCCCTGAGCGGATACCACCCGGCCCTCAACCGCGCGCAAAGCCTTTCCACAGCGGTCACCGCCCTGCATGGCGCACTGGAAGCACCCGCCGGTACCACCGACCAGTCAGAAGACCAGTCGGCACAACTACAGGCCACAAACCTCCTGGCGGCAGGCGAGAAACTGCGTGACCTGGGCGTGGACGTGTTCGCCCGGGCCTCCGAGATCCTGGACACCACTGCCCGCCGGGCACAGTCCCTGCTCTCCAAGGCCCTTACCGATACCGGCAGCTCACTCGACCAGCACTGGCCCGACCCGGACGACCAACTCCGCGCACTGGGAGCGGTCGCCCACGTCCTGAACACCGCCGAAGCACAAGCCGCCACCGCAAAGGCCACCGCGCAGGCCGCCGCCGCACAGGTTGCCGCGGAAGCCGCCACCAAGCAGGTGGACGTACGAGCCGCCGCCGGACGGCCTGCCCAACTGGCTGCCGCAAAACGTGCCGTGACGGCTGCCAAAACGGTCGCCGAGGAGGTTGCGGCCGCACGGGTCGCTGCCGCGCTAGCCGCCGAGCAGGTCGCCGAGCAGGTTGCCGTTCAGCTTGCCTCACAAGTCGCCGGCACTGTTGTCTCCGGCGGGCACACGCGGGGGCCGGCTGTGGCGCCTGCGGTTGAGGACGGGAGCGGGAGCGGGCAGGACTGGGACGCTCTGCGTGAAGAGGTGCTGCGGGTTTTGAGTGCGGAACTGAAGCGGCCCGATGTGGAGCCTGACATGTCGGAGGTACGGGGGTGCCATGATGCGCTGCGTCTTGTCTGGGAGCTGCGGGATACACCCCTCTCGGAGCGGGGTGAGCAGATCGCGCGCCGCATCCTTTTCGACGCCACTGCAACTGCCTTCGACGAGGACAGGGACTGGAGTAAGAAGGAACGCGGTGTGTACAGCGGGGTACACCGGGTCTTGAAGAAGCTGAGCCCGTCCGAAGCGGAGCCCGAGAGGTCGGTGGTGGCGCGGTGGCATGCCGTGCTGCTACCTGCCTGGCAGGCAAGCAGAAGCCCCGTTATCAGCAAGACGCGTCATGAACAGATCGCGCACTGCATCCTGGGGCTTCCCACCAAGGTGCGAGGCCGGGGCGGGGCACCAGGTACGGGGACAGCTCCGCGGGACACCTTGACCAGAGCGTTCGACGCGCTGGATGTGCCGGAGGAGGAGCGCAGCACGCTCCGAAGCACGGCGGAGATAGTGCTCAGCGTGGTGCCCCCCCACAAGGAGGTGTCCGTACGGGACCTCGTCGGATTCATGCAGCGCGTGAACCTGAGTGATGGTCCGACCTGGCTGCACCTGCTGGTCAAGTTGCTGGACTTCCCGGGGGTGCTGCACGCGATCGGCTCAGGGTCCACGGGTGTTCAGAGCTTTGTCGTGGCCCTTGACGAGAGTGATGGGCTGATGGAGCTCATGGCCGATGCGCCGAGGCTGCTCGACGTGATCTCGGACGAGGACCTGCCGTGGTCCGCGGTGGCGCTCGCGGGAGCGCCGGAGGACGACGAGCTGGACCTGGCCCCGCTCCAGGATTTCGCCCGGCCCGAGGTCATCAAGGCGCTGGAGAACGAGGACGGGCTGCGAGCGGGGTTCTTCGACGCGCCGCGCGTACTGCACAATCTGGGCGGCGACCTCGAGGTCATGCGGGCCGTATTCGAGGCCGAGGGGACGGCACTGGACAATTTGGTGGACCGGATCCCCGCGGTGGGCGCAGCGATGATGTCCTTCAAGGCCCCGGACCGGGTCTCGGTGGTCAGGCGTTTCGCCCAGGAAGCCGGAGTCATCAGTGCGCTGCTGACCATGTCGTTCCGTTCCCCGGACAGTGTGGTGGACTACGAACTGCTGCTGAGGGACACGAAACTGCTGCGTACGCTGCGTCCGTACGCGCACTTGCTGGTGGCGCTGCTGTCCGCACCCGCGCTCTTGGCTGCGGCGTTGAAAGCAGACAGCGGTGTGTTCGAGACGCTTGACTCCGCGCCGGATCTCGTTGACGCGCTGGAGGACGCGCCGAGGTTGAGCGAACGACTGGCCGGCAACATCGCGTTGCTGTCCGCGGCAGCGGAGAACCCACACGTGGCCACCGTCGTCTCGATCAATCCGCATGCCTTCGACGCGTTCGTCACGTTGGACGGCGACGAGGATCTCCTGTTCGAGCTCCGCGGGACGAAGGACCCTCTGGCCTCCGAGAGCGCGTCGCGGGTCAAGAGGGTCCAGCCGGCCGAGGAGGACGCCGAGGAGAATCTGGCCTACCTCATCGATGCCAGTCCGGTGTGGAAGGCAATGATCGACACAGAAGAAGCGCGCGAAACGCTGTTGCGAGAGCCGGATCTGCTGCGCGCCTTCGTCCGGCACGCGCACGACCCGGGCAACCCGATCACCCTGCGCCGCCTCCTCGCACCGCACAACGCGCAGCTGCGGGGGGCCTTCCTGTCCGGTGCCCTGTCGAGCACGGTGCTTCCCGTCGCGCTGCGCCATTTCGCTGTGGGGGCGCACTTCTTGGATGACGAGATCCAGGGTGTGCAAGCGGAATTCCGTGAAGCCATAGAAACCTTTCTCTCGGCGACAGCGGAGGAAGCCCGGCCGACGCACCAGTTTCCGGCCATCACACACCTGCCCAGGATCGCTCGGACGGCGTACCGGTATCCCGAGATCGCACGTCTGGCGCCCTTGCCCTCCTTGAAGCAGCGGTTGTTCGGCGCGGACCCGGAACGCTACGACGTCATTCGGGGCGACTCCCGTTTCGTCAGCTCGCTGCTGAAGTCCAGCAGCCGGTTGGCCGACCTGATCGGCAAGCGGCCGGATGTGATGCCGGTGCTGTTGGCCGGGGACGGCGTCTTGCGGAAGCTGCTCACCGCACACCCCATGCTCGAACGTACGCTCCTCGACAAACCGGACACTCTCGCGATGGTCATCAGCCACGTGCAGGAGATGGCGGGCACGCTGCGACGCGTTGTGGACACCGGGGTGGATTTGCAGGCGGGCCACTGGTTGAGTCTGTTGCACGGTGAAGGCCAGCTGCTGCACACGCTGCACGAGCGGGTCGACTCCCCAACGGCTAAGGCTCTGCTGGCAAGTCCCGATCTGCTGCGGGAGGCCGTGAGCCGGCCGGGCCTCGTGGAGCGGTGGAAGGCCGACCCGGAGTCGTTCGACGCCAGGTTCCCTTCCGCCACGACCGGTTCGGGGGCGGGGCCGAGTACACAGGCCGATGAGTCGGGCCGGCAGAAGAAGAACAATGCGGCCAAGAAGGCCCGTGCAGCCCGGACGCGAGTCATTGACGCGCTCCTGGAGGAGACCCGTAGCACTGACGAGGAGGTGCTCAGCTCCGATGGGCTGGCGTTGGACATGCAACGGGTCTCGACCGTCCGCCATCTCTTGTCGGACGTGCCCGACGAACGACTGGCGTCGGTGCTTGAGGCGGAGCACCCCGGAGACGAGAAGGCGGACCTGCGCAGTCGTCTGCTGAACCTGCGCGCGGCGCTGGAGCTGGAACAGAATTCCGAACTTAAGCGTGTGGTAGCCAAGGACGCCTTCTTCGCGCAGGGTTACTTCTTCACCCCCGAGATGGCCGAGGCGCTCGCCCACCGTTCTTCCCTGATCGGGTTCCTCGAGCAGAACCCGTCAGCCTTGTGGCAAGTCGTCAACGATGAGCACCTCGCCGCGGTGCTGAAGAAAAGCGACCAGACGTTCCTGGCGTTTACCCGTAACCAAGGCGGACTGCGGGACGTGTTCACTCCCGGCAGCGGGTTCAGCCGGGCACTGCATGACAACCCCGAATTCATCGGCGCCTATCGCCTGCTCGGCAGGTTCCTGTATCAGGAGGTTGACAGGCCGGAGCTGAGCGAACTGCTGGAACTCAGCCCGGAGTTGGCTCGGATGGCAAGTCGCGACTCCGAAACCTTCATTGACATGATCTGGCTTAGCCCCATAGCCGTGAGCTTGCTGCACGAATTGCTCACAGCCGGGCCGGACCTGCTGGCTGCGCTGACGGCCGCACCGGGACGGTTGGAGGCGGTCATGGCGAATTCCGGCCTGATCATGCCCTTGGGACTCACCGAGGGGCTGGCGGAAGAACTGGCCACGCATCCCCGGACCGCTGCGGACGCGAAGACCTTCGCGGAGCTGCTCAACCATTCGGGCCTGCAGGAACTACTCTCCGAGCACCGGGGGGCCCTCGGCACCGTGATCGGTTCCCCCGACGTCCTGAAGACCGCCCTCCTCGTGCCGGAACTGGTGCGGGTCATCGCCGCAGTGTCCACGGTGTCGGACACAGTGTCGGAGGCGGCGTCGGAGGCAATGCTCAGCCGACTGCACGACCGGGACGTCCTGAAACTGCTCGGAACCGGTGAGCGACTGACCGGTGAGCGACTGACGTCCAGGGTCGCGGTCGACCCCGCCCTGCGGGAGGCGGTACTGATGGTGCCTGGGCTGCCGGAGGCACTGCTCGGAGACCCGGACCTCGTCGATCAGGTGCTGGACCAACCGTTGCTGGTGCAGGGCCTGCTTTCGCACGGTGTGCTGGTCGCCGAGCTGGCCGGCAGAACTCCGGTGTGGAGCGCACTGGTGGGCAATCCGGCACTCGCGCCGCTCACCAGCGGCCGTCTGGTGAGGCTGCTGCGTAATGGCCCGCACATCGCTGAAGAGCTGGCCACCCGTGATCTCAAGCTCGATGACGTCTCGGCGGCCCGGCTGCGGGGCACCCTCTTGAGCCGGGGACTCTCCCGGGTCATGGAGGACCGCCCGGACTTGTGCACACTGTTGCTGACGAGCCCTGAACTACAGCGACTCGCCGTCGACAGCCGGGACTTCGGTTTCACGATCGCAGGTCTGGCCAAGGACAGGCGTTTCGCCGCTCCCCTCTCGCCGGAACAGATCGCCGAGTTCACCCGCGAACTACAGGGGCTCGTGGCACCGAAGCCCCTGACGCGCCCCGCCGGACGGCAGTCGTCCGGCGCCATCGACAAGGCTACGGATCCAGGCCACGAAGAGAGGACGGACAGCGGCCGTCCCGGTGCCGAAGAGGTAGCCGCTGCGGATGCGGTGCAGATGGTTGGCGCGTGGATGTCGCCGGAGGTGACGGACCTGCTGGCGGGCCCGCACGGTGACGCGGTGGGTTCCGCGATGCTCAACAATCCCGAACTGCTCCCCCTGCTGGAAGCGATGCCGTCCATCGCTGACCTGCTGGCCGAAGACCTGGCCGAACACCCTGAAAAGCTCAAGAACTACCTCTTCCGGGAATACTTGATCAAGAAGGACCCGCGGGTCCAGAACCAGGAGGATTTCGACCGGGCATTCCATAACTTCCTGGAGCTGAACCATGTGGCCGCAGGTGACGGCTACGCCAAACTCAAGGCAGCCGCATCGCACAGTTGGCTGGAACGTCAGCAGGCGTGGGCCCAAAAGGCGGCCGAGGAGGAGGGGGCGCGCATCGAGCTGTTCACGCGGTTCGGCGCGCAAAAGCCCAGCACCTGGCAGCAAAGCGGCCGAATACAGTACGCCGGGGGTCTGGCACCCAAGGACGTCAGCGACACGCAGGACGAGGCCCTGCAGAAGCTCTCCAAGTCCTTCGACGGGCTGCGCGGAGGCCCCCCCAGGATCAACGTGCCGCGGCACGCCCACGCGGGGGGTGGCGACGGAGGAGTCGCCGTCTTCTACGCCCTGATGGAAGACGGCCAGGTCGATGTGGTGGTGTACGCGGTCGCCGAAAGGCGCGCCGGCAACCTCTACAACTGGGACGGCAAGAAGTACACCGCCCCGCCCAACCTGGAGGGTGTGGCCAGCGACGAGCGACTCGAGGAATCCCGGCGGCTTGTTGCCGATCGCCCCGTCGCGGGCCCCGCCCCCAGGCCCACACTCCCTGACGACCCCGGCAAGGACCGCTTCCATGCCCGCGACCGCGCAGTCGCCCTCTCCACAGCGGTCACCGCCCTGCATGCCGCGCTGGACGCACCCGCCGGCACCATCGACCAGTTGGCACAACAGGCCCGAAACATCCTGGTGGCAGGCGAGAACCTGCGTGACCTGGGCGTGGACGTGTTCGCCCGGGCCTCCGAGATCCTGGACACCGCTGCCGACCAGGCGCGGTCCCTGCTCTCCGGTGTCCTTGCCAGTACCGGTAGCTCACTCGATCAGCACTGGCCCGACCCGGACGACCAACTGCGCGCACTGGGAGCGGTCGCCTACGTCCTGAACGCGGCCGAAGCGCAGCACGCCGCCGGCGAGACACCCGCCGTGCGGCGCCCTCCGGCCGCCGCGTCGGCAGTGACCGCCGCGCTGGTCGGGTCGGTGGTGAACCCTCAGGCGCTGCAGCGGGTCGTGGAGGGGCCGGAGGAGGGGAAGAGCGCGGCCGAGGATGCTCAGGACCTTATTTCCTTCGCCTCGGCACCTGACCCCGCTTCTGAGGCCGAGGTGGATGAGGACCAAAGTGGGGAGGGCTGGGATTCCGGTCTGTATGACGCGGTACGCCGGGCCTTGAAGGAGGAACTGGGGCGGCCCGACAAGCGGCCGGAGCGGTCAGAGGTGGCGCGGTTCCATGCTGAGCTGCGCCCATCCTGGGAACAGAACGCCGTCGTCAGTCCTCGGGAGCGTGGTGCACAGATCGCGCGCCGCATCATGGGGCTTCCTGCCTGGGCGGGGCTAGCGGGCGGGGCACCAGGCGCCGGGGCGCTGCTCGGCGCGGGTAACGAGACGGGTGCGGACAGCCCACCGGCCGATACGGACCCAGGCGCGGACGCCCTCGCCATCGCGTGGGCAAGCCACGCCGAGGCGCTGCGCGCCGCCGCCGACGCACGGCATGCCGCGGAGATGGGTTCCGACGCCGCGCTCCGGGAGACTTCGGCCCTGGCCGAACAGACACGCCGGGACACCGAGACGCGGCTGATCAGCCTTGGCGTCAGCCCGTACGACCTCGGTCGGCATGGTGGTTTCGGCGGCGCGGAGCAGGTGCCCGTCGTGCGGCGTGGCGATGCCGAACGGCGTTGGATCGCACAGCATGTGACAGCGGAGGACCTGCCTGAGGACCTGTCGTGGATTGACGGCGGTGGCACTGTCAGCGAGGCCGATCTGAGCGATGCGGGCGTCAAATCCGTCGAGCTGAAAGCCGCGGCGGGGCTGAGTGGTCTGGCCATGAGGGAGCTGCAGCCGCTCGTCCAGGTGCGGGTGCTGATGGTGCGGCCCGGCCTCTGGCCCGAGGCGCTTGATTTCATCGCGGCGGCGGCGTCGCGGCGGATCTGGGAGTCGGCCATCGAGTTCAAGGCGATCGTGGCTGAGAGCACAACAAAGAAGGACGCGGACCGCGCGTGGTACACGGCCATCGGCCTGGTCCTGCCGCTGGAGCCGCATCCCGTGCTCGCGGACTCCCGTTACGCCGAAGACAAGTACCGCGCCGCGGTGCGGGAGGTCGCGCTTCACCTGGTGGGGGACGGGGCAGAGCCCCGTACGGCCGTGGAGGCAGCCGACCGGCTCCGGCGCGAGCTCGGACTGCCGCCCCGGGGGCCGGACGGCCGGAGCGACCTCGTCGGCCGCCAAGTGGCGCTCGTGTTCGGCTCGGAGGTGGCTCCTTCCGACTACAGGGCCTCGTACCGAGCCGCCTTGCGGCTGGATGAACTCCGTCGGGCGGATCCGAAGTCACGTCAGGACGCCTTCGACCTGGCGGCCGTGGCGCGCCGGGTGCTGGGCTTGGCTCCGGGCGTGGCGGTGGACACTGACTCGTATGCCAAGGTCTTCGCCGCGGTGATGGACCCGGCTGCCGCGCAGGCGATCAGCCTGGACACGGTGGCGGCGATCCATCTCAGGAACCTGGGGGTCTTCGACGAACAGTTCGGCCTCACCGCTCCGGATGGCACGCCGGACGGGTGGAACTGGGGTCCGGAGAAGATCCTGGAACTGAACCTGGCCGAGGTCGGCATCCAGCACATGGACGAGGAGGGGCTGCGCCCCATGGGCCCCGCGCCCTGGAAGCCGTCCCGGCCGTACAGCTTCGTCGCCCCCGGCGGCCAGGACCGCGCCGTGGTGCGGGACCGCACGGGCATGTCCCACACCGTGCCCACCTCGGCCTTCATCGAATTGATGGGGCTGGCCCCGATCCCGGCCGGTAAGCAGGACGCCCCTTTCCTGCTGCTCATCGACGAGGCCGGCGACGGCTACGTGGATCTGCCGCGCCGCGCGGCCCACCGTCATCTCCGGGACGTCTACTCGACCAGCGGCGTCCTGAATCTGGCTGCCCCGGACGACTCCTCCCCGCACACCATCGCCCTGTCCGACCTCCCGGGCGCGAAGGTCGGGTCCTGGTTCCTCAGCCGCCCCCGACCAGTGCTACGGCGCGTCGACAGCGTGTCGGACCAGGACCGTCAGATCGTGAGCCATCCCATCGCCAGGGAGACGGGCGAGCCGGGCGGCCGCACGACGGTGCCCGCCGGTGAGCTCGCGCGGGGGAAGGAGGGCGGCCTGAGTCATGTCCGTGAGATCACGACCTACAGGGAGTACAACCCGGCGACGGGCCAGTACGGGCCCGAGCGTCCCCTCCCTCCCAGGGGGCCTGCGGACGCGGCCTACCACCTCGGCGGGCACGGCTGGCCGGGCTATGCGCAGGTCAGCCTGACGACCGGTGCCGATGAGGAACTGCGGGGCGAGGAGCATGCCGAATGGCTTGTGCGCCGGCCGAGCATGCAGGACCTGCTTGAGCGCCGCGACGACGCCTGGCTCGATGACATCGTCTGCTGGAGCGCTTCGCCCGGAGCGACCTTCGCAGTGAACGACGGGGCCCCGCTCCCGTTCGTCGCGGATGTGCTGTTGCCCAGGATGCGCCCGTTGGGCCAGGAGCACGCCAACCGGCTCCCGGCCAGGGTTCTCGCCCGTACGCGGAGTGTGGCGATCGAGCCCGTAACCCGCGACGGCGTGACGCGGTACGTCTATACCGCCTACACCGACATCTACGGCCGGGGTGGCGGGCCCGAGTTCTGGGTGAACCTGGAGCCGGAGCCGCTCGGGGAGGAACTGGACGAACCGGCACGCAAAGCTGGTCTGCACACCGGGGACGGCCCGGCCACCGAGGAGGTGCGTGCGACCACCCGGCGGCTGCTCTACGCGCTGCGGCAGGTCTTCGGCCATGACATCGACCACGCGGACGACCACAGCAAGCTGCTGGAGGGCATCGGCGCATTGGAGCGGATGCGGCGGGACGATCCGCTGCTGGCCCCCTTCGGCCCTTTCCATCTGAACCTGTTCACACGCGTGGCCGACGCGGAGAAGTCCCGGATGGATGCCGAGTACACCGCCCACAATCCACCGTCGGAAGGGTCCGAGGCCGACGGGATGGTCTTCGTGGGCCCGGCGTCGCAGGAGTATCGCCGGGAGGCGCTCGCTTGGGCGGCCGAGAAGGCGACCCACCCGGACGGTCTGCCCCCGCTCACCGACCATCCCGGGCTGAGCGACCTGAAGAAAGTGGCGCAAGAACTGCACGTCGCACACGAACAGGACGATTTCACCGCTTACACGGCCGAGGTCCTGCGCCTGTGGTCCACCGACTCAGTGGTGGATGAGGACGAGCGCTCCGAGATGTTCTGGGCGTCCGTCAAGGTCGCCGAGTGGCTGGCCGACGGTGTCGACCTCGACTCCGCTGCCGGGGCTCTGCACCTGCCTGTCGGTCATCAGGTCACCCAGGGCGACCGGGACCGACTGATCCGGCTGGCCACCCAGGCCGCCGCCGTCGGGCGCGACTTCCGCGACTCCGCCGAGTTGGGCGCCTTCCACCTGGAGACGCTGGGCGCCTACGGTGAGACGACGCTCATCTCCAAGCGCGGCTCCGGAGGGGCGGGCGGGAGCTACGTAGGGGCGGGCCGGAGCTATGTAGGTGGCGCGCAGCCCCTGTACCTGAACACCGGCCTCGTCCAGAGCTACGCCGACACGCCCGATGGCCGCACCCTCAGCCCGTACGTCGAACCGTGGAAGGGCTCCGGCACCCTGGCACCACTCGTCCTGCACCTGTCCGGCTCGCCGCGGCCCGGTCATGTCGAGGGGGACTTCGGCGACGGCGTCACGCGGACGGTGCCCGCCAAGGAGGTCGCCGCACTGGCGTCGCACGATCCCCTGTTCCTCCAGGAGGAGTTGGCAGCGAACGTCGTATTCACCGGCCCCGGCCTGCCGACGGACGAGCTCCGGACCGCTGTTACCTGGGCGACGGGCCGGAAGAGCTGGTCCTACGACGGATTCTCGACGCTCCTGCCGGTGGGCGGCAGCACCGTGATCAGCACGGCGCTGCCTGACTCACAGGCGCAGCAACCGGCTGCGCTGTGGCGGTCCACCCTCCCCTCGGACGTGCTGCCGAAGTTCGACGACGGCTCCACCCCGCTCGCACCGGGCCCGGCGACGTCGTACTCCCAGCAAGCCCTGGCTCCGGGCACGGCCGTTGACGACACGGACGACGTAGTCCTTTTGACGCCCACCCGGGAGGAAGCCGAGCAGGCGCTCGAGGCGATGCGCCGGGCCGTTGCCGCAGCCGGGCAGCATCCCTTGACGGGTCCGGAGGAGCGTGCCGAGGCGCCGGCGGAGATTGATGCCGGGGAATCCGCTGCCGGCGAGACGGCCTTGGACGTCAGCCCCGCCACACCCCACTCCAATACCACCAGCAGCACGCAACCAGCCACGGACAGCGGCACGGAGGCGCTGCAGCCGAACCCGGAGTCGGCCTCTGCCCTCGACCCTGACCCCGACCCCGACTCTGACCCCGACCCCGACTCTGACCCCGACCCCGACTCTGACCCCGACCCCGACTCTGACCCCGACTCCGGCCCCGACTCCGGCCCCGACTCCGGCCCCGGCCCCGGCCCCGGCCCCGGCCCTGACTCCGGCCCCGGCCCGGCGCTCTCCCGACACGTCACCGAGTTCGGCAGCGATCGCAAGGGCCTGCTGGATTCCATCCACGTCACGTCACTCCCGACAGGGACGGCGGCTTCGCTGCACAAGCAGCTGAGCGCGGCTGTCCGGAGTGCGGCACGACCGCCTGGCCGGCTCGAGGCCGTGTGGGGAAGTGAAGAGACGGCCGCGGCAGAACTCGACGAAACGATCGGCAAGCTCTTCGCCGAAGATGATCTGATCGAGGGGCCCGCGCTCTCGAATCTGTTCAGTTTCAAGGGCCTGACCCACGAGGTGACGTACCGGGGCGCGTCGTACGAGATATCGCTGCGCCTCGGGCTCTCGGACGCCCGGCCGTCTCCCTCGCGGGACCCCGACTCGCCGGACGGCCAACCGGACCAGACGGAGGGCAGGAACAGGGCCATCGTGGAGACCCACGACGTAGGCACCTCCGGCAACTACCGTTCCATCAAGTTGCCTTACGTTCATGTGCACACCAATCCGGATGCGCCCATGCTGGAATCCGCCACCACCGAACTTGCGGCGGAGGTGACGCACAATCAGACCAAGACGTCGGTATCGGTCACCGAGAGCTACACCGCGATGACGGCGATGTTGTTCGCCAACGAACCGACGCGCCCCTACGACTACGGGATGCAGTGGCAGTTCAAGTTGGAGCCCGTCGGTGGCACCGGCCGGGCGCCGGCGCTGGACGCTCCCGCGACGCCCCCCTTGCTGCCAGGGCCTTCGGGCAGCCCCGCCGACCAGGCGATGGAGCTGGTGGAACGCGGGCAGGCCGCTGACGGCTGGAAGGAGATGACCGACGTACCGGGTCGGCTCGCCGCGCATTTCCCGCGCTATCTCGCCGACGATGCGCCCATAATCGGGTACGGCACCTCCAGCGAGCCGGCCCGGGTCGAGGGGCCGCTCGCGCCCTTCGACATGCTTCCGGACCTGGAAACCTTTACGAAACTCATGCCTGTCTACCGGGTCAGCCGGGTGCAGGAGCCGAGCAGGCTGTTCGAAGAGGTGCTGGGGGCCGAGGAACTGGCTCCCTATCTCGGCAATCTGGATAAGAGTTCCACCGCGGCTGTGCGCACGTTCCTCGACGACGCCGCCCAGCGGAACAGTTTGCCGCTCATGGTTGCGGACGGCTACCCCTCTCCGTTGCTCTGGGACAGGAACGGGAATCTCATCGGCTATCTGAAGGTCTCGGCCACGTTCGTTTTGGACAAGGTCCCTGACGCGCGGAGCGCGAACGTGTGTCTGGAGAGCAGCCTTGTGCATACCGTCGGGGTCAAGACCTCGTTCTCCAACACCAACGCTTTCGGGATGAGCGTCAAGGAGACGTTGAACTACGCCGACCCCGTAAAGGGGACGGGGGCTCCCGTCTTCGAGGGCGGCGGCAAGGTGGCCGACACCTACAGTTACGACTCGGGTGGCTCGGCATACAGGTGGCAGAGTCTGATCTGTGCGGATCCCCATCTCATGGCGGGCACATCCGTGCGGCACACGGTGACGCTCGTCCGTGCGGAGCCCGGGCAGAAAGATCCGTCCAGCCTTTTGAACGCTCATCGCCTGGACCTGCGGGTGCCCAGCCAGGGAAGCCTGGACGGATTGCCGGTGGAGGCCGGCAAGAAGCGTTACGTTCCGCCCGAGGTGGCGCAGTTGAAGGCGCTTGGCAAATCGACGACGGTGCTAGGTGTCGAGGGCATGGACGGCCTGTTCGATAAATTGGAGAAGTCGCTGCGCGAGATGGGCTACCTGGCGCCCAAGGGGACAATTCTTGGGGACCAGACCGAGGACCTGTCGCACCCGGCCGGCGTGGGCGAGCAGGTTCCGCTGTTGCAGAAGGTGCTGGCGTGGTTCCGCACGGATGTGAACAAACGAAAGGCGTGGCTGGAGAACGAGAACAAGCTCACTGTCGCGCGCGCCCAGTACGCGCAGTCTGCCGGCATGGAGAAGATGGTGAGCACCGGACACCCGCTGTGGTTCGGCGTGCCGGGGGCAAGCGGTCTCACCCGCCGGGTCGTCGTGAAATTCCCCGTTTCGACCGTGCCGGGAACGCGTGCCGAGCACACGAGGAATTTGCCTAAGTGGGCAGTCATGAATGCCAGTGGTATGTCCGCACCAGGCAGTGAGAGTCACGAGTCGTCCCTCGAGCTCAGCTTGGGATCGTCCGGGACGGCGGGCGACCCCTCCGTGACGGGCGGGTTGCCCGGCTACAAACGGACCGAGGCGCGGCAGAGGAGCGACGGGCAGGCCGCCGGTGTGGCCCACGACAGCCTTCATTACTCCGTACCGGACATGGGTAGATTCGAGATGCCGGTCGTTTTCGGCATGACGATGGCCGGGGACACCGGTAAGGACGCGGCGCCGGAGTTCGACCCGCAAGACGGGCACCTTTCCTTCGTCATGCCCCTGACCCGGACGCTCGAGGCGCCTGCGCCGGTTCTGGAGGATCCCACAGAGTTCCGGGAGGCCACCGAGGAGGACTTCGCCAAGGCGCTGCTGCACCGGGACGCGGAGGGCGCCCTGCCCAAGGGTGTGCTGCGTTTTCCGGGGCATCTCCAGCCGGACGCATCGATAGGCAGCAGCGCTATGATCCCCGGGCTCGAGAAGATCCTTGCCGGTACCGCACCGGGGCAGTCCCCGCCCGGGCTGATCAGCCGGTGGGGTTCCGCGCTGACGGCCCTCGCTGCGGAGAAGCTTCCTGTCGGCCTCACCGCCACCGGGCAGTGGTTTCGGGATGTGACGGTCGGCAACCCACTGTCGGACCCCGCAAGCCTGGGCCAGCAGGCGGCGAAGGTTTCCCTGGGGATGATGGATGGCCTCGCCCCCGAGGTCTTCAGCGGTGGCTACAGCTTCCCGTTCAGCGCGGGCGAGGGCACCGTGGACTCCATCGACTACCAAGCCACAGTCTCTGGCTACCTCCACGCCGACGAGCAGTACCCGCTCCAATACATGGGCCCGATTTCTCCGGAGGACACATACTCCGACTCGGAGCTCACCACCACCGACTCCGGCTCGCTCGGCACCGGCTCCAGCACCACGCATTCCTCTGGCGGCTCTCTGTCCGGCGGGGGCGTCACCGCAAGCGGCGGCAAGAGCTCGACGCGGGCAAAGAGCTCCACGGACACCGACAGCGCTTACGTCACTGGGATCACCAGCGACTGGCACAACCAGTACCACGCCTTCCGGGCCACCGCGACCTATCTGCTCAAGGTCGAGAGCGCTCACCGCAACGCGACGGAAAATCTGATCCCACTGGGCCGGGGACAGCGGACGGCGATCGCCCGGACCGTTCCCGGCGCCCAGGTCCTGTGGTTCACGACCAAGCAGATCCTGGCAGACCCGGTCCTGTGCGCGGCGGCGGGCTGGATTCAGCCGGAGCCGGTCCTCGACTATCGGCTGCCGCGCTACTTCGTCCAGTCGGAAGGGCGAACACTGGGGTTCGCCACCGTCCCCGACGCCGTCCCCCTGGACGGCCTCGACGCCTACACCACCCTGATCGAGAAGGAGGTGGAGAAGAAAGCCCCGGGCGTCTTCGCCCCGCACAGCAACACCTACGTGCCCACGCTGGCGTCGCGCGTCGCACGCTACGGCAGCGTGACCGGCCTGCGCGCACTGGCGGCGAACGGCGCCGGCCGCTGGGTCCGTGAACACTTCATCTACCGAGGCCACACGGGCCCCCACCTCGTGGAAATCCGCCGCAGGGCGGTCCCGGTAGCCGCCGGGCTGAAGGACGCCGGCGGAGAGCCGCACGACCGTTCGGGCATCGAAAACATGCGTTTCGCCTCGCATTCCGTAACAGCCGCGTCCACGAAGATCTCTGCGGCGCAGCTCGGTTTCTCCGGGGCAGGGGGCCCGGGCAAAAAGCCCGCCCACAAGGCCGGAGTGGGCTTGGGGCTCGCCCGCGAGCACGCCTTCGGCCAGAGCAGCACCTTCGCCCAGGCGTATGCGACCTGGCAGCGGACCTTCCGGCCGACGGTCCAGTTCCCCGAGGTGCTTTACCGCTACGAGGTAGAGGTCCGCACCGTACGACTGGACGGCTCGGTACTGGGCTTCGTGATGAACGCACCGAAACACGTGCGCTCATTGACGACCAGCATGCTGGAGGCGAGTGCTGCGGGGCTCTCCACCTACATGGACCTGGCCTTGGACGCCGTGTCACGCCTGATTCCGCAGGAAGTGGGACCGGGCCGGGAGGACGGGCAGCCAACGCCCCCGGAGCCGGTGTCGGAGCAGGGCCCGGAGCCGGAGCAGGAGTCGGAGCTGGAGCAGGGGCCGGAGCCGGCGGACGGGGCGACGGTGCTTCCCACAAGGCCCGCCGGCCGCTCCGCCGACCCGGCCGAGCGCGACGTGGCGTCCACCCTGGTCGCTGTCACCCTGCGTTTCCCGAGCAGCGAGACGCCGCACATGGACGAGGTTGCGCCCCAGCCGGTACTGATCACCCCCGCGCTCCATCAGGTGGACCCCCGGGTGCCCATGACACCGGCGGCCGGCCCGTACCCCGGCACCGCAGATCCCGGTGACACCCCGCACCCGGATCCCAGCGAGTACGAGGTGAAGCTCACCGAGAAGGCCCGCTGGGCGCCGGGCGAGCCGTTCGTCGTCTACGACTCCGATGCGCTGGACCTCATCAGCAGGGCGTTGATCGAGGTGGACCCCGGTCTGCGTGAGGTGGAGCCCTCGCAAACACTCTCCGCACAGGCCGCCGTGGTCCGCCTCAGTACGCTTCTCCGTCACGAGAAGACCACCCTCACCCCGCTCCAGGTGGCGAGATTCACGGGGCAGCCGGCGACGAGCGAAGCGACCGTCGAACTGGCGCTGTTCGTACCGCAGTTGGAGAACCAAAGTCTGGAAGTTGTCTCCTCGGAAATCCGGCAGACCACCCAGAGCGCCGCTACATCGAGGAGCCAGACCCTCACGCCCACCGTGTCCCTCACGGGGACGTTCGGGCTGACGAAGGGCAGCACGCTGGCTCCCTCGGTCTCACTTCTCGGAGCGAGCAGCGGCGCCGGCCAGGACTCCGTAGTCACCAGCTTCCGGCGGGAGGTCTTCAAACACGGAGTGGGTGCCACCACGGACGGCAAGGGAGTCCTGGGCGTTACCGTGACCGCACATGTGCTGGTGAAGGTCAGTGGTCCCAAGGAGACCCGCTGGGTGAGCGGCAACCTGTTCCTGCGGGCCCGGGTCGAGGACGTACTCGGACTCGGCATCCTCACCTCCCGGCCCACACCCCGTGTCTACGACCTCCCCTCCCTCCTCATGGAGCAGAAGCAGGAAGTCTCCGACTGGCGCGCGCTGCCGCACGGGGAACTGAGCCAGCGGCTCTCAACGGGACTGGACCCCCAGGACGACCGCGTCCAGGTCTGGCTGGACCTCGGCGAACTTTCCGAGGGCCACCGGCGGACGCTGGAGAAGATAGCCGAATTGCTGAGGGCCGGGGACCAGGACAGCGCCCACGCAACCCTGTTGGGGTCTCTCCCCACTGTCGTCCAGTCCGCACTGTTGGCGGCGTACATCGCCGCGTCCCGCCTCCCCGTCGAACTGGTCCTTCGCACCACCCACAGTCTGACCTTCCTTCCCTACGCCCCGCCCCCTCCCTGGCAACCGCAGCGGGGGATCCCGGAAGGGCCGCACGAGCAGTCGCCCGTGCCGACATCGACCGGGCCGTTGCCGACCGCACTCGCGCCGATCGCGGAAGAGGAGGAAACTCCTCCTGCGGCCGGTGACCTCACGCTCCCCACTCGGGACCATGACGAAGCGGCCAGCAGTGGGGAGACGGAGCAGCCACGTCCGGACCCGGCCTCCTGACGGTTGCCGGATCAGCTTCCCGCTGCCGGGCCCCAGGCAGGTCTCCGGCATCGGGACGTTCCACTTCGCGCCCGGCGCTCCTCCCACCGTCGGCCAGGACGACGCCGTTTCCGAGGAGCGGGACGCCCGGACCGGAATCGCCTATCCGGCGCCCGCCCAGATCAACATGACCCCCGTCTCCGCCGCCGACCAGTCGGACGTCACCCACGCCACAAGCGATCCGGGTTGGTCGGTGTCGTCCTGGCGCCAGGCCGGGTCGCCGGGCAGGGCGCGGTTCGAGAGCCTGTACCGGGACCGTGAGTGGCGCCGACGCAGCGTGGCCCTGGAGTTCACGTTCGCCGGATTGATGAGCCAGGTCCCCGCGTTCACCGAGGCGGCCCGCGACGGCGTGTTCCGCATGTACCAAGGGCTCGCCGCGCGTCATGGCGAGGTCGCGGCGCAGCGTGCCTTCTTCCCCCCGGACGCCGTTCCGGCGGATGGGGCGGGGCTGCACAACTGGGTGGCGGAGAGGGCGACGCGCATAGCCGGCTTCCAGAGGTTCGACCCGTACGGTCATCTGAACCCGCCGCATCGCCAGCTGTACGGCGAGCGGATGACGTACAGCGAGGACATCACCCCCAGCAGGCTGGATCTCCCGGGCGGCCTCATGAGACTGACCGGGGCCGCGCTCGCCGGGAATCTCCCGTCCGGCACCCGCAGGGAGCGGGCGCTCCACGCGTGGCTTCGCAAGTACGGCGACGCGGGCATGCGGGCGCTGGCGCGCCTGGCACCGGCTCACCTGACGGCCATCCATCTCTACGGTGGGCCCGACTACGAGCCGATGAAGACGTTCCTCAACGGTGAGCGGCTCGGCGCGGGGATGGACCGTCGACTGCTGCGCTTCAGCGTCTGGGCGTTGATCCGAGATGCGGTGAAGCTCGACGCGCCCGCTTTCGTGCCGACGACGCTCCGCGGACATCCCGACCTCGAGGAGCTCTTCGACGACATGCGGGCCGAGGGGGACCTGGAGACGCCGAGCGCCGAGGTGGAGGAACTGCGGGGGTGCTTGGACGTGATTTCGGACAGGCAAGGCTCGGGGATCATTCTCGCGCACCGTCAGGCTGCTTCTGCCGACTCCACGTCGCGTCGCCGGGAATGCGAACGGCCCGCCGGATGAACCGACGGGCCTCACGCAATTTCGAGGGTCAGCCGACGGGCTGAACCCACAGCGAGACCTGGCCGTCGGGCAGCTGCTTGCACACGAAGCTCAACCAGCGACCCTGTACGATACCGTCGCTGCCGGTCGCCGAACAGGCAGCGTGTGATGGGAAGACACCGCCGGGGACATCATCCAGGTAAGCCGCACTGGCGGATGCGGTGCCGGCGGTGGCTCCCATGCCTACGACCGCAGTCGCAGCGAGAGCTGCTGAGACGAGAAACTTCTTGAGCACAGATACCTCTTTGTGTTCGTGTCGTGAATCCGCCGGGCCGAAATCCGAAAGGGCGAGCCCTCCAGGTGACCCTGCTGTCTTCGGGCTCTCGTGCACGGCCCCGGCGTCGGCCGTGAACCCCGCGCGTGCGCCCTTCACTAGCGGTGACGCAGGTTCCGCCACGATGGTTGCGTGTGCGATGCAGTTTTCTTTACGGGCCGGACCCTCTTCGTGAGCCGCTTTCCTCGCGACGCGGGGGCGGACCGACACCGGTTGCTCGCACGGTATTTGACTGCGACACCCAGGTAGGAGGAGGTCCGCACCAGGAGGTATTCACTGATCAACCACCCTCCGGTCGCGTGCTGTTCACGCGTGGCCCATGCCGATCTCGCGCCCACAGCCATTTGCACAACTGAGGGTTTCAGAGTGGCCACCGATGGGGTGACGGCGGCGAGGGCCCCTGGGTAACCATCGGGCGTAGACGGCCGCCCGGCGGGGCTCCGCCGGTCAGATCCGTGGCCGCCGCCGTGCGGCCGGCCGCCACCGGCCTTGCCGCGAAGGAGCTGTTCACCCTGATGCTCGCAGGCCGAGGTGGCCGAACGCGTTGACGTGGATGGCGGCCTGGTGATGACAGACGCGTCGGTCGGTACAGCTGTCATGCCGTCGTCTTGACATCGCCGGACCCTGCCTGCTCCCGACCGGTCCCGCAGCACGGCAGGCCGGAAGGCCGACATAGAGCTGACAGCCGCGCGTAACATTTCGTAGCTACCGTGGATGAGAGCCGCACCGAAACTGCCTGTCCAGGGAGAAATCCCATGCGCTAAATCGCGCTACCTCACCATTTGCCCGCATTTTCTCCGTTTGTCTCAGCTCGTCGCCCGGATGCCTCGTCCGGTCGCGATCGTGAGGCATCGACGTAGCGGTGACCTCGGTGTGCGGATACTGGTGCACAGGGTCGAAAAAAGGGCATAGGGCAACTAAATGGAAGTCCAGTGAATCTCCCCCCTGATGTATGGGAGTTCTTCGATGTCTGGGTGGGATCGAGCGCGCCTCGTGCTGATCCGGACAAGGGCTATGCCAGTCGTGAGCCCTATCTCCAGCTGGCGCATGATCTCGAAGCACTGGCCGGTAATCTGAAGTCGGCTTCTTCCGCTGTCGGTTCTTCGCTTCCTTCGGAGATGGGTAGGGAGTTCACCGCCGCGGTGGATGTTCTCGTCGGGCATGTGCGTAGTTTCTCTGATGAAGCGCGGACCATGGCCGCGCGGCAGGGCGACCGTTCGATGAAGGTCTCGGAAGCTCAGTATCAGATCATCATCGAGTTCACCATCATGAACATCGAAATCCAGTTGATCATTTTGCTTTCTGTGTTCACTGGTGGTACGTCGTTTCTTGAGGTTGCTGCGGCGAGGTCGCGTACCGCGTTGGCCATGCTGTTGATTCTGCAGAGGTTGGGTCATGCTCTGCCCACTCCGCTGACGGTGATACTCGAAGCGCTTGAGGAGGCCTTCACCACTCTGGGCGCTCAGTTGATCTCGATGGTCCATCCGGATCCGGAGCGTCGGCGTACGAAGCCGGACGGGACGGAAATCCTGCAGTCGGCGGTCGCGGGTGCGCTTGCGGGTTTGTTCGCCGGCATCTTGCCTCAGGTGGTCAGGCCGCTCATGGTCAAGATCTTCAAGGACAAGCCGGTGTGGCGGGAGATTTCCGATCTTCCTCTCAGTTTCGTCAATGAGGGTCAGGCGGAGACGTTCGCGGAAGCGTTCACGACTCTTATTTTCCGGGGCTCGTTCTCTCTTGATCCTTCGACGTTCGTGAGTGCGGGTATCAGTGGGCTCATTTTCGAGGTAGTCGCTGACGGTGCTGGGCGCGGCGGAAAATTTGTGTACAAGGTTCTTCCCGAGAATTTCAAGTTTGCTCCGTCTGTCATCAATCGGCTCCCGGGTGTCGGAGGGGGCAGTGTCAGGGGTGGCGTGGGGAGTGGCGTCGGTGGCGATGTGCCGGTTGTCAAGCCTTTTGTGCTCAAGCCGTCGCGCACGGCGGTTTCCGCACCGGCTGTCCCGTCGTATTCTTCCGGTTCTTCCGGCTCGGGTGTTGGTGCGTCGTCCGCCGGCGTCACCGAGTCGACTTTCGGCAGTGGTGAGGGCTCGTCCGGGGTTCCGGGTGCGGTGACCGGTCCGGCGGCGGCCGTGAGCGGTGGGGCAGCCCCGTCGTCCTTGTATGTTTCCTCGACACCGGACGGTGCTGTCGCCCCGGAGTTCGCTGTCGGTGACAACGCTTTGCCTGTATCGGGGGATCCGAGTGCCGGGTCCGCTGTGTCCGGGCTCGGTTCCCTGGATTCCATGGGCGCGGGGGACGGTTCGCTGGGCGACTCGGCTGGTGTCGGGCAGCCGAATGTCCGGTCCACGGTGGGGCCTTCCGTATCTACTCCGGCGTTCACCGCGACTTATCGGCAGGGCGCCGGCGACGCGTTCACCGAAGAGTTCGCCGCCGTCGCTCCGGACGTGGTGAATCCGGACGCGACGAGTTCGCCCGGCCAAGGACGGCAGGTTTCGCCGGTTTCGGACATGGCCGAGCGGCCTGCGGTGGGAGCGGGTTCAGGTGGCAGGGGCACCGGTGGAGGGACGGGCGACGAGGACCCTTTCGTATCGCTCGCCGAGGGCACGGAGACGGAGGCGGACGGGGAGGCCGCGTCGCTGCCCGTGAGCGCGGAGCACCGGTCGACGATGGACCCGGGCGGTCTTCCAGCGAGCGGTGGAGCGGCCGGTACGGCGGGGCGTGGCGACCCCGCGGCAGGATCGGACCAGAGCGTCGAGAGGGCCGTCCCGGACGGTGTTGCCGCGGCTCCGTCAGCGCAGGCGGTTGTGCTGGACGCCGCAGAGGCTCCCGCCGCTCCTGTTCCCGGAACTGGCGCCGGGCAGCCGGCTGCGGCCTCGGGCAGCACGACCGAGGTCGAGGCGGCGGCTGTTCAGGAGGAAACCGGGCTCACTCCCGATGAGGGGGAGCAGCCGGCTCCTCTGGCGCCGCTCACGGCGGCAGCCGCTGCCCTCGCAGGCGGTCCGCAGTCCGGTGTCCCGCAGCAACGGCTCCTGACCCCGGCCAACGCGGCCGTCACCCCGCCCGCCGATGGCCTTGCCGAGTCCGTTGTGCCGTCGTCCCCGGAAGCCAGCACCCCCGACACCCGCACGTCCGTGTCCCAGGGCCCTGGACGGGATGACGCGACGCAGGGGACCGCGTCCGAGATGCCGTCGTCGTACCGTCCCGTTCGGACCGAGTCCGAAGCCCCGCCGACGAAACTCGACACGGCTCCTTCCCCGGAGTTGCCACCCACCGTCATCGGAGCGGCGCCCGACGACGACTCCGAGTTTGATGGCGCGTCAATTTTTAGCTACGTCACCGATGCTTCATCCAACGACTCCCCATACGACTCCGACGACGACGAGCGGCAGGAGGCACTGACTTCCGGCGGCTGGGACGCGACCAAGGGCAGAGACACGGCGCAGGACTTGGGCGACGACCTCGACGTCATCCCGCTGCGGGAGGCCATCGATGCCGCCCCCGGTGACGTGTACTCCGCCGTCCCGCAGCCCGCGTCCGCGATGGCCACGGAGCGTCCCTCCGCGACCGGGGCGGAGTCCGCGCCGCCCCGCGCTCGGCTCGATGGCCGGCCGCGGATCGTGGTGCGGTCGGCCTTCGATGTGCGGCGCTTCACTCACGGCGGCGGGAGCGTCACCGACCTGACCGTGCGGCTCGCTTTCCGTCCGGGTGACGGTCGGACCGATACCGACGCCGTGATGGCGCGGGTGCGCCAGGGCGTGGAGGAGTTCTACAACCGGCCGGGGTACAAGCTGCCCAACGGTGACCGGCTGCATGTCACCGTCGAGCCGGTCGGGCCGGACGACAACCCGCATCTGACGGTCGAGTTTGTCGGCCGGGATCAGGAGATGAACCAGCGGGCGTGGTGGGCGGATGCCGACCCGGTGAAGTACGCGCACGAGTTGGCACACCAACTGTTCCTGCGGGACGAGACGCGCAACGAGAGCAACCCCGACCGGCTCCACGCGCCCGGCAGCCTGCTCGGACCGTTCGACGAGCAGGCCCCCGGCGGCCTCGCGCAGAGCGGCCTGCGCGAGCGCCACCTGCAACTGTGGGCGGCGGTGGCCGGGGACATCGCGGCCCACACCTCGCCGGAGGGGACGAGCTGGGCCGATGCGCGGAGGAACGCGACTGCGGAGCTCCGGGAGCGGGTGTGGGTCGATCCGGTGTCGCTTCCCGAGGTCTCCCCGCAGATGGAGCCGGACGGCTCGGTGCCACCCCCGCTGCCGCTCGGACGCGGTCTGCCCACGCCGGCGGAGGCGATACCTGATGCCGCACCCGAGCCGGCCCCCGCCGCCGAGCGGTTGCTCGCGGATTCGCGGTCCACGGGGGAGGAGTTCCGTGCCGCGGTGCGGCAGGTCGCCGAAAACGTGCCAACGGAGGGGGCGGATCCCGCCGAGCCGGGGACCGTACCCCCGGCAGAGGATTCCACTGCTGGGGACCCGGCAGCCGTGGAGACCAGCCCGCCCCGGCCGGGCTCCCCCGACTCCGGCGTGCTCTCCGCGGTGGGGCCCAAGGACGAGCCCCGCGAGCCGCTGCCCGTGAGCGATGAGCCGCGCCGGCCCCTGACGGAGGCGTCCGGCGCCGGGAACGGGGTCAGCGGCAGCCTGTCGGCGACGCCGACAGCCCCGGGTTCCCGTCCCGACGAGAGCCAGAGCGACGGCAACGTCCACGACCGCGAGGCCCGGGTGGACCCCGAGCCCGTTCCGGACACGGGCACGGGCACGGGCACAGATACCAAACCTGATACCGAGGCCGTCGAGTCGGCGGAGCCGGACGACCGGGCGGCGTCGCGGCAGGACAGGCCGCCATCTCCCGACGAACAGCGCCATGGAGGCACTGCCACCAACACCCCAGCCACGCCGCGGCCGGATGTCGTCCCGCCGGGCGATGACCCGCCGGGTGACGACCCCGCAGGCCGCGCCCCCACCGCCGCGGAACTCAGCAGGGTCATCTTGGAGTTCGGGAAGCGGCCCGAGGGGACTCACGGCCTGGAGCACCTGACACCCGTCCCTGAGGAAACCGTCGTCTGGCTTCAGGATCAGATGATCAAGCAGGTCGAGGGCGACCTTGGTGAGGACGCCGACTTCCACGCGCTGGTGCGGGCCACTGTCACCTCGCGTTTCCTGAGCGGCGTGTGGGAGGGCCTGTTCAGTGAGCGCGGAGTGCCGATTCGGGCCTCCTACCGTGGACACACCTACTGTGGCGCGCTGCGCCTGGGTCTCTCCGAACCGCAGCCGGGGGACCCGGACATCGAGGAGATGCACAACCCGGACGGGCCTCCGGTCAATATCCAGCGCTGGGTGTTCGGCACCAGCGAGGTGGGCAACACCACCAGCGCCCACGATCTGCGGTCGCTGAACCTCGGCTACGCGCACACCTGGCGGCCCTCGAAGGGCGGACGGCTCAAAAGAGTGACCTTCGCTCCGACCGCCAAACTTACGTTCAACCAGACGAGCACCACGGTCATGGCCAGCAGGGCCGTGCAGCCCATGGTGCTGCTACGCGTCCGCGAGCGTTCGCGGCCGTACGACTACCGGATGAACTGGCAGTTCAAGAAAACCGCCGGACTCCACGACGCCCTCACCACGGTGGGGGACGAGGAGTGGCGCACCCTGCGGCGCCCGGATGAGGAGGAGCACTTCACGGTCTGGGTCCCCCAGCACCTGATCGACGCGGACAACGGCGCCGGGGTGCGGGACGACGGCGATCCGGAGAAGCGCCCCGCCCCGTTGGCGACGGTGACGCACCACGTCCCGCTGCTGGCCATCGAGAGCGTGCCCCACGCCGACCAGTTGCTCGCCGACGTCCTGAGCTCCTTCAAGACGGACCTCGCGAACATCTCCGAGGCTTCCCTGGACGAGCTGCGGCACTTCTTCGGCGAGGGTAACCTGCGCGGCACCAGTCGGCTGATGACCGGTGGGAGGTACCCCTCACCGACACTGATCGCCAAGGACGGGTCCGTCATCGGCGTGCTCGGAGTCCATAAGGTCCTGCACGAGCGGAAGGGGCCCGACCACGTCGCGGGGCCGCCCAGCCAGAACTCCGTGCTGGAGTCGCACATACTGCGCTCCCTGAAACTCGCCGGCAGCGCGTCCGTCGAGAACGGGGCCGGAGCGTCCGCGGGGCTCACCTTCGGGATAGCCCAGGACGCGTCCGCTCCCGGGACGGAGACCGATACACAAGGGGTCGCACTGACCGGACAGGTGGACGTCCAACACCAGTTCAAGCACATACTGAACTCGGGAGGCAGCGCCAGGATATCGCGCTCGCTGCGTACCTCGAAGCCGCTGTTCCGGGAGAACGCCGACGCCGTCTACGACATCACTCTCGTGCCGGCTGCCGGCGCCGAGCGCGGGCCCGAGCCCGGCAGTCCGCTGGCCACAGGCCGGAAGTATCGAGAGATCCTGAGAGTCCCCTCCGAGGCCACCGTCTCGGGCGTCCCGAAGACCAAGAAGTACCTGCCACCGGAGGTTCTGAGCCTGCGGTCGCTCAACGTCAGCACCACCCCGCTCAAAGTGGACGGCACCGAGGAGTTCTTCCAGGACCTCGAGATCTGGATGCGGAAGAACGGCTTCCTGCCATCACACGAGGAAACCCTCCTGGCCAGGTACCAGGGCCTCGCTGCGAGGGTCCTGGACATCCAGCGGCTCTACGAGGCACTGGACGGCGCCGCGAGCGCCTTGGACGCCCAGTGGCTCTACGAGGCACTGGGCGGCGCCGGGAGCGCCCTGTACAACCTGTGGCTCACCCACGTGCAGGGCCCCGCCGCCGCGAGGGCCCTGCACATTCAGCAGCTCAACAACCTGCGCAAGCTGGACCTGTGGCGCGCCGAGGTGGGACAGCTCGGGGCACTGGGGGAGTCGGTCGAGGACGGCAGTTCCGAGTGGTTCGTGCTGCCCACCGTGTTGGGCGGCACTCAGCGGTTCACGGTAGAGATCACCACCAAACCCCGTCAGGTCGAGGGCGCGGAGGATGGCGGCGTCACCCACGACATGACGCTCAAGGACGTCCAGACCCTCAACTACACCGCCTCGACGATGGCCGGCGACGAGCAGTTCAGCCGCAGCGCGTGGGGGCACACCTGGACCGGCCAGGTCTCTGGAACGAATGTGCTCAACGAGACGGGCGATTCGGAGCTGCAGGGGATCACGGGGGAGGGCAGCATCACGCGGCAGCCGACGAAGATCACCGGGTCCAGTGCCGGGACGGGGCACGAGTTCTACCTCCTCAGCCCCACCGCCGACGGAACCGAGGTCTTCACCATGCCGGTCACACACCGAGCGGTGATGTCCTGGACCCATGGCGAGGCCCCGGCCCCGCGGGAGATGGACGGCAAGGTGACCGTGGCGCTGCCGACGTACCGGACGCTGAGTGAGGCGAGCGATGTGGACCCGCCGCCGGGTGCGGTGGCACGGCCGCTGACCGAGGAGGACGAGAAGGTGCTGGCGACCGCGCTACGGCCGCCCACGACGGCTATTTTCGACCGGTTGGATGGCAGCGAGGCCATCCGTGTCGCTGTGAACAGCATGTTGAAGACCCTGGTGGCCGCGGCCGGGGAGGACGCGGACGGTGAGCGGACCATGCCGGGCGCGTTCCCCGAGGACGCGGACGGTGAGCCGGAGCCGACCGAGACCGCATGGGGCGGCGAAGCTGTCCGTAACGCTGTGAACGGCATGGTGGAGGGCGGCGAGGCCATCCGCAACGCTTTGCGCGGCATATTGGAGACGCTGGCGACCGTGGCCGAGGAGGACGCGGACGGTGAGCGGACCATGCCGGGCGCGTTCCCCGAGGACGCGGACGGTGAGCCGGAGCAGGCGGCGGAGCCGACCGGGACGGCGGAGACCGCCGACGGTGCGGCGTCCGGGACGCTGGGCGCCGACCTGGACCGCCGGATGGCCGACCTGGGCCACCGGATAGCCGACCTGGCCGACATCGTCTGGCAGTGGACCAAGCAGCGCGCGGTCGGCGAGGACGTACTCCACCCCGCGAGCAGCGCGCAGGAAGCCATCAGAACCGGTTTCTCATCGATCCACCTGATCGGCAACGCACAGAGGATCGCGCGCGACTCCTACGTGGTGGAGAACATCGCCTCCTCCGGTGTGCTCGCCGGTAAGGACATCACGGTCGAAGTGCGGGGCTATCTGACGGACGTGAAGGCTCTGCCGGCTCCCGGGGTGATGGACTACGAGCGTTGGGTGCAGTCCGTCGACGCCTCGGCACACATCGACAACGTCAGCCGCGGGCACAGCTACGGGGGCGGAATCGCCGGGAACTACAGTGTTCCGGGGCGCCGGGTTGTCCCGTCCGGGCGGTACCTGCACCGTCGCACCGTCACCGAGGTCGACACGGTCAACGACAACTCGCCTGTGATGCGGGTGACGACCGAGAACGACGTCTCGCCGCACCGCTTCAGTGCCAAGGTCACGTACGTCGTCACGGTATCGATGGGCCAGCGCAATGCGTTGATCGCGATGGTGTCGCCGAACCCGACGCTCAGTGTGCAGCAGATCGTGGAACCCTCTGATGCCACCGCAGAGTTCATACTGAATGACAACGACCTGATCAACCACCCGGAGTTCAGGCTCGCCGGTGTGCCCGCGCCGCCTGATCCCGGCCCGTACGACCGGATGCTGCCGCCCGGAATGGTGCAGAGCGGGAAGCTGCCCTTCTCCTCCGTGGTCGAGGTGGAGATCGAAGCACCGGCACCGGCTGAACCGGAGGCACCAGCACTGGTTGAGACGGAGGCACCGGCACCGGCTGAACCGGAGGCACCGACGGTCGCTGAGCCGCAGCCCGGGACAGCCGCCGCTCAGTCACCGCCCGGGGCCGACGTTCCCGCCGAGCCGAGCGCCACCGGATCCTGGAGCCCGAGGTCCGCCTTCGAGACCCTGATCAGGGACACGGTGGAGAAGGTGGCTCCGGGCGTGACCAAGCCGGGCCGCTCGAACTATCTGCCCGGCGTGCGGACCCGCATCAACGAGCACGGCACCTGGCTCGGTCTGGCCACCCTCCCCAACGCGGGCCCCGAGGCCCGCACAATCTTCCATTTCGTCCACCGCTCGGCTGCCGGTCCGAAGCTGGTACAGGTGTCGCTGAATGCCCGGCCCGTCGGCGATCTCGCCGCGGCACGCGGTCGTTCCGCGCTGAAGACAGCCGGTCTCGACAATGTGCTCGGCCACACCAATGGCGACGGGGGCACCCTGCCGAAGCCAGGGACGACCCGGCACTCCCGCAACGATGCCTCCAGCGACCAGCTCGAGTTCAGTCCCATGGCCCAGGTCGACAGCCACCGGATCAAGACGACTCTCGGCGTGATCCGGAAGACCGAAAACCAGGAGGCGGCCATCTCCACGGTCGAGCGGCGGATCTGGGAGCGCACTGTGGGCGACACATCCGAATTCGACCTGCTCTACGAGTACTCCGTAACCGTCGAGTCGGTCCCCCTGGACGAGGCGTTGATCGTCCGCTTGCCTCGGCTACTGGCCGAGTGGCTGGGCTGGGCCGGCCGGAAAACCGGACTGGCCGAACTGGCTGCCCACGCCTACGGCCTGGTGCCCGACGAATGGCAGGCGAGCCTCCAACGGCTGTTCGACTCGTTGCCGTTCCCTCCCCAGCATGTGAGCGGCAGTGTCCACGCCATGGTGAGGACCCGCTTCAGCGGCTCCGAAACCCCGCGCGACACCGGCATTACGACGCAGCCGCCCGTACGGCGCGCCGAACCCGCGGTCTTCACCAGCGACCCGAGCAAGGCGCCGCCGCCTCCGCCCGACGGTGCCGTCGTCATCGACATGGAGATGGGGGAGAACACCAGGGAGGTGTTCAGTGGCGAGCCCTGGCTCCCGAAGCGGCCGTTCGCGCTCTACGATTTTGACGCCGTGCCGGAACTCGTCAAGGCGCTGCGCGAGGTGGATCCGGACCTCGACGACGGCCTGCTGCTAGGCATGCAGACCTCTACCTCGGTGGAGGGCACGCTCCTGCGGCTGGCCCAGATCGCGGCGACCGGCAGGCTGACGCAGCTGACACCCGCCGCCACCGCGCCGTACCTGGGACGTCCCGGCAGCGACAGGAACGCGCTCCAGATGCTGATCTTCGCACCGCGCAGCGAGTCGGACAGCCGGGACACCGCCATCGACCGTATCGAGATCGCCAACGACGGAGCGTTCACCCAGGCCGATCTGTCGCTGAGCCCGTCCACGGACTTGAACCTCAGCCCGTCACTGAAGAACGCGGGCCAGGATCGCCTGGCACTGAAGGGTCCGCTTGCCGGGTCCGCATCGACTGTGGGCCAGACGTGGACAGGGTCGGCACCCCGACGCGAGATGCTCCGCTACGGCACACCGATGGCGGGCGCGGCCGAGGGGGTGCGCGGCCACGAGGTGTGGGCAGCCGGGCTGCTCAAGGTGGTCGGACCGAAGGGCACGCGTTGGGTGACCGGCAACATGATCCTGCGTACGACTGAGGCACCGCCCGGCTTCGAGGCATCGCCGCCGGTGGACGGCACCCAGGAGGAGGCGCCGCAGCCGGCGGACACTCCGCCGCCCGGGCAGGTGCCCGGGGTGCGTCGCGGCGTTGCCGAGCGCCAGTGGACCGCACGGAACGTGTCGGAGGAGGACCTGCCTGAGGACCTGCGAGGGCTCGACGTCGGCGGCAGTGTCAGCGTGGCCGAACTGAGAGCTGCGGGCATCAAGTTGCCGCTCGGCCGGGAAGTCGAGGCGCAGCTGAGCGGTCTCATCGGCCTGAGCGCACTGGAGCCGCTCGACCAGGTACGGGTACTGATGGTGCGGCCCGGCCCCTGGCCCCCCGTGCTCGACACCATCGAGGCCGCGACGTCGCGGCGGATCTGGGCATTGGCCGCCGCGGAGTTCGCGGCCGAGGGCGAGATCTCGGCCGATGGCACGACGGAGGCGGACGTGAACCGGGCGGGAGACACGGCCGTCGGCCCGGTACTGACACCGGAGCCGGGCCCCGTGCCCACGGATCCCCTCAAGCCGGGCACGAGTCCCGCGGCGCACTGAGCCAGGCCGTCTACCCGGCCTTCCCCGTCGTCCGCGCGATCGAGCGGATCTCGCGCAGCACCGTCGCCACCGCCGGGACGTTCGCCATGTCCGGCCACAGCAGCGTGTAGGTGTTGCGCAGCGGCCAGCCACGCAGCGGGCGGTGGACCAGGCCGGGGGCGAGGTGGGCCTGGAGCGCCAGCTCGCTCATCAGGCTGATGCCGAGGCCCGACGCCACCAGCGCCTGGATGGCGCTCACGTCGTCGACGGTCGCCGTGATCCGGGGCTGGAAGCCCAGACTGGTGCAGGCCGCCATGAACCGGTCCCGGAAGCTCTCCATCACCCAGTCGTACGAGGCCAGGTCCGCGAGGTCCACCGAGGAGTGGCCGGCCAGTGGGTCGTCCTCGCGCATGAGGACGCAGCGGCGGTCCGTCGTCAGTGCATGGCGGAGCATCGTGCTCTCGCCCTCCGGCAGCTGTTCGTTCTCCCAGTTGCACAGCAGTCCGAGATCGGCCTCGCCGGTCCTGACCATACGGCGGGCCTCGACCGGTTCGGCCTGTACGACCGTGACATGGACCTCCGGGTGCGCACGTCGCAGGCGCGCGATCAGCTGCGGCACGAGGGTCACACAGCTGCTCTGGAAGGCGGCCATCCGCACCAGTCCGCCGCCGCGCGCCACCACCGAGGCGACCTCCTGGTCGGCGGCGCGCAGCACCGAGAAGATGGTGTCCGCATGACGCACCAGCGCATGGCCGGTCTCGGTCAGTTCGAGCCCGCGGCCGACTCTGACCACGAGTGGCGCGCCCACCGCCTGCTGGAGGCGGCGCATCTGATAGCTCACCGCAGGTTGGGTGTAGCCCAGGGAGACGGCGGCAGCGGTGTACGAGCCCGTGCGGGCGACCTCGGCCAGCACCCGGAGCTGATGTACGTCCAACATCCCCGAAGCATAAAGGGGGTTGATGAGTCGGCGAAAAAATCCTCGTTAGACATGGAGGTTCGGTATTTGATCGAATTGCGGCAGCACAGCAACCGTCACTCTCCCTCCCCCTCTTCGCTGGAGCTCCGTGTGACCGCTACCGTCGAAGCAGGCCCGCGTCCCCTCGTGCAGATCCGGGGTGTCGACAAGCACTTCGGTGACACCCAGGTGCTGCACGGCATCGACCTGGATGTCGCGGCGGGCGAGGTCGTCGTGGTCATCGGTCCCTCGGGTTCCGGCAAGTCGACCCTCTGCCGTTGCGTCAACCGGCTGGAAACCACCACGTCGGGCACGATCACCATCGACGGTGTGCCGCTGCCCGAGGAGGGCCGGGGGCTGGCCACGCTGCGGGCGGACGCGGGCATGGTCTTCCAGTCGTTCAATCTCTTCGCGCACCTCACCGTCCTGCAGAACCTCACCCTGGCGCCCATGAAGGTGCGCGGGCTCTCCAAGGCCGACGCGAGGGAGCGCGCCCTGAAGCTGCTCGCCAGGGTGGGGCTCGCCGACAAGGCCGACGCCCACCCGGCCCAGCTGTCAGGCGGCCAGCAGCAGCGCGTCGCGATCGCCAGGGCACTCGCGATGGATCCGAAGGTGCTGCTGTTCGACGAGCCCACTTCCGCTCTCGACCCCGAGATGATCCAGGAAGTCCTGGAGGTCCTGGTCGAGCTCGCGGCGGAGGGCATGACGATGATCGTCGTCACGCACGAGATGGGATTCGCCCAGCAGGCCGCCGACCGCGTGGTGTTCATGGACGGCGGCCGGATCCTTGAGACGGCGAAGCCCGCCGACTTCTTCGCCGCCCCACGGCATGAACGGGCCGCCGACTTCCTCTCCAAGGTGCTCCGCCACTGAAGCCACGGGTTCGCACGGCACACCATGGACCTGCTGTGTGAGCTCCTCACCCGCGTCGCCGCTCCGCACCTCCCCCGTCTCGGAGCGGCGGCGCGCACCCCACCACCCCGCACCCACCACCCCGCACCCCACCACCCCGCACCCCGGCACCCGCCCGCCGTATCCGCTTGTTCCCCACGGCGTACCTCGTCGTACCCGACCCGTCTCCTGCCGGAGGACCCATGTCCGTCACCTCAGCACCGCGCACCGCCGCCGCCAGAAGGCGCGCAGCGGCCTTCGTGTCGATCGTCGCGGCAACTGCCGTCCTCACCACCGCGTGCTCGGGCTCCTCGTCGTCCGAGGCGAAGGTGCCGGGAGCGCCGGGAGCCAAGTCGGGATCGGCCATGGCCGACGCCGCTCCGGCACTCGACGCGCTGATAGCCGCCGAGAAGCCCGCCGACGCCTCCCTGATGCCCGCGGGCTCCACCGCCGCGCAGATCAAGAAGCGTGGGGAACTCCTGGTCGGCGGTACCCAGACCGCGGCGCTGTTCTCGCTCCTCGACCCGACGACGGGCAAGGTCGGCGGCTTCGACGCCGCCCTGTCCCGGCTGCTGGCGCAGTACATCATCGGCAAGCCCGCCACGAAGCTGGTCAACGTGACCTCCCAGACGCGTGAGGCACTGCTGAAGAACCACTCCGTCGACGCGGTGTTCGCCACGTACACCATTACGCCGGAGCGCGCCGAGGTCATCAACTTCGCCGGGCCCTACTACATGGACGGTCTGTCCATCCAGGTCAAGAAGGACAACAGCGAGATCACCTCGCTCAAGGACCTGGCGGGCAGGACCGTGGTCACCCAGTCGGGCTCGACCGCCGCCTCCACCATCAAGTCCCAGGTGCCGACGGCGAAGATCCAGCTCTTCGAGACCAACACCGAGTGCCTGCAAGCACTCAGGCAGGGCCGAGCCGACGCCTACGTGCTCGACCAGGGCATCCTCGCCGGCAACGCCACCACCAACCCCGACGTCAAGGTCCTCGCCAGCACCTTCAGCGAGGAGCCCTACGGCATCGGTCTGCCCATCGACAAGCCGGACTTCAAGAAGTTCGTCAACGACTGGCTCAGGGGGATCGAGGCCGACGGCACCTGGGCCAAGGTGTGGAAGGCCACCCTCGGCACTCACGTGCCCGGCGAGGCTCCGGCCCCGCCGAAGATCGGCTGACCGGCGATGGACGTCATCACCTCCAACCTGGACGTGTTCGGCAACGGCCTGCTGGTCTCCCTGGAGATCAGCGGAACGACCTTCGTGGTCGCGGGCCTCCTCGGGCTCGTCCTGGCCGTGTTCAGGATCAGCCCGGTGGCCCCCCTGCGCCTGTTCGCCAGGGGGTACGTGTCCGCCGTGCGCAGCGTCCCGCTCCTGGTCCTGCTGACCCTGTTCGTCTTCGGTCTGCCGGAAGTCGGACTGGTCTACTCGCTGTTCTGGACCGTGGTGACGGCCATGAGCCTGTACTGGGCGGCGTTCTTCTGCGAGACCATGCGCTCGGGCGCCCGCGCCGTGCCCCTCGGGCAGATCGAGGCGGGCAGGGCGCTCGGATTCACCTTCGGGCAGGTGGTGAGGCTGATCATCGTCCCGCAGGCGCTGCGTTCGATCATCCAGCCGCTGGCCTCCCTGCTGATCGCGGTGATGCTCAACTCCTCCCTGGCAGCGGCCGTCGGTGTCACGCAGGAACTGACGGGCCAGACCCAGCTGCTCGATCAGCAGTACGCCCAGCCCTTGATCACCTTCGGCGCCGCCGCGGCCTGCTACGTCGCCTTCACCTTGGGGATCGGCCGGCTGGCCGCGCTCATGGAACGCAGGTTGGTGGTGCTGCGATGAGCACCCTGGCCGAATACGACGAGAAGCAGTCGGCGGCCCCTGAGAGGCCCGTCCGTCCGGTACGCGGGATCGCCACTCTGATGGCGAGGCTGGGGGAGGACGAGGCACCCCTCTTCGACGCGCCGGGGCCTCGCGGGCGCCGCCGCATCGCTGTGGCCACGGCCGTCTCGGTGCTGGTGATGGCCGTGCTGCTCGCGGTCGCCGTCCGCCAGTTCGCGGTGAAGGGCCAGCTGGACGCCGACAAGTGGCAGTTGTTCGCCGAGTGGCCGATCATCCGGTATCTGCTGACCGGCCTCTGGGCAACCGTCAAGATCACCCTGGTCAGCGGAGCGATCGCGTTGCCCCTCGGCGCACTGCTGGCCCTGGCACGGCTGTCCAGGACCCGGCTGCTGCGGTGGCCGGCCACTGTGTACGTCGAGCTGATGCGGGCCGTTCCGCTGCTGCTCCTGATCTACGCGTTTCTGCTGGGGCTGCCGAGCACGGGCATCAGGATGTCGCTCTTCTGGCAGCTGGTATGGCCGATCGTGATCACCAACGCGGCGGTCTTCGCCGAGATCTTCCGCGCCGGCGTCCGTGCACTGCCCGCCGGGCAGACCGAGGCCGGGCACGCGCTGGGGCTGAGCCACTGGTCCACGATGCGGTTCGTCGTCCTGCCCCAGGCCGTCAAACAGACCTCCCCGGCCCTGGTCAGCCAGCTGATCCGGTTGCTCAAGGACAGCACACTCGGCTACGTCGTCAGTTTCCTGGAACTCCTCAACTCCGCGAAGGTTCTGGGCGAGTTCAACCACACGATCGTCCAGAGCTACCTCGTTGTCGCACTTGTCTTCGTGATCGTCAACGTGGCTCTCGCTTCGGTCGCGGGCCGCATGGAGCGCCGGATCGGCAGCGGCGCGGGCACCCGCAAACCCCGCGCCTGACGGCTGTCCCACGGCCCCGCCTGCCCGGGGCCACCCCAGATCGGCCGGCAGAGGCGTTGCTGCCCCGTCACGTCTCTGCCGGCTTCACAGCTTCAGCTCTCCCCCTCGTCACCGCCCTGCCGGCTGCCGCCGGCCGGTCGGTCGCGCGCGCCCAGCGGCGCGAGTCCCCACGAACTCTCAGTGAAGGGAACCCCAATGTGCAGACTTCTGGGCGTTGTCGCCTCGGACCCCGGCACCGTCAGCGATCTGCTGACCGACGAACTCGACCCGTTCATGTCATTGGCATGTGAGCACAGCCACGGGTGGGGCTTCGCCTTCCGTTCCAGGGGCGGCGCCGTGGAGACCGTCAAGGAGCCGGTGAGCGCGGAGGTCAGCACCCGGCTGCGTCCGCTCCTGGACACCACCACCACCGACGCCGCCCTGTTGCACCTGCGGATGGCCAGCCCCGGCTTTCCCGTCACGATGCCCAACACCCACCCGTTCGGTGACGCCGGTGCGGCCTTCGCCCACAACGGCGACTTCACCCCGTACACGTGTCTCGACGAGGTGATCGGTCCCGATCGTCTCGCACGTGCCGAGGGTGACACCGACAGTGAGCGGTTCTCCCTCGCCGTCCGCCGCCACATGGATGAGGGCATGGAACCCGTGAAGGCCCTCATCCGGACCGCCGATGACCTGCGCTCCCTGGCGACTTCCTTCGTCAGCCTCAACTGCCTGCTGCTGACCCCCACCGCGCTCTTCGCCTACACGGAGCACGACCCGCGCTCCGAGGTCATCGAGCGTCGCGGTGCCGGCTACTTCGGCCTGCGCTACCGCCAGGACGGGGCCAAGACCGTCGTGGCGTCCACCGGATGGCCCCAGCCGGATCCCGAGTGGACGGTGCTCCCCGAACGGCATGTGCTGGAGATCGCGCGTGGCGGCCCCAGGACAACGATCCACGGAGGCTGATTTCGGCCCTCGTCCTGTGGCTGCCGACTCCGCCGGACAAGCTCGACCGTGGTGAGCCGGCCGGATTCAGGGTCCCTGTCCAAGCTGTCACTTCGCTTGGGCAGGGACCCCCGCCTACGGCCGGAAAAGAATGCCTACCACGGGTACATCAGGTAATTCGGACCGCCCAGGTTCGAGTTCACCTTTACGCAGGTGAAGCCGTTCAGCAGGCCCTGCTGGGCAAACGTGTTGCCCATTGTCTGGCACTCCAGCATGGAGTCGGCCCAGTGCGGGCGGAGATTTGTTTCGGCAGAGGCCGTGCTCGCCGTGGCGAGAGGAAGGGCAATGGCGCCCGTACCGATAACGGCTGCGGCCGTTATCTTGCTGCGAGTGATCAACGTCATGATGATGTCCAATCGATTATTGGGCACGCGCTGAATGTGTCAGTCACCGCTTCGCCGCAGTCCTACACGGACCTGGCAGTCGCGGAATTCCCCGTGACGGCTCGTCATCCGCCTTTATCGGGGGTTGGATTGACAGTGGAAAGTCCAGTGATCGGCCGTGCGTCACGCCAGGCTCGACCGACAATTGCTACCGCAATTCGAAGAACGGGGCGAGGGCCGACCGATTCCGCGGGAAATCCGCGGACCGCTCGACCGGCCCGCTCCTAACCGACGGCGCCGACCGTGTCCGCGAGTCTGCGGCGGGCCGTCCGGGCGGCCGGGAGGAAGGAGAGGGCGACGGCGCCGAGTACCGCGCCGGCGGCGAGCACCACGAGATGGAGCAGCGAGGGTGCTCGGGCGACCCCGGCACCGATCCCGCTGGAGTGCGCCTCGGCGTCGATCAGCCAGTGGGCGAGGGGCACGCCGAGCACCACGCCGGTCACCGCGGCGAGCAGGGCGACAGAGCCGATGGCCGTCACGGTGACCGCGGTGATCTGCCCCGGGGAGAAGCCGATCGCCTTGAGCGCGATCAGATCGCGTTCCCCCGCCAGTACGCTGTCGCCGATCGCGGTGGACAGATCGATGAGACCGATCAGCGCGAGCACGACGACGAGACCTATGACGACACCCAGCATCGAGGAGAGCCGGTCGCCCGGACTCGTGACCTCGTGGATGTCCAGACGCCCCTGGGAGGCTTCCGTCAGGGCCGTACGGACCCCGTCGGGGTCTGCGCCGGCCCGCAGCCGGAGCTGGTAGAGCGCGGGGCTGAGACCGGGATCGTTCTCGCGGAGGGTGTCCAGAGAGGTGGAGATCACCCGGCCGCTGTTCTCCGGCTCGATGCTGCGGCCGACGATGTGCAGGATCTGCGGGTGCTCGCCGGCGGTCATCCGCACCCAGTCACCGACCTTCACATCGAGCAGGTCGAGCAGCCCCTGACCGGCTACGGCTTCGTCCGGTCCTTCGGGCGGGCTGCCTTCGGCGACGGAGAAGGGGTAGGGCTCGGCTCGGGTACCGACGCCTCGCAGTGCGATGGTCCCGGTCTGCCCCGGTACGAGCGCCGCGACCTCGACGCCGGGGTGGGCGGCCGCGACCTGGTCGTCGGCTTCGAGTATCGAGCGCGCCTCGGGGTCACTCAGCCCCTGTGTGGCCCGTGCGGTGAGGGCGGCTGCCATTCCCATCTGCTCGGGTTCGCTCTGGAAGCGGCCGATGGTGGTCCAGGCGCTGAGGACAACCGTGATCAGCAGGAGTGGCAGCGCCAGCCGGGCGACGGTCGCCGGTGTGTGGTGGCCGCGTACGAAAGCGCGATGCCAGCCGAGCACCAGGGCCGGTGACGCACCGAGTCCCAGGGCTCTTCTCGCTGTCCGGGAAAGCCGGCCACGGGACGCTGTCACCGGCGGAAGCAGGGGTACGGGCGGTACCCGCCCGGCCCGCCAGGCGGCGAGGCAGGTGGTGGCCCCGATGAAGAGGACGGCTCCGGCCGGCACGGCGAGCAGGGCCGTCGGGTGGCCGGGCAGACCCTGCCAGACACCTACCGCCTCGCCCAGTCTGCCGGGGACACGGCTGCCGAGTGTCCGGGTCAGCACGGTCGCGAGCAACGCGCCCAGCACGGCGAGGGCGAGGTGCTGCACGAGGAAGTTCCGGGTGACCTGGCCGGGGGTGAAACCGATTGCCTTCAGTACGGAGATGTCTCTCAGGTGGCCACGCACCCGTGTGCTGATGGCCCCGAACACAGCCAGCGCGGCAGCGATCAGCGCCCCGAGTCCGAACAGTGCCAGCACCTGGCCGAGCAGCCGGGTGTCGCTCTGCGCCTCGCCTCGCGCCTGTTGCCAGGTGGACACGTCGACGACGGTCCCGGCGCCGAGTTCGGTGACCGCGCGTTGGATCGCGTAGTCGGTGTCGTCGGGCTCCGTCAGCATCAGGCCGGTGATCTGCCCCGACCATGTGCCGCCCGTGCCGGCGACCGCGGAGGGCAACGCCCACACGGTGCCCGGTCTCTGGCCCGGCCGGTAGCGGAGTTCGGCGCTGTCGGCGATGCCGAGGACGGTCAGGGGGCGGTCGCTGCCGGGCACGGTGAGGACGTCCCCCGGTTCGGCCCACAGGGCACGGGCCAGACTGCTCTCCAGGACCACACCGTCCGGGCTGCCGGAAGTGAGCCAGCGGCCGGAGGTGATGAGCGGCCGGCCGGTGGCGGGCGGATCCTCACCGGCGCCGCGCAGTTCGACAGCGGCGCGGACGCCCCGGGACACGACGGTGGCGGAAGCGGTGCGGTAGGGGCCGGAGAGGCCCTCGACACCGTCCAGGGAGGCCAGCCGGCCGGTGTCGGCGGCAGGCCCGGTGTGGATCCAGACGTGAGCGCCGTGGGACTGGGTGAAGATCCGCTGCCAGGGGTTGGTGGCGTAGCCGAACAGGGCGGTGGCGAGCAGCAGGGCGGTGACGATTCCCGTGGTGGCCAGGACGATGAACAGGGCCTCCCCGCGGTGGGTGCGCAGATCCGTGTGGGCCCAGCGGAGGGTTGCCCGCACGGTCAGCCCTTCAGTCCGAGGGCGCCGGGCAGGCCGGTACCTCGTGGGGGAGTGCCGCCCAGTTCCGCGTCGTCGGTTATCCGGCCGTCGAAGAAGCTGATGACGCGGTCGGCGGTGCTCGCCAGCCGGGCGTCGTGAGTGACCAGGAGGATCGTCTGACCGCGCTGGTGGAAGCGGGACAGCAGCCGCATCACTTCCCGGGTGCCTTTGCTGTCCAGACTTCCGGTGGGTTCGTCCGCGAGCAGGAGCCGTGGGTGGTTCACGAGGGCGCGGGCCAGGGCCACCCGCTGCTGCTCGCCGCCGGAGAGCTGGCCCGGCATGCTGCGTGCTTTGCCTTCCAGGCCCAGTTCGGACAGCAGTTCGTCGCGCTCGGCGCGGACCTGTCTCGCAGGGGTGCGGGCGAGCAGCGCGGGCAGTTCGATGTTGTCGGCGACGGTCAGGTTCGAGACGAGATTGAAGAACTGGAAGACGATGCCGATGCTGCGGCGGCGTTTGACGGCCCAACGCGCTTCGCTGTAGGAGTCGGTGCACTCGCCGTCGAGCCAGATGCTGCCGCTGTCGGGGCGCTGAAGGCCGCCGAGCAGGTGGAGCAAGGTGGACTTGCCGGCGCCTGAGGGGCCGCTGATGGCGACGAACTCTCCGCGCCGTACGGTCAGGTCCACTCCGCGGACGGCGGGAGCGGGAGCGCCTTCCCCCTGGTGGGTCTTGACCAGGGCTTCGGCGCGCAGCGCGTCGGGGGCCGGGCCGGCCGGGGGTCGGCTCACCGTGGGCCCTCCAGCTCTTCCTGGCAGCGCTCCAGCCAGTCGAGATCCGCCTGCAGGTGAAGCATGGCTCCCTCGATCAGCAGTTGGGCGATGCGGTTGTCACGGTTCTCGGCGGCCGACAGCTTCGACAGGGTGCGCATGGTGTTGAGGTATTCGCGCCGCTGTCTGTTGATCAGGCCGATCTGGTCGGCCAGGCCGGTGTGTGAGGCGAGGGCGAGTTTCATGAAGAAGTCGTCCCGGGCCCTGGGCTCGTCCGCCGTCTCCTCGAACCAGGCGTTCAGTGCTTCGGTTCCGGCGACGGTCAGCCGATAGATCTTCTTGTTGGGCCTGCTCGACTGGGCGATCTCCTCGCCTTCGATCAGGCCTGATTTCGCCAGCCGGCTCAGGGTGACGTAGACCTGTCCGATGTTCGGCTGAGGGTACGCGGCACCCAGCAGTTGCTCAAGGTCCTGCTTGAGTTCGTACCCGTGGGCCGGGCCCCGGGACAACAGCGCGAGGAGGTGCAGGCGCACCCGCGTCCCCTCCTCCTCGGTGTCGAGTCACTCGTCGAAAGGATTCCCCGCCACGTGGCATGTGGCCCGGATCGCTCTCGTCGCCGGCGGGGCCCTGGTGCCCCTCCCGGCAAGCTCTGCCCTGTCGGGCCGCCCAGCACACACACTCGCCGCGTCGGTCGGAGGCCCTGGTAGCTCCACTGCCAGGACATCCGGCCGCCTTACGATCGCTTGCACTGGAGGACGCCTCCCGAGGGGCGCACATGGCCGGCCGCGGCACTAGTATCGCGCATGGCCAACGGGTATACATGCCGAGACCCCGGACGACGATGCCTGGAGGCCTTGCACAGGGAGGAACCTATGCGGTGGATGCGTGCCGCCGGTAGGGCGCTCCTGATCGCTACGGTGATTCTGGCCGGTTACGCGGGTGCCGCCGTTCCGGGCGGCGGGGTGCGCGACGGTGGTCGCGGGCCGATGACGCTGGCCACGGCCGGGGACCTCACCGGCTATCTCGGGTCGTTGCTCGAAGGCTGGAACCGCGCGCATCCGCAGGAGAAGGTCACGCTCGTCGAGCTTCCGGACTCCGCCGACGAGACGCGGGCCCAGATGATCACGGAGCTGCGCTCCGGTGCCGGGCGCTATGACATCCTCAACATCGATGTCGCCTGGACCTCGGAGTTCGCCGCGGCCGGCTGGATAGCGCCGCTGGAGCCCGAGAGGTTTCCGCTGGAGGCCTTCCTTCCGCCGGTGGTCGACACCGCGACCTACGCGGGGAAGCTGTACGCGGTTCCGTATGTGACCAACGCGGGGATGCTCTACTACCGCAAGGATCTCCTGGACCTGGAAGGCGAGCAGCCCCCGCGTACCTGGGCCGAGCTGGAGCGCCAGGCGAGGACGATCGCCCCCAAGTACGGTGTCGGCGGCTACGCGGGGCAGTTCCTCCCCTACGAGGGGCTGACCGTCAACGCGGCCGAGATGGTCTATTCGGCCGGTGGGTCGATACTCGGCAGCGAGGGCGAGCGGGTGACGGTGGACTCGGCCGCGGCACGCACGGGTATCGGCCTCCTGGCCCGTGGTGTGCGTGACGGCTGGATCCCCCGCGTCGCGCTGACGTACACCGAGGAGGAGTCCCGCCAGGCATTCCAGGACGGCCGGCTGCTCTTTCTGCGCAACTGGCCCTACGCCTTCGCCGGCGCCTCCGGCAGGGACTCGAAGATAGCCGGGAAGTTCGATGCCGTACCGCTGCCGGGCAGGGGCGGCTCGGGGACGAGCGTCCTCGGGGGGTCCAATCTCGCGGTCGACGCGCACGCGCGGCATCCCGCGTCCGCCAAGGACCTGATCGCCTACCTCTCCAGCGACCAGGCACAGCGCAAGGTGCTCATCGACGGCTCGCTGCCGCCTGTCAGGGCGTCGATCTACCAGGATCCCGAGCTCATACGCCAGTTCCCGTTCCTGCCGACACTGCGGGCGAGTGTGCTGGCCGCCGCGCCCCGGCCCAAGAGCCCGAGGTACGAGCAGGTGAGCCTCGCCATCCAGGCCGTGACGCACGACGCGATGACGCAGCAACAGGGGCCCGAGGCGGCGGTACGGCGTCTGGCCAAGGAGCTGGCGGCTATCGCCCGCCGCGGCTGATTTCTTCTCCCACCCTAGTTACATGTTAGGCATCAAGGTGCGCCCCTTGGTGCCATTTCTCGTGCCCAAATGAGGGCATAGCCCCCAACTCTGTTCACCTTTCGGCGAGACCGTTGACATCACCTCGACATCCCTACTTAACATGTATGCATAGCCGCAGGGTTCAGCCTGCGGATGCCCTTCACGCAGAAACAAGGTCCACGGGTGAAGCTTCCTGCCTCGGTCGGTGACGGCCGCCCCCAGCTCGCGGTGCTCCCCTGGTGGCGCGACGCAGTGATCTACCAGGTGTACGTGCGCAGCTTCCTGGACAGCACAGGCGACGGAATCGGTGATCTGGCCGGTGTCCGCGCCGGGTTGTCCTACCTCAAGAAGCTCGGCGTCGACGGCATCTGGCTGAGCCCCTTCTATCCCTCCCCCCAGCACGACCACGGCTACGACGTCTCCGACTACTGCGATGTCGACCCCGTCTTCGGCGACCTTGCCGAGTTCGGTCTGCTGGTCGGTGACGCACACCGGCTCGGTGTGAAGGTGCTGCTCGACATCGTCCCCAACCACTGCTCCAGCGAGCACCCGTGGTTCACGGAAGCACTCGCCTCCGAGCCCGGCAGCGCGGCACGCGCCCGGTTCCACTTCGCCGACGGCCGGGGTGACGGCGGCGAGGAGCCGCCCAACAACTGGCACGCGATGTTCGGCGGCCCCGCGTGGACCCGGATCACCGAGGCCGACGGCTCGCCGGGCCAGTGGTACCTGCACATGTTCACGCCTGAGCAGCCCGACCTGAACTGGCGCAACGCCGAGGTCGGCGCCCATTTCGACGAGGTCCTGCGCTTCTGGCTCGACCGCGGTGTGGACGGCTTCCGTATCGACGTGGCAGCCGGACTCTTCAAGCACGCGGACCTGCCCGACTCCCCCGACCCCGAGGCCGACGTCCGCGCACGCGACTCGGTGAACCCGCTGGCGTGGAACCAGCCCGAGGTCCACGACGTGTGGCGCCACTGGCGGGCGGTCTGTGAGGAGTACACCGCCCGCGACGGCCGTGAGCGGCTGCTGGTCGGTGAGGTCTCCGTCCCGACCGCACGCGAGCACGCCCGCTACGTACGCCCCGACGAACTGCACCAGGCGTTCTTCTTCGACCTGCTCAGCGCACCGTGGGACGCCGACGCCTTCCGCAAGGTCATCTCGGAAGCCATGCAGGACATCGCCGGCACCGGCTCCACCGTCACCTGGGTCCTCAACAACCACGACCAGGTCCGCACGGTCACCCGCTACGGCGAGTCCGGCAACGGCAAGAGCGGGCTGGGCGCGGCGCGCGCCCGGGCCGCGGCCCTCCTGATGCTGGCTCTGCCCGGCGGAGCCTACATCTACCAGGGCGAGGAGCTGGGGCTGCCGGAGGTCGTCGACCTTCCCGACGACGTCCTCACCGACCCCATCTTCAGGCGCACCGGCAGCCGAGCCCGGATCCGCGACGGCTGCCGGGTCCCGCTGCCCTGGTCGGGGCACGCCTCCCCGTTCGGTTTCACCTCCGGCGCCGCCGGGGCCAAGCCCTGGCTGCCCCAGCCCGGCTGGTTCGCCGACCACGCCACCGACCGGGCGCTCGCCGACACCCGCTCCTTCTGGCACCTCTACCGTGACGGCCTGCAACTCCGCGCCGGTCTGCCTCAGTTGGGCGAAGGAACCCTTCGGTGGCTGGAGACCCGGCCCGGCGTGCTCGCCTTCGTCCGAAGCGACGGACTCATCTGCGCTGTCAATTTCGGTGCCTCCCCGGCACCGGCCCCCGTCTCCGGCGCACCGCTGCTCTCCAGCGGACCGTGCCCCACCGGCGTGCTGCCGGGATCCACCGCCGCGTGGTGGATCAGCGATTGCCCCGCCTTCTGAGACCGCCGAGAACCCCCTCAGCGCTTTTCCTCAACGGTCACAGTTCCGCCCACTGCCCGAACAGTTCTCCCGAGGAAGCAGACCCTTATGCGACGACGCACCATGCTCCTGAGCTGTACCGCACTGACCCTGGCGCTCGGCACCACCGCTTGCGGCGGTGACCCCGTCACCTCTGCGGGCGGCGGTGACAAGTCCCTCGACGGCCAGACGATATCCGTAGCGGGAGTCTGGTCGGGGGCCGAGCAGAAGAACTTCCAGAAGGTGCTGGACGCCTTCTCCGCGAAGACGGGCGCCAAGACCGAGTTCACCTCGACCGGTGACAATGTCTCGACCGTCGTCGGCAGCAAGATCGAGGGCGGAAACGCGCCCGACGTCGTGATGGTGCCTCAGGTGGGTGTGCTCCAGCAGTTCGTGAAGGAGGGATGGCTCCAGCCCCTCTCGGCGACCACGCAGAAGTCCGTGGACGCCAACTACGCGGAGGTGTGGAAGAAGTACGGGAGTGTCGACGGCTCGCTGTACGGCCTGTACTTCAAGGCGGCCCACAAGTCGACCGTCTGGTACAGCCCCGACGCGCTCGACCAGGCGGGCGTCAAGCCGCCGAAGACCTACGCGGAGATGCTCACCTCGGCCCAGGCGGTCTCCGACTCCGGGCTCTCCGCCTTCGCCGTCGCCGGCGAGGACGGCTGGACCCTCACCGACTGGTTCGAGAACATCTACCTCTCGCAGGCCGGCCCGGAGAAGTACGACCAGCTCGCCGCCCACACCATCAAGTGGACCGACCCCACGGTGGTCAAGGCACTCACCACGCTCGGCACCCTGTTCGCCGACAAGGAGCTGATCGCGGGCGGCCAGAAGGGGGCTCTGAGCACCGACTTCCCCGGTTCGGTCGAGAAGGTCTTCGGCCCGGATCCCGAGGCCGGCATGGTCTACGAGGGTGACTTCGTGGCCGGGGTCGCCAAGGACCAGTTCGGCAGGAAGATCGGCGAGGAAGCCGCGTTCTTCCCCTTCCCCGCCGTCGACGGGGGAAAGGCCCCCGTGGTCAGTGGCGGTGATGCCGCTGTGGTGCTCAAGGACGGCAAGAACCAGAAGGCGGGCATGGCCTTCATGGAGTACCTGGCCACCCCGGAGGCGGCAGCGGTCTGGGCCGGGGCCGGCGGCTTCGTCTCACCCAACAAGGAGCTCGACGTCGCGGAGTACGGCGACGACACCACGCGGCGCACCGCCGAATCGCTGGTCGAGGCCGGGGACTCCGTCCGCTTCGACATGTCCGACCAGGCACCTGCCGCGTTCGGCGGAACCAAGGGCATGGGCGAGTGGAAGCTGCTCCAGGACTTCCTGCGCGACCCCTCCGACCCCACTGCCACGGCGGGCCGCCTCGAAGCCGCGGCCGCCAAGGCGTACAAGGGCTGAGGCGGACGACATGACTGCCACAACCGCCCCCACCCGGGCAACGGGCCCGCGGACCGCAGGACCGGCAGGTTCCGGTCCTCGCGGGGGAGACGCCCGGCAGCGCGCCAAGCGGCGCCAGCGTGTCATCGCCCTGGTCTTCGTCCTGCCGGCGCTGCTTCTCCTCGGCGCACTCGTCGTCTACCCGGTGCTGTTCTCGATCGGCCGCAGCCTGTTCGACGCGGGCGGCAGCCGGTTCGTCGGCGGTGAGAACTACGCCGAGGTGTTCAGTGACCCGGCGACCCTCAAGGCGATCCGCAACAGCACCATCTGGGTGGTCGTCGCTCCGACTCTGCTCACCGCGCTCGGTCTGATCCTGGCCGTCCTGGTGGAGAAGGTCCGCTGGGCCACCGCGTTCAAGCTGCTGCTGTTCCTGCCGATGGCCGTCTCCTTCCTGGCGGCCGGGATCATCTTCCGCCTCGCGTACGAGGAGGACCCGGACAAGGGCGTTCTCAACGCCGCCGTCGTCGGGGTGCACGACACCTTCAATGACTCCGCCTCCTACCCGTCCGCACGCGCTCGTGACGGCCAGGGCCTGACCAAGGTGCCCGACGGGTCATACGTGATGTCGGACGCGGTGATGCCCGGCGGAACGACAGCCCTGGGACTCGTAGGCGTGGCGCCCGACGAACTTCCGTCCGGAGCGGAGCCCGCCTTCCCGGCGGCTTCCCGGGAGGCGTCCGGGACCGAGGTGCTCGGTGTGGTGTACCTGGACTTCACTCCGGGTGGCGGCGGTGAGCAGGGAAAGGTCGACAAGACCGAGAGCGGGCTGCCGGGCGTGGCTGTCGAGGGGGTGCGGGACGGGAAGGTCGTCGCCCGCGCCACGACAGCGGCTGACGGATCCTTCGCTCTCCGGGACCTCGAACCCGGCTCGTACGCCGTGCAGCTGCCTGCGAAGAACTTCGCCCCGCCCTACGAAGGGGTCTCCTGGCTCGGCCCGGCACTGGTCACTCCGGCGATCATCGGCGCGTACCTGTGGATATGGACCGGATTCGCCATGGTGCTGATCGGCGCCGGGCTGTCCTCACTGCCACGCGACACGCTCGAAGCGGCCCGGATGGACGGAGCCAACGAGTGGCAGGTGTTCCGCAAGATCACCGTGCCCCTGCTGGCGCCCATCCTGACCGTGGTCTTCGTGACCCTGGTGATCAACGTGATGAAGGTCTTCGACCTCGTCTACATCATCGCGCCGGGCCCGGTGCAGGAGGACGCCACCGTGCTGGCCACCCAGATGTGGCTGGTCTCGTTCGGTGGAGGCAACAACCAGGGGCTCGGCAGCGCGCTCGGCGTCGTCCTCCTGCTCCTGGTCATCCCCGCCATGGTCTTCAACGTCCGCCGCTTCCGCAGGAGTCAGTCATGAGCGTCACCGCACCCGCCCAGGCGGAGGTGAAGCCGACAGCCGCCGGTCCCGTGCGTCTCCGACGCACGGAGGGAGGCCGCATCCGCCGCTGGCTGGGCAACAGCCTCGTCCAGGCGTTCCTCGTCGTCGTGAGTCTCATCTGGATCACCCCACTCGCCGGCCTGTTCCTGTCATCGCTCCGCTCGGCACAGGACAACGCGGGGAGTGGCTGGTGGACCACTCTGACGAGCCCGAAGCAACTGTCCTTCGACAACTACTCCTCGCTGCTCGGCAACACCGGGATCACCCGGGCCTTCTGGAACACCGTGCTCATCTCGGTGCCCACCACGGTCCTGGTGGTCGTGATCGCCGCTCTGGCCGGATACGCCTTCGCCTGGATGGAGTTCCCCGGCCGGGACTGGATCTTCCTGCTGGTCGTGGCCCTGCTCGTCGTGCCCGTCCAGATCGGCCTGCTGCCGGTCGCGAAGATGTTCGGGCAGCTGGGGCTGTTCGGCACCATCCCGGGTGTGGTGCTCTTCCACGTCGCTTACGGGCTACCGTTCGCGATCTTCCTGTTGCGTAACTACTTCGCCGACATACCGCGCGAGATGCTGGAAGCCGCCCGGATGGACGGCGGTACCGAGTGGCGCATCTTCACCCGGCTCGTCCTCCCGGTGGGACGCCCGGCCATCGCCAGCCTCGCGATCTTCCAGTTCCTGTGGGTATGGAACGACATGCTGGTGGCGCTGCTCTTCGCGGACGCGTCGTCGCAGCCCCTGACCGTGGAACTACAGTCACAGGTACGCCAGTTCGGCAGCAACATCGACGTCCTCGCCCCCGGCGCCTTTCTGTCGCTGGTGGTTCCGGTAGTGGTCTTCTTCGCCTTCCAGCGGCACTTCGTGCAAGGTGTGATGGCCGGTTCGGTCAAGTGACGTGTGAGGCCGGCGGTCCGTGATCGCACAGGATCAGTCGGACTGCCGGGCTTGAACCGGTCGTCACCACGACACCCATGGGCCGCCAGGCGTCCGATGCCGCCGGGCGGCCCACCGGCGAAGCCGTGGGCCTGAGGCGAGCGAAACGCCGCACCCTCACTGCTCGCCGATCCGCCGCAGGTCCAGCCGCGCGGGCGCCGGCAGAGCGGTCGCCGTCTCGGCCCGGAAGGCCTGGAGCAGATAGGCGGCCAGACGCCGGGACGCGGTGGCCGCCTCCTCGCCCGAGCCGACCGTGACCCCGCAGTTGGCGAGCAGCAGCAGGGTGACGTCACTCGGTTCGAAGTCCTCGCGCAACCCGCCCGCGTCCTTGGCCCGCTGGACGAGCAGGGCGAGGTTCTCCTCGGCCCGGGCGCGTTCGAGGGCGAATTCGGCCTGGCCGGGGAATTCCGTGAGGAACGCCTGTGTGAACCCCCGGTCCGCCGCCTGCATCAGGCAGACCTTCTCGATCACGGTGCAGAACCCGCGCCAGGGGTCCGGGTCCGCCAGCCCGTCGTCGAGAACGGACACACAGTGGCGGAGCTCCTCCGCGAACGCCTCCGTCACGAGCGACGCGCGGGTGGGGAACCGCCGGTACAGCGTGGCGACCCCGACCCCGGCCCGCCGGGCGATCGCCGCCACGGGGACGTCGATGCCCTGCACGCCGAACGCGTCGCGCGCGGCCCTGAGGATCCGGTCGCGGTTCTCCCGGGCATCGGCGCGCAGGCCGTCGACGGACGGCTTGTGAGAGGTCTGATCAGGCATGTTTCTCACTTCAGGCCAAATGGAGGGGGTCATCCGTTTAGCCGCTTAGTCTGCCGGACATGAACGACATGCGCGCCGCGCTCTACGACAGCTACGGCCCTCCCGAAGTGCTCTACGTCGGCAAGGTCCCGGTACCGGAACTCCAGCAGGGCCAGGTGCTGGTCCGCGTCCACGCGGCGAGCGTCAACGGCGGTGAGCTGTACGGCCGCGCCGGACGCGTCCGCCTGGTCACCGGCCGCACCTTCCCGCAGCGCACGGGGATCGACTTCGCCGGCGAGGTCGCCGAGGTGGACCCCGCCGTCACCGGCCTTCGCCCCGGCGCCCGGGTGTGGGGCGTCCTGCCCCGCACCTTCGGCAGCGCGGCCGAATACGTGGCGGTACGCCCCCGGAACCTCTCGTACGCCCCCGAGAACATCGGCCTCGTCGAAGCGGCGTCCCTCCCCGTGGGCACGACCGCCATCACGGCCCTGCAGGCCAAGGCGCGGCTGAAGGCGGGAGAGCGCCTGCTCGTGCGCGGTGCCAGCGGGGGAGTCGGCAGCATCGCCGTACAGCTCGGCAAGGCCCTCGGCGCCCATGTCACAGCCCTCGCGGGCACGAACAACCTCGACTTCGTCCGGGAGCTGGGCGCCGACGAGGCCCACAGCTATGCCACGACCGGACCGTCCGACCTGGGGCGCTTCGACGTCATCATGGACACCGTCGGTACCGAACTCCGGGCCTTCCGGCGGCTCCTGGCACCCGGCGGCCGCATGGTGTCCATCGCCTTGGACATCGACCACGCCGCCGCGAGCCTCGGCTACGTCCTCGCCTCGACGGCCCACGGCCGGGGCCGCGTCCGCGTCTTCAGCGGCAACCCGAAGCACGCCCTGTTCGCCGAACTGGCCCGGTACGTGGAGAGCGGGGCGATCCGCCCGGTTGTGGACACGGTCCACCCGCTCTCCGGGATCGCCGCCGCCCACCGGGCGCTGGAGGCGGGAGGCGTACGGGGGAAGCATGTGATCCAGGTGGTCTGAGACGCCCCGCACTCACCCAGCCGCCTCGAAGGACTTCTTCTCGATCAGCTTGCCGTCCTTGAAGCAGAACCGGAACGCCGGCTCCGTGTCCAGGCTGTCCCCGATCTCGGTCGAGAGCAGGGTGAGGCACTGCGAACCGTCGGGCTCCGGCGGTGCACCGCTGCCCGGACCGGTGTTCATGAACGAGTCGCCCTTGGGCAGTTCATCACGTACGGACTTCTCGGACCGGCCGATCGTCACGGCGTCGTACTGCTCGGGTTCGATCATCGTCTTGTCCGCCTCACGTACGAGGAACACCACGGCGACGACCGCCGCGATCACGAGCACGACGCCGACCAGGGCCGCCGCACCGCACCCGATGGCTATGCCGTTGCCCCTCTTGGTCCTGTTCACCGCCTTGGCCAACTCCTTCGGGAGACCGTTCCAGTCGGGGGCCGGATCGCTCTCACCCGCGGAGCCCGCCGGGTTCTGCGCCCGGAAGTCGTCCGGCGGAGCGACGAACGTCTTCCTCGCGTCACCGGACGAGGTGTACGGCAGGAGGCCGGCCAGCCGGAACCCACCGTCAGCCGTGGGGCCCGCGTGCACCATGCCGCCGACGAGCCGGGCCCGCTCCTCAAGACCGGTCAGCCCCTGGCCGCCACTCGCCACACCACCACGCACCGGCACACCCACAGGACCGTTGGCGACCTCCACGACCAGCGAGTCCGGCTCGTACCGCAGGCCGATGGTGATCGAGGCACCCGGAGCGTACTTATGGGCGTTGGTCAGGCCCTCCTGGACGACGCGGTACGCCGCGTGGTCGGCGGTGGGCGGGAGCGGGCGCACCTCGCCCTCTCGCTGGATCTCCACGTCCGTGCCCGCGCTCCGGGACGTCTCGGCCAGGTCGTCGATGCCTGCCACCCCACGTGACGGCGCCTCCGGCTCCTCGACGCCCGTGCCCTGAGGGCTCCCACCGGCGGGGGAAGCCTCCACGCCGTCCCGCAGCACACCCACCACGTCGCGCAGCTCGTGCATCGCTGCCATCGACGCCTCACGCAGCACACCGACGGCCTCACGCTGCTGCCCGGACAGCTCACGGTTCACCTCCAGCGCGCCGGTGTGCACCGAGATCAGCGCGAGCTGGTGGCCGAGGCTGTCGTGCATGTCCTGCGCGATGCGCTGACGCTCCAGCATCCTGGCCTGCCCGGCGATCATCTCCCGCTCGCGCAGGAGCTGGGCGTTGTACTCGTGGAGGGTGTCGCTCAGCGTCCTGCGCTGCGACCAGTAGCGTCCCGCGAGTCCCGGGACGAGGATCCCGACCAGGATGAACAGTCCGGCGACGGCCAGGAGCGACACCGACACGTGCGGAGCCCACGCGGCGGTCAGGCCGAAGCAGAGGACGTAGGCGAGACCGAAGACCCCGCACGCCCTGCCGAGGCCGTCGATCCGCCGCCCGGCCGACCAGGCGACGACGAGGAGCAGGGGCGCCAGTCCGAAGAACGGCGCGGAGCCTGCCGCGGTCACCAGGAGCACGGACGCGGGCAGCCCCCGGCGCAGGAGCGACAACAGCCCGGCCGCCACGCCGATGCCGACGGCCGGCGCCACGCTCGCGTCGTCCACGAGGCCGGCGCCCACTCCGAGCACCATGAGGGCCAGGCTCAGGAACGTCTCGCCCACGATGCGCTGGGCCGGCCACATCCCGGGCGCGAGAAGGGCTCGCCCCGGCGCGGTCGGCCAGGACGCGAGCCGCGCCCTCACCGCCGAGGGCGGAGGGGAGGGGTCTGGGGGGGCCATCGAGTCCACACGAGTCACGCGCCCACCGTAGAGCCCCCTGGCCCCGGCACCGCTGTCGCCGTTGCTCCCGACGCAGGACGACGAAAGTCGTTGCCTGTGTCGGCGTAATGCCTTCTTCAGGTGTTGGTCAGGGGCGTGTAACAGGGCTCAGCGATCTTTGCCGGAGTCGTTGCGTGTGTGATCAGATAACAAATGCCCGGGGAACCCCCGGCGCGTACCAGTGTTCTGCCCGGCCGGGAATCCACGGCCGTTGTGCGGAGTGCGAGGCGTATCAGCTGCGTCGCCCTTCCGGCCCCGTATCGACGCGGGCCGGGGCGGTAGGACGGATTTTTTGCGTGATGACACCGCGTCCGTCCCCCACCAGCGGCCGTGCGCCCTTCGGCGTGCGTGCCCTCAGGCGAAAGAGAGCGAAAAATGCGCAAGACCCTCATCAAGGCCGCAGTAGTCGGTGCCAGTGTCCTGGCGCTCAGCGGTATCACCGCCGGAGCGGCCCAGGCGTCGGTGCAGGGCCCGGATATCATGGGAACCGGCAGCTTCCAGGACTGTATGGACTGGGGCAAGGCGCTCAAGCCGAACGGCACGGTCGAGGACTTCGCCTGCATGGTGGGCTCCGAGCCCAACACGTACGAGCTGACCCCGTTCTACAAGGGCTGATCACCCGCAACTGACCGGCCCTTCCGGCTTCCCCGGCGGAGCGCGCCTGCCGGGGAAGCCGTCGGGGCCTGCTCAGTGGTGCTTCACGTCCGCGACGAAGGCGGACCATGCGGCGGCCCGGAACACGAGCGCGGGGCCGTCTGTCATCTTGGAGTCCCGGACGGGGACGACATCGGGGTGACCGTCGGCTACCTCAAGGCAGTTGCCGCCGCTGCCGTCGCTGTACGTCGACTTGCGCCAGGTGGCGACTTCGAGGCAGTCGCCGCCGTCGCCGCCGCTGTAAGAGGACTTGTACCAGTACGCAGCGGAGAGCCCGTAGTCAGAGCTGCTGATGTTCATACGAGTCATCCTCCGCTACGGATTTGATCATGGCCAGGGAATCTGCCGGTGACAGTGCGCTGGCCACCAGTAGATCGTAGGTCAGTTCGTACTTGCGGACCATGGGCGGCTCGTCGAGCAACTGTCCGGAACCCAGCCCGTCCAGGTACGCGAGCGGCGGCGCGTCCGAGAACGCCATGAGCTTCAGGCCGCCGCCCATGGCCGTATGGGCCCCGGCTGAAAACGGCAGCATCTGCACGATAATCCGGTGTTGTTGGACCAGCCTGGCTACATGATGCAGGGCCTCCGCCATCACTCCAGGCCCCCCGACCCGTCGACGTAGAACCGCCTCGTCCAGCACGACCCACAACATGGGCGTCGTTGGATCGGCCAGCAACTGCGCCCGTTCCAGCCGTGCCGCCACCAGTTCGTCGATCACGTCCTCCGTGGCCGTCGGCTGGTACGCCCGGAACACTGCTCGCGCGTACGTCTCTGTCTGAAGGAGCCCTGGAATCAGGAGGGGCGCGTACTCCCGGATCGTGGTCGCCAGGCGCTCCGCCTCCGCCGCCTCCGCGAAGTGGTCCGGGTACTTGGACTTCTTCAGGGCCGCGCAGTTCCGCACGAAGAACCCGCCCGCGTCCAGCACCTCGTCCAGCTTCTGGGCCTGGTCCAACTGCATGCGACGCGTACCGGCCTCCAACTGTCCGATGAAGGAGCCGCTGACGAACAGCGGGGCCCCCAGATCGTCCTGCGAAAGACCGGCCGCCTCCCTGCGGTGGCGGAGTTCAGCACCGAGGAGGGCGCGTGGCGACGACGAGGGATCGAGCTTCTTGGGTCCGGGCAAGGCGACTCCCTGTGACACATCTGTGGGTGTTGGAACTGCGCCTCTTCCACGGTAGCGGCGAATTGGACACGCTGTGTAGGCATAGCAACTACTCAGCGTGGAAATGGGGAAGATCATGATGACGGCTACGGAACGGCGCAAAGAAGCAGCGGGCAGAGTGCGGGCGGCGGAGGACGCGGTGGCGCGGCTGCGGGCCGGGCTCGCGGGGGTCGGCGTGAAGCTGCCGTCGCTGCGGATCGACCCGGTGTCCTGCGCGGGAAACGAGCCGGCGCCGCTCGTCGACCTCGGCCGGTGCTCGATCGAGACGGCGCTGCGGCTGAGCGCCCAGCTCGAAGCGAAGGCCGCTCATGACAGTTGAAGGGCTGGAGCCGTGTACCCCGGAGCCCGGGACGTTCGCCGTGGACGGGCGGGACGGCCGGGTGGGCCGGGTGATGGGCCGTGTCGGACCGTACGTACAGCTGCGCCCGCCGGGCGGCGGCGCGGAGTGGGACTGCCCGCCGGACGCCGTCCGGCCGGCCTCGCCGGGGCTCGTGCTGCGGGCCCGGGTGCGGGAGATCAACCGGGAGGGGAGGCTGCCGTGAGGGCAGCGTCCACACAGCGGCGGCTCGGTTCTCCGGCCGGGACGGGGAACTCGCGGCTCACCGCCGCACGAACGTCGATCTACGCTTCCACACCAGGCCACGGGAGAGAGGACCTGCGATGACCGCCGCGATGGTCGAAAGCGCTCAGGGCTCCGAAGGTCGCCCGTGGGAGTACCTGCTGCGGACCTGGCAGGGACTGGACGTGCCCGAGGGATGGCGCGCCGAGATCGACGAAGGGCAGATCGTTCTGGTACCGCCGCCTCATGCGCACCACAGCGGCATCGCCGCGACGGTGCAGCAGAGGCTTTACGCGAACCTCCCCGGGAAACTGGGGATCTACCAGACGCTCGGTGTGCACATCGCGCCTCTCGACAAGCTGTACGTCCCGGATCTCGTGGTGATGCCGACCGAGCTGATCGCATCCGCCGACCGGGAGACCAACGACCCGATGGATGCGTCGGAGGCGCTGCTGATCGCCGAGATCACGTCCAAGGGGAACGCCCGGGAGGACAGGACGAAGAAGTACCGCGCCTATGCGCGGGCAGGGGTGCCGATGTATCTGCTGATCGACCGGTTCGACACGCGAGGGGCGATGACCACGCTGTTCACCGAGCCGAACGAGGACGGAACGTACAAGCGTTCCGACGCCGCGCCCTTCGGGAAGCCCCTCCCGCTGCCGGAGCCCTTCGACGTCACCCTGCTCACGGCGGACTTTCCGGTCTGAACAGCGGGGCCGGCTCCGTGATGGGAGCCGACCCCGCCTCTGATCATGGTGCGTCAGGTTCACATGATGCGGTAGCTGTCGTAGTAGCCGCCGACCTGGGCGTGATAGCCCGGGTCGTCCGCGTGGTTGTGCTTGTCGAACTCCGGGGAGTCCTTTATCTGGTCCTTGGTCAGGTCGACGAATATCTTCTTGTGCTCCGTGTCGATCCCCTTGACCGTGCCTGCCGGAAGCAGGACGTCCTTGCCGAAGATCCAGACCCCGATGTCGACGACCAGGTAGGACGAGCCCACCTCGTCGGAGTGCTTGTCGACCTTGCCGATGCTTCCGTCCGTCGCCTCGACCGAGAATCCGGTCAGGTCGGCGCCTGCGGTGTGGCCGCTCGTGGGCTGGTAGCCCCACAGGTTGTCGCTCATATTACGGCTCCTTCCTAGACGGTTCAATTCGGCACGGCGAATCCGTCGTGATGAGGACGACTGCCGCTCACTATTTCGACTGCCCGTACTTTTCCGGCCCACACCCCCGCGAATTCGGCGAACGCAGAGAAACGCGGGTGGCGCAGGACCCGAAGGTCCTGCGCCACCCGCGTCGTTACTGGTCGAGGCCGTCTACCAGCGGTACCACCGGCCGCGCTTGCCGCCGCTTGCCGCCGGACGTACAAAGAATCCGATCAGCCAGACCACGAGCACGATCACCGCGATCCACCACAGTGCCTTGAGTGCGAAACCGGCACCGAAAAGGATCAGAGCGAGCAGGAGAACGAGAAGCAGGGGAACCATTGTTATCAACCTCCGAGACGTCTGGTGCCCGGCATCCAATTTCCTACACACACATGTTCCTGCGGAGGATTCTGCGGGCTTCTCGTGACCGTCGGCGGACGTCCGGTCAGACGCCCGCGGGTTCCTTCGCGGCGGTGTCGCCCGAGCCGGAGGCCGCGGCGGTGCCGGTGGCCGCGACCGTCGAGGGGGCCGGTTCCTGGGAGACGTTGAACTCGTCCAGCAGGGCCTTGCTGAAGCCGAAGAAGTACGTCGCCACGAAGCCCGCGACGTAGCCGACGAGGAGGCCGCCGGCGTAGATCGCGATCGTCGAGCCGAGGCCGTGGTTGCCGTCCAGGAGCGGGAACAGGGCCCAGCCGGACGGGCCGATGGCCGTCGAGCCGACCGAGTCGCCGAGCTGGTTGAACAGACCGACGAAGCCGCCGCCGAACGCGCCGCCCACACAGGCCGTGATGAACGGGCGGCCCAGCGGGAGGGAGACGCCGTAGATCAGGGGTTCGCCGACGCCGAGCAGACCCGCCGGCATGGCGGACCTGATGGTCTTGCGGATCGACTCGTTGCGGGGGAGGCGGAGGTAGACCGCGGCCGCCGCACCGACCTGTCCGGCTCCGGCCATCGCGAGGATCGGGAGCAGGACCGTGAAGCCCTGCTGCTCGATCAGCGTCGTGTGGATCGGGATCAGGGCCTGGTGGAGGCCCAGCATCACCAGTGGCAGGAAGAAGCCGCCGAGCAGGAAGCCCGCGCCCGCGCCGCCCGTGGAGAGCAGCCAGTCGGCGAACGTGCCGATGGCGGAGGAGACCTCACCCGCCACGTACATCAGGCCGAAGATCGTGACGAGGCCGGAGATCAGGACCGTCAGGGTCGGGGTGACCAGGACGTCCAGGGCCTCCGGCACCCAGCGGCGGCACCACTTCTCGACGTACACCGCGAGGACCGCCGCCCCGAGGGCGCCGAGGACGCCGCCCTGGCCGGGGGAGAGGGTCTGGCCGAAGGCCTCGATGTTCGCGACACCGGGGAAGACGATGATCGCCGCGACCGCACCACCGAGGATCGGCGTACCGCCGAACTCCTTCGCCGTGTTGTAGCCGACGAAGACCGCGATCAGGGCCATGAAGCCGGAGGCCATCGCCGCCAGGGCGGGGGTGACCGAGGGCAGCCAGCCGAGGTTCACCAGGAGGCCGTTGAGGCCGGCGATGATGCCGCAGCCGATCAGGGCGGGGATCAGCGGGACGAAGATGTTCGCGATCTTGCGCAGGAACAGCTTGAACGGGGTGGCGTTCTTCGCCTTCTGCTGCGCCTTGAGGGCCGCGCCCTTGTCGGCCAGCTCCTCGGCCGAGTGGACGGGGGCGGGGTCCTCGGAGGTACGGCCCTCCTCGACCAGCCGCTCGAACTCGGGGGTGACCCGGGCGACGGTGCCCGGACCGAGGACGATCTGGTAGGTGTCGTCGTCGACCACACCCATCACGGCGGGGACGGCCTTGAGGGCCTCGTCGTCGACGAGGGAACGGTCGTGCAGGCCCAGCCGGAGCCGGGTCATGCAGTGGGCGATCGAGCTGACGTTCGCAGCGCCACCGACGAGCGGCAGGATCGCGGCGGCAGTGGCGCGGTTCTTGTCTTCAGTAGCCATGGTGCGTGGTGCCTTGCTGTGCGGGGAGTGGTGCGTCAGGTGGTTCGGACAGCCGCGAGAGCGGCGCGGAGGTGGCCGTGGGAGTCGGCCAGGAGCGTGCCGGCGGTGGGGCCGTCGACCCCTCCGAGGATGGTGAGGATGGCGTTCTTCACCTCGCCGTCGGTGGCGGTGAGAGCTGCCTCGATCTCCTGGTCGGAGGCGCCGGTGGCGAGCGAGACGATCCGGCGGGAGCGGGCGCGCAGCTTCTCGTTGGAGGCGCGCACGTCGACCATGAGGTTCCCGTACGTCTTGCCGAGCCGGATCATGGTGATCGTCGAGAGCATGTTCAGGACGAGCTTCTGCGCCGTGCCCGCCTTGAGACGGGTGGAGCCGGTGAGCAGCTCGGGGCCGACGACGACCTCCAGGCCGTGTTCGGCTGCGGCGGCGAGCGCGGAGTCCGCGTTGCAGGAGAGGCCGATGGTGAGGGCGCCCCTGGTGCGGGCGTGCTCGACGGCCCCGATGGCGTACGGCGTGCGGCCGGAGGCGGAGATTCCGACCACCGTGTCGTCGGCGGTGAGACCCAGTCCGTCGAGGTCGGCGGCGGCCAGCTCCTTGCTGTCCTCGGCGCCTTCGACGGCCGTGACCATGGCGGAGGGACCGCCCGCGATCAGGCCGATGACCTCGGACGGGTCGGTGTTGAAGGTGGGCGGGCACTCGCTGGCGTCGAGCACACCGAGACGGCCCGCGGTGCCGGCGCCCGCGTAGATCAGCCGGCCGCCGCGCGCCATGCGCTCGGCGGTGGCGTCGATCGCGGCGGCGATCTGCGGCAGCCTCTCGGCCACGGCGGCGGGGACGGTGGTGTCCTCGCCGTTCATGATCCGGGCTATGTCCTGCGTGGGGAGCTGGTCGATCTCGGCGAGCTCGGGGCGGAACGCCTCGGTGGTGAGGGTGGCGAGCTGGGCGCGCAGTTCGCCGTAGCCGCCGGAGGTGTCGGCGTCGGTGCTGGGGTCGGTGGTGGAGGTCATGGACAGCGGCTCTGCTTTCTGATGCTCGTACGGTTCGCGGGTGCGGGTGCAGCCGGGGTCAGCGGCTGCGGGGGGTGTGGCGGTGGGCGAGCGCCTCGTAGGAGGCGGACAGGGCGGGCGCGGCCGTCTCGTACGTCTGCTGGGCGACCCCTATGAAGAGGCAGTCGACGACGAGGAGCTGGCTCGTGCGGCTCGACATGGCGGCGGGCCGCAGCTCGCTCTCCCGGGCGGTGGACGTGGTCAGCACGTGGTCGGCGTACTGCGAGACCGGTCCGTCGGGGCGGCCGGTGATCGCGATCGTCGTCGCGCCGCGGTCGAAGGCGACCCGGAGCGGCTCGATGACGTCGCCCGTGGAGCCCGAGTGGGTGATCGCGATCGCCACGTCGCCGGAGCGGAGCTGCACCGCGTTGGTCACGGCGAGGTGCGGGTCCATGTGGGAGTGGGCTATCAGGCCGATCCGGAGCAGCTTCTGGGCGAGGTCCTGGCCGACGAGGGAGGACGCGCCGACGCCGTAGATGTCGATGCGGCGGGCGGTCGCGGCGGCGGCCACGGCGGCTCCGAGCTGCACCGTGTCCAGGCCTGCGGCCGTGTCGGCGAGGGTCTGCTGCTCGTCGTAGGCGAGCTTCGTGACGACGTCCGCGATGGAGTCGTCGACCGCGATGTCGGCGGTCACGGCGGGCGCACGGCCGGACTGCTGGTGAGCGGCGAGGCCGGCGAGCGCGAGGCGCAGGTCGCGGTAGCCCGGGTAGCCGAGAAGCCGGGCGGTGCGGACGACGGTCGCCTCGCTCGTCCCGGTGAGCTCGGCGAGACCGGTGACGGTGAGGGCGGCGCACCCGGCGGGGTCCCCCGCGACGGCTTCGGCGACCCGCTGCATGGAACGGGTCATGGTCGGAGCGAGCGTCCGCACCTTGGCCGCGAGAGCCGCGGGGGCGGGCGGGGAGTCCGGATTGAAACTTTCCTTCACGTCATTGGTCACATCTGAAAGATATTTTCAGGGACGAATCCCGTCAACCCCTCTTTGGTCCCTACCTCTGAAGGATCAAGACCGGGTGTGCGTTCGGGCGGGGGACAATGGGGCCATGGAGTTGAACAGCCTGGAACAGGAGCTGCACACCGCGCGTGCGCTGGTGATGGCCGACCTCGTGGCGGGCGATGTGGCGGAGGCCGGAATCGTCTCGATGGTCGAGGACGCGGTGGTCCACCGGCGGTGGTGGGTCGAGCAGTGGCCCGAGGGCGTGTCCTTCGTCACGGGACTCGTGGCGCAGGACGTCCAGGACGCCCTTCTGGAGGAGTACGGGCGCTGGCCGCTGTGCCCCGTGTGCACGGAGGAAGGCCCGCACGCCCTGGACGTCGAGCCGGAGCTCGGACCCGACCCGCACTGGGTCTGCACGAAGGCGACGGTGTCCGTCGCACGGGTGGGCTCGCTCGGCGAGGTGCTCGGCCGGTGACCGTCTACATCGACCCGCCGACCTGGCCGGGGCACGGCCGTATGTGGTCGCACCTGGTCAGCGATGTGTCGTTCGAGGAACTGCACGCCTTCGCCGCCTCGATCGGCTGCCCGCCCCGCGCCTTCGAGCGCGACCACTACGACGTGCCCGAGGCGCGTTACGAGGACGCGGTGCGCGCCGGGGCGCGGGAGGTCGGGTCGAAGGAGATCGTGCGCCGGATCACCGACGCGGGGCTGCGGAGGCCGAAGGGGCGGCCTGCTCCGGGCTCCCCGGGCCTTCCTCGCTGACGGCCGCCGGGGCGCCGGCGATGCGCCGGGACGGCGTACCGTCGCCGCGCAGCCGCAGCGAGACCGTCACGGCCACCAGGCCGAGCAGCAGCATCGCGGCACCCGCCCAGGCCGTGGCGCGGAAGCCGAAGTCCGCGTCGATCACCGCACCGCCCAGCCAGGGTCCGCTCGTGTTGCCCAGGTTGAACGCGGCCGTGGCCGTCGCCCCCGCCAGCGTCGGGGCCACCCCCGCGACGTTGAACATCCGGGCGTTGAGCGCCGGGGCCGTGTAGAACGCGGACAGCCCCAGCAGGAAAGCCAGGACGACGACGGCGATCTGGTTCGATGCGAAGAGGGCCAGGGCCACCAGGAACACGGTCGAGGCGCTGATGCCGCTCAGCAGCACACCGAAGAGGTGTGCGTCCGCGACCCGGCCACCGATCGTCGTACCGATGATCGCGCCGGCTCCGAACAGCGCGAGCACCCACGGAACCCGGCCCGAACTCAGTCCGGCCACGTCCGTCAGCAGCGGCGCGAGATAGCTGAACGCACAGAACACACCGCCGGCCGCGAGCGCCGTGACCACGATGGACAGCCACACCTGGCGGTCCTTGTAGATCGCGGCTTCCTTCTTGATCTGCGGCTTCTCGTCCGGCAGCGGAATGCGCGGGATGCGGGTGACGACGCCGACCAGCGCCACGGCGGACGCGGCGCCCACCGCCCAGAACGCCGAACGCCAGCCGAAGCTCTCCCCGAGGAAGGCGCCCAGCGGCACCCCCAGCACATTGGCGATCGACAGACCGCCGATCATCACGGCCATCGCCCTGGCCCGCGCGTTCACCGGCACCATCGCGATGGCGACGGCGGCGCCCACCGCCCAGAAGCCGGCGCACGCCAGCGCGCTCACCACCCGGGAGACGAAGAGCACGTCGTACGTCGGTGCCAGCGCTCCCGCGATCTGGCCGAGCCCGAAGACCGAGATGAGCGCGATGAGGGTCGTACGCCGTGGCAGCCGCAGCGTGGCGACGGCCAGCAGCGGGGCCCCGACGACCATGCCGATCGCGAAGGCGGATATGAGGAGTCCGGCCTTCGGGATGGACACGTCCATGTCGTCGGCGATCGGCGGCAGCAGCCCGGACAGCATGAACTCACTGGTACCGAGGGCGAAGACCGAGAGGCCGAGGATGTAGACGGCCATCGGCATACGGGAGCGGCTGGAAACAGAGTCGGGCATGACAGTGGCCAACAGCGCTTTAGGCCCTGTCATTCCCCCGTCTCAGTGGGTGAGCAGCTCCAGCTCCGTGGTCAGGTTCTGCCGCGCCCTCGGCTCCCACTCCGCCGTCCCGTGCGGCGTGCGGAAGAGCCGGGGCAGCGCCAGCAGCTGCCGCAGGACGGCGGCCCGCCCCTCGCGGAACGCGTCGTCCGGGACGAAGCCGTACTCCTCCCGCACCTGCGCCGCGTACGCCGCGTACTCCCTCGGGGCCGCCGCCAGAATCGCCAGGTCCGCGTCGCACAGCACCTCGCCGTTGGTGTCACCGTCCGCCGGGTCGTGGGTGACGGTGAGCCGGACCAGCCGGGCGACCTCGGCGGTCGCCGCGTCGGGGACACCGGCCTCGGGCAGGGCCCGCTCGGCGAGCGCGGCGCTGCGCTCCTCGTTCTCGGAGCGGTCGGGGCGGTACACCGCGTCGTGGAACCAGACGGCGAGGCGCACCACGTCCGGGTCGGCGGCGTGGCCGGCCAGGGTGTCGACGCGGTCCAGGACCTGGGTGAGGTGAGCCGTGGTGTGGTAGCGCCGCTGGGGTTCGGCCCAGCGTTCCAGGAGGTTGTCGGCGTAGGGCAGCGGGTCGGGGCCCGTCCCGCCGCGTGCGGCGAGCAGGGCCTCGCGCCAGCGGCCACGGAGCGCGGGGATGTCGGACGTGTCGGGGGCGCTGTCGCTCATACGCCGAGGGTAGGACGTACGCCCCGCGCCCACGGCCCGCCCCCCCCCGCCGCTCAGTGACCTGGCGCCGTGTCCAGGGCCAGCGCCGCGTATGTCGCCAGCCAGTGGTCCGAGGAGAAGTCCCCGGAGGACACCGTCGGCAGGCCGAGCGCGAGATGGGCCTCGGCCGAGGCCAGGAGCGCGGTTCGGGCCGGGCCGGCCGGGAGCGCGCCGGCGATCGGGCGGAGGGCGGCCGCCCGGCTCAGGGTCAGACCGAGGAGGTGGCCGATCTGCGGATCGGCGTGGTCGGAGACCGTCGGCGGAACGAGCAGCGTGGAGTCGGGCGTGGCGGAGACCATGTCCGGCAGGAACGCGGCGATCCAGGTACGGAACTCCGCCACCGGCAGCACCCGCCGCATCGCGTCCGCCTCGACCAGGGCGGGGGAGAGGAAGTCCTGGCCGGAGGGTTCCCAGTGGGCAGGGGCGTCGTGGTCGTCGGTGAACCAGGCCTTCAGCCGGTCCGTCGCCGCGTCGAGTACGGGTGCCGGAAGCCCGGCGGCCCCGCCCGCGTCGAGGATCAAACCCAGGCCGAACGCGCTGTTGTTGTGGACGCCGTGCCGGACCGGGTACGTGGCCTTGGGCAGCCAGGCGCCGAGCAGGTCGCCCACCGCTGCGACCCCGGGCGCCAGGGCGTCGGCCCAGCGGTCGCCGTCGCGCGTGGCGAGGGCCCGGCACTCCCCGGCGAGCGCGATCAGCCAGGCCCAGCCGTAGGGGCGCTCGAAGTGCGGCCGGCCGCGCAGGTAGGACGCCTCGACGGCGATGTTCTCGGGGGTCAGATGGGTGTCGAGCACCTCACGGACACGGGTGGTGAGAGTGGCCGGCAGATCGCCGGTGGCGGAGAAGCGGCGCAGGATGCGGACGAGCAGCCAGTGCATGTGCAACGTGGAGTGCCAGTCGTAGCCCCCGTAGAAGGCGGGGTGCAGGGTGCGGGGCGCGACGAGTTCCTCGGGGCCGGCGTAGAGGTGGGCGGGTGCGTTCGGGTATTCGCGTACGACGTTGGCGAGGGCCAGTTCCGCGAAGGGGACGGCGTACGCGGCGGGGAGCGCGGGGGACATCGGGGTCACTCCAGAGGGTGGTTCGGGACGGAGGGCTCGGAGGGCTCGGAGACCCGGAAGGCTCGGAGGCCTCAGAAGGCGAACAGGGCCATGATCGCGATGTTGCAGACCAGCAGGGCCGCTGCCGTGGGGAGCTGGGCCTTGATCGGGCCGTACTGGTCCTTGAGTTCGAGGAGCGCCGCCGGGACCAGGTTGAAGTTGGCGGCCATCGGCGTGACGAGCGTGCCGCAGAAGCCGCACAGCATGCCGATCGCGAGGACGGCGGGGGCGCTGCCGTCCATCTGCTGGATGAGGACGGGCCAGCCGATCGCGGCGGTCATCACCGGGAACGCGGCGAAGGCATTGCCCATGACGATGGTGAACAGCGCCATGCCGCAGCAGTAGACGGCCACGGCCACGAACTGCTGGCCGTCCGGCAGCAGCGCCTCGGTGATCCTTCCGACCTGCTCCCCGACACCGGCGGTCTGGAAGATCGAACCGAGGACGGAGAGCAGTTGCGGGAGGAGCAGAGCCCAGCCCATCGATTCGAGCATGTTGCGGCCGGCGTGCAGCGGCACGGAGACCTTCCGCTCGCGCAGGAGCACCATGCCCACGGCCAACGCGGCGAGCGCGCCGACACCGAGGCCGAGAATGGTCTCGGACCCCGGCTCCAGGACCGGTTCACCACCGATCTTCCAGTTCTTCACGAGCGTCGCGCAGATCATCGCGACCACGGGGATGGTGAGGGCCGGAAGGAACAGCTTGTTGCCGAGACGGGCGGCCGAGGCCGCGCGCTTCTCGCGGGGAGGAGTGTGCGACTCCCCCTTGCCGGTGAGGCCGCAGCCGCCCAGGACGATCAGGACCAGGACGGCGACGCCCAGCGGTTCGGCGGGGAGGGACTTGTCGACCACTCCGGTGGAGTAGAAGAACGCGGCGCCCAGCAGACCCCAGAAGCCGGCGGAGCCGAAGCGCCTGGGGTTGGTGCGGTCCATGACCATCTGCGCTGCCATGACGAGGAACACCGCGCCGACCAGCCAGAAGAAGTACTCGGACTTGATCACTTGGCGTCCTCCGACCGGAGCTCGGTGTGCGCGGTCAGGGCGTTCTCGGCGGCGACGACGGCGAGTTCGCGTTCCAGCTGCCGGTCCAGGTTGAGCAGGCGGGCCCCGTGGATCAGGAAGGCGCAGATCGCGGAGGGGATCGCCCACATGGCCAGGTGCAGGGGTTCGAGGTGCTGGTCGTACGTGGAGTTCACGAAACCGGTGATCAGCAGGATCGATCCGATGGCGAGGAAGCAGTCCTCACCGAAGAACACCCCGATGGTGTCGGCGCCGGACGCGTGCGAGCGGACCTTCTCGCGCAGCTTCTGCGGCAGCGGACCACCCGCCTTTGTCTCGGCGGCGGCCTCGGCCATCGGGGCGATCAGCGGCCGCACACTCTGCGCGGGGCCACCGATGCTGGTGAGGCCTACGGCGGCGGTGAGCTGCCGTATCAGCAGGTAGAGCGTCAGGAAGCGGCCGGTGGTCAGCTTGCCCAGCTTGCCGATGAGGGTACGGGCCTGCTCCTGGAGCCCGTACCGCTCCAGAAGCCCGATGACGGGCAGCGTGATGACGAAGACCGTCACGGAACGCGCGGAGGCGAAGCTCTCCCCGAAGGAGGCCAGCACCTCCTGCGGGGACATCTTGCCGAGCAGCCCCGTGACGATGCCTGCGACACCCACGACAAGGAGGGGATTGCGGCGGGTGGCGAATCCGAGGATCACCACGAGCACGCCGAGGAGAACGATCACGCGTCGGCCTTCTTCCGCGCAGAGACGTGGCGGTGCACGGTCTGCTCAGACGGGGGTATTACGCGAGACCTTAAGGTCTTGTTCAACAATCCCACAAGGGTGTGAGCTACATCGATCGGAATCGGGCGATCCGGAAGGGGTGGGCGCTTCGGGGAAGGTGGGCGGGCTGTGGGCCCGAGAACAATCCAGGGCTACCGCTCGGTGAGGCGTTGTGCGTACGCCTCTGCCAGCTGGCGCCGGGAGTCCTCCAGGTAGAAGGCGAGCATTCGCTCGGCACCGACCGCGTCCCCCTTGGTGAGTTTGTCCGTGATCTCACGGTTGCGGGTGAGATAGGGCTCGTGGAAGCGACGGGGATCGGCCATCACGTGGAAGGCGAGCCGCAGTTCGGCGAGGACGTTGCGCATGAGTTCGTCGGTGCGGGGGCTGTTCGCCAGGCCGGCCAGCGCCTGGTGGAAGCGGATGTTGGCGGTGGAGCAGGCGGGCCAGTCGTCATGGAGCGCGGCCTGCTCGCCCGTCGACACCGCCGCCTCGACCGCCGCCAGGTCGAACGGAGGCTCGCCCAGGGCCCGCAGGGCCGCGCACTCGACGAGGAGCCGTACCCGGTAGATGTCGACCAGGTCGTCCACGGCCAGGATGCGGACGAAGACGCCCCGGTTGAGGCGGTGCTCCAGGAGGCGTTCGTGCGACAGGAGGCGGAACGCCTCGCGCAGTGTGTTGCGGGACACGGTCAGGGCGCCGCTGATGCTCTCCTCGGACAGGCGGCTGCCCGGCGGGAAGTAGCCTTCGGTGATCCGCTCCCGCAGGATGGCGGCGACCCGCTCGGCCGTACCGGACCGCTCCAGGGAGGCGCTGTGCGCCGCGAGTTCCGAGAGGTCCGGGGTGGAGCCGGTCCTCCCGCCGTTCGTTGTCCCCGCCATGCCCCGCCCCTTGCCTGGTGTTCCGTCGGCTGTGTTCAGTGCTCAGTGAACCGTACGAGTGTCTCGGGCGGTGGGCGGCCCCTTGTCAGATTGTTGAACGATCGCTAGCGTGCGCCCGTGACGGATCTGACGAGTGTGACGCGCGCGGCGCGGCCGATGGACCTCAACGCGGACCTGGGTGAAGGGTTCGGACGCTGGACCCTCACCGAGGACGAGGCGCTGCTGACCTGTGTCACCAGCGCCAATGTGGCCTGCGGCTTCCACGCGGGCGACGCCTCCGTGATGCGGCGGGTCTGCGACACGGCGGCGGAGCGGGGCGTGCGCATCGGGGCGCAGGTCTCCTACCGCGATCTGGCCGGATTCGGGCGGCGCGCCATGGACGTACCGGCGGCCGAGCTGACCGCCGAGATCGCGTACCAGATCGGTGCCCTGCGGGTCTTCGCGGAGGCGGCGGGCTCCACGGTCTCGTACGTGAAACCGCACGGTGCCCTCTACAACCGCGCTGTCTGGGACGACGACCAGGCCGCCGCCGTCGTCGAGGGAGTGCTGCTCGCGGGCGGCCGTCCGGCGGTACTCGGGCTGCCCGGTTCGCGGCTGCTCGACCATGCGGGGGCCGCGGGCCTGACCGCCGTCGAGGAGGCCTTCGCCGACCGGGCGTACACCCCGCAGGGCACGCTGGTGCCGCGGGGTGAGGCGGGCGCAGTGGTGCACGACGCGGACGAGGTCGTACGCCGCAGTGTCGGCATGGCCGTCGACGGCGCCGTGACCGGGGTGGACGGCAGCCGGATAGCTGTCGCGGCCCGGTCGCTGTGCGTCCACGGGGACACCCCCGGCGCCGCCGCGCTCGCGCTGCGGGTGCGGACGGCGCTGGAAGCGGCGGGCGTCGACGTAAGGGCGTTCGCGTGAGCGGCACCGGAGTGAGCGGCACCGGCATGGGCAGCACCGGTGCAGGCGGCACCGGAGTGGGCGGCGGCCAGGTGGGCGGCGTCCGGGTGCTGGAGGCCGGGCCCCGTGCCCTGCTCGTTGAGCTCGACTCCGGCGAGGACGCGGAGGCCTTCCACGCGGAACTGCTCCGCCGGCGGGCCGCCGGTGAGCTCCCCGCCGTACGCGAGATCGTCCCCGGCGCCCGGACGGTTCTGCTGGACGGGGTGGACGACCGGACGCTCGCGGGACGGATGCGGTCGTGGACCGTGCCGCCGCTGAGCCGGGGCGTGGGGGAGACCGTGGAGATACCCGTCGTCTACGACGGCCCGGACCTCGCCGATGTGGCCGAGGCGTGGGGCGTCGCCGTCGATGAGGTGGGGCGCATCCATGCCCGTACGGAATTCCGGGTGGCCTTCTGCGGTTTCGCGCCCGGCTTCGGCTATCTCACCGGCCTGCCCGCGCACCTGAGCGTGGAGCGCCGGGCCACGCCCCGCACCCGGGTGCCGGCCGGGGCACTGGCCCTCGCCGGCCCGTACACCGGGATCTATCCGCGCCCGTCGCCCGGGGGCTGGCAGATCGTCGGCCGGATGCCCGGACCGGAGGCCCTCTGGGATCCGGGACGCGAACCCGCCGCGCTGCTGCTGCCCGGGGCCCGCGTGCGGTTCGTGCCGCTGGAGGTGTCCGGATGAGCGCGGCGCTCGAAGTGGTCAGGGCGGGTGCCCTGACCACGGTGCAGGACGAGGGGCGGACCGGCTGGGCCCATCTCGGCGTCCCCAGGGCCGGGGCGCTGGACGCGCCGGCGCGGCGGCTCGCCAACCGGCTCGTCGGCAACGACCCGGACGCGGCCGTGCTGGAGACCACGCTCACCGGGTGCGCGGTCCGGGTGACCGGCCCCCGGCCGGTGCTCGCGGTCGTCGGCGGAGCGGGGTGCCGGGTCACGGTGGACGGTCGCCCGGTCGCGTGGGGCGCGCCCGTCCTGGTGCCCGCGGGCGCCGTGCTGGAGGCCGGCTCCGTGGTGCAGGGGCTGCGCGGCTACCTGGCGTTCGCGGGCGGCCTGGTGCCCGAACCGGTGCTCGGCAGCCGGTCCGCCGACCTGCTCTCCGGGCTCGGCCCGCCGGTCCTGCGCGACGGTGACGTCCTGCCGCTGGGCCGGCCCGGCGGCGCCCCGTGCGCCGGCCCCGTGCCCTGGCCGGGCGCCCCGGCCGAGCTGGTGCTGCCCCTGCACCGGGGCCCGCGCGACAGCTGGTTCACCGAGGAGGCCCTGCACACGCTGACGACCGTCGCGTACCGGGTCTCGGAGCGCAGCAACCGCATCGGGCTGCGCACGGAGGGGCCGTCCCTGCGGCGTGCCCGGGACGGCGAACTGCCCAGCGAGGGCATGGTGCTGGGCGCCGTGCAGGTGCCGCCGGACGGGCTTCCCGTGGTGTTCCTCAACGACCACCCGACGACGGGGGGTTATCCGGTCGTGGGCGTGGTCGCCGAAGCCGCGCTCGCGGGGGCGGCGCAGGCGGTCCCGGGGACACCGGTGCGCTTCGTGCGCGCGTGACGGGACGCGGATTCAAGGGCCCGACCTGCGGCCATCTCCACGTTACCGAAGCGTAACTTACCGACGAGTTACCTCAGGTAACGCCCCGGTGCTAGCTTGCGCGGACATTCATCGGAGCAGAGCGAGGAGTGAGCCGTGAGTCCGCGCAAGACCACCCGTTCGAGCTCGACCGTGAGTACCACCGTGAACACCCCCCGCACCCTTGGGCCCCGTCGGCCGGGACGTCGTACGGGGCGCCTGCTGGCCGCGTCGGTGGCCGCCGCCTGTCTGGGAGCGGTGGCCGTACCGGCCTCCGCCGCCGAGTCCGCCGGGACGGAGCCGGTGGTCTCCCGGGGGGTGACCATCCCCGACTTCTACAACCCGCCGGCGCAGCTGCCCTCCGCCGACGGGTCCCTCGTCCGTACGGAGGAGCTGCCGCTCGGGCTGAGCCTCCCCGGCCTGGACGGCCGTCAGATGCCCGGCACCGCGACCCGGCTGATGTACAAGTCCACCGACGCGGGCGGCGGGCCCGTCGCCGTCACCGGTGCGTACATCGAGCCGTCCGCCGAATGGAAGGGCGGCGGCGACCGCCCCCTGGTGGCGCTGGCCTCGGGGACCATGGGCCAGGGCGACCAGTGCGCCCCCTCGCTGTCGCTCCAGCACCCGCTGACGATCGGCGCGGGCACGGTGTCCATCGGCTACGACAACATCGCCGTCTACCGCCTTCTCGCCGCCGGTACCGCCGTCGTCGTCACCGACTACGCGGGCCTCGGTGCGACGGACCGGCTCCACACCTACGTCAACCGTGTCGACGAGGGCCACGCCCTCCTGGACGCGGCCCGCGCGGCACGCTCCGTCGACGGCGCCTCGATCACCCCTGAGTCGCGGGTCGGCCTCTACGGATACAGCCAGGGCGGCGGAGCCAGCGCGTCGGCCGCCGAACTGCAGCCCTCGTACGCCCCCGACGTCAATCTGGCGGGCACCTACGCCGGAGCGCCGCCCGCCGATCTCACCGAGGTTATGAAGGGCATAGACGGCAGCGCCCTGGCCGGCGCGCTGGGCTGGTCGATCAACGGCTTCGCCCAGACCGACCCCTCCCTGAAGGCGGTCGTCGAGGCGAACATCAACGACGTGGGGAAGGCCGCGCTGAAGGACACCTCGACCATGTGCGTGGGCGACGCGATCCTCGGCTACGCCTTCACCGACAGCAAGAAGTGGACCGCCGACGGCACGTCCCTCGCCGACATCATCGCGGCCGAGCCGAAGCTGCAGGCGATCCTCGCCCAGCAGCGCATCGGCAACCTGAAGCCGGCCGCCCCGGTGCGGCTGGCGACCGGGGTGCATGACGACATAGTCGGGCACAGGCAGGCCAGGCAGCTCGCGGTGGACTGGTGCGGCAAGGGCGCGAGCGTGACGTACGCGGCCGTCCTGCTGCCCAACCTCGGCGACAAGATCCTCACCAACCACCTCGCCCCCTACCTCACCGACCAGGGCAGTGCCATCTCCTGGATGACCGACCGCCTCTCCGGCAAGAAGGCCACCTCCAACTGCCGGTCGATGCCGCTCCAGCCCTGACGTCCCCCGTCCCGTGACCCCTGAGGCCGCGGCGCGTCCGGTCACCGGATGCCGCCGCGGCCTCGCGTATCTTCACGCATGCGTCCACGTCGGGAGCTGCGCCTCGGGTGGCTGACCCGTAGTCTGGTTTATTGGACTAGACCTGTAGTCCGTGCCGCTCCGAAGGATGGGAACACCATGAGCAACCGTGCACTCCTGGAGGTGATCGCTCTCGACGCGGAGGACGCGGTCGCGGCGCAGGCGGGCGGTGCGGATCGCCTCGAACTGGTCACCGACATGGCGGCCGACGGCCTGACGCCCCCGCTCGCCGTCTTCGAGAGCATCCGGGACGCCGTCGGGATCCCGCTGCGGGTCATGCTCAGGGTCGCGGACGGCTTCGCGGCCGGTGACATCGCCGTCCTCGTGGAGAAGGCCCGCGCGATGCGCGCCGCGGGGGCCGAGGAATTCGTCCTGGGCTTCCTGGACCAGGACGGTCACGCCGACCTGGTGGCCGTCGAGCGGCTCGTCGCCGAGCTGAACGGCTGCCCGTGGACCTTCCACCGCGCCATCGACCGCGCGGCCGACCGCGACGTACTGCGCAAGCACCTCGCCGACCTGCCGGGCCTGGACACCTACCTCACGGCGGGCTCCCCCAGCGGTGTCGACGCGGGCTTGGAGACGCTGATCGCCGAAGCGGAGCGCTCGGACCTGCCCGGTTACGAACCCCGGATCATGGTGGGCGGCGGCCTGCGCCTTGACCATCTGCCGCAGCTACGCGCGGCGGGCGTCGAGGCCTTCCACATCGGGGGGGCGGCGCGGCCCGGCGGCTGGTCGGGACCGGTCGACGAGGCGGCGGTACGGGAGTGGCGCGACGCCCTGGACGGGTGAGCGGCCACGCGCCGTGGCCCCGGGCCGGTGATCACCGGCCCGGGGCCCTGGACGGCTCCTCGCCGTCAGTGGTTCTGCCCGGCCTGTCGGCGTCGGCGTCGGCCCTGGGCCACCGCCCCGGCGGCGAACATCAGGGCGGCGCCGGTCAGTGAGACCGCCGTCGCGGCGGGCAGGTAACCGGCCGAGGAGTCCTCGGCGGAGGCCACCAGGCCGGCCTCACCGGCCTCTGCGGCATGCCCGGCGTGCTCCGCGTGGGCCGGTGCCGCCTGGGTCCCGGTCCTCTCCGCGGTCGCCGCCAGCTCGCCCGCCGACATCTGGGCGCCGTTCATGCCGGTGACCTCGCCGCTGCCGCCGTCGAAGACGACGTCGGAGCAGGAGTAGAAGTTCTCCTGGCTGTCCGAGCGGATCCAGTGGATGAAGATCATGTGCTTGCCGGTCTTGCCCTGCGGGAGCTGGAGGTTCCAGTAGTAGTTGCCTCCGTCGGAGCCCGCGCCGCCCGACTGCGGCGGGTTGTCCACGGTCTGGGTGAGCGTCAGGTCGTCCCACGCCAGGGGCTGGTCCGGCGACCAGCCGTCGTTGGTGATGTAGACGTTGAACTCGCCCGGGTGGGCCGCCCAGTTGCTGTACTTCACCTCGGTGGTGGACCCCGCGGTGAGGTGCGTCGTCGGCCAATCGCTGCGGGCCGCGTTGTACGAGGAGAAGTCGTACGGGCCGTTGTGTCCGCCGCTGCAGAGCTCGCCGTCGGGGATGTAACCCGTGGTCTTCCCGCCGCCGTTGGAGTCCAGGACCCCGAACCAGTTGTACAGCGGCGTGGTGCCGGTCTCCGCGACCGCGGCGGCACAGGCCGGGTTGGACGGGGTCTGGTTCCCGCTCGCGACCATGTCCTTGTAGCAGAGGTAGCTGCGTGAGCCGGGCTCCATGGCGACGCCGTGAGCGGACGCGGGGGAGGGCAGACCGGCCAGGGTGAGGGCCAGGAGGCCCGCTCCCAGGAGGCTCAGAGTGCGAGGTGCGCGCAGCTGGGCCTTTCTCCGAATGATGTTTCGCATGGGCATGAGGTTGATCTCCTTCGGGATTCTCTGTTGGGGCAGATGACCCTGGTGACCCCGCCCGCGCGCATGGAGCGGCGAGCGTCGGAGAGGGGAGTGCCGGGCGGTCCGTTGCCCGGTGACCGACCTGTCGTCGTGGCGTGCGGGTGGGGGGAGAGGGGCTCGTGGGAGCGCTCCCAAAAACGTAGCGCGCACGGGGTGGTCTGTAAACGCCCTGTGCAACGACTGCCTCAACTTCTCGCACGGACGACCGGGAACTGATCGCTGTCCCCGCTCGTCACTAAGAGTAAGCAAATGGACGGGGAGTGGAATCATGTCGGTCACGCTGGGCGAAGAGATCATGCTGCTTTCCCTGGACGACGAGTCCGGAGCGGCGAAGGACCGGCAGACGGCCGGATGGGCGGTCGCGGGCGGCATCCTGCTCGAGCTCGTCCTGGCGGGGCGGCTCTCGGTGGACGGCGGCCGGCTGTCGGTGACCGACCGCGCGCCCACCGGTGTCGCCCTGCTCGACGAGCGGCTCGCCCTGATCGACGCCTGGGCGGCGAAGAAGAGCAAGCCGCCCAAGGTGACGGACTGGCTGACGAGAGACCACGGCAAGGCGGTCGGCGCCACCATCGAGAGCCTGCGGGCGCGTGGCCTCGTGAGCGAGGAGCAGCGCAAGGTGCTGGGTCTCTTCCCGGTGCGCCGCTATCCCGAGGCCGACGGGGCGCCCGAGGCGGAGCTGCGCGAGCGTCTGGCCTCGGTGGTGCTGCACGGCGCGGATCCGGACGACCGCTCGGCCGGTCTCGTCGCCCTGATCCACGCCGCCAAGCTGCATCGCCTCGCGTTCCCCGAGGTGCCGGCGCGGGAGGTGAAGCCGCGCATGGAGAAGATAGCGGAGGGCCAGTGGGCGGGCGAGGACGTCCGTGCGGCGATCCGCAACATGCAGGCGGCGATGGTGGCGGTCACCGTCGCCACGACGGCAGCGGTGACCTCCTGACCTCCTGACCTGACCTGACCCGGCCCGTCTCAGCCCGCCTCCTCGCGTGCCCGCCCCCTCGCGTGCCCGCCCCCTCGCGTGCCCGCCCCCTCGCGTGCCCGGTCCCTCGCGTGCCCGCCCCCTCGCGTGCCTGCCCCCGTCAGCCGAGTTGCTCCGGCAGCGGTGCCGCGTGGAGGACCACGAGGCCGGAGACCGCGCGGGTCAGGGCCACGTACAGGCGGCGCAGGCCCGTGCGTTCGTCGGGTTCGCCGTCGACCACGGCCGCCGGTTCGTCCAGCACCACGTAGTCGTACTCCAGCCCCTTGGCCAGCGAGGTGGGGACCAGCGTCAGCCGGGACGCGGCGGTCGTCTCCTCGCCCGGCGAGAGATACGCGTGGCCCGCAGCCTCCAGCGCCGCCGCCAGGGCCGGGATCCGGGCGTCGGCGGCGATCAGGCCGATCGAGCCCTCATGGCGCAGCGACTCCCCGCACGCCGCGACCACGGCGGTGTCCAGCTCCCCGGCCGTCGTCACCTCGCGCACCGCGAGGGAGCCGGGCGTCTCACGCACCGACTCCACCGGGGCGAGGCCCGGCGAGATCGAGGGGAGCAGCCGCGAGGCGTACGCGATCACCTCGCGCGGCACACGGAAGCCGGCCGTGAGCTCCTCCACCACCGCGTCCGTTTTGCCCAGATGGAACAGCGCCTGCTCCCAGCTCCCCGTCGACCAGGGCGTGGTCCCCTGCGCCAGGTCGCCGAGCACCGTCGCGGAGCCGGTCGAGCAGCGGCGGCCCACCGCGCGGTACTGCATCGGGGACAGGTCCTGCGCCTCGTCGATGACGACATGGCCCAGCGAGTGCGTCCGGGCCACCAGGTCGGTCGCCTCGTCGATCAGGACCGCGTCCGCCGCCGTCCACTTCGCCGACTTCACACTGCGGGCGGGCCTGGCCATCAGGATCCGCTTCTGCTCGTCGCCGGTGAGGATCCCCTCCGCGTGCGCGGCCAGGAACTCCGCGTCCGTCAGGAGCCGCAGCACGAGCTTCGCCGGCTCCACCGCCGGCCAGACGGCCTTCACGGCCGCCTTCACCGCCGGGTTCCGGGCCACCGCGTTCTGCACCCGGTCGTCCGGGGCCTCGCCCGCCTCCTCCATCCGTACGAGGACGGCGTGCGCGATGCGCTGCGGGAGCGCCTCGTGGGCGGCGCCGTACCGCATGTCGCGGGCCAGCAGCTCGCCGGCCATCTCCTCGACCTCGTAGGCCGGGACCCGCCAGCGGCGGGAGCCGCGCACCACCACGACCGGCTCCGTCGGGGGTGTCACGTGCGAGCGGATCGCCCGGCGAAGGACCTCCGCCATCCGAGCGTCGCCCTTGATCACCGCGGCGGCTGCCTCGTCCGTGGAGCGCACCTCGACGCGCGCCGCCACCAGGTCCTCGACGGTGGCCTGTTGCACCTCCAGCTCGCCCAGCGCGGGGAGGACCTGCTCGATGTAGTGGAGGAACGACCGGTTCGGGCCGACGACGAGGGTGCCGGTACGGGCGAGGCGCTCGCGGTGCGCGTACAGGAGATAGGCGACACGGTGCAGACCGACGGCCGTCTTACCGGTCCCGGGACCTCCCTGGACGCAGACCGTCCCGCCGAGATCACTGCGGACGATCTCGTCCTGCTCCGGCTGGATCGTCGCCACGATGTCGCGCATCGGGCCGACACGGGGCCGCTCGATCTCCGCCTGGAGGAGCTTGCTGGTCTGCTCGGTCTCCGCCGGGTCGGTGAGGTGCTCGTCCTCGTACGCGGTGAGCTCGCCGCCGGTGTAGCCGAAGCGCCGGCGGTGGTCGACGTCCAGCGGGTTGTTCCTGGAGGCCTGGTAGAACGGCTGGGAGACCGGCGCGCGCCAGTCGATGACCATGGGATCGCCATGGGCATCGTGGACATGGCGGCGCCCGATGTAGAACCGCTCTCCCTCCGTGCCCTCCGCCTTCTCGGCGCCGACCACGTGCAGATAGTCGAGACGTCCGAAGAACAGCGGGGTGTGGGAGAGGTCGGCCAGCGCCTTGATGCGGTCGTCGATCTGCGCCTGGAGGACCGCGGCGTTGACCCAGTTCGCGGTGACGTCGCGGATGTCGAGTGCCTGCACGTCCTCACGCATCGCTCGCAGCGCGGCACGGGACGCGGCGAGATGCGCCCGCTCCCTGACCAGTGGATTGCTTGAATCTTCGTGCGCGGGCACGGTGTTGCCTCCGGCTTTTCGACGCAGGACGGCGGACAGGGCTCACCGCCCGGTCCGCTCGGGGACGTTCACACACAGATGCGCACGCGGGTGGGCGCGTGCGGCTGTTGTCGGCCGGTTTCCGTCCGGTCGGCGGCGCTCCCCCGGCTGCCGGCCGCTCGAAGGGCTGGCCGGTACCACGGTGCGGGAGGCGGGCAGACCGGCGATTGTACCGACCGTCGCCCCCGGGTGCGAACGAATTGATCGTGGAGCCCGGCGGATCCGAGACGGCGTTCTTCCCGTAAGGGGACGGCGTCCTTCCCGTAGGGGACGCCGTGCGACTTTCGGCCGACCCGGGCCCCCGCACACTTCGGCCGGTCGGCCGATGCCGGGAGCGTGACCGGCGGAGCACCATGGAATACATGAGCACCGTTTACCTGAACCCACGCAAGACCGGCCCCGCTCACGGCGCGACCGCGGCCACCGGTCACCCACGCGGACACCGCATAGGAAACGCGGCGCGCGCCGTATCGGTCTTCGCGCGCACCGCGTTCGGTGTGGCCGTCCTCGGCGAGTACGCGGAGGAGGCCGGCGTCGTCCGCCGCCACCGCTGAGCCCGACGGGCCCGGCCCCAGGCCCCTGTCAGCTCTCCGTCAGCAGCTCGTCCGCGTCGACGATCCGGTACGCGTAACCCTGCTCGGCGAGGAACCGCTGGCGGTGCGCCGCGAAGTCCTGGTCGATCGTGTCGCGGGCGACCACCGAGTAGAACCGGGCCTCGTGCCCGTCCGCCTTCGGCCGAAGCACCCGGCCGAGCCGCTGTGCCTCCTCCTGGCGTGAGCCGAACGTCCCCGACACCTGGATGGCGACGGTCGCCTCCGGCAGGTCGATCGAGAAGTTCGCGACCTTCGACACGACCAGCACACTGATCTCGCCCTGACGGAACGCCTCGAACAGCTTCTCGCGCTGCGCGTTGCTCGTCTCGCCCTTGATCACCGGGGCGTCCAGGTGCTCACCGAGTTCGTCGAGCTGGTCGATGTACTGCCCGATGACCAGGGTCTGCTCGCCCTTGTGCTTGCGTACGAGCGCCTCGGTGACCTTCCGCTTCGTCGCCGTCGTCGCGCAGAACCGGTACTTCTCCTCGGCCTCGGCCGTCGCGTAGGCGAGGCGCTCCGAGTCCGTGAGGTTCACCCGGACCTCGACGCAGTCGGCGGGCGCGATGTAGCCCTGCGCCTCGATCTCCTTCCACGGGGCGTCGAACCGCTTGGGCCCGATGAGGGAGAAGACGTCCGACTCGCGGCCGTCCTCGCGCACCAGCGTCGCGGTGAGCCCGAGGCGGCGGCGGGCCTGGAGGTCGGCGGTGAACTTGAAGACGGGCGCGGGCAGCAGGTGCACCTCGTCGTAGATCACGAGCCCCCAGTCACGGGAGTCGAACAGCTCCAGGTGCGGGTAGATCCCCTTACGGCGGGTGGTCAGCACCTGGTACGTGGCGATGGTGACCGGCCGGATCTCCTTGCGCGTACCGCTGTACTCGCCGATCTCCTCCTCGGTCAGCGAGGTCCGCTTCACCAGCTCGTGCTTCCACTGCCGGGCGGAGACGGTGTTGGTGACGAGGATCAGGGTGGTCGCCTTGGCCTCGGCCATGGCCCCCGCCCCGACCAGTGTCTTCCCCGCGCCGCAGGGGAGGACGACGACGCCCGAGCCGCCGTGCCAGAATCCCTCGACGGCCTGCTTCTGGTACGGGCGCAGCGACCAGGTCGTCTCGTCGAGCTCGATCGGGTGCGCCTCGCCGTCGACGTATCCGGCGAGGTCCTCGGCCGGCCAGCCCAGCTTCAGCAGCGTCTGCTTGATCTGGCCGCGCTCGGAGGGGTGCACGGCCACGGTGTCCGGGTCGAGGCGTGCCCCGACCAGCGGCTGGACTTTCTTCGAGCGGAGGATCTCCTCCAGCACCGGCCGGTCGTTGGACGTCAGCACCAGTCCGTGGACCGGGTGCTTGGACAGGGTGAGGCGGCCGTACCGCGCCATCGTCTCGGCGATGTCGACGAGGAGCGCGTGCGGCACGGGGTAGCGCGAGTACTCCACGAGCGCGTCGACGACCTGCTCGGCGTCGTGCCCCGCGGCGCGGGCGTTCCACAGACCGAGGGGGGTCAACCGGTAGGTGTGGATGTGCTCGGGGGCACGCTCCAGCTCGGCGAAGGGTGCGATGACACGGCGGCAGGCCTCGGACTGGTCGTGGTCGACTTCGAGGAGCAGCGTCTTGTCGCTCTGGACGATGAGGGGTCCGGTCACGCGCGTCGGCCCTTTCCTGCGGGGGGTGGCTGCCCGGGTGTGAACTGCCAAACGTCCAGTGTGCCTCATCGGCCGTCGACGGGCGGGGCTCCTGTGACGGGCGCCTCTGGAATCGGACACCGTGCGTACGTAACCTGGGACCGCCTGTGACGCACGTCATGGTGCGACAACTTCTGCCACCGCGGGGGGTTTTCCGCGGGGCGGAACAGCGGATGGAGTGGGATGGCGCATGGCGTGGCACGGGGGCCGGCGCATCGTCGGCAGGGAGGCCGGTGACGCGGGCATGGGCTGGCTGCGCAGTTCCCCCACAGGCATGATCATGATCGCCCTGCCGTCCGTGGTCGGCGTGTGCTGGGCGGCGCTGCTGGTCATGCTGCTCTGGCGCTGACCCGGCGCCGTAGCGTGGGGGGATGGACGGATCGGAAGCGGCGGGACGGGTGCCGGGGGCCGGTGAACGGGGCTTCCCGGCCCACCACGCCCCTCGGTGTGAGGGGCTCGGTGAGCTGGACGCGCTCGTCACGCAGTGCCGGGCCTGCCCCCGGCTGGTGGCCTGGCGGGAGGAGGTCGCCGAGGTCAAGCGCGCGGCCTTCCGGGACTGGGACTACTGGGCGCGGCCCGTCCCCGGCTTCGGGCCGCCCGACGCCACGGTGGCCGTGGTCGGGCTGGCGCCCGCCGCGCACGGCGGCAACAGGACCGGCCGGATGTTCACCGGTGACGCGACCGGCGACTTCCTCTTCGCCGCACTGCACACCGTGGGTCTCGCCTCGCAGCCGACCGCCGTCCACGCGGACGACGGGCTCACCCTGCACGGTGTCCGTCTCACCTCTCCCGTGCACTGCGCGCCCCCGGCCAACAAGCCCACCCCGGCGGAGCGCGACACCTGCCGGCCCTGGCTGGCCGCCGAGCTGGACCTGCTGAGCCCGGGGCTCCGGGTGGTCGTGGTCCTCGGCGGGTTCGGCTGGCAGGCGGTGCTGCCGGTGCTCGTCGAGGCGGGCTGGCACGTGCCGCGCCCGCGTCCCGCCTTCGGCCACGGCGCGCATGTCGTGCTGCCCGCCACGGAACGCAGGCAGGAGCTGCACCTGCTGGGCAGTTACCACCCGAGCCAGCGCAACACGTTCACGGGCCGGCTCACGATGCCGATGCTGGTCGACGTGGTCCGCGAGGCCGCCGCCATCGGCGGGCTCCCGGCTCCCCCGGAGGCCGGGCGACCGTAGGGCGGCCCAGGCAGTGGGAAGTTACGGACGGCGGTATCGGGCAAATGGGGCCGATGTGTGTCCGTAACTTCCCAACGCCTCCGTAGCGGACCGGGGCGGTCAGGTCGGCTGGTCGTCGGGGAGTTCCGCGACGCCCGTGATCCGGTGCAGCGGATACGTCCGGACCTCGTCCGCCGTGTGGTCGTACGCGGTCACGAAGCCGCCCTCCACCTTGACCGGGGCGATCACCCGCTGGCTGGCCGCGCCGTCCGCGTTGACGTAGCCGATCCAGACGGCCGAGCCTGTCATCGCGGCCGCCTGCACCGTGGCCAGGGTCTCGGCGCTGGTCGTGCGCGGGAGGGAGCCCGCCGTGGCTGTGTCCGGGCCGTCCCTGTGGACGGCTCTGGCCGCCGTGTCGCCGGCCCGTACTGCCCGGACCGCGGCGTTCAGCAGGGTGCTGTCCGGGACCGGCGGGCCCTCGGGGACGGGGGCGGGCGGCGTGCGCGGCGGGGTGCGGCGGGCGCCGGCGCGGGTGATCAGGACGTCGCCCTCGGCGGATTCGGCGGCCGGGGCGTACCCCATCTCGCGCAGTCCTTCGAGAAGCGAGCCCGGGTCCGCCTGCGCGGCCATGACGGTCGGTGCGAGCCGCCGCAGCCGCAGGGTGGCCGAGCGCTTGTCGGCGAGGATCTCGTTGAGCACGGCCTCGTCGTCGCAGCGTACGTAGGCGGAGGCGGCGCCGATCCGCAGATGGCCGTGGCGGCGCGCCACGTCGTCGATGAGGTAGCTCAGCGGCTGCGGCACCGGCGTACGGCTGTGGGTGGCCAGGAAGGCGTGCAGGTCCGTCGCTGCCCGTCCGGCGTCGAGCGCGCGGCGTACGGAGCCGGGGGTGAAGCGGTAGACCGTCGCGCCGCCCTTGGACTCGATGTCGGCGAGCACCGAGAGCGTGTCGGCGAGCGGGCGTTCCAGCGGGCCGGGGGCGACCGCCGTCAGGTCGGCCTGTAGCAGGACGTGGTCCAGGGGTTCGGGGATCAGCGGGGCGAGGCGGGCGGCGGCGGCGTCGGGGCCCTCGTCGAGCAGGGCGCGGGCCTGGGAGGAGAGGGCGCCGCGGCCGGTGATCCCGAGCGTCTCCGCGTCGTTGACCGTCCACAGGGCGATCCGGGAGCGGAGGTCGGAGGCTTCGCCCGGTGTCGTCGGCCCGCCCGGGGCCGAGGTGCGCAGCGGCCGTTCCCAGCGGAGCCGGGCCAGCAGGGTCTGCGGGTCGGGTGCGGTGCCCGGCGGGAGTGAGGCGAACAGGGCCAGGACCCGGTGGCGTACCTCGGGTGCGGCCGAGCGGTCCAGGTCGGGGCCGAGCGTGGACAGCGCCCGGCCCTTGGAGTCCTGGCCACCGATCAGGCCCGCGGTGCGGGTGGCGGCGAGCCAGGCGGTGGCGAGGTGGGTCCAGCGGTCCTGGGCGGAGAGGTCGAGCCACTCGTCGGAGGCGGGCGTCGGTGCGTACCGTTCGTCGGTCTCGCCGTCGGAGGCCAGCAGGCCCGCCGCGTAGGCGAGTTCGATCCAGAACGCGGCGACGGGCTCCGACACGTCGAGCGCGGCGGCGGCACGCTTCAGTTCGCGCACGCTCAGGCCGCCCGCGCGGAGTATGGCCGGGCCGCCGTTGTTCCAGAGCTTGAGCAGCTCCTCGACGGTGGACAGGGCCATGAAGCCCTGGCCGGCCGCCGCTCTGTCCACAGCCTGGGGATCCCGCTCGGCCGCCGCGACGAGGGCCGGCGGCATGGGCTCGGGGACGCGGTGGGCGCGGCCGGCCCGCAGATGCAGGGCCGCCTCGCGCGGCAGGACGACGGTGCGCGTCGACACGGGCAGCAACAGCCCGCGGTCGCGCAGCCATTGCACGGGCGGGGCGGGGTTCGGGGTGAGCTCCCCGTACGGCGGGCCCCAGACCAGCCGGTCGAGCACGGCCAGCGCCTCGACCGGGGCGGTGTCGAGCAGCTCCGCCATCCTGGTCCGGTCCGTGAAGAGCCCGGCCAGCGCGGCGACCGCGGACACCGGGTCGTGGGTGGCGGGCAGCCCGGCGGCGGTCAGGATCTCTTGCAGCCTGCCGGGCGACATCCCGGCCGTGGCCTCCGAGACGGTCGGGCCGAGGCCCGTGGGGGAGGGGTGCTGCGGGGACGGGGCGAGCAGTTCGCGCGCGGTGCGCACAAGGTGCAGCCGGGTGTCCTCGCCCCAGACCAGGGCCTGTTCACGCAGGGTCGCGAGGGCGCCGGGCAGCGCGGCGGTGATCGCCGCGCCCGCCTCGTCGCGCCCGTCGCCGTCGTCCTGGCCGTCACCGGTGAGGAGGGCGAGCAGCGTGTCGTACGGTGCCGGGTCGGGCGCCACGGCCAGCGCCTCCGCGGTCTGCAGGGCGAAGCGGTCGAGGTGCTCCAGCGCCCGGACGACGGAGGCGCGCGTGCCGGCCCGCGTCGCCAGCTGGGTGATGTCGTTCGGCACGGGGCTGAGCAGGTCGGGGCGGGCACGCAGCAGCCCCGCCAGCGATTCGTCGCTCCGGGCGCGCAGAGCTTCGGCGAGCGTGCGCGGTGGTGTGGTCGTCCCCATCCGTCCCACGGTAGCCCCTGGAACGCTACCGTCGGGGCAGGGCGGTGGAGGGAGGACGATCGCGTGGGGATCGAGAGCGACCAGCTCGTCTACGACTATCTCAGCCGGGTCGGTGACCTGGCGCAGCAGCAACAGCTGTCCTCGGGCGCCCGGATGAGACTCGTCGCGACGCTCCGTGGCGAGATCGACCGGCAGCGCTCCACGGACGGCTCGGACTCTCCGGCCGAGGTCCGGCGGATCATCGGCCGGCTCGGCGCCCCGGGTGAACTCGTGTCCGCGGCAGCCGAGTCGGGCGACGGGGCGGCGGCCGTTCCGTCGCCGAGGACGGACGCGGGCGCGGGAGCGGCCGAACCGCGCGGGGTGCCGCGGGCGCGGCGGAGTGTGCTCAGGAAAGCCGCTTCGCGCAAGGGCGCGTCGCCGGGCCGCGAGGGGAAGGGCACCGCCGGGAGCCCGGATCCCGGCCTCGGGGAGCCGGACACCGAGGGGCGGGCATCCGGAGAGCCCGATCCGAACTGGCCGTCGGCGTCCGCGCCGCACATGGCGGGCCTGGACCAGGCCCCGGCAGGCGCGGAGCCCGAGTGGTGGCGGATCGAGCCGGGGCCCTTCGGTGAAGGCGGCCAGGGCGGGCAGGGCGCGCCGGGGGCCATGGGTCCCGGCACCGCCGTGCCCGGGTTCGTCGGCGGGCTGGAGAGCCCCGAGCTGTTCGGGTTGCCGGGCGCCCCGAAGGCCCCGGGGCCGCGCGCACCGGTCGAGGCGGAGGAGCCCGGGCCGACGGAGGGCGCGGAGGGGGCCGAGCCGCCCGCGCCCCGGCGGCGGAAGCTGCGGCTGCGCCGCCGTCGGCGGGCCGTCGTCGACGGTGAGGTGGCCGTGCGGCCCCGGCTGTCGAACCCGTTGCTGCTGCTGGCCGCTGCGCTGCTGGTCGCCGGTGCCGTGCTCGGGTCGTGGCTGGCGCTCGCGGGTGGCTGGCTGCTGGCGTACAGCTCGCGCAAGTTCTCGCGCGCGGAGGCGAAGTGGGTCGCGCTGGGTCTGCCGGGCGTGGTCGTGGCCGGGGCCGTCGCCTGGCTGTGGGGGCGCATGGACGGCCGCTGGGGCGAACCCCTCGCGGCGGACGCGATGGGCGACGCGATGACGGAGGTCTGGCCCGTGGTGATCCGGGTGGCGGCGGTGGCGTCGGCGTTGTATCTGGTGTGGCGGGCGCGCAGGCTGTCGGGGTGAGGACCGGCGGGCGCGCGGGGCCTCGGAGTGTACGTTCGTACACCTCAGGGGGTACGATCGCCCGCATGCCGACGGACTACTTCGCCAACGATCCGCGTACCAACCTCGAGCGCATGCTCGCCGGTGACCTCTACGTCGCCGACGACCCGGAGATCGCCGAGCGGCAGCAGCGTGCGATGCGCCTCGCGGCCCGCTTCCAGGCCGCCTGCACCGAGGACGCCGACGCCGCCAGGACGATCCTCGCCGAGCTGCTGGACTCCGTGGGCGAAGGCGTCGACCTGCGCCCGCCGTTGTACGTCGACTACGGCAGCAACATCACGATCGGCGCCCGCACCTTCGTCAACTACCACCTCACCGCGCTGGACGTCGCGCGCATCACCATCGGCGAGGACTGCCAGATCGGCCCCAACGTCCAGCTCCTGACCCCCACCCACCCCGTGGAGCCGGAGCCCCGCCGGGACAAGCTGGAAGCCGCGCTCCCCATCACCATCGGTGACAACGTCTGGCTCGGCGGCGGAGTCATCGTCTGCCCCGGGGTGACCATCGGCGACAACTCCGTGATCGGGGCGGGAGCCGTGGTCACGAAGGACGTTCCCGCCGACGTCGTCGCCGTGGGCAACCCCGCCCGCGTCGTCCGCAGCGTCTGACCGGGCTGCCCCATGGCCACCGGACGCACGGACCCGCAGCGGCGCGAGCGCATCCTCGCCGCCACGCTCGACCACATCGCCGAGGAGGGCGTCGCCGGCGTCTCCCACCGCAAGATCGCAGGCCGCGCCGATGTGCCGCTGGGCTCGATGACGTATCACTTCGACGGCATGGACGACCTGCTGCGCGAGGCCTTCACCCGCTTCGCCGACCACATCGTGGCCGTCTTCGAGCTGTACCTGGGCCGGGCCGGCACCCCCGAGCAGGCCCGTGAGGCCGTCACCGACCTGATCCACGTGCTCTCCGAGGGCCCCCGGCGGGATCTCGTCCTCACCCAGGAGCTCTACACCCTGGCCGCCCGGCGCGACGAGTACCGCGAGCTCACCCACGCGTGGATGAACCGCAGCCGCCGTCTGCTGGAGCAGCACTTCGACCCGGACACGGCCCGTCAGCTGGACGCGCTGATCGAGGGGCTGGCCCTGCACCGGTCCCTCGACACCGAGCCGCAGGGCCGCGAGCTGACGCGGCTGGCGGTGCTGCGGATGACGTCCGGCGCCTAGTGCCGGGCGTCGCGACGGGGCGAACGTCGCCTGCTGCGGCACCAGCAGGCCAGGCCCCCCGAACCGCCTGTGGGGCGCGGACCTGACACCGCGCCCCACAGGCTTCAGCCCTACTTCGTCAGGTCCGCCCTGAGCTCGTCCAGGATCTTGTCCGCCGCCGTGTAGCCGATGCCCTGGATCCACAGCTCGTCCTCGACGGGGAACGCCCTGCCGGCCTTCACCGCGCCCATGTTCTTCCACAGCCCGCTGCCCACGGTCTGCTTCTGCTTGGACTTCTCCGCGTCCCCGTACGTCGAGTGGAAGACGACGTCCGCGTCGGCCTGGTCGATCTTCTCCGGGCTGACGTCGTACGAGAAGCCGTCCTTGGCCTTGTCCACGATCGCGGGCCTCCCGAGGCCGACGTCGGCGAGGATCGTCGCGATGTAGCTCTGGCGGCCGTAGATGCGGATGTCGGCGCCCTCCACGAACCGCACCATGTTGACCTCGGTGGCCGCAGCCTTCTCCTTGCCGCCGAGCGCCTCGGTGACCTCGCCGACATGCGCGTCGTAGCCGGCGATGACCTTCTCGGCCGCCGGGACCTTGCCGAGCGCGTTGGCGTGGACCTGGAAGTTCTCCTTCCAGGGATAGCCCGTGTTCTCCGTCATCACGGTCGGCGCGATCTCCGAGAGCTCGTCGTACTTGTCGCCGTGGCGGATCTTGCTGGTGAGGATCAGGTCCGGCTTCAGCCCCGCGATGGCCTCCAGGTTCGGCGTCGTCATCTCGCCGACGTCCTTGATGCCCGCGACCTTCTCCTTCGGCAGGTAGCTCAGGTAGCCCGACTCCGTGCCGGTGTGCGTGGCGCCGACCGGCTTCACCCCGAGGGTGAGCGCGGAGTCCAGCTCGGCGGTGTCCAGGACGACGACCCGCTTCGGGGCGACGGGGACCTTGATGTTGCCCATGGCCGTGGCGACCGTGTGGGTCTTGCCGCCGGAGGACGAGGCAGAGCCGCCGGAACCGGATCCGGAGTCCGACGAGCCGCAGGAGGTGAGGGCCAGCGCGGTGGCGAGGGCCAGCGAACCGGTGGTGAGCAGACGAGCCGCAGGAGGTGTGCGCATGTCAGAGAGCCTTTCCGGAGGAGGACGGGGCGGAGGAGGACGGGGCGGGAGACCAGGGCGCGCCGGGGACGACGAGCGGCGAACCCGTCACCGGGTCCGGGACGACGACGGCTTCCAGGCCGAAGACATCACGTACGAGTTCCGCGGTCACGACATCCCCGGGCCGCCCCTCGGCGACGATGCGTCCCGCCTTCATCGCGACGAGGTGGTCGGCGTACCTGGCGGCCTGGTTGAGGTCGTGCAGGACGGTGACGACGGTCCGTCCCCGGGAGCCGTCCGCCGCCGGAGCGGCGAGCCGGCGCACCAGGTCCAGGACCTCGACCTGGTGCGCGATGTCCAGATACGTCGTCGGCTCGTCGAGCAGCAGCAGATCGGTGTCCTGTGCGAGCGCCATCGCGATCCACACCCGCTGACGCTGGCCCCCGGACAGCTCGTCCACCGGCCGGTCGCCGAGGGCGGTGATGTCCGTACGCTCCATGGCCTCCGTCACCGCCCGCTCGTCCGCGTCCGACCACTGCTGCCACCAGCGCTGGTGGGGCTGGCGGCCACGGGCGACCAGGTCGGAGACGGTGATCGCCTCGGGGGCCACGGGAGTCTGCGGGAGCAGCCCGACCGACCGGGCGATCGTGCGCGTGGGGATGCGTGACAGCTCCGTACCGTCCAGGAGCACCGACCCGCCGGCCGGCTTCAGCAGCCGGCCCAGCGCGCGCAGGGTCGTCGACTTGCCGCAGGCGTTGGGGCCGACGATGACCGTCACGCATCCGTCGGGCACGGCCAGGTCCAGCTCGTGCACGACGGTGCGGTCGTCGTAGGCGAGGGTCAGGGCGCGCGCCGAGAGCCTGGACGTGGCGGTGTCCGTGGACCGGGTCGTCGTCATGCGTTGCCTCCAGTGCGGCCACCGTGGCCACGGATGATCAGCCAGATCAGATACGGGGCGCCGACCGCCGCCGTCAGCACACCCACCGGAAGCTCGGTGGGCGAGAAGAGCCTGCGGGCCAGCAGGTCCGCGAAGACGACGATGACGGCGCCGAGCAGCGCCGAGCACAGCAGCGGGATCTGTGCCGTACGGGTCATCCGGCGGGCGATCTGCGGGGCGAGCAGCGCCACGAAGTCGACCGGCCCCGCCGTCCCCGTCGCCACGGACGCCAGGACCACCCCGAGGGCGATGAGCCCCAGCCGGACGCGCCCCAGGCGCACGCCCAGGGCCGTCGCGGTGTCGTCGTCCATCGAGACGGTGCGCTGCGCGCGCGCCGCCCACGCCACGGCGGGCAGCAGGACCAGGAGCGCCCAGCCGATCGGGGCGGCCTCGTCCCAGCCGCGGCCGTTGAGGGAACCCGTCATCCAGATCTGCGCCTGCTGGGCGACCAGGTAGTCGCCCTTCGTCAGGAACAGGGTCGTCACCGACCGCAGGGCGATCGCGAAGCCGATCCCGATGAGGACGAAGCGGGTCGCGTGGAGCCCGCCGCGCCACGCGAAGACGTACACGAGCACGGCGGCGGCGATGCCGCCGATGACGGAGAGGTAGGGCAGGACGGTGTACGAGGTGAGGCCGAAGGTCATCGCGCCGACGGTGAGCGCGCTCGCGCCCTGGCTGATGCCGATGATGTCGGGGCTGGCGAGCGGATTGCGGGCGACGGTCTGGATCAGCGCCCCGGCGATCCCGAAGGCCGCGCCGACGAGCAGCCCGACCACCATGCGGGGCAGCCGCAGGGTGCCCACGACCAGTTCGTCCGGCGACGGCTGCCCGAGGACGACCTTCACGGCCTCCGCGGGCGCCACGAAGCTCTCGCCGACGCAGAGGTAGGCGACACACACCGCCGCCAGCAGGACGACGAGGGCCACCGCGACGAGCCCGGCCCGCCGGTGGAGCAGGAAGCGGCCACGCTTCCCGACCCGCACGACCCGGTAGCCGGCGGGGCGGACCGGAGGCCGTACGGGCACTGCCGTGTCCGCGCTCATGCGGGCACCGCCTTCCGGCGTACGAGGGTGACCAGGAACGGGACGCCGATCAGCGCCGTCATCACGCCTGCCGGGACCTCGCCGGGCGGGAACAGGACCCGGCCGACGACGTCGGAGACGAGGAGCATCACGGGCCCGACGAGGGCCGCCATCGGCAGCACCCAGCGGTGGTCGCCGCCCACGATCGCGCGGGCGATGTGCGGCACCGCGAGGCCGACGAAGGCGATCGGTCCGGCCGCCGCGACGCCCGCGCCGGTGAGCACGGTGGCCCCGATGCCGCCGACGATGCGGACGGCCGCGACGTTCTGCCCCAGGCCCTTCGCGACGTCCTCGCCCAGCGCCAGCGCGTCGAGCCCGCGCGCCACGGACACCACGAGGGCGGCGCCGATCAGCAGGAACGGCCAGATCTGCTGGGCGACCTGGGCCTCACGGCCGGCGATCGAGCCCACCTGCCAGAAGCGGAACTCGTCGAGCGCCGACGCCTTGGTGGTCAGCACCGCCATGGTCACCGACACCAGCAGCGCGTTGATCGCGGCTCCGCCCAGCGCGAGCTTCACCGGTGTCGCACCGCCACGCCCCCGGGAGGCGATGGCGTACACGGCGACGGACGCCACGGCGGCCCCGGCGAAGGCGAACCACACATAGCCGGTGAGGGTGTGGATCCCGGCGTAGGCGATGGCCAGGACCACGGCCACCGACGCGCCCTGGCTGATCCCGAGGATCCCCGGGTCGGCGATGGGGTTACGGGTGATGCCCTGGAGCACCGTGCCCGCGAGGGCGAGCGCCGCGCCGACCATCAGCCCGATCACGGTGCGCGGCACCCGCATCTGCCGGATCACCTCGGCGGCGTCGGAGTGCCCGCCGTGCAGCAGGGCGTCCAGGACCGCGGACGGCGCGATGGTCCGCGCCCCCACGGCGAGGCTGAGCAGGACGGCGAACACCAGGGCGACGGCGGCGGCAGCGATCGCGAGCGCGCGTCTGGACAGGCGTGGAGCGGCGGCTGCCATCGGAACCAATCGGGGTGAGCGAGGGGCCAGGGAATGCGGGAACCAGGGCATTACGAGGTAAGGCTTGGCTAAGTCTATGGGTGGCCGATGAGCCCGCTCCTGGCGCCCATGGGCTCGGTCGCCCCTCGGCAGGGGGAATGGGCGCGGTGGGTCCGTATGCCCGTGGCCGCTGCCGCACCGCCTGGTGGACGGCCGGGCGGCGGGGCCGGGGCGGTCGGCACAATGGACCACATGCCTTCACCCACCCTGACGGTCGGATTCGACCTCGACATGACCCTCATCGACTCCCGGCCCGGCATCAAGGCCGCCTACGAGACACTGGCCGCCGAGACGGGGGTGTACATCGACACCGACCTGGTCGTCAGCCGGCTCGGCCCGCCGCTCCAGGACGAGATGGAGAACTGGTTCCCGGCCGACGCGATCGCCGGGGCCTGCGACCGCTACCGCGCGATCTACCCGGACACGGCGATCACAGGGACGACCGCGCTCCCCGGCGCCCGGGAGGCCGTCGAGGCGGTCCAGGCACTCGGCGGGCGGGCCATGGTCGTCACCGCCAAGTACGAACCGAACGCCAAGCTCCACCTCGCGCACCTCGGCATAGCGGCGGACGTGCTGATCGGCGGGCTCTGGGCCGAGGGCAAGGCGGAAGCGCTCCTGGAGCACGGCGCGCGGATCTACGTCGGCGACCACACCGGGGACGTACGGGGAGCGCGCGCGGCGAACGCGCTGTCGGTCGGCGTCACCACCGGCCCGTGCGACGAGGAGGAACTGCGGGCGGCCGGAGCCGACGTGATCCTGCCGGACCTCACGGTGTTCCCCGCCTGGCTGCGGACCTTCGCGGCGGCCTGACGCACCACAGGAAGGCCCGGCCGCTACCTCGCGGCGGCGCGCTTCGGGGAGTTCTTCCACACGGACCGCACCACCCCCGCCGCCGCGATCAGGAAGCCGAGGCCCATCAGCATGCACACCACGTAGGCGACGGACGGGAACGGGTCGGTGCCCAGGAACAGCGGGGCCACGGTGACCAGGGTGGCCAGTGCGCCGATGAAGAAGACGATCGCGCCGACCTGTACGAGCCAGTCGCCTGCGCCTGAAGGAGTAGTACTCACCCGGTCAGGGTAGTTCCCAGCTCGGCGGAACCAATCGGCGACGTCTTGTGTCCGGCTCCGGGCCCATTAGCCTGGGGCATGGCGGGTCTCTGACCCGCTGTACTGCTATCCGGAGCCGTTTTTCACGGCTCTTCCGTGCACCGACGAGTACGAGGACGAGGACAGACGTGCCCACGGGTAAGGTCAAATGGTTCAATTCGGAAAAGGGCTTCGGCTTTCTTTCGCGCGACGACGGCGCCGACGTCTTCGTCCACTCCTCCGTCCTCCCGGCCGGCGTCGACGCGCTCAAGCCCGGTCAGCGCGTCGAGTTCGGCGTGGTCGCGGGCCAGCGCGGTGACCAGGCCCTTTCCGTGGTGATCCTCGACCCCACGCCGTCCGTCGCCGCCGCACAGCGGCGCAGGCCGGACGAGCTGGCCTCGATCGTGCAGGACCTGACGACGGTGCTGGAGAACATCACGCCGCTGCTGGAGCGGGGCCGCTACCCCGACAAGGCGGCCGGCGCGAAGATCGCCGGCCTGCTGAGGGCGGTCGCCGACCAGCTCGACGTCTGACGGACACGGGGACGCCCGGGCAGGGCCCGGGCGTCCCTGATCAGCGCCCGGTGACGGAGAACGCGTCCGGCGCCAGCGCCGGCACGAGGCCCTCGGCCGCGGCCCGGGTCAGCAGGCCGCGGATCGCCGCGTAGCCGTCCTCGCCGAGGTCGGCGGTGAACTCGTTCACGTACAGCCCGATGTGCTGGTCGGCCACGGCCGGGTCCATCTCCTGGGCGTGCTCCAGGACGTACGGACGCGACTTCTCCGGGTCGTCCCAGGCCATCCGCACCGACGTACGGATCGAGTCCGACAGCCGGTTCAGCGTCTCCTCGCCCAGCGAGCGCTTCGCGATGATCGCGCCGAGGGGGATCGGCAGGCCGGTGGTCGACTCCCAGTGCTCGCCCATGTCGGCGAGGCTGTGCAGACCGTAGTTCCGGTAGGTGAAACGGGCCTCGTGGATCACGAGCCCGGCGTCCACCCGGCCGTCGCGCACCGCCGGCATGATCTCGTCGAACGGCATGACGACGATCTCGCCCACGCCGCCCGGCACGACCTCGGCCGCCCACAGCCGGAACAGCAGATAGGCGGTGGAGCGCTCGCTCGGCACGGCGACGGTCTTCCCCGTCAGGTCCGTGCCCGGCTCCCTCGTGAGGACGAGCGGCCCGCAGCCACGCCCCAGGGCCCCGCCGCACGGCAGCAGCGCGTACTCGTCGAGTACCCACGGGAGGACGGCGTACGACACCTTCAGGACGTCGAGCTCGCCGCGCTCGGCCATGCCGTTGGTGATGTCGATGTCGGCGAAGGTGACATCGAGGGCGGGCGCGCCGGGGACCCTTCCGTGCGCCCAGGCGTCGAAGACGAAGGTGTCGTTCGGGCACGGCGAGAACGCGATCCGCAGCGCGGGGTGCGAGGCGCCGGCGGAGTTCGTCGCGGTGTCAGTCACTGTGTCGGTCGAGTCGGTCATGCCAGGTCCAACTTTCCACTACGGGTGCGGTCTTCCCGAACGCCTCGGTGAGAGCCGCCAGGGCGTCGCCGATACGCCAGGCCCCGCGGTCGCGCGGCCCCACGGTGTTCGAGACGGCCCGGAGCTCCAGCGCCGGCACGCCGAACCTGTCGGCGGCTTCCGCGACGCCGAAGCCCTCCATGGCCTCGGCGACGGCTCCGGGATGCGCGGCCAGCAGCTCGGCGGTGCGGGCCGCGCTGCCGGTCACGGTGGAGACGGTGAGGACGGGGCCCGGCACGGCGCCGGTGGCCTCCGCCACGTCCCGTACGAGCGCCTCGGGCGGCAGGAAGGAGTCCCTGCCGAAGCCGAGACCGGTGACGGGCACGAAACCGTCCGGGGTCTCGGCGCCCAGGTCCGCGGCGACGATGCCGGTCGCCACGACGAGGGAGCCGACGGGCGCGGCGGGTGCGAAGCCGCCGCCGATGCCGGCCGAGACGACGGCCGCGTACGGCGTCGATGCGGACGCGGCGGCGAGGGCGCAGGCGGTGGCGGCCGCAGCGGCGGCCGGACCCGCGCCGCCCGCGAGGACGTCGAACGGGCCGGCCAGGTGCAGCTCGGCGCCCGGCACCTCACGTATCCGCGGCCCGTCCGCGAAAGCACGCGTGACCGCGTCCCGTTCGGCCGGGACAGCGGTCACGACAAGCACCCGCACAGCGGTGGTCCTCGGGGTCGGAGGGGCGGTCAGGACGTCAGGAGGTCTTCTTGAGCTGGAAGTGCCAGACGCCCGTGAGCTTCTGACCCTTCGTCTCGACGATGCTGACCTGGGTCTTGTCCGCCGTGGTCTCGCCCGTCTGGCTGGCGAAGAAGGCGCTGCCGGGGATCGACCGGTAGGTCTTCTTGTACGGCTCCTGCTCGGCCTGCTGGCCGTTGATGAAGAGGGACCAGCCGTGGTCGGCGATCTCGGGGTCGACGCCGAAGCGGACCTTGTCGTCCATCGCGACCTTGACGGTGTCCTCCGCCTTCTTGTTCAGGCAGCCCTGGATCTCGGACTCCTTGAGGGCCTTGCCGTCGTTGTAGCAGGACGCCTCGGCGCTCACCGAGTTGTCGCCGACCGTCACGGTGGCGAGTGGCGTCGGCTTGTCGCAGGCGGACAGGACAAGGAGTCCCGCGGACACGGCACCAAGAGCGACGCCGATTCGACGGCCCTTACCGGAGAAGAACGCAACGGTCATGCGCCGAAGGTTATCGGTCGGTGCCGCTCATGCCACGCGGGGGTGCGGTGAGCCGCGCCGTGCGGCCCCCAGGAGGCCCCGTACGGAGGCTGCGGCGCCGAGTCCGAGGAGCCCCGCGGCGACGGACATGCCGAGTACTCCGTTGAGGGGGAGCGCGATGCCGATCGCGCCGCCGGCCACCCAGGCCATCTGGAGCAGCGTCTCCGACCTGGCGAAGGCCGACGTACGCACCTCCTCCGGCACGTCGCGCTGGATCATCGCGTCCAGCGACAGCTTCGACAGGGCCTGCGTGAAGCCCGCGACCGCGGCGAGAGCGGCGACCATCACCGTGCTGAAGAACGCGGCGGCGAGCACGGCGACCCCCAGGGCGAGCCCCAGCACCGTCGCGACGATCACCTCGGGGCCGCGTGCCCTCAGCCACGAGCCGACCGCCGTGCCGAAGGCGTTGCCGGCCCCGGCCGCGACCCCGACGATTCCGAGGGAGACGGCCGCGCTCTGCCCCGACAGGGGGTGCTCGCGCAGCAGGAACGCCAGGAAGAAGATGAGGAAGCCGGAGAGCGCGCGGTGCGCGGCGTTCGCCTGGAGACCGTGCAGGACGGACGGCCCGACGGACCGCAGCCCGGGCGGCTTCTCCCGCCCGCGCCTTCCGACGGTTCTCGTGCTGCCGCTCCTGCCCCACTTGGTCCTCCGGCCGGTGACGACCGGGCGGGCCGCCTCCTCGTGCGGGACCACGAGGCGGGCCTTGCGCTCGCCCTTCGCGGAGTCGACCTTGGGCGGCAGAGTGAAGGCGAGGACGGTCCCGCCGAGGAAGATCGCGCAGGCGCCGTAGAGCGGCCAGGGGGAACCGATGCTCTGCAGCCCCGCCCCGATCGGCGCCGCGACACCCGTGGCCAGCAGACCGGCCAGGGTGACCCGTGAATTGGCCTTCACCAGGGAGAAGCGGGGCGGCAGGAGACGGGGCACGACGGCGCTGCGCACGACCCCGTACGCCTTCGAGGAGACCAGGACGCCCAGCGCCGCCGGATACAGCTCCAGGCCGCCCGTGGCCACCGCGCCCGACATCGTGATCGCGAGCACCGCCCTGGCGAACATCGCACCGGCCATCGCTGCGCGGCGGCCGTGCGGCAGACGGTCCAGGAGGGGGCCGATCACCGGGGCGAGCAGGGTGAAGGGGGCCATGGTGACGGCGAGGTACAGGGCGACGCGCCCGCGTGCCTCGTCCGTCGGTACGGAGAAGAACACCGTGGAGGCGAGCGCCACGGTGATCATGACGTCCCCGGCGCCGTTGACCGCGTGCAGCTCGATCAGCTTGCCGAGGCCGGACTCGCCCGCCCCATGGGCGTGGGTCGCCTTGCGGATCCCCCGTGCGGTGCCCGTGAACGGGGCGCGCAGGGCACGCCCCATCGCCCGGCCCGCCCTGCGGAGCGGACCGGATCCGTCGGACGACCTGGCGGCAGTCACGTGGTCATAGTGCCCCACCCCCCGCCGTCACGAACCCATGATCGGGCCGGGGCGTGGCGGCGGACGCTCCGTCGGGCGAGTCGTTCCGGGCCGGAAATGGCTGGGACGCACCATCGGTCCAGGGCGGATCCGCCCTTCGCCCGGCGGTGGATCCGGACCGTTACGTAAGGGTTCCGGTCCTGTTTGGGACGGGCAGGTGGGCGCGGGGCGGCGGAGAGGGTAGCGTGCACTCACGCGCCACCGGCGGTTGTTCTTGGCCGCGCGCCTCTCCGCGATCCCGCAGAATGGGTGGCAGAAGGCGCGCCCGAGGCAGGCACAACGGGTGTGGACGTCGACGCGGCCCCCAGGTCCGCTCCGCCCACAACTGTCATGGCCGAAATCGGACATCGATGGAGCTGCTGGCGCGCTCGTGAGACGGCGTATGGAGAGAAGCGAGACCTGTGAGTGCTGCGACGACGCGAAGCCGTACGGCCCGTACCCCCGCCCCTGACCGTCTGTGCGCCGAGGCGGTAGACCTCGCACGCGCGGCGGCGGAGGAGGCGGCCGCGCCAGGAGTGGTGGGTGAGCATGTGGCCCTGGTCTCCGAAGGTGACCGGGTGGTCACGCACTACTTCGAGTCCAAGGAGCCCGGTTACCGGGGCTGGCGCTGGGCGGTGACGGTAGCCAGGGCCTCCCGCGCCAAGAACATCACCCTTGACGAAACGGTGCTGCTGCCCGGCTCCGACGCGCTCCTGGCCCCCGAGTGGGTGCCCTGGAGCGAGCGGCTGAGGCCCGGCGACATGGGCCCGGGCGACCTGCTGCCCACCGAGGCGGAGGACCCGCGCCTGGAGCCCGGCTGGACGGGCGAGGACGAGCCCCTGCCGAATTCCGCGGTCTCCGAGGTGTCCCAGGAGCTGGCCGCTCTCGCCGACGTCGAGGACGCGGAGCTGACGCCCCTGCCGGGGACGCGCCGCGGCTCGATCGCGGCGGTCGCGGACGAGCTCGGCACGCGGCGTGCGCGGGTGCTGTCCCGCTACGGGCTGCGGCTGGCGGCGGACCGCTGGGACGAGGAGTTCGGCGCGAAGACGCCCATGGCGCAGGCGGCGCCCGCGTCCTGTGTCACCTGTGCGTTCCTGGTGCCGATGGCGGGCTCGCTGAAGCAGGCCTTCGGGGTCTGCGCGAACGAGTTCGCCCCGGCGGACGGCCGGGTGGTCTCCCTGTCGTACGGCTGCGGGGGGCACTCAGAGGCGGCGGTCATGCCGAAGCCGCCGAAGCCGGCGCCGCACGCGCTGGACACGATGCAGGTGGACGACTACTCCCTGCGTCCGGCTGACGCCTCGGGCTCGGTCCCGGACCGGCCGGACGGCGCGACGGAGGACCTGGGCCACTCCTGACGCTCCTGCCCGCTGCGGGGTCCGGGCTTGCGGTGCCCGGACGTCGCGGGGTCCAGGCTGCGCCGGTCAAGGCTTTGTCCCCAGGCCCTGTCCCCAGGCCCTGTCCCCAGGCCCTGATTGCCGGGCGGGCTCGATTTTGCCCCGGTGCGGCCGAACTCCGCTCATGGGGGCGGCTCCGGTCGCGGTACCTTCGGGCGCACACTGGGCGTCACGGGTCACCGGAAGAGCGGAGTACGAGCGTGAGCATGAATGCGACCGAGGGGGCCGATCCGTTCGGGACGGCGCGGCTGCGGCGCGGCGTGCTCGACGCCTGGGGCGCCGGCCCGGCCCGCTTCCGGGAGGACGCCAACGCCGAGGAGGACCTCGCGCTGGGCGGCTACCGCGACCGCCTGGTCGTCGAGCTCGCCCAGAACGCGGCCGACGCCGCCGCCCGCGCCGGTGTCCCCGGCCGGCTCCGCCTCACTCTGCACGAGGCGGGCGGCGGCAGCCCCGCCGTCCTGGCCGCCGCCAACAACGGCGCCCCGCTCGACGCGACCGGCGTCGAGTCGCTGAGCACGCTGCGGGCATCCGCCAAGCGTGAGGGCCACGAGTCGTCCGTCGGCCGCTTCGGCGTCGGCTTCGCCGCCGTGCTCGCCGTCAGCGACGAGCCCGCCGTGATCGGGCGCCACGGAGGCGTCCGCTGGTCCCTCGCGGAGGCCCGCGACCTCGCGCGGCAGGCGGCCGTCGGCAGCCCCGGGCTCGGCGACGAGCTGCGCCGCCGTGACGGACACGTACCGCTGCTCCGGCTCCCGCTGCCCGCCGAGGGCACCGCGCCCGACGGTTACGACACCGTCGTCGTCCTGCCGCTCCGCGACGGCGTCGCCGAGGACCTCGTGAGCAGGCTGCTCGACGGCGTCGACGACGCGCTGCTCCTGACCCTGGCCGGCCTCGACGAGGTCGTCATCGAAACCCCCGACGGTGTACGGACGTTGAGGCGCTCCCAGCACGGCCCGTACACGCATGTCGACGACTCCGCGCGCGGCCTCCACCGCTGGCGCACCGCCGTCGGACACGGCCCCCTGGAGCCCGCGCTGCTGGCCGACCGGCCCGTCGAGGAGCGGCTGCGTCCGCACTGGTCCGTGACGTGGGCCGTGCCCGTCGACGAGGACGGGGCGCCCCAGCACCCCCGTACGGCACCCGTCGTGCACGCGCCGACCCCCACCGACGAACCCCTCGGGATCCCCGCGCTGCTGATCGCCTCGCTGCCGCTGGACACCACCCGCAGGCACCCCGCGCCGGGCCCGCTGACCGACTTCCTGGTGGAGCGCGCGGCCGACGCCTACGCCGAGCTGCTCGCCGGGTGGGAGCCCGTGTCCGTCGCCACGATCTCGCTGGTGCCGGGCGTGCTCGGCAAGGGGCGGCTCGACGGCGCGCTGCGGGCCGCCATCCTGGGGCGGCTGCCCCGGGTCGCGTTCCTGGAGCCCGCCGCACCCCGGGACCCGGCCGAGGCCGCGGCCCAGTGGGACGACTGGGACGCCACCGGGGCCCCGGGTGCGGGGACGACCGCGCTGCGGCCCGTCGAGGCCGAGGTCGTCGAAGGCGTGGGCGAGGCGACCGTACGGGTCCTCGCCGAGGTCCTGCCCTGTCTGCTGCCCGCCGGTCTTGAGCGCCGCGCCGAGCTGCGCACGCTCGGGGTCGCCCGGGTCCCGCTGACCGAGGCCATCGACCGGCTGGCCGGTCTGGAGCGTGCCCCGGACTGGTGGCGGCGGCTGTACGACAGCCTGGCCGGTGTCGACCCCGACCGGCTCTCCGGGCTGCCCGTGCCCCTCGCCGGCTCCGCTGACACGCCCCGCACCACCATCGGCCCCCGCCAGGTCCTCCTGCCGCTGCCGGACGCGCTGACCTCGCCCGTCCTCGGCCGGCTGGCCAGGCTCGGGCTGAAGGTGGCTCACCCGGACGCCGCCCACCCGCTGCTGGAGAAGCTGGGCGCCCTGCCCGCCACCCCCCGCGCCGTCCTGCGGACCCCGCAGGTCAGGGCCGCTGTCGCGGGTTCACTGGACGCGGGCGAGATCTGGGACGAGGACGCCCTGGACGGGGACGAGCTCGCCGACACCGTCCTCACGCTCGTACGTGACGCGGACCTCGCCCCCGGCGACGAGCCCTGGCTGGGCGCGCTCGCCCTGCCCGACGAGGACGGCGAGCCCGCGCCCGCCGGTGAACTCGTGCTGCCGGACAGCCCGTTCGCCCAGGTGATGCGCGAGGGCGAACTCGCCCTGTGTGACGCGGAGCTGGCCGCACGCTGGGGCGAACAGCCCCTGACCGCCTGCGGGGTGCTGGCCACCTTCGCCCTCGTACGCGCCACCGACGTCGTCCTGGACCCGGACGAACTGGAGCCCCGCGACAGCGACTTCGCCGAGCCCGACGACGCCGGTCTGCTCGACGCCGTCGACGTGTGGTGCGAGGACGTCCTGGACCAGCTCCCGGACACCCCCGTGCCGCCGGTCGCCACCGAGATCGTCGCCGTGCGCGACCTGGACCTCGTCGACGACGACGCCTGGCCGCAGGCGCTGGCGATGCTCGCCCGGCCGCCGCTGCGCGACGCGCTGACCCAGCCGGTACGGGTGCTGCTCCCGGACGGTACGACGCAGTCGGTGCGGCCCTACACCGCGTGGTGGCTGCGCGACCACCCGGTGCTCGACGGCCGGCGCCCGGCAGGCCTGCGGGCGGCGGGCGGCGACCCGCGCCTGGCGGGCCTGTACGACTCCGCCGACGCCACGGGCTTCGACGACGCCGAGGTGCTGCGCGCCCTCGGCGTACGGACCTCGGTGGCCGCACTCCTGGACGAGCCGGGCGGGGCGGCCGAGCTGCTGGGCCGGCTCGCCGACGAGGAGCGTCCCGTCGGACCCGTACAACTGCATTCGCTGTACACGGCGCTCGCCGAGCTGGACCCCGAACAGGTCACGCTCCCCGACGAGCTGCGGGCCGTCGTGGACGACGAGGTGCGGGTCGCCGACGCGGCGGACGTGGTGATCGCCGACGCCCCCGACCTGCTGCCGCTGACCGCCGGCCTCCCGCTGCTCCCGGTCGCGCCGGCACGTGCGGCGGAGCTGGCGGACCTGCTCCAGGTGCGGCGGCTGGGCGAGAGCGTCGAGGCCGTGGTGACGACGGAGGGCGAGGAGCACCACGTGCCGGAGTCCGTACGGATCCTGCTCGGCGCCGGGACCCCCGGCACCTATGTCGAGCACAGCGAACTGCGTGCGGGCGGCGTCGAGCTGGACTGGCGCCGCACCCCCGACGGTGTGGTCCACGCGTCGACGGTGGAGGGCGTGGCGGCCGGTCTCGCCTGGGCGGCCGGCCAGTGGCCGCGCCGCTTCGAGGTGGCAGCGCTGCTGGAGGACCCGTCCCGCACGGAGGAGCTGGCACGGGACCGCTGGTTCGACTGAATCATGTGATCTTCACAGAAAATACGCTCCCCCTGCACAACCGTTCACAGGTGAGCGTTGTCTGGTCTGTCGAGTCATCAGGCTCACCGACCAGTTGGGGTCCGCCGGGTGCACAGCGCCTCGGCGGACCCCCTGCTCCACAGGGGACCACATGCGTATTCGTGCCACCGTCGCCGCTGTTTCCGGCGCCCTGGCTCTGTCCGCCCTCGCCGTACCGGCCGCCCAGGCCGACGACGGCCGCACCTGGACGCCTGACTTCGAGCTGTCCGCCCCGGAGCACTCCGACGGGCGGATGGCCGCCCGTGCGGTCACCGCCTACGGCGACCTCAAGATCACCAAGGCTGTCGTGAACGGCGGCAAGCCCATCGTGGTGGGCACCACCGCACCGAAGAAGGTCACCGTCGCTATCACGGCCACGGACGACTCGGGCATCGCCGACGCCTCCACGGTCCTGTGGATCGGCAGCGGCCTGGAGTCCGAGGACAGCTTCGGCTTCTCGCAGAACGAGGAGGCCGCCAAGTGCAAGGCGGCCAACGCCACGACCTCCACCTGCACGCTCACGGTCACCGTCGACCCCGCCTGGCTGATCAACTCCGACTCGACCAGCTGGAAGGTCGGCGCCGCGGTGCTCAGCAAGGACGGCCAGGTCGTCCAGAACGACGTCTTCGCCAGGGCGAGGCTCCAGCGCCTCTCCAGGCTGACCGTCAACGCCGCGCCGGAGCCCGTCAAGAAGGGCAGGACCATCACGGTCACCGGCAAGCTGTCGCGCGCCAACTGGGAAACCGACACCTACAAGGGCTACACCGGGCAGTCCGTCAAGCTGCAGTTCCGCAAGAAGACCAGCAGCACCTACACCACCGTCAAGACCATCAAGACGAACAGCACCGGTGCGCTGAAGACCACGGTCAAGGCCTCGGTGGACGGCTACTGGCGCTACAGCTTCGCCGGCACCTCGACCACCCCGGCCGTCACGACCGCGGGTGACTTCGTCGACGTCAAGTAGTCACGAGCGGAAGCGGCGGCCGACCAGACGCCAGGCCAGTTCCAGGACGGCCGCCGCGACCACCGCGATGCCCACCGCGGTCCACGGCATCGTCACCCCCACCAGCTTCAGCGCGAAGAAGTCCTGGAGCCAGGGCACGGCGAGGACGACGAGGAAGCACAGGCCCATCGTCACCACCAGGGCGATCCGCCACCACGTGTAGGGGCGGGCGATGATCGCCAGGACCCACATGGAGACCAGGAACAGGGTGAGGGTCGCCGCGCTCGTCTCCGCGTCGAGCGCGCCCGGACCGGAGTAGGCGTGCCGGGCGACCAGATACGTGGCGAAGGTGGCCGCCGCCGCGATGATCCCGGACGGGACGGCGTACCGCATGACGCGGCGTACGAAGTGCGGCTGGGCCCGCTCCTTGTTGGGGGCGAGCGCCAGGAAGAACGCCGGGACGCCGATCGTCAGCGTGGACAGCAGCGTGAGATGGCGCGGCAGGAACGGGTACTCCACCTGGAAGCAGACCACCAGGATCGCCAGCAGCACCGAGTAGACGGTCTTCGTGAGGAACAGCGTGGCGACCCGGGTGATGTTGCCGATGACCCGGCGGCCCTCCGCCACGACCGAGGGCAGTGTCGCGAAGCTGTTGTCGAGCAGCACGATCTGCGCCACCGCGCGGGTCGCCTCGGAGCCCGAGCCCATCGAGACCCCGATGTCGGCGTCCTTGAGCGCGAGCACGTCGTTGACGCCGTCCCCGGTCATCGCGACCGTGTGCCCGCGTGACTGGAGGGCCGCGACCATGTCCCGCTTCTGCTGCGGGGTGACCCGGCCGAAGACCGCGTTCCGTTCGATCTCCGACGCCATGTCGTCGCTGTCATCGGGCAGCCGGCGGGCGTCCAGGGGGTGCTCCGCACCCGGCATTCCCAGCTTCTGGGCGACCGCGCCGACCGAGACGGCGTTGTCACCGGAGATGACCTTCGCGGCGACGTTCTGGTCGTCGAAGTAGGCCAGGGTCTCCCCGGCGTCGGGCCGCAGCCGCTGTTCGAGGACGACCAGCGCGGTGGGCGCGGCCCCGGAGGCGGCGTCCGGGGCGTCCAGCTCGCCGGGCACCCTGGCGAGGAGCAGCACCCTCAGCCCCTGTTCGTTGAGGTGGCCGGTCTCTGCGAGGGCCGGGTCGTCGGCGGCCAGCAGCACATCGGGCGCGCCGAGCAGCCACGCGGACTCGGCGCCCTCGCCCTCGGTGAAGGCGGCCCCGCTGTACTTGCGGGCCGAGGAGAAGGGCATGGCCTGCCGGACGTCCCAGCCCCCGCCGTCCGGGTAGGCGTCGATGATGGCCTGGAGGCTGGCGTTGGGCCGTGGGTCGGAGGCGCCGAGAGCGCCGAGGACACGGCGTACGTACTCCTCGTCGGAGCCGTTCAGCGGGCGGACCTCGGTGACGTCCATGCCGCCCTCGGTGAGCGTGCCCGTCTTGTCCAGGCAGACGACGTCGACCCGGGCCAGGCCCTCGATGGCGGGCAGCTCCTGCACGAGGCACTGCTTGCGGCCGAGCCGGATGACCCCGATCGCGAAGGCGACCGAGGTGAGCAGGACCAGGCCCTCGGGGATCATCGGGACGATGCCGCCGACCGTGCGGGCCACCGACTCCTTGAAGTCGTTCTCCTTGACGACCAGCTGGCTGATGATGAGCCCGATCGCCGTCGGCACCATCATCCAGGTCACGTACTTGAGGATCGTGCTGATGCCGCTGCGGAGCTCGGACTGGACGAGGGTGAAGCGGGACGCCTCCTCGGCGAGCTGGGCGGCGTAGGCCTCGCGGCCGACCTTGGTGGCGGTGAACGCCCCTCCGCCTGCGACGACGAAGCTGCCGGACATCACGGGATCGCCGGGCCGCTTGACCACGGGGTCGGCCTCGCCGGTCAGGAGCGACTCGTCGATCTCCAGGCTGTCGGCCTCGGCGACCGTGCCGTCGACGACGGCCTTGTCCCCGGGGCCCAGCTCGATCAGATCGCCGAGCACGATCTCGGACACGGAGACCTCGGCTGCGGTCCCGTCGCGCCGCACGGTCGGTTTCGCCTCGCCGATCACCGCGAGACCGTCCAGGGTCTTCTTGGCGCGCCACTCCTGGACGATGCCGATCCCGGTGTTGGCGACGATCACGAAGCCGAAGAGGCTGTCCTGGATCGGCGCGACCGACAGCATGATGACCCAGAGCACACCGATGAGCAGGTTGAACCGGGTGAGGACGTTCGCGCGGACGATCTCGGTGAGTGAGCGGGACGAACGGACGGGTACGTCGTTGACCTCGCCCCGTGAGACCCGTTCGGCGACCTCGGCGGTGGTCAGCCCGCCCGGTGGTGCGGGCGGAGCGGAGGTCGGTACGGGGTCCGGCTGCTCACCGTGGGGGTCGAGTGCCCGCTGCGTCATGATTCCGACCGTACGGGCGGAAGGGACGGTTCACCCGCCGGGCGCCGGAAGATCGGACCCGGGGAGGACCAGGATGGTACCGGGCTCGTACGTCAGGAGCTCGCGGTGCTGCCGGACGCCGTCGACCCGGCGTCCTCCGCCTCGGACTGCGCGGCGGCCCGCTGGATCGCGGCCTCCCGCCCCCGGACGTACCAGATGCCGATCAGGCCCAGTCCGGCGCCGGCCAGGCAGGCCCAGATCCACCAGGCGTGACCCCGGTCGTCGAACCAGCCGTAGAAGGGGACCTGCACGACGAAGAGGACGAACCAGAGGATCGTGCCGCCGGTGACGGTGGCGACGACGGGGCCCTCCAGGGGCTCGGGTGCCTCGTGCTTCGGTGTCCACTTCTCCATGCGGTCAGTCTAGTGCGGTGCGGGCAGGGACTCTGCGGGCCAGTCGGCCCAAGGGTCTACGCGCGGAGATAGCGATCTTTCGTTTATGTATTCATACTGAATCCGCTTGTGGATGACTCGATTCATTCGTGTGAACATCCAAAATTGACCGGTTTCCTCCCCCCGATGCACGACTGAAGGTCATACATGTCCTCCTCGGCCACCGCTCCGGTCGATCAGCCCCCGATGCCGCAGCAGCCTCACGGTGTCCTCGATCGTTACTTCAGGATCTCCGAGCGGGGGTCGACGGTCGCGCGCGAGGTCCGTGGTGGTTTCGCCACGTTCTTCGCGATGGCGTACATCATCGTGCTCAACCCGATCATCCTCGGCAGCGCGAAGGACATGTACGGGCACCAGCTCGACGGCGGCCAGCTCGTCACGGCCACCGTGCTCGCCGCCGCGTTCTCGACGCTCCTGATGGGTGTCATCGGCAACGTGCCGATCGCGCTCGCCGCCGGTCTCGGCGTCAACACCGTCGTGGCGCTCCAGCTCGCCCCCCGGATGAGCTGGGCCGACGCGATGGGCATGGTCGTCCTCGCGGGCATCGTCGTGATGCTGCTGGTCGCGACCGGGCTGCGTGAGCGCGTGATGAACGCCGTGCCGCGGTCGCTCCGCAAGGGCATCGCGATGGGCATCGGCCTGTTCGTGCTGCTGGTCGGCCTGGTCGACTCGGGCTTCGTCTCCCGCATCCCGGACGCCGCGCACACCACGGTGCCGCTGCAGCTCGGCAGCGACGGCCACCTCAACGGCTGGCCGGTCCTGGTCTTCGTCCTGGGCGTGCTGCTGACGCTGGGGCTGATCGTCCGCAAGGTGCCGGGCGCCATCCTGCTCTCCATCGTCGTCATGACGGTCGTCGCGCTGGTCATCCAGGCGGCTGTCGGCCTCCCGGAGGGCGCCTGGGGGCTGACGGTCCCGGAGTGGCCGGGTAATCCCGTCTCGTCCCCGGACTTCGGCCTGATCGGTGAGGTCAGCCTGTTCGGCGGCTTCGGGAAGGTCGGTCTCCTGACCGGCGTCCTCTTCGTGTTCACCGTGCTGCTGTCCTGCTTCTTCGACGCGATGGGCACCATCCTCGGCGTCGGCGACGAGGCGAAGCTGATGGACAAGGACGGTCATTTCCCGGGCATCAACAGGGTGCTGCTCGTCGACGGTGTCGCCGTCGCCGCGGGCGGTGCGAGCTCCTCCTCCGCGTCGACCTGCTTCGTGGAGTCCACGGCGGGCGTCGGCGAGGGCGCCCGTACGGGGCTGGCGAGCGTGGTGAGCGGACTGCTCTTCTCGGTGGCGCTGCTCCTGACGCCGCTGGCGACGATGGTCCCCTCGCAGGCGGCGACTCCGGCGCTGATCGCGGTCGGGTTCATGATCCTCGCGGGCAATGTGCGGGACGTCGACTGGAGCGACTTCACGCTCGCCATCCCGGCCTTCATGGCCATGCTGATGATGCCGCTCACGTACTCGATCACCAACGGCATCGGCATCGGCTGCATCGCCTTCAGCGCGATGCGCCTGGCGGCGGGCCGCGGCCGGGAGGTCCCGGTGGCGATGTACGTGGTGTCCGCGGTCTTCGTCTTCTACTACGCGATGCCGGCGCTCGGCCTCACGTAGGCGCGTACCGCCCGCACCCCTGTGGGGCGGAGCCCCGTCATGTGACCCGGTCGGCCGGGTCCGCGTGACGGGGCTCCGCCCCGTAGAACTTCTCCGTCTCGTCGACGGCCGCGTGGAAACGCTCGTCGAAATCGTCGCGGACGAGCGTCTGGACCACGTAGTCCTGGACGCTCATTCCACGTCTCGCGGCGTGCCGTCGGAGCCGGTCGAGCAGCTCACCGTCTATGCGCAGGCTGAGCACTGTCGATCCCATGCCAAGCAGGGTCGCGGCACACATGGCCCTTTCGCGCCTCTTTCCGCCTCAGACTCACTCGTTCGGGTGATCAGTTTCTCGCGCGTATACCACCGGCTGGTATTTAGCATAGCTAATGAGTTACGCTAAGGAACATGCCTGACCTGATCCACGACGGTGACAGTGCCGCCGCCGTGAGCTCCCTCCGCTCAGCCGTGATGCTGCTGGGCCGGCGCCTGAAGCACCAGCGCGTCGACGAGTCACTGAGCCCGACCGAGATGTCGGTGCTCGGCACACTCGCCCGTTGCGGTTCCGCCACCCCCGGTGAGCTGGCCCGCAAGGAGCATGTGCAGCCCCCGTCGATGACCCGCATCGTCGCGCTGCTGGAAGCGAAGGGCCTGGTCAGACTGGAACCGCACCCTGATGACCGTCGTCAGAAGATGGTCAGCCGGACCGAGCAGGCGGAAGCCATGCTCGCCGAGAGCCGCGACAAGCGGAACGCCTGGCTGGCCAACCTCGCCGAGGGCCTGGACGAGGAGGAGTGGGAGACGCTGCGGGCCGCCGCGCCCGTGCTGGAGAAGCTCGCCCACCTGTGACCCCGACGGGCGCCGTCGGACCATCCGGTCCGCAGCGCCCGCAGTCACGTCCCCGTCAGTAAGAACGCCGTATACGTCCGAGGAGGCGAACTCTTTTGAGTACGGGATCCGGAGCAGACTCCGCCCCCGCACCGACTTCCACCCACGAGAGCAAGACCGGCGGGACCTTCTCGTCGCTGAAGATCCGTAACTACCGCCTGTTCGCCACGGGCGCCGTGATCTCCAACACCGGTACCTGGATGTCCCGCATCACGCAGGACTGGCTCGTCCTGAGCCTCACCGGGTCCGCCGCCGCCGTCGGCATCACCACGGCCCTCCAGTTCCTCCCGATGCTGCTCTTCGGCCTGTACGGCGGCGTCATCGCCGACCGGCTCCCGAAGCGGCGTCTGCTGCTCATCAGCCAGGCGGCGCTCGGTCTGTGCGGCGTCGCGCTCGCCGTCCTGACCCTCTCCGGCGTCGTCGAGGTCTGGCACGTCTACCTGATCGCGTTCCTGCTCGGCATGGTGACCGTCGTCGACAACCCGGCGCGCCAGACGTTCGTCTCCGAGATGGTCGGCCCCGCGCAGCTGCGCAACGCCGTCAGCCTGAACTCGGCGAACTTCCAGTCCGCCCGGCTCATCGGCCCCGCCGTCGCGGGTGTCCTGATCACGACGGTCGGCAGCGGCTGGGCGTTCATGTTCAACGGGCTGTCCTTCATCGCCCCGCTCGTCGGCCTGATGATGATGCGTACGAGCGAGCTCCACGCGTCCGTCACGGTCAAGCGCGCCAAGGGCCAGCTGCGCGACGGCCTGCGCTATGTCTCCGGCAGGCCCGAGCTGATCTGGCCGATCGTCCTGGTCGGCTTCGTCGGCACGTTCGGGTTCAACTTCCCGATCTTCCTGACGGCCTTCGCGGACGAGATCTTCCACGGTGGCGCCGGGATGTACTCCTTCTTCAACATCCTGATGGCGGCCGGCTCCCTCGCCGGGGCCCTCCTCGCCGCCCGTCGCCGCTCCTCGCGGCTGCGGATGCTGGTGGCAGCGGGCACCCTGTTCGGTCTGCTGGAGGTCGCCGCGGCCCTGTCGCCGTCCGTCTGGCTGTTCTCGCTGCTGCTCCTCCCGATCGGCATGATCGGGCTGACGACCAACATCAGCGCCAACACGAGCGTCCAGATGGCGGCGGACCCCGAGATGCGGGGCCGGGTGATGAGCCTCTACATGATGGTCTTCGCGGGGGGGACGCCGGTCGGCGCCCCGATCGTCGGCTGGATCAGCGACACCTACGGCGCCCGGACCGGTATGGCGGTCGGAGGCGCGATCTCGATGGTGGCCGCGGTCGGTGTCGGCTTCATGCTGACGCGCGTCGGCGGTCTGCGCCTCAAGGTCGACCTGCGGCCGGGCCGCCCGCACGTGCGAATAGTTCCGCGCGAGCAGCTGGCTACGGCTGCCTGAGAGCGACTGAACATGCGGCTGCCCTCCTCCCCGGCCGGGGAGGAGGGCAGCCGCATGTTCAGTCGCGGGGGAAGTCGGAGGTCTCCAGGGTGAGGCCGACGACGGTCGCGGTGAGGTCGACGGGGGTGCCGAAGTCGAGGCGCAGCACGCTGCGGTACTCGTCGTCCTTGGGGATCGTGTGCAGGTGCCACGTGCCGGTGTACGGGTCGGCGATGAGGTAGACGGGCACGCCCGCGGTCGCGTACGTGGCCTTCTTCGAGCCGTAGTCGTTGGCGGCGGTGTCCTTGGAGATCACTTCGACGACGAACTCGATGTCCTGGTAGCGCCAGTGGCCCTTGGCGTCCTTGGCGGCCTCCTCGGTGAGCGCCACCACATCTGAGGCGAAGCCGTTCAGACGGCCCGGAAAGTCGATCCGCACGTCCGTCTTCAGCCGCTTGCGCGGGTAGGCGGCGCGAAGTTGCTCCAAGAGGTCGAAAATGATGTCCCAGTGTGTGTCCCGTTGCGGCGACATGAAGACGTTCCCCTCGACGATCTCGACCTTGAATCCCTCGGGGGTGGGCTCAAGCCACTCGAACATCATGTCCAGGGTGCGCTCGTCGCTGGTGTCGGCCATCTCGATCCTGTCGTCGACGACGGTCATCGTGCCGCTCCTCCCCGCTGCCGCACGGCGCGGGCAGCCGCGTAGTACAACGATAGGGTCGAACCGCAGGACACGCGGGGACGCTGGGACACTCGCCGCATGAGCAGCCAGAGACTCTTCGCCGCCGTCCTGCCGCCGGAGCCCGCCGCCGAGGAGCTGGCCAGGGCCGTAGCCCCGCTGCACGCGACCCCCGGGGCCGTGAACCTCCGCTGGACCGCCCGCGCGGGATGGCACTACACGCTGGCCTTCTTCGGGCACGTCGACGAGGAGCTGCTGCCCGAGCTGGACACCCGGCTGGAGCGGGCCGCGCACCGGACCGAGCCCTTCCCGCTCCGGATCCACGGCGGCGGCCGGTTCGACGGGAGGGCGCTCTGGGCGGGGGCGGCGTGCGGTCTCGACACCCTGCGGCTGCTGGCGCAGCGCGCGCATGCCGCCGCACGCAAGTCCGGGATTCCGATGGAGGAGCACCGCCGCTACACCCCGCACCTCACCCTCGCACGCAGCCGCGACCAGGCCGACCTGACCCCGTACACGGCGGCGCTCGAGGGCTTCGAGAGCATGCGCTGGGAGGTGGGGGAGCTCAGTCTCGTACGCAGCAATCCGCCCGTGGACGGGGTGCCGGGGGAGCAGCCGCGGTACGAGGTGGTGCGGGCCTGGCCGCTGGGGCGGTGAGCGGGGCGGTTACGCTCGTCGGGTGGACCCGAAGACCAGAAACCGCATCATGGCCGCCGTTCTCGTACTGATGTTCATCGCCGTCGCGGCAGCGTCCGCCCTCGGGGGCTGAGCCCGCCGAGGACGTACGCATGCCGGGCTACCAGGCGAAGTTCTCCGGCGACGGGCCCGGACCGGGGAAGATGGCGTCGAGGGCCGACAGCACCTCGTCCGACAGCTCCAGCTCCACCGCGCGCACCGCCGAGTCGAGCTGCTCCCGGGTGCGCGGGCCGGAGATCGGTCCCGTGACGCCGGGCCGGGTGAGCAGCCAGGCCAGGCCGGCCTCGCCGGGCTCCAGACCGTGCTTCTCCAGCAGGTCCTCGTACGCCTGGACCTGCGCCCGCACCTTCGGGTCGGCGAGCGCCTCGCCGGACCGGCCGGAGGTGGACCGGGCGCCGCCGCCGTCGCGCTCCTTGCGGATCGCGCCGCCGAGCAGCCCGCCGTGCAGCGGCGACCAGGGGATGACCCCGAGGCCGTACTCCTGGGCGGCCGGGATGACCTCCATCTCGGCGCCGCGCTCCATCAGGTTGTAGATGCACTGCTCGCTGACCAGCCCGTAGCTGCCCCGCTGCCGGGCCCGCTCGTTGGCCTGGGCGATCTTGTAGCCCGAGAAGTTGGACGAGCCCGCGTAGAGGATCTTGCCCTGCTGGATCAGTACGTCGATGGCCTGCCAGATCTCGTCGATCGGGGTGTCCCGGTCGACGTGGTGGAACTGGTACAGGTCGATGTGGTCCGTCTGCAGCCGCCTGAGGCTGGCGTCGACGGAGCGGCGGATGTTGAGGGCGGACAGCTTGTCGTGGTTGGGCCACGCCTCGCCGTCGGCCATGTTGCCGTAGACCTTGGTGGCGAGGACCACCTTGTCGCGGCGTTCGCCGCCCTGCGCGAACCAGGTGCCGAGGATCTCCTCGGTGCGGCCCTTGTTCTCGCCGAAGCCGTAGACGTTCGCCGTGTCGAAGAAGTTGACGCCCGCCTCCAGTGCGGCGTCCATGAGCGCGTGGCTGTCGCTCTCGTTGGTCTGGGGGCCGAAGTTCATCGTCCCCAGTACGAGGCGGCTGACCTTGAGTCCGGTGCGTCCGAGCTGCGTGTACTTCATGGATGCCAACCCAACTCCTTCGAGTGCGCTCGAAGCAAGGGGAGCCGCTCAGGCGCGCCGTGCGAAGCGGTCCAGCGCGGCCAGCACCGCCCGGGATGTCGCCGGGCCGCCGGTGTGGCCCGCGTCGTCGATCACCGTCAGTTCGGCGTCCGGCCAGGCCCCGGCAAGTTCCCAGGCGGTGATCAGCGGGCTGCCCAGATCGAAGCGGCCGTGCACCAGGACGCCGGGGATGCCCGCGAGGCGGCCGGCGTCGCGGATCAGCTGCCCCTCCTCCAGCCAGGCGGCGTGCGAGAAGTAGTGCGCGCAGATCCGGACGAGCGCCTGCTGGTCACGGCCTGGCCGCCCGCTGTACGGAGGGGGGCCGCTGTGCGCCTCCATGGACAGCACCGCCGGGTTCCCCGGTCATCCGGTGACCGAGAACGGGGTGTCGGGCCGGCTGTCGGTGTCCGATGCGAAGCGTCCGTCGTCACCCACCCTGGGGCACGGCGGACCGGGGCTGGACACGCGACGTCCCCCTGCTGGCTCATGAAGATCGTGGAGCCGATGAGGATACGGACCGGGGCGCGATGCGTGCCGCTCAATTCCCCTTGTCGTAGGCGGGGTTGTCACCCGTCTACGGGGCGATGGGCAGCCGGCGCTTGTGGTCGGTGAGGCGGTAGCGGCCGACGATCGTCTCGAAGGTCTGCTCGTCCACCGGCTTGCCTTCCAGGAAGTCGTCGATGGCGTCGTAGGTAACCCCGAGGGCCTGCTCGTCGGCCTTGCCCGGGGCGAGCGTCTCCAGGTCGGCCGTCGGCACCTTCCCGACCAGCTCGGCCGGTGCGCCCAGCGCCTCCGCCACGGCGCGTACCCGGCGCTTGGTCAGCCCGGTCAGCGGGACCAGGTCGGCGGCACCGTCCCCGAACTTGGTGAAGAAGCCGGAGACCGCCTCGGCCGCGTGGTCCGTGCCGACGACGAGGCCGCTGTGCGCCCCGGCCACCGCGTACTGGGCGATCATGCGCTGCCGGGCCTTGATGTTGCCGAGCACGAAGTCCTGGTGGTGGGGGTCGCGGAACGTCACGTCACCGGTGAGCAGGGACTCCTGCGTGGCATCGCTCGCGGGCTTGATGTCCACGGTCAGCACCTGGTCGGCACTGATGAAGGAGAGCGCGAGCTGGGCGTCGTGTTCGTCGGCCTGGACCCCGTAGGGGAGCCGCATCGCGTAGAACCGCGCCTCGTGACCCGTGGCCCGGGCCCGCTCCACGGCGAGCTGGCACAGCCGGCCCGCTGTGGTGGAGTCGACGCCGCCGCTGATCCCGAGCACCAGGGAGCGCAGCCCCGTGGTGGTGAGCCGCTCGGCGAGGAACGCCACACGGCGTTCGATCTCCTTCTCGGCGTCGAAGGTCTCCGCGACCCCGAGCTCGCGGGCGATCTCCTGCTGCAGGGCGACGGCCGCCGACTCGCTCACGTCTGTTCCTCGTTCCGGTTCACGATGCGCTGTTCCGTCCACCCTACCCAGGCCGCTCGCCCGCCCGCCCCGCGCCGGCGGAGCCCGGTCGCGGGACCCGTCAGCCCCTGACGGCCACGTGGTAGGCCGATGCCCACAGCGTCACCGCGGAGGCCAGGCCCACCGCGGCGCGCACGCTCCCGTCCGACAGGCCGGCCGCGATGAGCGCGAAGCCGAGGACCGCGACGGCACTCAGCAGCACGGCCGTCCCCTTGTACTGCCACTGGTCGTAGAGGCGCGCCAGCGGAAGGAAGTGCAGGCCGACCACCAGCGCGATGGCCGGCGGGATGAACGCGGGGTGGCCCGAGGCGTTGGACGCGGCGATCACCGCGAAGATCGCCGCGAGTTCGACGACGTTGACGATGCCTACCGAACGCGCCCAGTTCGCCGGCAGGTCCACCATGCGGGGCGAGGGGGCGGCGCCCTTGCGGTAGGCGAGGAAGAACGCCACCGCGGTGACCGGTACGGCGATGATCTCGACGGCCAGGGCCGCACCGGAGGCCGCAAGTCCGGATGCTCCGGCGAAGGCCCAGACGAGGGCGAACACCGACAGGACGGCGACGCCCCGGCGGCGCAGGGTCCGGGTGAGCGCGACGCACTCGTCGTCCGCGATCGAGGGGGTCGGGGGCGTCGGCTGGATCATCGGCCGAGAGTACAGCGGTCACGGTGCCCGCCCGGCGGATTCGGACCGGACGGCGAAGGCCTCCACTTGCGGAGCCTCTCCGTCCGGCCGGCGCCCCGGTCCGCCCGTTTCGGGGTGCGAGGACCAGTCGCCCGAGTGACCTCCTGTCCGCCGTGAAAGGCTGGGCGGAGTCCCACTTCGACCAGGGTCTTTCGTTTGGATCAGGCCCCGCGAGCCCGGCCTGGTCCAAACGAGAGGCCCCAGGTCCACGAGGTCCGTGAGCGATACGACGAGGAGGCCGCGGCGTGAACGCCATCCCGCAGGTCATGGCCGTGCTGGACGAACTCCTCGCATCCGCCGCCCCCGGAGAGCGCGGTGCCCTCTGGCACCTGGCCGAACAGGGCCGGGAGCTGGACGCCAACGTCGTGCGTCTGCCGCCGGACGCCGGGGTGGGCGAGCATCAGGAGGACGTCCTGGATGTGCTCCTCGTCGTCCTCGCGGGCGGCGGCAGTCTGCGTACGGGCGACGGCGACACCCTGGAGCTCGCCCCGACCACGGTCACCTGGCTGCCCCGCACCTCCCGCCGCGCCCTGGAGGCGGGGCCCGAGGGGCTGACGTACCTCACGGTGCACCGCCGGCGCCCGGGACTCACGATCAAGCCGGCCGTGCGGACTCCCGCGTACGAGGGCGGCGAGGCGCCCTGCCTGCTCGACCTGGTGTGCCCGGAGTGCGGGCGGCTGTCGGCGGACCGGGCGCCGGCGTTCTGCAGCGCTTGCGGGGAGGCGTTCCCGGAGCGCTGAGGGAGGCGCTCACGCCAGCGACAGGAACAGCTTCTCCAGGCGGGCGCGCATCCGGTCCTTGTCGGCGGGCGTCTGCCCCTCGTCGGCCAGGCACTGTTCGAGCCCCGCCGCGATGACGGAGAACCCCGCCCTGTCCAGGGCCCGGGAGGCGGCGGCCAGTTGTGTCACGACCTCCTCGCAGTCCCTGCCCTCCTCGATCATCCTGATGACCCCGGCGATCTGGCCCTGGGCCCGGCGCAACCGGTTGAGGACGGACTTCAGCTCATCGGCCGCCATGTCGAGCTGCATGGTTCCTCCCGCGTTCGGTGCACAGCCGCACGTGTATACCCAGGGGGGTATCGTATCCGGGGCCCCGCCTCCGCCGTGGGTGTACCCAGCGCCACCCCGGACTCGGGGGCGTACGCCCAATGTGCGCGCCTGCCCCCGTCCGTAGCGTCGTGGATGTGGCGCAGAGTGCGTCCGGGGAGCAGAGGGTGATGGCCATGGCCGATCGCAGACGACAGCCCACGAGCCGGAACGCCGAGGCCCTGCGGCTGGTTTCCGTGAGCAAGGTGTACGGAACAGGGGACAGCGCGGTGACCGCCCTGGACGGGGTGACGCTGAGCCTGTCGCGCGGGAGCTTCACCGCGGTCATGGGCCCCTCGGGTTCCGGGAAGTCCACGCTGCTCCAGTGCGCGGCCGGCCTGGACCGCCCCGACCGGGGGCAGATCCTCGTGGACGGTGAGGAGATGAGCGGCGGCGGCGAGGCGGCGCTCACGAGGTTCCGGCGGGACCGGATCGGCTTCGTCTTCCAGCAGTACAACCTGCTCCCCACCCTGACCGTCGAGGAGAACACCGCGCTGCCGCTCCGGCTCGCCGGCCGGAAGACGGACCGGGAGAGCATCCGCGCGGTCCTCACCCAGGTCGGGCTCGGCGACCGCCTGGGCCACCTCCCCGACGAACTCTCCGGCGGCCAGCGCCAGCGCGTCGCGATCGCCCGCGCCCTGGTCACCCGCCCCGCCGTGATCTTCGCCGACGAGCCGACCGGCGCGCTGGACACGCGCAGCGCACGCGACGTGCTGACCCTGCTGAGGGAGACCGTCCGCCTGCACGGCAGCACCGTCGTGCTCGTCACCCACGACCCGGTCGCCGCCTCCTACGCCGACTCGGTGCTCTTCCTCGCGGACGGGCGGCTGGCGGGGCACCTCTCCGCGCCCACCGCCGAGACCGTCGCCGAACGCATGACCCACCTCGGGGACCGCGAGGCCGGACGGCACGCGGACAACGACCCCCTGATGGAGGTGTGAGCCGTGCTGTTCCTCGCCATGCGTTCGGTCCGCAAACGCCCGGGGCGCTTTCTCGCGACGCTGCTCTCGGCGTTCCTCGGTGCCGTGATCATCATGACGTTCAGTTCCCTCCACGACACGGCGGCGGGCCCCGGAGTCGACAAGGTCAGCTCGGAGTCCATGACCATCTCCGCGAGCGTCGTCGGCGGATACGGTTCCCTCCTCGTCTTCTTCGCCATTGCCTCCACCCTCACCGTCAGCGTCCGCCAGCGCGCCGAGGAGATCCATCTGCTGCGCTGCACCGGGGCAACTCCCGCCCAGATCACGCGCATGGTCGTCGGGGAGTCCGCCGTCGTGGCACTCGTCGGCGCGGCGCTCGCCGTCGGACCCGCCGTGCTCGGCGGCAGGATCCTGCTCGACCTGTTCAAGGACAGCGGCCAGGTCGCCGCGAACGTGGATCCGGCCTTCGGCGCGATGGCCGTCGGCTCGGGCTTCGGTATCGCGTTCCTCGCCTCCGTCGGCGCCGCGTTCCTCGCCGTACGCCGCGCCACCAAGGCCGCCGCCGGAGCCCGCGGCCCGTCCCGCGGCCGGGGCCGCACCCTGGCGGGCTGCGCCGCGCTGGTGGCCGGGACCGGGGGGATCCTGACCACGTACGCCGTCGACAGCACCGAGGAGATGCTGATGGCGTTCCCCGCCTACGGGGCCATCCTGCTCTCCGTCGGCTTCGCCGTCCTCGCCCCGTCCCTGCTCGGCCGGCTTCTGGGACTGCTACGAGGCCCCCTGGCCGCCCTGGGCGGCGCGGGCGGTTACGTGAGCACCCGCAATCTGCGCCGACGAGGCGCGGAACTGGCCGGAGTGCTCATGCCGATGATCATCTTCACCGGCATGGCCACCGCCACCCTCTACATCCAGGGCGTCGAGAGCGACTGGGTCTCCAGGTCGGGCCTGGACAAGACGGTCGACGACAAGAACCTGGAGACCCTCAACCTGGTCGTCGTCGGCATCATCGTCGTCTTCTCCTGCATCATGCTCGTCAACAGCCTGTACGCCGCCACCTCCTACCGCAGCCGCGAGTTCGGCCAGCAGCGCCTCGCGGGAGCGACACCCGGCCAGGTCCTGGGCGTGGTCGGCTGGGAGGCGGTGCTCCTCACCCTGACCGGTCTGGTCCTGGGCACCGTCGCGGGAATCGCGGGGATTATCCCCTTCACGATGGTCCGCACCGACCAGGTCCTCCCGGACCAGGGGCCGGGCACCTGGCTGGCCATCATGGCCATCGCCGCCGTGGTCACCCTCGGCACGAGCCTCGGGACCGCCCGCAGGACGCTCCGCACGCCGGCGATCGACGCGGTCACCGCGGCCGCGTGAGCCGGTACGGGCCGTCACCGCACTGTCAGCACCAGTTTGCCCGCGGTGCGGCCCGTGCCGCCGAGTTCGTGTGCCTTCGCCGCGTCCGCCAGTTCGAACGAGCCGGCGACCTCGGCTCGGAGCCGGCCGTCGGCCGCAAGGCGGGCGATCGCGACCTCGCCGTTGGGAGGGGCATCCCATAAGTGGCGATTTGGCTGTCCTCAACTTCCCAATGGCCCCGCGGAGGTCAGGTCGAAGGGGGTGGGGGGCCGGTCCTTCCAAATGCGGCGGGAGGCCTGCTCCGGGTACGGCGCCGTCCTCGGTTCGGCCGCCAGGATGCGGGTGAGCTGCCCGGCGGCGGTGTAGGCGGGCCATCCGGGGGTTCCCACGGTGGCGAACCGGGCCCAGGCCTGCTGGAGTTCGCGCGACACCGCTACGGCCTCGGGGTCAGGCCGGTCGCCCAGGATCTGCTTGCCGGTGGGGCTGTCCAGCGTGCCGAACGCCAGGGGTACGTCGAGGCTGTGGCAGGCGCCCAGGGCCCCTCCGAGGGCCGGGGACGTCAGCCGCAGTTCGAACAGGAACGAGCTGCCGCCTGCTGCGGCGTTCGCCTCGGCGAGCAGGAGCGACGGCATCCGGAAGGTGCTGTCGGAGTACACCGTTTCGAGCAGGTCCTCCGGGGTGGCCTGCGGGTCGGCGGCCCGGTAGGCGTCCGGCCCGTCCGGTGGCGGGGCGAACAGGTCAAGTGCGGTGCGGGCGTCCTCTTCGGTGAACGTGCCCCGCCGTCCGCCCATGACGCTGAACAGCCGGAACTCGTCGCGGGTATGGCCGACGAGGAGTTCGATCCCGCTCGCGTTGCCGCTGGTCAAAGCGGTCCAGGGCGTTTCGGTGAGGATTTCGCCGTCGATCACGGGGCACACGGCGATCCCGAGCGCGGTGAGCCGCCCCCACTGCCGCTGGTGCTGGGGGAGGTCGGCGCAGAGGGAGGTGACCTCCTCGGCCAGGCGGCGGGGGGTGACCTCGGCGAGGGACTCGGCGGTGGGGGCCTTGCCGAGCCTCTCCGCGAGCACCGCGGAGACCTGTTCCGCCAGTGCGGGGGTGCAGTGGAAGCCGGGCACGGAGTGGGTGACCGCCCGGCGGAACAGGCCGCGTACCGGCGTCATGGTCAGCAGGGCCGCGATCGACCCCGCCCCGGCGGACTGCCCGGCCACGGTGACCAGGCCCGGGTCTCCGCCGAAGGCGGCGATGTTCGGCCGCACCCACTGCAGCGCCGCGATCTGGTCGAGGAGCCCACGGTTGGGCGGGGCGCCGTCGAGGAGGGCGAAGCCCTCCGCTCCCACCCGGTAGTTGATGCTCACGACGACGAGCCCGGCGTCGGCCAGTGCCGACGGGTCGTACGTCGGGTCGCTCGACGCCCCCGCCATGTAGCCGCCGCCGGGGATCCATACGAGCACCGGCAGCCCCGCCGCTCCCGGGTCCGGGGTGCAGACGTTGAGCGTCAGCCAGTCCGTGGCCTCGCCCCCGGCCCCGGCCGAGTCCGTGTGAACCGGCCCGGACTGTGGTGCCGCAGGGCCGAACTCCGCTGCCTGCCGTGTCCCTTCCCAGGGGCGGGGCTCGGCGGGTGCGGCGAACCGGAGCGCGCCCACGGGCGGTTGGGCGTAAGGGATGCCCCGGAAGACCGCGTGGCCCCGCCGGCGGCGGCCCTCGACCATGCCCTCCGTGGTGCGTATCCGTGGCTGATCAGGCATGCTCATGGCTTTCCCCTCGGCAGGCGCGGCAGGCGGACGGCAGGCTTCCAGGGTTATCGGTCAGATGTATTATGTCAACCGTATTGGAACGAGAGGAGGGGGGTGGCGGGGTGCCCAGGCAGGTGGATCACCAGGAACGGCGGGAGGCGATCGCCCGGGCGCTGTGGCGGGTGGTGGAGCAGCGCGGTGTCCTGGACCTGAGCATGCGCGAGGTCGCGCAGGAGGCGGGCATCTCGCTCGGGCAGCTGCAGCACTACTTCGCGTCCCGGCGGGAGATGCTGTCCTTCGCCATGGACTCGGCCTCCGCGCAGACCGCGGCCCGGGTCGGCCGTGGCCTCGATGCGCTCGGCGACCGGCCGCATCCCCGCGATGTGCTCCGGCTGATGCTCACGGAGACGCTCCCCCTGCACGCCGACGCCCGCACGACCAGCCGGATGAGCGCCGCCTATGTCGTGGAGGCGCTGCACGACGAAGGTATCCACGCACGTGCCCGGGACGGGCTGCTCCAAGGGCGTGCGTCCATGGAGCAGTTGATCCGCGACGCGATCGCGGACGGGTACCTCGGGGCCGATCGGGACCCGGTGATCGAGACCAGTCTGCTTCTCGCCCTCACCGGCTTCACCACCCTCATCGAGCTGGACGCCGTCGAACCCCGGGAAGTGCTCACCGCTGTCGATCGGTATCTGGACAGGCTGTTCTCGTGAGTGAGCCGGTCCGTAACCGCCGGAGGGCTTCCAGCCGCCGGGAACGCCGCACACTGCGCAGCAACCCGGCGTAGTGCCGGTTCGCCAGGCCGCTCAGCTCACGCCGTAGCGGAGCCCGTCGACGAGGAGGGCGATCATTCGCCGTGTGTGGTCGTTGTCGTCCTCGGTGGCGGGCAGGGTCAGATTGCGTGTGGCGATCAGCAGGTCCTCGGGGTCGACGTCGGAGCGGATCTCGCCCGCCTCGGCCGCCGCGTCGATGAGCGTGGTGAGTACGGGCATGAAGCGCTGCTCGAAATAGGACGGCAGGCTGTCGTAGGTCGAGTCCCCCGAGTGCAGGGCGGCGCTGAGCCCGCGCTTCGTGGCGAAGAAGAGCGCGAAGCGCTGGAGCCATCTGGTGAGCGCCTCGGCCGGTCCGTACTCCGCCGCCAGGGCGGGAGCCGCGTCGGCGCAGGCGTCGACCTCGTGCCGGAAGACCGCGGCGATGAGGTCGGAGCGCTGCGGGAAGTGGCGGTAGAGGGTGCCCGCCCCCACGCCCGCCTTCGCGGTGATCTGGCGTACGGGCGCGTCCACTCCCGAGGTGAGGAACACCTCCGCCGCTGCCGAGAGCAGGGCGTCGGTGTTGCGCCGCACGTCGGCGCGCACCCGTTTCGGGGGCTGTTCCCCAGCGGCGCCGGCGCCGGCCTCCCGAGTCGTGTCCTCGCGCACGATGCTCCCCTTGCTAAACGGAACACTGTTCCGTATTGTCGGTGCTGAACGTTGTTCCGTTTACGTAGCCTAACGCCCGGGCCGGGCGTCGGCCAAGGGATGAGGAGCTCCTCATGAAGTACCGCACACTGGGCCGGACCGGCATCAAGGTCAGCCCGTACTGCCTGGGCGCGATGATGTTCGGAGTCGCGGGGAACCCCGATCACGACGACTCCGTCCGGATCATCCACAAGGCGCTCGACGGGGGCATCAACTTCGTCGACACCGCCGACGCCTACTCGAACGGTGAGTCCGAGGAGATCGTCGGGAGGGCGCTCAAGGGCCGCAGGGACGAGGTCGTGCTGGCGACCAAGGCTTATCTCCCGATGGGGGAAGACCCCAACCGGCGGGGGAACTCGCGGCGTTGGCTGGTCCGTGCCCTGGAGGACTCCCTGCGCCGCCTGGGCACCGACCACGTCGATCTGTTCCAGGTCCACCGGCCCGATCCGGACACCGACGTGGAGGAGACGCTCTCCGCGCTGACCGACCTCGTGCGCGCCGGGAAGGTCCGGAGCATCGGGTCCTCCACGTTCCCCGCCTCGGACATCGTCGAGGCGCAGTGGGTGTCCGAGCGGCGGGGACTGGAGCGGTTCCGTACGGAGCAGCCGCCGTACTCGATCCTCAACCGGGGGATCGAGCGCGAGGTGCTGCCCGCCTGTGAGCGGTACGGCATGGGCGCCCTGGTCTGGAGCCCTCTCGCGGGCGGCATGCTCACCGGCCGCTACCGCAAGGGGCAGGTGGCCGACACGCACCGGGCGGCCTACGGCTTCAAGCACATGAGCGACGAGCGCCGGCTCGACGTGGTCGAGCAGCTGATCCCCGTCGCCCAGGACGCCGGGATGTCGCTGACGCACCTGGCGACGGCCTTCGCGATCGCCCACCCGGCCGTCACCTCCGCGATCATCGGCCCGCGCACCATGGAGCACCTCGACGACCTCCTCGCGGGTGCGGAGACCACGCTGGACGACGGGGTCCTCGACCGGATCGACGCCATCGTGCCTCCCGGCACCGACATCGGGCGGCTCGACATGGATTACGACCCCCCGGCCATCCAGCAGGCCGGCCTGCGCCGCCGCCTGTCGGACGAGCGCTCCGCCGCCTGACCGGCGTCAGGGGGTGGGCGGGGTGCCCTCCGCCCGGTCGCGGCCGTACTCCGCGAGCGCGTGGAAGGCGGCCTTGGGCTCCCACGGGAGGCCTGGATACGCGCTGCCGGTGCGTCCTTCGGCGAGGACCTTGACCACGCCGAAGGACGCCTTGTCGAAGTCGCGGTCCTCGGCCCCGGGGGCGATCTCCGTGTCGGCGTGCGGCAGGTCGTAGCGGGCGAAGGTGTAGACGAAGGCCGCCTCGATGCCGGAGTCCTCGAAGAGCCCGAGGAGTTCGGTCACGTAGCCGGCCTGCTCCTGCTCGTCGCGGATGACGGGCCGGGTGAAGCGCGCGGGGCGGGCTCGGTCGTCCCATTCGACTACCGCGTCGGCCCGGCTCGCGATGCCGGCGCCGCCACGGATGGGGGCGCAGCCGAACTCGGTGACGGCCGCCGGCTTGCCGTGCGAGGTCAGCGCCCGCAGTCCGTCGGCCAGCTGGCCGGCGTTCCCCGCGTCGCGGTAGCCGGCGTCGGTGGCGACCAGGTCGAACGGCGTCCAGTCGACGCCCTCGAAGGGGAGGGAGGCGTAGCCGATCCGGCCGCCGAACTCCGCCCGCACAGCGGTGATCGCCGTACCGAGGAACGTGTTGACCCGGGCGTGCAGGGCGGGGAGGGCGGCCCGCAGCCGCTGTGGGTCGGAGACGACGGCGACCCTGTCGGCCATGGTGTCGCCAGGGAGGAAGCCGTCGGTGAAGAGGGAGATCTCCGACCCGGTGAGGAAGACCACCTCGGCGCCGTCCCGCCGCAGTTTCTCCGCGCGGCCGGCGCTGTCGGTGAGGAAGCCGAGGAGCTCCTCCTGGGTGAGGCCGTTGGTGAACGGGCAGTACCAGACGGCGAGTCCGGCCTCGGCCGCGAGCCGGGCCGCCGTCTCCAGGCGGTCGCGGTCGCCGCCGGTGACCCGGACGGCGTCGCAGCGCAGCCCGTCGCGGATGATCTCCATCTCGCGACGGACGGTGGCGGGGTCGAAGGGCTCTCGGGTGGTGGTTCCGGCGCTGGTGAAGCCGGTGTCGAAGTTGATGCCGAAGGTGCGCACGGCGGGGCCCTCTCTGCGAGGCGAATTAGGGTACTGAACGTACCCTACTGTGCGTGCGGCTGCGCGCAGCCGTCCGGATTTGGTGTGCGTGCGCTCCGTGCCGTAGATATCGGCGTACGGGACGAGAGGGGACGACCAGTGCCGGATGCCGGTGACGGACGGCGGGAGGCCGGGGCGCCCCGGCGGCGCGGAGCGGTACTGGAGGAGGCGATCCTCCGGGCGGCGGCCGAGGTGCTGCGGGAGTCCGGTGTCGCCGGTCTGACCATGGACGAGGTGGCCCGGCGGGCGGGCACGAACAAGAACGCGATCTACCGCCGCTGGACCGACCGCGTCGCGCTCGGCGTCGCCGCGTACCGCCGGCTGGCCGCGGCGGAGACCACCGTGCCGGACACCGGCTCGCTGCGGGGAGACGCCCTGGAGCTGCTACGGGGCGCGAACAGCACCTGGTCGTCGCCGTACGGGGAGATCCTGCGCGGTCTGATCGCGGCGGCCGGCGGCACGCCGGGGCTGCTCGCCGAGCTGCGCGACCCTGAGGCCGGCGGAGGCGCCTACGAGTCCGCGTGGACGGAGGTGCTCGGCCGGGCGGTGACCCGCGGCGAGGCCACGCCGGGAGCGCTGCACCCACGGGTGGCGTCCGCGCCGGTGGCGCTGCTGCGCAACGAGTACATGACGCGTGGTGTCCCGGCCGTGCAGGACGCCGTCCTCGTCGAGATCGTCGACGAGGTCTTCCTGCCGCTGGTCCACGGCCGGGGCGCGGGCGGCGGCGTCGCCTGACCGCGTCGCCGCCGCCGTGCTCGTACGGGTGCCGGTGCCCGCCGCCGTGCTCGAAGCCGCCCCGGAGCCCGGGGCCGCCCCGGAGCCCGGGGCCGCTCCGGAGCCCGGGGCCGCTCCGGAGCCCGGGGCCGCCCCGGAGCCCGGGGCCGCTCCGGAGCCCGGGGCCGCTCCGGAGCCCGGGGCCGCCCCGCCGGCCGGCGACCACGACGTCCTGCTGCGGCGGCTCCGCGAGCTCGGTGAACTGCGCGAGGCCGGCATCCTCACCGACGAGGAGTTCGCCACGGCCGAACAGGCCGTGCTGAAGCGGCTGTGAACGCTTCGCACCCCCAGGGGGCCGGGCCCGCGCCGCCCTACTCCCAGGTCGCGGCGTCGGGGTCGATGCCATGGGCGCGCGCGGCGGCGTCGACGATTCGGCGGAACCACGTGGCGAGGCCGGCGCGGATGCCGTCGTAGTGGGCGGCGAACGCGGGGTCCGCCTCATACATGCGGGCGAGACAGACCTGCATCTGCCGGGTGAGGGGGAAGTGCGAAGCGAAGACCTCGCGATGCCGCTCGACGAGGTGGTTCGCTTCCGGGCCACCGGGTGCGACGCCGGCGTCCATCGCGTCCGCGAGGGCACGGTCCAGGTCGGCGACCGCGTCGCTGACGGCCTGCCATTCCTCCGGACCACGAGAGGCCGAGCGTTCGGCGTACTGCATCCACTGCGTCGTGTTCCCGTAGCGCCGGCGGGCCTGGGCTGGCCAGTCAGGGTCCCACTCGGGGCCGAAGATCTCGGCCTGCTGCTCGACGGTCAGCAGGAGGCCACGCTCATGGGCGTCGATCATCCGGTCCAGTCCGGCGCCGAGCTGCTGGAGGCGGTCGACGCGTTCCTCGACCTGGGCGCGCTGTGCGCGCAGCGCACCGGGCACGTCAGCGGCCGGGTCGTCCAGGAAGGCCCGGATCCTGTCCAGGCCGAGGCCGGTCTCCCGGTAGACGACGACACGGTGCAGACGCTCCAGATCGCCGGCGGTGTAGAGCCGGTATCCGGCAGCCGTGCGCAGCGACGGACGCGCCAGGCCGATCTCGTCCCAGTGGTGCAGCGCGCGGACGGTCACGCCCAGACGCGTCGAGACCTGGCCGACGGTCAGGCCGTCGGTGTCGGAGGCTTCAGGCATGGTCCTCATTGTCGCCGGGACCGGCGTCCGGCGGGGTGATCCCGATGGCTGCGAGGTTCCGCGCCTCCTGGCCGGCCGGATCGAAGGGCTTCGCCGCGGTGAGGACGATCCGCGCGTTCTCGGGGGTGGTCACCGTCACGTCGCGGGTGTTCCAGGGGGTGTCCCGTGGACCGTCGACCGAGTCCGGGCGCAACGCACGGCAGGTCTCGACAAGGGAGTCGACCTGGCTGAGCACGCACGCGAAACTGAGGCTCATCGCCGGTGGCTGCTCCGGAACGCTCTCCGCCGTGACGAGGAGTACGTCCTGGAACGCCCACCGGCGCAGATGCACAAGCGTGCCGGGGATGCCGAACAGCTCGAAGAACCCGAGGCCACGAGTCCAGAAGTCCACCGAGGCCGCCAGATCGCTGGTGGGGATCGTCGCGAACGCGGGCATTCCGTAGATGCCTTGGAACGGCTCCGGCGGGACCACGTCCGGGCCGGGGGCGGGCACGGGACTCATCTCGAACGCGTTGTAGTAGTCGCTCATGCACACCACCCTCCAGCCTCACGCAACGTGAGGGTCAAGTCCCCACGGCCCCAGCTTCTCCGGGTTGCGCACCACCCAGATCCGGGTGACGCGGCCGTCGGTGACATCGAACGACGCCACGGTCATGACGGCGCCGGCGCGCCGGGCCACCAGGCCGGGCAGGCCGTTGACCGACCGCTCCAGGAGTTCCAGCCCCGGAGCCCTGTCGGCGATGGCGACCATGTACCGGGCGATTTGCGCGCCGCCGTCGATCGGGCGCAGGGCGGCGCCGACCATGCCGCCGCCGTCGGCGGTCATCACGGCGGCCGGGTCGAGGAGGTCGACGAGGGCCGCGATGTCCTTGGTCTCCCAGGCCACCTTGACCTGCCGCACCGTGTCGGCCCGGCCGGCCGTCGTCACAGGGGCCCGCTCGGAGCGCACCCGCCGCCTGGCGGAGGCCGCCAGCTGCTTGCAGGCGGCGGGGGTCCGGCCGAGGATGCCGGCGATCTCGGCGAAGGGGTACCGGAAGACGTCGTGCAGGACGAACGCCACCCGCTCGGCGGGCGTCATCGACTCCAGGACGACGAGGAAGGCCATCGTCACCGATTCGTCCAGGACCATCTGGTCGGCGGGATCGGTGCCATGGCCGGGGCCCCACTCGGCGAGGTCGGGCAGCGGGTCCGGCAGCCATGCGCCGACATAGCGTTCACGCCGGGCCCGCGCCGAACCGAGCACGTCCAGGCAGATGCGGCCGGTCACGGTCGTCAGCCAGGCGCCGGGGGAGATGATCTCGTCCCGCCGGCTCGGTGGCAGCGCGTACCAGCGCGCGTACGCCTCCTGCACGGCGTCCTCCGACTCGGCCAGTGAGCCGAGCAACCGGTAGGCGATGTTCATAAGTTGGCGCCGCTCACCGGCTGTCCCACCGGGGGTCGTCCCAGCCGCCCTCATGCTCCCGGCCCCTCCTCGCCTTACCTTTCGCGGGCCCACTTCGTCGGGCTGGTGAGACCTTATCGATCCACTGCCCCTCCGGGCGGAAAAGGGGACCGTGCCATGGCGACCCAACTGGCGACTGCACAGCGCCGCTTCTCGTTCCTGCAGATCGCGATCATCCTGCAGACCCTGACCATCTTCCTCCAGGCGGTCTCCGCCGGACTGCTGTTGACCGCTCCCTACGGGGAGACGCTGCACAGCGTCGGAGCCCGCGTGATGTACGGGGCGTCGATGCTGTACGTGATCGCGGCGGTGCTGGCCTGGAAGCCGGGCGGCGGCTCGCCCCGGCCCGTCCTGCACGCCTCCGGCTTCCTGGTCCTCGCCTCGGCCCAGGTCGTGCTCGGTATCGCGCACATACCGTCGGTCCATCTCCCCCTGGGTGTCCTGATGTTCGGGCTGAGCTTGCTGGCGCTGGCGCGGCGCACACGGTGAGCGCGGCCCCGGCGTCGCCCGGCCGGGGGAGCGTTCTCGGCGGCGTGCGCCCAGGGCACATCTGTGCGAGCGCTCACCGGTCCTGGCGGACTGTGCGCGCGGCGGCGCGGCGAGGGACGCGTACGGCGGGATGTACCTGGACAATGGCGCACGCGCCATCCAGAGGCGCCTGAGCTCTCTCCGGCCCACGCGACCCGCTCCACGGCGGTTCGTGATCACTGGATGTGCGGCAGACCAAGGAGGACCCGTGGTGGATGTCCCGGTGGACCAACTGACCGGCGCGGCCGACGGTGTGCGTACGCGGGCCCGTGGGCAGCTCCTCGACGCTGCCCTGGAGATGTTCGGGGTGTACGGCTACGCGCAGACGTCGGAGTACGCCCTGTGCGTGACGGCCGGTGTCCCGGAGGAGGTGCTCCGGGAGGAGTTCGGCTCCCGGGAAGGCCTGCTGATGGCCCTGCACAACCAGATCACGACGGCCGGACTGCGGGCGTCCGAAGTGGCCCTGCTCTCCGAGGGGATGGACGACTGCCCGCTGGAGATGCGCTTCCGGCGGCTGTTCGACGCGTACGTCCTGGCGGTGACCCGGGACCTGCGTGAGGCGCGGGTGACGTTCGTCGAGGTGCTGGGTGTGAGTCCGGCGGTGGACGCGCACTGCAAGCGGTGGCGTGACCTGTGGACCGACTTCCTGACCGGTGAGGCCGAGCGTGCGGCGGTGCGCGGTGAGGTGGAGGAGCGGGACCACCGGGTCGTGGTGATGGTGATGGTGGGCACGGTCCACGAGCTCATGGCGCACCACGCCCGCCGCCCGCGCAGGGCCCGGCCCGGCGAGGTGTCGGAGGAGCTGACCAAGCTGGGTCTGGCGATGCTGGGGATCGAGATGGCGGGCTGAGCGTGGGCCCGGGCGCCGGGGCCGCGGTCACAGCCTGAGGTCCGCCGCTATGGGCAGGTGGTCGCTGCCGGTCGCGGGCAAGGACCGTACGCCGGTGACCGTCGCGGACCGGGCGAGGATCTGGTCGATCCGGGCCACCGGGAGCTTCGCGGGCCAGCTGAACGCGAAGCCCTGGCCCGGCCGGTCCATCAGCGAGCTGACCGGCTCCAGACCGCGGTCGTCCAGCGTGCTGTTGAGGTCGCCGAGGAGTATCACCCGGTCCAGGGGCTCGGCGGCGATGGCCTCGCCCAGGAGAGCGGCGCTCTCGTCCCGCCGGCCCGAGGAGAGCCCGGTTGCGCCGATCCGGACCGAGGGCAGGTGGGCGACGTACACGGCGACGTCACCCTGCGGCGTACGGGCCGTCGCCCGCAGGCCCCGGTCCCAGCCCTCGCCGACGTCCTTCGGCCTGATGTCCACCAGCCGTACACCGCTGAGGGGATGCTTCGACCAGAGGCCGACCGTGCCCTTGGTCGCGTGGTGGGGGTAGTCCGCTGCCATCGCCGCCTCGAACGCGGGCAGGGCCTGGGCCGTCAGCTCCTCCAGGGCGACGATGTCGGCGCCCGTCCCGGTCAGTGCCCGTGCGGTGGCGGCAGGGTCGGGGTTCACGTCGCTGACGTTGTGCTGGACCACGGTGAACGCGCCGTCCGGTGTCTCGTCCCCGGCGAGGAGCAGGCCCCCGAAGAGGGCGGACCAGGTGACCACGGGCAGCAGCAGCGCGGCCGACGCCAGGAGCGAGCGCCGCAGGAGCGCCGGGACCAGCAGGACGGGGACGGCGAGGCCGAGCCAGGGGAGGAAAGTCTCCGTCAGGCTGCCCAGGTGGCCGGGGGTGTTGGGTATCAGGCCGGGGAAGACGAGCAGGACGGCCACAAGGAGGCAGAGCAGAGCGGTCACGCGGCCCCGCCGCCGGCTCCAGCCCGGTGCCGGTCCGTCCCGCTTCTTCTGCGCCACGCGCTCGTGCTCCAGTCCGGAGGTCTCCCGGCGAGGCCTCGCACGTGAGGAGGACGCCGGGCTCCTTGATCCGGTTCCGGGGCAGCTGTCAGTGCCCCGCCTTACGGTGGGTGTTATCCGCAAGGTCACTACGGACGAAGCACTTTGGGGTTGGGACATGAAGGGAACGGCCGTCGCGGTACCGGAGGAGTCCATCCACCCGGGCATCACTCACAGGGCGACGCGGCGTGCGCTCGTCGGCGGTGTGCTTTCGGGCGGACAGGACGTCATACGGTTCCGCCACCTGTCCGGGGAGCGCATGGTCACGGCGGTCCACCTGGTCGAGGAGAAGGACGACCCGGCCGACCTCGATCCGCATATAGCGGGCACGGTGGTTGTCGGGCACCTGCTGATCGAGGGGGACGAAGCCCAGGCTGTCGTCGTGGACGGGGAAACAGGCCGGGCCTTCAGCCTGCAGATGACCGCGGCCCGGTACGCCGGGCTCCATCCGCTCGCCCCCTCGCTCGACGCGCTCGCGCGCTTCCTGGAGGCCCTCGGTGAACTCGACTCGCTGAGTGGCCGATTCGGGCACCTGGAGGGCCGCACCGGCGTTCCGGTCGCCGAGGAGGCCTCTTCGATCCTGCTCTCCGTCTTCAAGGCCGAGGACTGGGGCGAGGACGGGTGGGGGGATGTGGAAGGCGACGGCGGGGTGCCCCCGGTCTGGCGGATCGCGGCGCTGTTCCGGCCCATGGCCCTGATCGCAGCGCCGGGCAGGGGGCTGCGCCTCGATCTGCCGCCGGACTTCATCGAGGAGGAGTTCGGTACGGGGGAGGTCGTCCGGATCGCCCCGGCGGAACTGCCCGAGGTGCTGGAACACGAGCCGACCCGGCGGTTCCTGGCCGAGGTCGGGCTGCCCCGGGACGGGTTGATGTTCGGGCTGGACGAGCCCGCGGACATGCTGAGGACGATGACCGCCGCCCGCGCGGAGAACATGGCGAGGCCCGAGCTGCAGCACCTCCGGATCACCGGTGCCCTGCCGGAGGGGTCGGATCACCTGCTGGTCATCGGCGGCCTGATGCACGATTTCGACGCCATCGTCGACGGCCGCACGGGCGTGGTCCATTACGCGCTCATCGACGACGAGACGGTGACGCCGGTCAACGCCGATGTGTCGACCCTGGCGTTCACGGTCTGGATGCACAGCCGGCAGCAGAAGCTGGCGGAGGAGTACGAGCTGACGGGCAGTATGGGGGAGTTCTACCACCAGCTCGCCGACACGATGGTCGCCGTGCTCTCCACGGCCGACCCGATCGCCTGCCTCCCCGCTGCCGGGCCCGACGACTACCGCTACTGGCCGGAGGTGTTCCACGACGAGGCGGGGGGCGTGCTGTGAACGTGCGACCGCCGGTCGGTCAGGCCTGATCAGGCCGCCGCCAGTGCTCCCGCGTAAGGGCCGCCCACGCCCCAGGCCTGGTGCATCGCGTCGGCGAAGGCTCCGGCCAGTTTGTGTTCGCCCGTGGGGCCGGGGTGGGTGCCGTCGTAGGTGTCCGTGTGGATGTCGTAGCCCGTGGGGTGCGAGGCCAGCAGGACCGGGGACGACGGGGAGTCCAGCTCGGCGGCCGCCTTCGCGAGCAGCGTGTTGAAGCGGTCGCACTCGGCGGCGAAGGGGGCGTCGGACTCCGCCCGGATGTTCGGTATGACGGGGAGCAGCACCAGCCTGATCCGGGGGTTGGCGGTGCGGGCCGCGGTGATGAACGCCCGGGCGTTCGCGGCCGTCTGCGTGCTGTCGGTGTAGAAGCCGAGGTCTATCAGGCCGAGCGAGACCAGCAGGACGTCGGCGCGGGCCGCCGTGACCGTGTCCGCTATGGCGGGGGCCATGTGGAGCCAGCCCTCGCCCCAGCCGGCCAGGTGCCGGCGCGCGGGCGCGGGGAAGGCCGCGTCGCCGTACGCGTGGGAGAGCGGGGCGTTCGCCTCGGTGTCGTAGAGCTCGGTGCGCGGGCCGGTGATCGCGTACGCGCCGGCGCCGAGGGTCGCATCGAGGTGCTGCCACATGCGGTAGCGCCAGGTGAAGTCGCCGGAACGCCCGATGGTCATGGAGTCGCCGACGAAGAGAAAACGCATGGCGACATCATGGCTGATCACTGCTCCGGCCTGCGACGTGACAGTGGACACTTGTGCCATGAGATCGCTGCTGACCGTCGCCGCTGCCACCGCCCTCCTGTTCCTGACGGGGACGGTGCCGTCCGTCGCGGACGACGGGGACGGGGCGGACCGGACCTTCACCATCGAGGACTCCCGGATCACCGAGTCGAGCGGTATCGCCGCCAGCCGGCTCCACCCGGGGATCTACTGGACGCACAACGACAGCGACGACGGGCCGTACGTCTACGCCGTCGACTCCCGGACGGGGAAGACCGTCGCGACGATCACCATGAAGGGTGTGGGGGATCCCCGCGATGTGGAGGCGATCTCGGTCGGGCCCGACGGGAACCTGTACGTCGGTGACATCGGCGACAACCTCGACGGTTCCTGGGACCACGTCTGGATCTACCGCTTCCCCGAGCCGAAGCGGCTCGCGGACGCCACGGTGCGGGCCACGCAGTTCGACGTGACGTACGCGGACGGGGCGCGCAACGCCGAGGCGATGATGGTCCACCCCAAGACGGGGCGGGTGTACATCGCCTCGAAGAGGGAGGGTGGCGGCGCGCTCTACGAGGGCCCGGAGAAGCTGGCCGCCGGCGGGGACAACGTCTTCCGGCGCGTGGGCGAGGTGCCGTGGGTGACGGACGGAGCGTTCTCCCCGGACGGCAAGGAGCTGGTGCTCCGCTCGTACTTCAGCGCCCGGCGTTACGCCTTCGAGAACGGGCGGCTCGGCGCCGACCACGCCGTGAGCGTGCCGCTCCAGGGGCAGTCCGAGTCGGTGACGTACACGGCGGACGGTTCGGCGATGATGTTCGGCTCCGAGGGGAAGCAGAGCGAAGTGGTGCGCGTGGAGGTGGAGGGCGGCGGCAGGACGTCCCCGAACGGCGGGGGCGGCGGGACGTCGTCCGGGGACGGCGGGGAGGACGGCGTCTCGAAGAAGGGCACCGCGACGGGCGGCGCCGTGGCCGTCGTCGTCATCGTGCTGGCCCTGATCGTGGCGAAGCGCCGCCGGGGGTAGGGCGAGAGCCGTCCGGGTCACCCCGCGGGGCCGTCGAAGAAGGTCCCGCAGTGGCAGAGTGGAAGACCGGCCCCTCCCAGGAGCCCCCGAAAATCCCGCCTCACGGAGACAGATCTGTTTATGCGGCTGCTGCTCATTCGCCACGGTCAGACCACTTCCAACGTCAAGCGCCTGCTGGACACCGCTGAACCAGGCCCCGCCCTGACCCCGCTGGGCCAGGAGCAGGCGGCGGCGCTCCCGGACGCGCTGGCGGCGGAGAGGATCGACGCCCTCTACGCCTCCACCCTGCTCCGCACCCAGCTCACCGCGGCACCCCTGGCGGCGCGGACGGGGCTGGAGGTCCGGGTGCGGGAGGGGCTCCGGGAGCTGTCCGCCGGGGAGCTCGAGATGCGCGGGGACGACCAGGCCGTCGAGACCTACATGACCACTGCCTTCGCATGGTCGGCGGGGGACACCGGGCTGCGTATGCCGGGCGGGGAGAACGGGGTGGAGGCGCTGCGGCGTTACGACGCCGTCGTCGAGGAGGCCGCGGGCACCGGGGCCGGGACCGTGGCCATGGTCAGCCATGGCGCCGCCATCCGCATGTGGGCGGCGGCCCGGGCCGAGAACGTCGACGTCGACTTCGCGTCCGCCCGGGCGCTGCGGAACACCGGGGCCGTCATCCTCTCCGGTGCGCCCGGCGAAGGCTGGCGGGTGCTGCACTGGGAAGGCCGGGCAGTCGGCGCGCAGGACAGCGGCATCGAGGAGACGGGCCCGGCGGGCGAGCCCGTCGACGGTACGGACGGCTAGGGTTTTTCGGTGTCAGCGGGGCCGGCGCAGCTCCCGCTCCACCGGCGCATCCGGCCGGCCGCCTGATCTGCCGTTGCGCTGTCCTCAGTGCGGCGGCGGGGAGCTTTCCCCGGCCGCCAGCTCCTCCGCCCCGGCCAGATAGGCGCGGACCAGGGGGCGTTCGTCGTCGCGGCGGGCGGCCACCGCGAGTTCCGAGGGGGTGACGCCTCGGACCGGCAGGCAGATGACGTGGTCACGGGCGATCAGCGCGGCGTTCCCGGACGCCAGCAGCGCCACGCCCTGGCCGTTGGCCACCGCCTCATGGGTCTCCTCGGCGCTGGCGATCACGCCCCCGATCACCGGCTCCCGGCCACCACGGGCGTCCAGGGCCAGCCAGTGGTCCCGTGTCGGTCCGGCGTTCGGAGGCAGGGCGAGGAAGGGCTCGTCCAGGAAGTCCGTGAAGTCGGCCATGCCTTCGGGATCCTCGGAAGCCCGTGCCGCGAGCGGGTGGTCGGCCGGCAGCGCGATCAGCCTCGGCTCACGGGCCACGACCACCCAGCGGTACCGCGCGGGGTCCGGCAGCGGCAGCCAGGCGAACGACACATCGCAGGAACCGTCCGCCAACCCGGCGGTACCGTCAGCCCAGTTGACCTGGCGCAATACCGGACGGGCCGAAGGGAAGCGGGCGGTGAGCCGGGCCCGCAGGGCAGGCAGCAGGCCGCGCCCCGGGCTCGTGGACATCCCGATGGTGAGCGTGCCCCGCTCAGCGGCCCTCGCCTCGTCGAGCGCCCGCTCCGCCGCCTCCCAGGCCGCCAGCACCGTACGGGCGTGCGGCAGCAGGGCCTCACCCGCCGCTGTGAGGCGGACCGTACGCCGGTCCCGGTCGAAGAGTTCGGAGCCGGTCTGCTTCTCCAGCATCCGTATCTGCTTGCTCAGCGCGGGCTGGGAGACGAAGAGCCGCTGGGCGGCCCGGGTGAAGCTCAACTCCTCGGCCACAGCGGTGAAGTAGCGGAGATCGCGGCCGTGGACGTCCATAACGCATGGCTATCACAAGAGGTCTTGGACGCGCCCCGCGGTCCGGGCGAAGGATGGGATCCACCGACGGGAAAGGTCCCGGGCGGCGGATGACGAGGGAGACCATCATGAGCGCGAACGACGGCAAGGTGTGGCTGGTCACAGGGGCGAACAGCGGCTTCGGGCGCGCCGTCGCGGAGGCCGCGGTCGCCGCGGGCGACACTGTGATCGCCGCGGTCCGGCGGACCTCCGCCCTGGACGACCTGGTCGCCGCCCACCCCGGCCAGGTCGAGGCGGTCAGCCTGGACATCACGGACGGCGAGCGGATCGACGAGGTCGCCGCCGATGTCCTGGCCCGCTACGGCAGGGTGGACGTCCTGGTCAACAACGCCGGGCGTACCCAGGTCGGGGCGTTCGAGGAGACGACCGAACAGGAGCTACGGGACCTCTTCGACCTGCATGTCTTCGGCCCGGCGCGCCTGACCCGGGCCCTCCTGCCGAGCATGCGGGAGCGGCGCGGCGGGTCGGTCGTCATGATGAGCAGCCTCGGCGGACAGCTCTCCTTCGCCGGGTTCTCCGCCTACAGCGCGACGAAGGCGGCCCTGGAACAGCTCTCCGAGGGGCTGGCCGACGAAATGCGGCCCTTCGGTGTCAAGGTGCTGATCGTGGAGCCCGGGGCGTTCAGGACCAACCTGTTCGGCAGGGGCGCGGCGTACTTCAGCGAGGAGAACCCGGCCTACGCCGGGACGGCCGGCGTGACCCGGCATACGGTGCGGAGCGGGAGCGGCAGCCAGCCTGGCGACCCGGCGAAGGCGGCGGCAGCGATCCGCCACGCCCTGGAGTCCGAGAAGACCCCCCTGCGGCTGGCGCTCGGAGGCGATGCGGTGGACGCCCTCGTCGGGCATCTGGACTCGGTGCGGGCGGAGCTCGCCGAGTGGGAGAAGGTCTCCCGGGGCACGGACCTCGACGGCGCGTGACCCGTCGGGCTCGCGGGTCCGCGAGGCCGGGCCTCGTGGGTTCGCGCCGGCCCGCGAGGCCGTTCGCCGGCCCGCTCAGGTGTCGTCGGTGATGGGCCGCAGTTCGTAGTGGAGCGTGCGGTCACGCTTCAGCCGGTGGGTGAGGGGGACGGCCACGCCGTGCAGCGCCGGGTACTTCCGGGAGAGCGTCCGGGCGGCGTGCGTGTTCTCCTTCGAGTCCTGCGGCAGGAGCCGCGCCCATGCCTTCGTCGGAGGTCCTGTCGGCGCTCCTCGCACGGTGCACGGGGCGATCTCCACCACCGGATGGTTACGCATCCGGTCGACCTTCCAGGCGGAGGAGAACGTACGGATATAGGCGTGGTCCCCCTCGACGGCGATGCTGACGGGGGTGTGGGCAGCTGATCCGTCCGGCCTGCGGCTGCTCAGCAGGACGGTGTACTGCTTCACGAAAGGCTTCAGCTCACGGATCGTCTCCATGTATCCATGGTGCATGAAAAAGGGGTGATCCGGGCCTTTCGGTTCATTGCCCCCCGCGCTGGAGGGCCAGGGTCTCGAGGCCGTCGACGATGCGGCCGAGGCCGAAGGCGAAGTGGTCGAAATCGGACCCGAAGGCGTCCGCCGACAGGGCGGCCATGCGCGGGTAGTCGCCGCTCAGCATCGCCCGCTCCAGATAGGGGCGCTGGCCCTCCCAGAAGGCGGCGTCGCTCAGACCTGTCTCGCGAGCGACTTCCATGGCGTGGTTCTCGGTGCGGGCGAGGCCCTCGACGAAACTGTTGACCGTGATGATCACCCCGATCAGCTCGGGGTCGGTGAGCCCCATGCCCCTCAGGCCGGTGAGGGCCAGTTCGAGGCCGCGCAGGGCGCTCGGGCCGAGGACCGTGCGGGCCTGGTTGATCTTGAGGAGCCAGGGGTGGGCCCGCAGGGTGGCCCGGTAGGTGCGGGCCATCACGTCGACGGCCACCCGCCAGTCGCGGGGCACCTCCGAGGCGTCCACTGTGAGCGGTTCGCCCTGTACGCGGTCGAGCATGAGGTCGAGCAGTTCGGCCTTGCCGGGGATGTACCGGTAGAGCGTCATCGTGCCGGTGCCGAGCTCCGTGGCGAGGCCGCGCATGGAGAGCGCGTCGAGGCCCTCCGCGTCGGCGATCCCGACGGCCGTGGTGACGATCCGGTCGAGCGTGAGCCCCGGTCTGGGGCCACGGCTGGGGCGTTCGCCGGTGCCCCAGAGGAGCTCCAGGCTGCGCCCGATGTCGCCGCTGCCGGTGGTGGTGCCGTCTGCCGGTCCGCTCTTCGCCATGGCCTCAGGGTAAGCCCGCCGACGCAAAACTGGGTACGGTGTACTCGTAATCGGGTACGGTGTACTCGGTTTTGGTGAGGAGCCGGAGAAGGGGAGTGAGCCATGTCCGCGTCCGGATATGCCGTGCTGGCCGAGCGAGTGGTGAAGCGGTACGGGGCGAAGAAGGGGGCAGCGGAGAAACACGCGCTCGACGGGTTCGACCTGGCGGTCCGCCCCGGGACCGTGCACGGGCTGCTCGGGCCGAACGGGGCCGGGAAGACCACCGCCGTGCGGGTCCTCGCGACCCTGCTGCGGTTCGACGGGGGCCGGGTCGAGGTCGCGGGCCTGGACGTGGCGCGTGAACCGCGCCGCGTTCGGAGCCGGATCGGGCTCGCCGGGCAGTACGCCGCCGTGGACGAGGTGCTCACGGGCCGGCAGAACCTGGAGATGTTCGGCCGCCTCTTCCATCTGGGCGGTGAGGCGCGGCGGCGGGCCGGTGAGCTGCTGGAGCAGTTCGACCTCGTCGACGCGGCGGGGAAGGGCGTCAAGGAGTACAGCGGGGGGATGCGGCGGCGGCTCGACCTGGCCGCTTCCATGATCCTCGCCCCCACCGTGCTCTTCCTGGACGAGCCGACGACCGGGCTCGACCCCCGTGGCCGAGGCGAGGTCTGGGACGCCGTACGGGCGCTCGTGGCCGGAGGGACGACGGTGCTGCTGACCACGCAGTACCTCGACGAGGCCGACAAGCTCGCCTCCCGCATCACCGTCATCGACCGGGGCCGTGCCATCGCCGACGACAGCCCGGACGGCCTCAAGGACCGGGTCGGCGGCGACCGGATCGAGGTCGTGGCCGCCGAGCCGGCCGACCTCCCGGCGGTGGCGAAGGCCGTGGACCGGGTGGCGGGCGGCGGTCTTGTGGTGACGGACGCGCCGGACCGCCGTGTGCACGCTCAGGTCGCCGACCGGGTGGCCGCGCTGACCGAGGTCGCGCGGGCCCTCCAGGACGAGGGGATCGAGGTGGAGGACATCGGGCTGCACAGGCCGAGCCTGGACGACGTGTTCCTGTGCCTGACCGGACACAGCACCGGTCTGGAGGTCGCGGCATGACCGCGCTCGGACTGCACGCCACCACCGGCCGCGAGCGGAGCCGCACGTACTGGGCGCTCGCCGACTGCTGGAACGTCACCCGCCGCAGCCTCACCCACTACCAGCGGCAGCCTCTCGCGATCGTCTGGCAGCTCGGCTTCCCGATCATCTCCGTGCTGCTGTACGGCTACATCTTCGGCAGCGCGATGAAGGTCCCCGGGGGCGGCGACTACCGGGAGTTCCTGATGCCCGGCATGTTCGCGACGACCATGACGATGGGCTTCATGAGCACCGCCATGGCTGTGGTCACCGACGCGGGCAAGGGCGTCATCGACCGCTTCCGGTCCATGCCGATGGCCCCGTCCGCCGTAGCGACCGGGCGTGGCGTCGCGGACCTCGTCGTGGCCTGTGCGGAGCTGACGATCCTGGCGGTCACCGCGCTCGCCATCGGCTGGCGGGCGGGCGGCAGCCCGCTGGAGGCGGTGGGCGCCTTCGCACTGCTCCTGCTGCTGCGGTTCAGCCTGATCTGGGTGGGCGTCTGGCTGGGGTTCGTCGTCCCGAACGCGGAGTCGGCGGGTGGCCTGTACGCCATCGCGTTCCCCGTCACGATGATCTCCAGCGCCCTGGTGGCCCCCTCGCTGATGCCCGGCTGGCTGGGCACGCTCGCGGCCTGGAACCCGGTCTCCTCCACGGTCACCGCAGCCCGGCAGCTCTTCGGCAACCCGGTGGCGAGCGGGGGCACCTGGGTCGAGGAGCACGCCCTGTTGATGGCACTGGTGTGGCCCTCGGTGATCACGCTGGTGTTCCTGCCGCTCGCCGTACGCAGATTCCAGCGGCTCAGCCGCTGACCGGGCGGAGCCCCGCGTAGGCTCCGCCCATGCAGGTCAACAGGGATCCCGAGCCTTTCTCCACCTCCCGTCTCGACGCGCTTCCGCTCGACGTCGCGCACGCGGAGGAGATGGCCGCCGTCCTCTTCGACCCCGCCCTGCACACCTACACGGGGGGCGCGCCGGAGGGCCCCGGCATCCTGCGAGCCCGCTACGAGCGCCAGGCCGCGGGCTCGCCGGACCCCGCCGAACGCTGGTGGAACTGGGTGCTCCGGGTGCGTACCGACGGGTGCCTGGCCGGTTACGTCCAGGCCACCGTGTGCGGGACGCGGGCGGAGGTCGCCTGGGTGGTCGGGACGCGGTGGCAGGGCAGGGGATACGCCAAGGAGGCCGCGGCCGGCCTGGTCCGGCACCTGCTGGACCAGGGCTCCGTCACCACCGTCGTCGCGCACATCCACCCGGACCACACGGCGTCCGCCGCCGTGGCCGCCGCAGCCGGGCTGCTGCCCGCGGGCGCGCGGGAGGACGGCGAGGTGCGGTGGCTGCGGGACGTCCCCCGGGGCGCCGCTCCTGGCCGGGTGGCGGACTCCGGACACGGTCCCTGATCACGACATGCCCGGAATTGTCTTATACCGTCGTAGAGCGCGGTGCGTGGAAACCGCCGCGACTGCCGAGCAATCGACGGAGGCCCCGGGATGGGCGAACTGGGCAGGCTGGAGGCCCTGCGGCTCGCGGGACTGACGGCGGCGGCCGATCCGGGCATGGACCGGTTCGCGAGGCTCGTCTCCCGGTTCCTCCGTGTCCCGGTCTCGCTGGTCTCGCTGCTGGAGACCGACCGGCAGGTCTTCCCCGGCATGGTCGGTCTCGCCGAGCCCTGGGCGGGACGGCGCGAGACCCCGCTGAGCCACTCGTTCTGCCAGCACGTCGTCCTCGACGGCCGGCCGCTGGTCCTCGAGGACACACGGGTACATGCGCGGACCTGCGCCAGCCTCGCCATCCCCGACCTCCAGGTGATCGCGTACGCCGGGATGCCGCTCACGGATGCCGACGGGCAGGTCCTGGGATCGCTCTGCGCCATCGACCACAAGCCCCGGAAGTGGGCCGAGGGCGAACTGCAGGACCTCGGCGACCTCACAGCCGCCTGCTCGGTGGAACTGCGCCTGCGGATCGCCACCGAGCGGATCCGGCAGGACCGCGACCACGCCGGCCTGCTGCTGCGCGCCTCCATCGAGCTGGGCCACTCCCACGACCTCACGGACCTCACCCGCCGCCTGCGCCGCATGTTCGACGGGCCTTACGAGCCGTCCTTCGTGGGCCTGCTGCTCGCGGACGGGCAGGGGCTGTGGCGCGTGATCGATCCGGACGACGTGAAGCCGGTGGAGACCGCCATCGACCGTCTGGACCTGGACGCGGGCTTCCCCAGCACGCAGGCCATGCGCGAACAGCGCACCGTCTTCGTCCCCGACCACGACGCACTCGTGGCCGGCTTCAGCCCCGAGGCCGTCGCCGGGTACGACGCGCTGGGGCTCCGCTCCGCGCTGTGCGTACCGCTGCCTCGCGGCCGAGGCGTGCTGACGTGGTGCTGGCCCGGCCGTCATGTCCTGGCGGTGACGGAGGAGGCGGTCCTCACCGCGGTCGCCGGTTACGTCAGCCAGGCGGTGGACCGCACCCTGTTCGTCGAGACCCGGCTCAGCACCGCCGAACAGCTCCAGGCCGCGATGCTGACCGATCTTCCGGACGTGCCGGGCCTGGACATGTCCGCCCTGTACCTGCCGGCCACCGACCAGGACATGGTGGGCGGCGACTGGTACGACGCCTACCTGCTGCCTCGGCTCCCTGACGCCCCGCGGCGGGCTCTGATGCTGTCCATCGGCGACATCATCGGACACGACGTGCAGGCCGCGGTTGTGATGGGCCAGGTCCGCAGCATGCTCCGCCAGGCCACCCTCGGCCATCCCGCGCACTCACCGGCCGCCGCGCTGGACGCGATCGACAGTGCCTTCGACGTGCTGCCGCTGGGCCCCGGCGCCACGGCGGTGCACGCCCGCCTCGACCCGGACGGGGGCCGGTGGCGTCTGACCTGGTCCAACGCCGGGCACCCACCGCCGCTGCTCCGGACGCCCGACGGCCGCGTCTCGGCCCTGGATGAGCACGGCCTGCTCCTCCTCGGCGCCCCCGGCGGCCCCGCCCGCCACGACCACGAGCTCGAACTCCCCCTGGGCAGCGTGCTCCTGCTGTACACCGACGGGCTGGTCGAGCGCCGTGACAACGACATCGACGCGAGCATCGGACGGACGGCGTCCACCTTGTCGGCACACGGGGACGAGCCGCTGCCGCAGCTCCTGGAGGCGCTCTCCCACGGACTGGCGGATGCCCCGCAGCGGGACGACGTGGCCGTACTCGTCGTCCGCGTCACGGAGGGCGGGAGGTGACCGCTCAGGCGCGAGGGCGTCCGGCCTGCACCAACTCCGCCACGTCCAGCGTCACTTCGGCCCCGATGGAGTCCGGGAGCGCGGCTGTCTGACCGGGGGCGTACACCTCGTGGTTGTCGTAGGTGCCGCCGGTGGGTTCGGTGAGGACGTGGATGCGGCTGTGCTTGCGGTCGACGATCACATAGACCGGGATCTTGGCCTCGGCGTATGAGGCGACCTTGTTGCGCAGGTCGCTCTTGTAGTTGCCGGAGGTCACTTCCACGACGAGGCGGAAGACGGCGGGGTCGTAGCAGTTGTTCTCGGCCCGGTGCTCGTCGAAGTCGGCGTCCACGACGGCGAGGTCCGGGATGGCGTAGTCCTCGGGGCCGCCGGGCAGCCACAGGCCGATGGCCTGGAGGACTTTGGTCTCGTCGCCGTGGAGCCCTGCTGCCAGGAACGGGATCATGAGTGTGGTCAGAGCATTGGCGTGCGGGCCGTCCGGGGGTGGGGCCACGGTGATGACGCCTCCGATGATCTCGACGCGGTATCCCGGGGGGAGCTGCTCGGAGAGCCGGTTGGCACTTTCGAGCAGCGGTTCCGGTTCACCGTCACAGAAGTGCTCGACTGCTGCTGCAGACATTGCGGGCCTCCTGGAATGGCTGGTGTCGAGGACATCATCGTAGGACGGCGGGCCTGATTCCGTCCTGGAAGCAGCCCGCCACTCGGTCGAGTGAAGCAGAAACGGCCCTGCACACCGGGGTGTGCGGGGCCGTCCAGGACGTGTGACCGTCAGAGCTTGTCGATCACGTAGTCGATGCAGGCGGTGAGCGCCTGGATGTCCGCCGGGTCGATCGCCGGGAACATCGCCACGCGCAGCTGGTTGCGGCCCAGCTTGCGGTACGGCTCCGTGTCGACGATGCCGTTGGCGCGGAGCACCTTGGCGACGGCCGCCGCGTCGATGCCGTCCTCGAAGTCGATCGTGCCGATGACCTGCGAGCGCTTCGCCGGGTCGGTGACGAACGGGGTGGCGTACTTGGACTCCTCGGCCCAGCCGTACAGGTGCTGCGAGGACGCGGCCGTGCGGCCGGTCGTGAAGTCCAGGCCGCCCTGGGTGTTCATCCACTTCAGCTGCTCGTTCAGCAGGAAGAGGGTGGCCAGCGCCGGGGTGTTGTACGTCTGGTTCTTGAGGGAGTTGTCGATCGCCGTGGGCAGCGAGAAGAACTCCGGGACGTGCCGGCCCGAGGCGTGGACACGCGCGGCGCGGTCCAGGGCGGCGGGGGAGAACACGCCGATCCACAGGCCGCCGTCGGAGGCGAAGGACTTCTGCGGGGCGAAGTAGTAGACGTCCGTCTCGGTGATGTCGACCGGCAGGCCGCCCGCACCGGAGGTGGCGTCCACCAGGACGAGGGAGCCCTCGTCGGCGCCCGCGACCCGCTTGACGGGGGCCGCGACACCGGTGGAGGTCTCGTTGTGGGTGAAGGCGTAGACGTCGACGCCCGCCTCGGCCTTCGGGTCCGGGTGGGTGCCCGGGTCCGAGGCGATGACCGTCGGGTCGGCAAGCCAGGGCGCGAGCTTGGCGGCCTTCGCGAACTTCGACGAGAACTCGCCGAAGTTCAGGTGCTGGGACTTCGACTCGATCAGACCGTGCGTCGCGACGTCCCAGAAGGCGGTGGACCCGCCGTTGCCGAGGACGACCTCGTAACCCTCGGGGAGGGAGAAGAGGCTGCGTACGCCGTCACGTACCTCGCCGACCAGGTTCTTGACCGGGGCCTGGCGGTGGGACGTGCCGAGAAGGGAGGTGCCGGTCGCGGCCAGCGCGTCGACCGCCTCCGTCCGCACCTTGGAGGGCCCGGCGCCGAAACGTCCGTCGGCGGGCTTGAGGTCTGCGGGAATCTGGATGTCAGCCACGACCCGGAGCGTAGTCCCTCCCGGAAGCGGTCGAGGACCGTGTCCGTCCGGTGAGACGCACGCTCCGGAACGTGAGCGGCGGGATCAGCCCAGATCGACCGGGAGCTCGTACAGGTCGTTCTGCGTCACGATCGGTTTGTTGCGCAGGTCGGAGGCCGGTACCGCGAGGTCCAGGTCCGGGAAGCGCTCGTACAGCGCGGGCAGCGCGACCCCCGCCTCCATCCGGGACAGCGCGGCGCCCGGGCAGACGTGCGGGCCGTGGCCGAAGGCGATGTGGCGGTTGGGGGAGCGGGTGACGTCGAACTCGCCGGCGGTCTCCCCGTACTGCTTCTCGTCGCGGCCGAGCGCGCCGAACGAGACGATGAGTGCCTCGCCCTTCGGCAGGACCTTGTCGCCGACCTCGACGTCCTCGGTCGCGAAGCGGATCAGGACGTGCGAGGTCGGGGTGTTCCAGCGCAGCGTCTCCTCGATCACGTTCTCCCAGGGCACCTCGCCGCTCAGTACGCGCTTGCGCTGCTCGGGGTGGGTCTGGAGCGCCTCGACGACGTTGACGACCAGGCTGATCGTGGTCTCGTGACCGGCCGCGATGATCAGCTGCAGCGTGTTGACGATCTCCTCGTTGGTGAGGTGGTCGCCCTCCTCCGAGGCCGCGATCAGGGCGCTGGTCAGGTCGTCGCCCGGGTTCGCCCGCTTGTCGTCGACGATCTTCGTGAAGAGGGTGCCGAGGTCCGCCATCATCTGCGGGACCTCGTCCGGAGGGGTCTGCGTCGAGAAGAACTTCTCGAACAGCTCCTTGAGCCGGGGGTGGTCGACCGCGTCGACGCCCATCAGCTCGCTGATGACGTTCATCGGCAGCGGATAGGCGAACTCCGCCTTCAGGTCGACCGTCTCACCCTTGGGCAGCGCCGCCAGCCGGTCCAGGGAGGCGTTCGTCAGCGCCTCGATGCCGGACCGCAGCCGCTCCACCCGCTTCACCGTCAGCGCCTGCGCGACCAGGCTGCGCAGCCTGCGGTGCTCGCTGCCGTCGGCGGTCAGCATGGAGCGGCCCGGGTTGGCGAGGCCGATCAGCGGCCAGTCCATCGGGATCTCGCCGCGCCGCCACGCGTTCCAGACGTTGATGTCCTTGACCACGCGGCTGTCGGTGAGCAGCTGGCGCGCCTCGGCGTGGTGCGTCACCGCGTAGCAGTGCACCCCGCCGGGGAGCTCCACCTCGGCCAGCGGGCCGGCGGCGCGCAGGGCGGCGCTCTCGGAGTCGAGGTCGGCGACGAGGGGATCGAGGGCGATCCGGGTCATTTCTGGCCTCCAAGCGCTGGGGTGGGCGTGAAGTGCACCGGCAGGTCCGTCAGCCCGCGCAGCCACGGGGAGGGGCGCCGGGTCAGCTTGTCCGAGGGGACGGCGAGGTCCACGTCCGGGAGCCGGTCCAGGAGCACCTCGATCCCCGTACGGGCGATGACCTCCGCGGTCTCCTGGGCGGGGAACGGGCAGCGGTGCTCGCCGTGGCCGAAGGAGAGGAACGCGTTGTTCCCGCCGGTCAGGGCGGAGCCGTCGGTGCGCACCTGCGGGTCTCCGTTGGCGGCGGCGATACCGAGGAGCAGCAGGTCACCGGCGCGGATGTGGCGTCCGCCGAGGTGGGTGTCGCGGGACGCCCAGCGGCCCGCCACGTTCTGGGTGGGAGTGTCCTCCCAGAGCACCTCGTTCATGGCCTCGGCGACGCTGTGCCGGCCGCCGGAGAGCGACGCGGCGAAGCGGTCGTCGGTGAGCATCAGCCGCAGCGAGTTGCCGATCCAGTCGGCGGTCGGCTGGTGGCCCGCCGCCATCATCACCATGAGGTCCTGGGCGACCTCCTCGTCGCTGAAGCCGCCCGGGTCCTGGAGCATCCGGCTCGCGACGTCGTCGCCGGGTTCGGCGTGCGCGTCGACGAGGAGCTGGTGCATGGCCACGCCGAGGTGCTGCTGTCCGGCCAGGGCCCTCTCACGGCCGTCGATCATGTCGTTGAGGGCGCCGACCAGGGGCCCTCCGACCTCGTCGCTGAAGCCGTAGATCCTCGCGAGGACGCGGGCCGGGAGCAGCATCGCGTACTCGGCGATGATGTCGGTGCGGCCGGTGGAGCAGAAGCCGTCGATGAGTTCGTCGGCGAACTCCTCCGCGTACCGCTTGAGCGCGAACGGGTCGACGGCCTCCAGGGCGTTGCTGATCATCGACGCGCGGACGGTGTGCCGCTCACCGACGGTGTAGAGGATCGACGGCTGCTTGTGGCCGATCATCGGCAGCAGCGGCCAGTCGTCCGGGATGTTCTCCCACTGGCTCCACAGGTCGGAGTCCCGGCTGAAGAGCACCGGGTCGTTGGTGACCTGGTGCAGCTCGCGGTAGCCGAGGATCAGCCAGGCGGGTATGTCGCCGTCGAGGGCGACGGGCGCCACGGCACCGTGGTCTCGGCGCATGTCCCGGTACAGCTGCACGGGGTCGGTCTGGAACCGCGGTCCGGACAGGGGTACGGAACCGTGGGGCACGGGGCAGGTCACAGGGTGCGCTCCGGGGTCATCGCCGCGGCGCCCTGACCGTCCGCGAGCGCCGGGTCGGCGCCCTTCGCGCGGGCGAGGGAGAGCGCGTGGAGGTGCTCGACCAGCGTGATCAGGACGTACTTGCTGGAGGAGCGGTCCCGGGCGTCGCACTCGACGAGCGGGACGTCGGGGGAGAGGTCGAGGGCCTCACGGATCTGCTGCTCGGTGTGGAGCGGGCCGCCGAAGTCGTTGCACGCGACGATGAACGGCGTGCCGTGGTGCTCCAGCCGGTCGATGGCGTACCAGGAGTCGGCGAGCCGCCGGGTGTCGACGAGGACGACGGCGCCCAGGGTGCCGGAGAAGAGGCGGTCCCACAGGAACCAGAAGCGTTCCTGGCCGGGCGCGCCGAAGAGGTAGAGGACCGACCGTGCGTCGAGTGTGATGCGGCCGAAGTCGAAGGCGACCGTGGTGGACGTCTTGGAGTGCACGCCGTCGAGGTCGTCGACGGCTTCGCCCGCGCGGGTCATGGTCTCTTCCGTGTTGAGCGGACGGATCTCGCTCACGGATCGGACCATGGTGGTCTTGCCGACCCCGAAGCCGCCGACAACGACGATCTTCAGTCCGTTGTCGGCCGTCGCCTGCAGGGCGGCACGGTCAGAGGTTGCGGAGTCCAACGAGCACCTGTTCCAGGGTGTCGGTGTCGGGGAGCCGGTCCTCGACACGTGCAGTACGGGGGTGGCGGGCGCTGATCCGGCCGGTGTCGAGCAGGTCGCACAGCATGATGCGGACGATGCTGACGGGCAGATTCAGGGTGGCCGAGATCTCGACGACCGCGGTGGGGCTGTGGCACATCCGCAGGATCGCGACGTGCTCCGACTGCATCCCGGGGGTCGGTTCGCACTCGGCGACGATGAGCGTCACCAGGTCGAACGCGGCCGAGTCGGACCGGCTGCGGCCACCCGTCAGGGTGTACAGCCGGTCCGGGTCGTCGTCGCGACCGGGGCGGGGGCGGGGGACGGATGTCATACGTCAGCTTTTTCCGTGGCCGTGGCCGCCGCGCCCCCGGGCGGGACGGGGCCGCGCGGCGGGGCGACGAGGTATTCGCCGAGCTGCTCGACGAGCTCGCTCATGTTGTGGCCGACGAGGCCGACGTCGGAGTCCTCCGCGGCCACGACCGCGAGGTGGGCGCCCGCGCCCGCTTCGACGATGAACAGCACGCCGCCGTAGAACTCGGTCATCGCGGACCGTACGCCGCCGGTGCCGTCACCGAACTCGATGGACGCGCCGTGCGACAGGCTCTGGATGCCCGCGGAGATCGCGGCGAGCTGGTCGGCCTGGTCGACGGAGAGTTCTGGGGTGCGGCACAGCTTCAGGCCGTCCCGTGACAGGACGAGGGCGTGCCGGGCGCCGGGCGTGCGGTCGAGCAGCCCCTCCAGCAGCCAGTTCAGCTTCTCGTCGGTTGTCGCGCTCATCGGGTGTTGCCTTCCGGGTGCGGGGAGTTGGCTCGTACCGCCTGGCTGAAGGTGCTGAAGCGGGCAGCCTGCACCTTCGGGTCGGTGGCACGGGGCCTGGGGGATTCGGCTCCGCCGGGAGCGGCATCGCCGGTACGGGCTTCGGCGGCGGCCAGGGTGCGGCCGCGGCGGCGCTTGGGCAGGCCGCTCTCTCCGAACTGGGGTACGGAACCGGTGGACTCGGACGCCGACTCGGGCTTCCCGGGCGCGGTCGCCGTACGGGAGGCGGGCCCGGGGGAGTCCGCCGTGGCCCGGCCCTGGTTCTCCGTGTCCGGCGTCGCGTGGTCGGGCTCCGGCTCGGGGTGCCGGGCGGACCCGGGTGCCGGGGCGGGCGTGGGCGTACGGGAGATGAGCTCCTGCGGCAGCATCATCAGCGCGCCCGTGCCGCCGCGCGCCGACGGCCGGAAGGAGACGGTGAGGCCGTGCTTCCTGGCCAGCCGGCCGACGACGGCGAGGCCGAGCCGGGTGCCGGAGAGTCCCGTGAGGTCCTGGTTGGCGGCGGACACGGCGCGCTCGGCGCGGCGCAGCTGCACATCGCTCATCACCAGGCCGCTGTCCTCGACGGTGACGACGATGCCCGCCGGGACCTCCTCGACGTACACATGCACCTCGGCGGTGGGCGGCGAGAAGTTGGCAGCGTTGTCGAGCAGTTCGGCCAGGGCGTGCATGACGCCCTCGGCGGCGTGGCCCGCGATGGCCACGTCGCTGGTCGAGTGGAGGCGGATGCGCTGGTAGCCGCCGATGCGGCCCATCGCGCCGCGCAGGATCGACTCCATGACGATCGGCTTGGCCCAGCGGCGCCCGGAACGGGCCCCGGTCAGCACGGCGATGGAGTCGGCGAGCCGGCCCGCCTGGGCCGTGCGGTGGTCCAGGTGCAGCAGGTCGCCGAGCACGTCCTCGGCGGTGTGCCGGTGCTCCATCTCCCGCAGGTCGGCCAACATGCTGGTGGACAGGGCCTGCATCCGGCCGGCGGCGTTGGCGCAGGCGGCGACCGCGGCGGAGCGCTCGGTCTCGCTGCGCCGGGCGCGGGCGGTGAGCCGCGCGGTCTCGCCGGTGAGCCGCTCGTGGTGCTTGGCGGCGTCGGCGGTGACCTGTGCGACCCGGTCGTCCGCCTCAGCGGTGACCCGGGCCGCCTCGGCGGAGGCCGCGGCCTTGATCCGGGCGGTCTCGGCGGTGAAGCGCTGCGCCTCGGAGGCGGAGGTCGAGACGAGGCGGGAGGTCTCGGCGGTGAAGCGTTCGGAGTCGGCGGCCCGCAGCGCGCGCAGATTGCGGTTGGCGGCGAGCGTGTGGACCGTGACGGCCACCGCGACGCACAGCAGCGCTGCGGCGGTGCCCGTCCCCCAGGCGAGCGGGGTCCGTACCGAGGCGGGCGCGGCGGTGACCGCCCACAGGCACAGAGCACCGGTAACGGCTGCCGAGATCAGCAGGGCGAGTGCGGTCGGCCGGAGTGAAGGGCGCAATCGGAGTCCTCGGGGCGGACGGTGCGGCGGGCGGGACAGGTGCGACGGAGGGGCAATCAGGACATATCGGTGTGGTGACGGTGAAAGAACCACAACTGGAGCTGATTGTTCCTGATCAAGTCACGGCAACTATAGGAGAATTGGCGACTTGTTTGGGGATTCCTTGTGGCCACTTCTGTATGAAATCTGGCTTGAACTGACTTCATTTGCGTCCTACGGCGAGTGTTCCCCGTGTTGAGTGCGTGACTGGATGGGTGAGTCGTGGTGAATGTGGAGGTATGTCCCCTGTGTGGGGCTTGATTTGTCACGATCGTCGCTCGTGAGCCGGTGGCCAGCTAGTGTGAGCGCTCCGGTGCGGCCGACCTCCCAGGTCGGCACCGCCGTAAGACACACCGCGCGCCTTGAAGGAGGAGGCGCCGCGTGGCCCCGACGGAGGACGCAGGCAACCGTGGACGCGCAAGGCCGTGGGCGGGACGAGGGCATCGACCCCGCAGACCAGTGGGTACTCAACCCGGACACCGGTGATTACGAACTGCGACTGACCCCCTCCTCAGGGCGATCATCAGCGCCGTCGGGTACATCCGATGCCAGAACACCAGGCCCACGCCGCGGGCCGAAGCCGGAGACGGCGCCGCCCGGCGACCGGGCCACCGTGCCCGGCCAGCGCGGCGGGCGCCGGGGCGCCGGCGGCGGACGCGGGGACGAGGCGCGGAGGCCGGGGAGCCGGGCGGCGGCCCCGACCACCGGGCGCCGCAAGGCGAAGCCCAAGAAGTCCCGCAGGAAGAAGGCCCTGGTGTGGACCGGCGGCGTGCTCGCCTTCCTGCTGGTGGGCACCGGCACCGCGGGTTACCTCGTGTACCAGCACTTCAACGGCAACATCACCGCCATGTCCACCGACGGGGCGGGCACGGGCGGCTTCAGCAAGGACCGGGCGATCAACGTCCTGGTGATCGGGACCGACAAGCGGACCGGCGAGGGCAACGAGGGTTACGGCGACGCGGGCAGTGTCGGCCACGCCGACACCAACATCCTCTTCCATGTCTCCAAGGACCGTACGAACGCGACCGCGCTGAGCATTCCGCGTGACCTGATAACCGACATCCCCGTCTGTCCGACGAAGCTGGAGAGCGGGGAGGAGAAGGACATCCCCGCGACCTCCGGCGGCCGCTTCAACACCAGCCTCGGGCAGTCCGAGCGCACCCCCAGCTGCACCATGCGGACCGTCACCGAGCTCACCGGCCTCAAGGTCGACCACTTCATGGTGGCCGACTTCAACGCGGTCAAGTCCCTGACGTCCGCCGTCGACGGCGTGGACGTCTGCCTGGCCAAGGACATCGACGACAAGGACTCACACCTCAAGCTGTCCCAGGGGGAGCACACCCTCCAGGGCGAGCAGGCCCTGGCCTTCCTGCGCACCCGGCACTCCGTCGGCTTCGGCAGCGACCTCAGCCGCATCGAGATCCAGCAGCAGTTCCTGGGTTCGCTGATGCGCAAGCTGAAGTCCAACGACACCCTGACCAGCCCCACCAAGATGTGGTCGCTCGCGGAGGCAGCCACCAAGGCGCTCACCGTCGACGACAAGATCGACGACATAAACCAGCTCCGCAAGCTGGGCATGGAACTGGCGTCGGTCGACCCCAAGAACATCACGTTCACCACGGTCCCGGTGCTGGACAACCCGGACGACCAGGCGACCGTCATCCTCGACGAGTCCAAGGCGCCGCAGGTCTTCTCGATGATGCGCGAGGACGTCTCCTTCACCGCGGTGGAGAAGCAGGAGAAGGCGGCGGCGAAGGCCAAGGAGAACGCCAAGCTGAAGGGCGCGAAGGCCGACCCGGCGGACGTGCGGGTCGACGTCTACAACGGCGGCGCCCCCGCCGGTTCCGCGCAGGGTGCCCTGGACTGGCTGCAGAACGAAGAGGGCGTGCTGAAGTCCACGAACAAGGCGAACGCGCCGGAGGACGTGAAGAAGACCCAGCTCGTCTACGCCCCCAACCAGGCGGACCAGGCCCGCAGCCTGGCCGCCATGATGGGCCTGTCGGCCTCGGCCCTCAAGCCGACCACGACGGACGCGGGCGAGATGGACCCGATGGTGCTGACCCTGGGCCCGGACTTCAAGCAGGCGGGCAGCCCGCTCTCGGCCCCGTCGAAGGCGCCGGACGACATCCAGCGCGTGGAGGCCGACAAGGCGGTCTGCGCCAAGTGACCCGGACCGGCCCCGCATACCGCTGCGGGGCCGGCTGACACCGGTTCATTCCCGCAGGCCGGTGGAATATCCGGGCGGTGTGCGCCGTTCGCGCGACACGATCTCCCGGGCCAGCGCCGCCAGTCGGGGCAGCGCGGGATGGCCGGGGCCGTCCCGGCGGACCAGCAGCACGGGCAGGGGCGGCGCGTCTTCCAGCGGCACATAGGTGACGCCCGCGTACGGGTGCATCTGGGCGGTGGAGGCGCCCGAGACCCCGATGCCCCGCCCGGCCGCGATGGCGGTGAACCAGTCGTCGGTGTTGGCGACGGTGACGGTGGCGGCCGGCCGGGAGCGCGGGGGCCACAGGCCGGGCGTGGTGGTTCCCGAGACGGTGTTCAGGACGACCGTGTCACCGGTCAGATCCGCCAGTGACAGCGAGGTGCGGGCGGCGAGCGGGCCGTCGGCGGCCACGGCCACCACCCGGACCTCGGTGAACAGCACCTCGGTGACGAGCCCCGGGGTGTCCACGGGGCCGCGGAGCAGCGCCGCGTCCACCTCGCCGCGTGTGAGACCGGCCGTGCGGTCGTCGATGCGCAGCAGTTCGAGCGGGGTCCCGGGGTGGCGCTGCTGCCAGGCCCGCAGCAGCGGCGTGGTGTAGGGGCCGAGCGCGGACCAGGCGTGTCCGAGCCGCAGCGGCCGGTGGCGCGGCCGTCCCGGGTCGACGGCCTCGTCGAAGGCGCCGACCGCGGCGGCGGCCTTGTCGCGGAAGGCGATGCCTTCGGGGGTGAGCGCGAGGTGGTGGGTGGAGCGGTCGACGAGCCGGACACCCAGGTGCTTCTCCAGGGCGGCGAGCGTACGGGAGACGACGGGCTGGGTCACACGGAGCCGCTCGGCGGCGCGGGTGACGCTGCCCTCGTCGGCGATGGCGAGGAAGGCCCGCAGATGCCGGACCTCGATGGAGCGTCCGGCGTTGCCCGTGCCCTGTCCCGTGTCCTGTCCAGTGCTCATGTCTGCGGAGCATAACGGGAGCACAACCGGCATTTCACGGGAGGCGCGCGGGTCCCTACGGTGAGGGCGTGAGCGGCCCACGTCCAGTGCCGTACCGTAGACCTTCTGGTGCACTCCAATGGACTGTAGGAAAGGATTCTGGTGAACGACCCGCGCGCTGCCGCAGAGCCGGCCGCTGCCGTTGCCGTACCCGAGGCGGTGTCCGCACTCGATGAGCCCGGACACGGGCGTCCGGAGCGCCCCGGCGCCCGGGGAGCCGCACTCGGTCCGGTCGCGCTGGTCGTGGCGGGCGGGCTCTCCGTCCAGTTCGGCGCGGCGGTCGCCGTCATGCTGATGCCGAGGGCGGGCGCGCTGGGCGTCGTCACCCTGCGTCTCGCGGTGGCCGCGCTGGTCCTGCTGGCAGTCTGCCGGCCGAAGCTGCGGGGGCACTCCCGCGCCGACTGGGGGACCGTGCTGGCCTTCGGCGTCGCGATGGGCGGCATGAACATGCTGTTCTACCAGGCCGTCGACCGGATCCCGCTGGGAGTCGCCGTCACCCTGGAGGTGCTGGGCCCGCTGGCCTTGTCCGTCATCGCCTCCCGCCGGCTGGTCAGCCTGGTCTGGGCGGCCCTGGCGCTCGGCGGCGTCGTCCTGCTGAGCGGCGGGGGTTTCGGCCGCCTGGACCCGGTCGGGACGGCGTACGCCCTGGGCGCGGGCGTGATGTGGGCGCTGTACATCCTCTTCAGCGCCCGCACCGGCCGCCGCTTCCCGCAGGCGGACGGGCTGGCCCTGGCCATGGTGGTCGCGGCGGCCCTCTCGCTGCCGCTCGGCATCATGGAAGCGGGCTCGAAGCTCGTGGTCCCCACCACGCTGGCCCTCGGCGCGGCCGTGGCACTGCTGAGCTCGGTCCTTCCGTACACCCTCGAACTCATGGCGCTGCGGCGGCTGCCCGCGCCCACCTTCGCGGTCCTGATGAGCCTCGAACCGGCCATCGCGGCCATGGCGGGCTTCCTCCTCCTCGACCAGGCCCTTTCCACCACGGACGCCCTGGCCATCGCCCTGGTCATCGGCGCGAGCATGGGCGCGGTGCGCAGCCAGACGCGGGGCTCCCGGAAGCGGTGAGCGGGGGCCTGTCCGTTCCGCTGCGCGGCCGGGCCCCCGATCCTAGGGTGGTCGCGATGGCCGACCTGGAGGATCACATGCCGGAACGCGACGATCTGCTCGCACTCGTGACCGATCAGCGCACCAACTTTCTCTACACCCTCGCGGAGGTCGACGACGCGGGGGCCCGCGCCCGCACGACGGTCAGCGAGCTGACCCTCGGCGGACTCCTGAAGCACCTCGGGCTCGTGCAGCGCAGCTGGCTCGACATCGTCGAGGGCACGGCCCCCGCCAAGGTCGACTGGGCGGACCTCGACCCGGACGGCAACCGGATGACCGACGCCGAGACGGTGACCGGGCTGCTGGAGGCCTTCCACGCGGCGGCGGCGGCGTTCGACCGTACGGTGCGCGAGGAGGCCGACCTCGACCGTGAGGTCACGCTGCCCACGTACCCCTGGTCGCCCCCGGAGCCGGTCGTCTGGACCGTCCGTCGCGTCCTGTGGCACGTCTTCCGCGAGATCGCCCACCACAGCGGCCACGCCGACATCATCCGTGAGGCGCTGGACGGTGCCAGCACCACGGCGAAGATGGCCGAGGCGGCGTCGAAGGGGCAGTGACGAGCCCACCGCGCCGTGCGCGGTCACTGCGCACGGCGCGGGCGCGAGAGGCACGATGGAAGGGAGCGGACACAAGGAGGCGCGCGCATGGGATCCGCAAAGGGAACCGATGAGTACGACGGGCTGTACTCGCACACACCCTCGCAGGCCGAGGGTGAACGCGACGAGCCGGCCGTGCGCGGCAAGGCCCCCGAGACGCACCCCGACGTCCCCAGGACCGAACCCTCACAGGCCGAGGGCGACCGCACGGAGTGACCTGGGACGGCGGCTCAGCCGTCGACGGGCAGGATGCGGAACGCGGTGAGGCCGGGCGTCAGGGGCGTGATGGCCCTGAAGTCCCGCTGACCGAGAGTGAAGATGCGGTCGGTCCGGTACCGGTCGGCAAGCACGACGCCGACCGCGTCCGCGAGGTCCAGCCTCAGCCCCTCGTAGGTGCGACGTACTTCGTGGGCCGCACCGAGGTCGGTCGGCTTCAGGTCCGCGAGCCTGTACTGGCCGTCCGCCATGCGCGAGTTGAGCGCCTCCATGACGTGCATGGTGGCCGGGAAGCCGAGGTCCCGGTGGATGAGGTGGTCCAGTTCCGTGACGACCAGCGGGGAGATGGCCAGTGTCTCGTTCTCGAGGATCCTCGCGGCGCCGGAGTGCTCCGGTTGCGCGGTGTCAAAGGCTGCGTAGAGGGCGGAGGTGTCGGCGACGATGATCAACGGCGGGCTGCTCGTTCCTTGATGTGCTCGTACACCGCGTCGTCCATCGCCTCCGGGGTGAGCGGGCGTCCGCTGTCGAAGACCGGAAGCTTCTTGCTGCGCTTGGGCCGTTCCGCGTCGTCGAGGATCATGGCGATGCCCCGTCTGATGAGTTCCGCCTTGCTTATGCCGGTGGCCGACGACTCGGCGTCCAGCCGTACTTCCAGATCCTCCGGAAGGTACACAGTTGTCTTTATCATGCCCATAGGATACCACCCTGCCCTACGTAGGGCAGGGTGAAGCAGGCCTAGCCTGTTGCCCGGGCCGGAGCGGACCGGCCCGGGCTGTTACGTTCCTGGTCGTGAGCGACGACGGCGTGTACGAAGGGCATGCGGCGGACGACGCGGCGCTGGATCACGGATGGCTCCTCGGCCACTTCAAGGACCCGGGCGACCCGCGCCACAGCGAGGCCCTGGAGATCAAGTGGGGCGTCCACCCGCAGGGGGACGAGCGGCTGCGCTGGGTTCGGGGCGAGGAGCGCACAGCGCTGCTGGTACTCATCAGCGGACGCTTCCGGATGCGGTTCCCCGAGCGTGACGTGCTGCTGGAGCGCCAGGGCGACTACGTCGTGTGGGGCCATGGTGTCGACCACTCCTGGTACGCGGAGGAGGAGTCCGTGGTCCTGACCGTGCGCTGGCCCTCCGTCCCCGGTTATCGGGCGGGCTGATCCCCCTCGGCGGGAGCGCGGGAGTGCGGGCGCCGATAAAATCATGCAAGCATGCTTGCTTGTTTTATCGGGCGCTGGCATGCTCCGGGGCACACCGCCACGCCCCGAGGGGAGCGCACCGTGCCCGACGCATCGGCCGTGACCGCCGCCGTGCTCGACGACATGCGTGAGGAGAGCGACGAACTCGACCTGCTGGTAGCGGGGTTGAGCGCGCATGAGTGGACCGTGCCGACCCCCGCCGAGGGGTGGACCGTCGCCCATCAGATCGCGCACCTCAACTGGACCGACGAGGTGGCCCTCACCGCTGCCACCGAGCCCGACGCCTTCGCCGCCGAGGTCGAGAGGGCGCTGGCCGCCCCCGAGACCTTCGTCGACGAGGCAGCCGAGGAAGCGGTCACCGCACTGACCCCCGAAGCGCTGCTCGTGGAATGGCGGGAGGGGCGGGCCCGGCTCCAGCAGGCACTCCGCGCGGCACCCGCCGGGACGAAGCTGCCCTGGTACGGCCCGCCGATGAGCGTCGCCTCGATGGCGACCGCCCGGCTCATGGAGACCTGGGCGCACGGCCAGGACATCGCCGACGCGCTCGGCGTGACCAGGAAGCCGACCGCCCGGCTGCGGCACGTCGCGAGGATCGGCGTACGCGCCAGGGACTACGCCTACTTCGTACGCGGCCTGCAACCGCCCGCCGAGCAGTTCCGGGTCGAACTGCGCTCCCTGGAAGGGGAGTTGCTCGCGTACGGCCCTGAGGGCGCCGCCCAGCGGGTCACCGGCCCGCTCCTCGACTTCTGTCTGCTCGTCACCCAGCGCGCCCACCGGGACGACCTCGCCGTCGAGGCGGTGGGCGCCGACGCCGGGCAGTGGCTGGACATCGCGCAGGCCTTCGCCGGACCCGCCGGACCCGGGCGCCCCCGGAAGACGGACCGATGACCCGGCCGCTGCGCATCGGCAACGCGTCAGGCTTCTACGGCGACCGCTTCGACGCCCTGCGCGAGATGCTCACCGGCGGCCCGCTGGACGTCCTCACCGGGGACTACCTTGCCGAACTCACCATGCTGATCCTCGGCCGCGACCGCCTCAAAAACCCGGAGCGCGGCTACGCCTCGACCTTCCTGCGGCAGCTGGAGGAGGGCCTCGGCCTCGCCCACGAGCGGGGCGTGAAGATCGTCGCCAACGCCGGCGGGCTCAATCCGGCCGGACTCGCCGACGCCGTACGGGAGCTGGCGGACCGGACCGGCGTACCCGTGAGCGTCGCGCATGTCGAGGGCGACAGCCGGCCCGTACCCGAGGGTTTCCTCACCGCCAACGCCTACCTCGGCGGCAGAGGCATCGCCGCCTGCCTCCGGGCCGGGGCCGACATCGTCGTCACCGGACGGGTCACCGACGCCGCCCTCGTCACGGGCCCCGCCGCCGCCCACTTCGGCTGGGCGCCGGAGGACCGTGACGCCCTCGCGGGGGCAGTCGTCGCCGGGCACGTCCTGGAGTGCGGGGCCCAGGCCACCGGCGGCAACTACGCCTTCTTCGGTGACCACGACGTCCGCCGCCCCGGCTTCCCGCTCGCCGAGATCCACGAGGACGGCAGCAGCGTCATCACCAAGCACGACGGCACGGGCGGTGTCGTCGACATCGGCACCGTCACCGCGCAGCTGCTGTACGAGACCGGCGGCGCCCGCTACGCCGGACCCGACGTCACCGCCCGGCTCGACAGCGTCACGCTGACGCGGGACGGGCCCGACCGGGTGCGGATCAGCGGCGTACGCGGCGAGGCCCCGCCTCCCACGCTCAAGGTCGGGCTCAACCGGCTCGGCGGGTGGCGCAACGAGGTCGTCTTCGTGCTGACGGGACTCGACATCGAGGCCAAGGCCCGGCTGGTGCGGGAGCAGTTGGCCGACGCCCTCGACCGCGCCGGCTCCGAGCCGGCAGAGGTCCGCTGGGAACTCGCCCGCACCGAACGGGCGGACGCCGCGACCGAGGAGACCGCGAGCGCCCTGCTCCGGCTCGTCGTGCGCGACCCGGACGCCGAAGCGGTCGGCCGGGCCGTGTCCGGGGCGGCCGTCGAGCTGGCGCTCGGCAGCTACCCGGGCTTCCATGTGACCGCCCCGCCCGGGAAGGGCGCGCCGTACGGGGTGTTCGAGGCGGCGTACGTACCGGCCGGCGAGGTCGAGCATGTCGCCGTGGGGCCCGACGGGACCCGGGAGGCCGTCCCGTCGGCAGGGCCGTACCGGGAGCTCGAAGACGTACCGGAACCGGAGCTGCCCGAACCGCTGCCCGCCGGGCCCACCCGCACCGCGCCCCTCGGACACGTGGCAGGCGCCCGCAGCGGCGACAAGGGAGGCGACGCCAACGTCGGGGTGTGGGTCCTCAACGACGAGGCCTGGCGGTGGCTGGCCCACGAGCTGACCGTCGCGCGCTTCACGGAACTGCTGCCGGAGACCGCCGGGCTCACCGTCGTACGCCATGTCCTGCCCCGGCTGCGGGCGCTCAACTTCGTCGTCCACGGCCTGCTCGGCGAGGGCGTCGCCGCGCAGGCACGCTTCGATCCGCAGGCCAAGGCGGTGGGGGAGTGGCTGCGCTCCCGGCACGTCCCCGTCCCCGTACAGCTGCTGGACCGACCGGAGGTGAACGGATGACCGTCCTGCCCACCGCACTCGACACCACGGGCCCCGAATACGCCGCCCACCGCGAGGCGATGCTCGCGAAACTCGCCGAGCTGGACACCGAGCACGCCAAGGCCCTCGCGGGCGGCGGCGAGAAGTACGTGGCCCGCCACCGGGGGCGCGGCAAGCTCCTCGCCCGGGAGCGGATCGAGCTGCTGGTCGACCCGGACACACCGTTCCTGGAGCTGTCCCCGCTCGCCGCCTGGGGCAGCGAGGCCCCCGCGTACACAGTCGGTGCCTCGCTCGTCACCGGGATCGGGATCGTGTCCGGCGTGGAGTGTCTGATCACCGCCAACGACCCGACCGTGCGGGGCGGTGCCTCCAACCCCTGGACCCTGAAGAAGGCCCTGCGCGCCAACGAGATCGCCTTCGCCAACCGGCTGCCCTGCATCTCCCTGGTGGAGTCCGGGGGCGCTGACCTGCCCTCGCAGAAGGAGATCTTCATCCCCGGCGGGGCGCTCTTCCGCGACCTCACCCGGCTGTCGGCAGCCGGGATCCCCACCGTCGCTGTGGTGTTCGGCAACTCCACGGCCGGCGGGGCGTACGTCCCCGGGATGTCCGACCACACCGTGATGATCAAGGAGCGGTCGAAGGTCTTCCTCGGCGGCCCGCCCCTGGTCAAGATGGCCACCGGCGAGGAGAGCGACGACGAGTCGCTCGGCGGCGCCGGGATGCACGCCCGCACCTCCGGACTCGCCGACCACTACGCCGTCGACGAGCACGACGCGCTGCGCCAGGCCCGCCGGATCGTCGCCCGGCTCAACTGGCGTAAGGCACACCCGGATCCGGGCCCCGCCGAACCGCCGAAGTACGACGAGGACGAGCTCGCCGGGATCGTGCCCGGCGACCTCAAGGTCCCCTTCGACCCCCGCGAGGTCATCGCCAGGATCGTCGACGGCTCGGACTTCGACGCCTTCAAGCCGCTCTACGGCACCAGCCTGGTCACCGGCTGGGCCCGGCTGCACGGCTATCCCGTCGGCATCCTCGCCAACGCGCAGGGCGTGCTGTTCAGCGAGGAGTCGCAGAAGGCCGCGCAGTTCATCCAGATCGCCAACCAGCGCGACATCCCCCTGGTCTTCCTGCACAACACCACCGGCTACATGGTCGGCAAGGAGTACGAACAGGGCGGCATCATCAAGCACGGCGCGATGATGATCAACGCGGTGTCGAACTCCGGGGTCCCGCACCTCTCCGTGCTGATGGGCGCCTCCTACGGCGCCGGGCACTACGGCATGTGCGGCAGGGCCTACGACCCCCGCTTCCTCTTCGCCTGGCCCAGCAGCAAGTCCGCCGTCATGGGCCCCCAGCAGCTCGCCGGCGTCCTCTCGATCGTCGCCCGCGCCTCATCCGCCGCGAAGGGCCTGCCCTACGACGACGAGGCCGACGCCGGACTGCGCGCCATGGTGGAGCAGCAGATCGAGTCGGAGTCGCTGCCGATGTTCCTCTCGGGGCGGCTGTACGACGACGGGGTCATCGACCCACGCGACACCAGAACCGTCCTCGGGATGTGCCTGTCCGCGATCCACACGGCACCGGTCGAAGGCGCGCGAGGCTTCGGCGTCTTCCGGATGTGAGGAATGGAATGATCACCGCACTGCTTGTCGCCAACCGGGGCGAGATCGCCTGCCGGATCTTCCGCACCTGCCGTGAGCTGGGCATCTCCACCGTCGCCGTGTACTCCGACGCGGACGCCGGCGCCCTGCACGTACGGGAGGCCGACACCGCCGTACGCCTGCCGGGGGCCGCGCCGGCCGATACGTATCTGCGTGGCGACCTCGTCGTCGCCGCCGCGCTCGCGTCCGGCGCCGACGCCGTGCACCCGGGGTACGGCTTCCTCTCGGAGAACGCCGGGTTCGCCCGTGCCGTGCAGGACGCCGGTCTCGTCTGGGTGGGGCCGCCGGTCAAGGCCATCGAGCTGATGGCGTCCAAGACCCGGGCCAAGGAGCTGATGGCCGCCGCCGATGTGCCCCTGCTGGCCCCGGTCGATCCGGGAAGCGCCACCGCCGCCGATCTGCCGCTGCTGCTGAAGGCGGCGGCGGGCGGCGGCGGGCGTGGGATGCGGATCGTACGCGAACTGGACGAACTGCCCGGGGAGTTGACCGCCGCGTCCGCCGAGGCCGTCTCGGCCTTCGGGGACGGCGAGGTCTTCGCCGAGCCGTACGTCGAACGGGGCCGGCACGTCGAGGTCCAGGTCATGGCGGACGGGCAGGGCACGGTCTGGGCGCTCTCCACCCGGGACTGCTCGCTCCAGCGCCGCCACCAGAAGGTCATCGAGGAGGCCCCAGCGCCGGGCCTGGACGACGGGCTGCGCCGGACGCTGCACGACGCCGCTGTCGCCGCCGCCCAGGCGGTGGGCTACCGGGGCGCGGGAACCGTCGAGTTCCTCGTATCGGCCGAAGGACACCCGTACTTCCTGGAGATGAACACCCGGCTCCAGGTCGAACACCCCGTCACGGAAGCCGTGTTCGGCCTCGATCTCGTCGCCCTGCAACTGCGCGTCGCCGAGGGCTCCCCCCTGCCCGCCGCCACGCCACCGCCACTCACCGGGCACGCCGTCGAGGCCCGGCTGTACGCCGAGGACCCGGCGCGTGACTGGCAGCCACAGACCGGAGCACTGCTCACGCTCGACGTGCCCGACGAACCCGGAATCCGCCTCGACACCGGATACACCGGCGGCGACACCATCGGGGTGCACTACGACCCGATGCTCGCCAAGGTCATCGCCCACGCCCCCACCCGCACCGAAGCCGTCCGCCTCCTCGCCCGCGCCCTCGAACGCGCCCGCGTCCACGGCCCGGTCACCAACCGGGAGCTGCTCGTACGCTCCCTGCGCCACCCGGACTTCGTGGCGGCGGTCCTCGACACCGGCTTCTACGACCGGCACCTGGCCGCTCTGACGGCGACCGGGGCCCCCGGCGAGGACGCCGCCCTCCGTCTCGCCGCCACCGCCGCCGCGCTCGCCTCGGCCACCGAGGCGGACGGCGGTCCTGGCCCCGCCCGCTTCGGCGCCTGGCGCAACCTCACCTCGCAGCCGCAGACCAGGCGCTACCGGGCCGAGCCCGACGGCACCGAGCACGAGATCGCCTACCGCACGGGCCGCAGCGGTGTCCCGGCCCCCGAGAGCGGCGAGCGTGTCCTCGCCGTCGGCCCCGGCACCGTCACCCTCGAAACCGACGGTGTGACACGGCGTTTCACGGTCACCGCCCACGGCGACCGGATCCACGTGGACACGGCCGCCGGCTCGTACACCTTCACCGCCCTGCCCCGCTTCACCGACCCCGCCGAACGCACCGAACCCGGTTCCCTGCTCGCGCCCATGCCCGGCACCGTCGTACGCCTCGCTGCCGGGCTCGCGCCGGGCGCGGCCGTCGAGGCCGGGCAGCCGCTGATCTGGCTGGAGGCGATGAAGATGGAGCACCGCATCCTCGCCCCCGCCTCCGGCACCCTCACCGCGCTCCACGCCGCCCCCGGCCTCCAGGTAGAGGTCGGCGCACTGCTCGCCGTCGTACAGGACGCTACGGAAGCCCCCGCGCACCAGGAGGAGACGACCCCATGAGCACCGTCCTCGAAACCGAAGAGCACAAGGCCCTCCGCGCCGCTGTCGCCGCACTCGGCAAGCGCTTCGGCCGCGACTACAGCACCGGCCTGGCCCGCAAGGGCGAACACCCCCGCGAACTCTGGGAAGAGGCGGGCAGGCTCGGCTACCTCGGGGTCAACCTCCCTGAGGAGTACGGCGGCGGGGGCGGCGGCATGGCCGAACTCTCCATCGTCCTGGAGGAGCTCGGCGCCGCGGGCAGCCCCCTCCTCATGATGGTCGTCTCCCCGGCGATCTGCGGCACCGTCATCGCCCGCTTCGGCACCGAGGAGCAGAAGCGGGCCTGGCTCCCCGGCCTCTCCGACGGCTCCCTGACCATGTCGTTCGGCATCACCGAGCCCGACGCCGGCTCCAACTCGCACCGCATCACCACCACCGCCCGCCGCGACGGCGGGGACTGGATACTCGACGGCCGCAAGGTCTTCATCTCCGGCGTCGACATCTCCGACGCCACCCTGATCGTCGGCCGCACCGAGGACGCGAAGTCCGGCAGCCTCAAGCCCTGCCTCTTCATCGTCCCCCGCGACACCCCGGGCTTCTCCCGCACGCAGATCGACATGGAACTCCAGGCGGCGGAGAAGCAGTTCGAGCTGGTCATCGACGACGTGCGGCTGCCGGCCGACGCACTCGTCGGCGAGGAGGACGCGGGCCTGCTCCAGCTCTTCGCCGGGCTGAACCCCGAGCGCATCATGGGTGCCGCCTTCTCCATCGGCATGGGCCGCTACGCCGTCGAGCGGGCCGTGGACTACGCGAAGACCCGCACCGTCTGGAAGGGTGCGCCCATCGGCTCCCACCAGGCCATCGCCCACCCGCTCGCCCAGGCGCACATCGAGCTGGAACTCTCCCGGCTGATGATGCAGAAGGCCGCGAAGCTCTACGACGACGGCGACGACATCGGCTCGGGCGAGGCCGCCAACATGGCGAAGTACGCCGCCGCGGAAGCCTGCGTCAGGGCCGTCGACCAGGCCGTCCACACCCTCGGCGGCAACGGCCTCACTCGCGAGTACGGGCTCGCCTCCCTGATCACGGCCGCACGGGTCTCCCGTATCGCACCCGTCAGCCGGGAAATGATCCTCAACTACGTCTCCCACCAGACCCTGGGCCTGCCGAAGTCGTACTGACGCTCCCGGTCGCGTCCCAGGTCTCCCCATCCGCCCCGGGAGGGGCGATTCTGGCTCTCCACCCGCGTCGAAGGGGACCGAAATGGTGTTCCACAGCGAGTACGCAGACGTCCCGCCCCTCGAAACACCCATCCACGAAGCCGTCCTCGGCAACGCCGCGGACTTCGGTGACATCCCGGCCCTCATCGACGGCACCAACGGGATGACGGTCACCTACGGACAGCTCGACACCTTCCACCGGCGCATCGCCGCGTTTCTCGCCGCGGCGGGCCTGCGCAAGGGCGATGTCCTCGCCCTGCACAGCCCCAACACGATCGCCTACCCGCCCGTCTTCTACGGGGCGACCAGGGCCGGCGCCACAGTCACCACGATCCACCCCCTCGCCACACCCGAGGAGTTCGCCAAACAGCTCAAGGACTCGGGCACCCGCTGGATCGTCACCGTCTCCCCGCTCCTCGACGTCGCCCGCAGGGCGGCCGAACTCACGGGCGGCATCGAGGAGATCTACGTCTGCGACCAGGCCGAGGGCCACACCTCCGTACTCGACATGCTGGGCTCCGCCGCCCCCGAACCCGACATCGCCTTCGACCCGGCCGAGGACATCGCCGTACTCCCGTACTCCTCGGGCACCACCGGCACCCCCAAGGGCGTCATGCTCACCCACCGCTCCATCGCCACCAACCTGGAGCAGCTGCGGCCCTTCGTGCCGCTCGGCGAGCGCGACCGCATCCTGGCGGTGCTGCCCTTCTTCCACATCTACGGGCTGACCGCGCTCATGAACGGGCCGCTGCGCTACGGCGCCACGGTCGTCGTCCTGCCCCGTTTCGACCTCGCCCAGTTCCTCGAAACGATCCAGACCCACCGCATCACCGGCCTGTACGTCGCCCCACCCATCGTCCTGGCCCTCGCCAAGCACCCGCTCGTGGGCGACTACGACCTCTCGTCGCTGGAGTACATCGTCAGCGCCGCCGCACCCCTGGACGCCGAACTCGCCGCCGCCTGCTCCACCCGGCTCGGCCTCCCCGCCGTACGGCAGGCCTACGGGATGACGGAACTCTCGCCCGGCACCCACGTCGTGCCCCTCGACGCGGAGAACCCGCCGGCCGGCGCCGTCGGCAAGCTGCTGCCCGGCACGGAGATGCGGATCGTCTCGCTCACCGACCCCGGCGTCGACGTCTCCACCGGCACCGACGGCGAGATCCTCATCCGTGGCCCCCAGGTGATGAAGGGCTACCTCGGCCGCCCCGACGCGACCGCCGCCATGATCGACGAGGACGGCTGGCTGCACACCGGGGACGTCGGCCGCGTCGACACGAACGGCTGGCTGTACGTCGTCGACCGGGTCAAGGAACTCATCAAGTACAAGGGCTACCAGGTCGCCCCCGCCGATCTGGAGGCCCTCCTGCTGACCCACCCATCGATCGCCGACGCCGCCGTCATCGGGGTGTACGACGCCGAAGCCAACGAGGTCCCGAAGGCCTATGTGGTCCGTCAGCCCGGCGCCGGGGGCCTCACGGAGGACGACGTCATCGCGTACGTCGCCGACCGCGTCTCCCCGTACAAGAAGGTCAGACAGGCGGAATTCATCGAGGCCGTCCCCCGCGCGGTGTCCGGCAAGATCCTGCGGCGCGAGCTGCGCGACAGGGAGAAGCCGCGATGACCCTTGCACCCCCGTCCCACGACCGCGGGATCACCACCCTCACCCTCGACTCCCCGGCCAACCGGAACGCCCTGAGCGCACGGCTCGTCGGCGAACTCGCGGAGGCCCTCGACGCCTGCGCGGCCGACGACGCCGTACGGGCCGTCGTCCTCACCCACACCGGCAACACCTTCTGCGCGGGCGCCGACCTCACGGCGCCGCCGGACCCGCACGCCCTGGTCGGCCTGATGCGCGCGATCGTCGCCCTGCCCAAGCCCGTCGTCGCCCGGGTCACCGGGCACGTCCGGGCCGGTGGCCTCGGGCTCCTCGGGGCATGCGACATCTCGGCGGCGGGACCGGGCGCCACCTTCGCCCTCACCGAGGCCCGCCTCGGGCTCGCCCCCGCCGTCATCTCCCTGCCCCTGCTGCCCCGCCTCGACCCGCGCGCCGCCACCCGCTACTACCTGACCGGGGAACGCTTCGACGCGGCCGAAGCCGCCCGGATCGGCCTCGTGAGCCTCGCCACCGATGACGTGGACAAGTCGCTCGTACCGGTACTCGACGGACTCCGCAGGGCGTCACCCCAGGGGCTGAGGGCATCGAAGGAGCTGGTCACGGCTACTGTGCTGAGGAGTTTCGACAGTCACGCCGAAGACCTCATCGCCCGCTCGGCGGCGCTCTTCGCCTCCGGCGACGCACGGGAGGGGATGACGGCCTTCCTGGAACGACGGGATCCCCCATGGGTGCTGTGACGCCCCCCAGACCCCCCGCCGCGAAGTCCCCCAAGCAGGACCGCAGCCGCGCCACCCGCCAACGGCTGCTCGAAGCCGCGGTCGCCTGCCTCGCCGAACACGGCTGGGCCGGCTCCACGGTCTCGGTCGTGGCCGAGCGCGCCGGGGTCTCCCGGGGCGCGGCACAGCACCACTTCCCGACCCGCGAGGACCTGTTCACCGGCGCGGTCGAGTACGTCGCCGAGGAACGTTCCGCCGCCCTGCGAGCCCTGCCCGTCCAGGGCCGCGAGGCGGTCCTCGCGGCCCTCGTCGACCTCTACACGGGCCCGCTCTTCCGTGCCGCGCTCCAGCTCTGGGTCGCCGCCTCCAACGAGGAACAGCTCCGTCCCCGCGTCACCGAACTCGAAGCACGGGTGGGCCGCGAGACCCACCGCATCGCCGTCGGCCTCCTCGGCGCCGACGAGACCCGGCCCGGGGTGCGCGAGACGGTGCAGGGCCTCCTCGACATGGCACGCGGCCTGGGCCTCGCCAACGTCCTGACGGACGACACGGCGCGGCGACGCCGTGTGGTCGCGCAGTGGGCGGCCCTGCTCGACGACGTGCTCGGCTGAGGGCCGGGGCCCACGAGTCGCCGGGAAGCTGAGGACAGACAGCGGCCCCATATATCCGAATGGACGTCCGCGACTTCCCAACGACCGGCGGGTCAGGGCCTTCAGTCGAGGTCGAACTCGTTGCCCTCGATGTCCTGCATCACGAGGCAGGACTCGTTGAAGTCATCGGCACGCAGCAGCCGCACACGTACCGCGCCGAGCGCTACCAGCCGAGCGCACTCGGCCTCCAGCGCCGCCACGCGCTCGTCACCCACGAGCCCGGTGCCGACCCTCACGTCGAGATGCACCCGGTTCTTGACGACCTTGCCTTCGGGGACGCGCTGGAAGAACAGCCGCGGCCCCACACCCGAGGGATCCATGCAGACGAACGCCGCGCCCTGACGCTCGGGCGGCAGCGAGCGATCGTAATCTGCCCACGTGGCAAACCCCTCCGGGGCCAGCGGTACGACGTACCCCAGCACCTCGCACCAGAAGCGGGCGAGGCGCTCGGGGTTCGCGCAGTCGAAGGTGACCTGGACCTGCCTGATCGTTGCCATCGAGCCATCGTAGGGGCGGGATATCCGTCCCCTCCAGGGGTTATCCGCCAGACGTCGAGTGAACCGGGCGCTTCGGGTGATCACCCGTCGGCCGGCCCGAAGGCCTGTACGTCGGCGTAGGAGTAGGACGGGTCGCCGAGGTCCGCCGGCGGACGGCCGTCGCGGATTGCGGTCGCGGTGGTCACCGCCGCCAGGGCCCCCTGCGGTAGAGAAGTGAGCCGAGGCTGACCCTGCGGACACCCAGCGCTGTCAGTTCGGCGAGGGTGGGGCCGGCCGGTGTGTACAGGATGTTCAGCGGGACGGTGAGGTCCGCCGTCAGGGCGGCGATGCCGTCCGGATCGGACAGGCCCGGCCGTGGAGGCCTCCGCCCACCGGAACGGGACCCCGCCCCGCCGGCCCCGTCAGTTCCCCAGGTCCGCCAGCTGGTCGAACCCCGGGATCGAGCGCGGATCGCGCGTGCCCGGGCCGACGTACGTCGCCGAGGGGCGCACGAGGCGGCCGGTCCGCTTCTGTTCCAGGATGTGCGCCGACCAGCCCGCCGTACGGGCGCAGCTGAACATCGACGTGAACATGTGCGCCGGGACCTCGGCGAAGTCCAGCACGATCGCCGCCCAGAACTCGACGTTCGTCGCCAGGACACGGTCCGGGCGGCGGGCGTGGAGCTCCTCCAGGGCCGCCTTCTCCAGGGCCTCCGCCACCTCGAAGCGCGGGGCGGCCAGCTCACGGGCCGTGCGGCGCAGGACGCGCGCCCGGGGGTCCTCGGCGCGGTAGACGCGGTGGCCGAAGCCCATCAGGCGCTCACCCTTGTCCAGTGCCTGCTTCACATAGGCCCTGGCGTCGCCCGTACGCTCGATCTCCTCGATCATGCCGAGCACCCGGGACGGGGCGCCGCCGTGCAGGGGGCCCGACATCGCGCCCACAGCCCCGGACAGCGCTGCGGAGACGTCCGCGCCGGTCGACGCGATGACGCGGGCCGTGAACGTCGAGGCGTTCATCCCGTGCTCGGCGGCCGACGTCCAGTAGGCGTCGACGGCCTTGACGTGCTTCGGGTCCGGCTCGCCGCGCCAGCGGATCATGAACCGCTCCACCACGGACTCCGCCTTGTCGATCTCGCTCTGCGGAACCATCGGCAGCCCCTGGCCACGGGCCGACTGGGCCACGTACGACAGGGCCATGACGGCGGCTCGCGCCAGGTCGTCGCGCGCGGTCTCCTCGTCGATGTCGAGCAGCGGCTTCAGGCCCCACACCGGCGCCAGCATGGCGAGCGCGGACTGCACGTCGACGCGGATGTCGCCGGAGTGCACGGGGATGGGGAAAGGTTCGGCGGGCGGCAGCCCGGGGTTGAACGCCCCGTCCACCAGCAGACCCCAGACGTTGCCGAACGACACATGGCCGACGAGGTCCTCGATGTCGACGCCGCGGTAACGGAGCGAGCCGCCTTCCTTGTCGGGCTCGGCGATCTCCGTCTCGAACGCGACGACTCCTTCAAGTCCGGGTACGAAGTCGGACATCGGGCGGCTCCCTCGACTCGGCGGCTGTATGACGGCCACAAAGGCCGGTCCACGAATACTGGCGGGTTACCACGATGCGGGGAAGGGTGACGTCCGGCACAGCCCGCGCGGCTCGCGAACCGGCGATCCCGCCCTCCCCGCAGGGATTCCGGCCCGCTGCGGCAGGATGGCCCCGTGCCCACAGCAGATGCCACTCCGTCTTCCGCTTCCGCCTCCTCTCGCGTCCCGTCATCCGATTGCACCACCGATCCGGCCGCGATGCGCGAGCAGTACCGCTCGGAGGACTTCATCGAGAAGGATCTCGCCGCGGACCCCATGGACCAGTTCGCCCGATGGTTCAGCCAGGTCGCCGGGGGCGGCGCGCTCCACGAGCCGAACGCGATGGTGGTCTCCACGGCCGACCCGCGAGGCCGGCCGTCCTCCCGGACCGTGCTCCTGAAGCAGTACGACGACCGCGGCTTCGTCTTCTTCACCAACTACGGATCCCGCAAGGGCCGCGAGCTGACCGCGAACCCCTACGTCTCGCTGCTCTTCCCCTGGCACCCGCTCGCCCGCCAGGTCATCGTCACCGGAACCGCGGCCCGCGTCGGACGCGAGGAGACGGTCGCGTACTTCCGTACCCGCCCGCACGGCTCCCAGCTGGGCGCCTGGGCCAGCGAGCAGTCGACGGTGGTCGGCTCCCGCCAGGAGCTGACCGCCCGCTACGAGGAGCTCGCCGCCCGCTACCCGGAGGGCGAGAAGGTCCCCGCACCGCCGCAGTGGGGCGGATTCCGTGTCGTACCGGATGCCATCGAATTCTGGCAGGGCCGCGAGAACCGGCTGCACGACAGGCTGCGGTACGTCCGGGACAGCCCGGCCGCCGACTGGCGAGTGGAGCGCCTCTGCCCGTGAGCCGTCCGGCCGGCCGGTACGGCCCCGGACACGCAGAAACCCGCAGGCTCTGGTCCCTCCTTGCGGAGGAGCCGGCCGGACTTACCGGCGAGCCTGCGGGTCGGTGACTGCTTGGGTTTCGGCAGACAGCCTGCCGAGGTGCACTGTGTGCGACGACGGGCTGTCAGCCCGCAGCCACCTCACGAATCCGATAAGACTGCACTTTTCGGATCACCTCCTTTCAGCGTGTATCCACAGCCTAGGAACGTCCCCCGGAGCCGCACAAGCGAATTAACGGATCCATCGGTGGACACCGGATTTCCTTGAAGTGGCTGTGTGGTGGCTCACGTTCGAGTTCAATGGTCTGACGTGCGGCAATGCGGAACCCGCAGCGGAATATGCCCTGCAGGAGGTACGGAGTGAGTGCTTCCAGGAGCACCGGCACCACCGACGCGCTCGGCCCCGACGAGGACCCCGGGCGGGAGCCGTCGGCGGTGGCGGTTCCGGGGTCCCGGCTTCTCGCCGCGCTGCTCGACGGCATGGACGCCGCGCTCTGCGCGTTCGACGCCCACGGGGCCATCACCCACTGGAACCGCGAGGCCGAGCGGATCCTCGGCTGGACCGCCGCCGAGGCCGTCGGGCGGCGCGGGTTCGCGGGGTGGGCCGTGCGGAGCGCCGACGCGGAGGACGTGCAGGGGCGGCTGATGGCCGCCATGGACGCGCCGGGGCGGCAGGTCCACGAGTTCGCGCTGCTGCGCAAGGACGGCGGGCGCGTCCTCGTGCGGACCCAGTCGTCGGGGGTGCGCGGTGAGGACGGGAAGCCCGCCGGGGTGTACTGCGCGTTCAGCGAGGTGCACGCGCAGATCGATCTGGAGCGGTCCATCGCGATCGGCGAGGCCCTGTTCGAGGACGCGTCCTGGGGTGTCGTCGCCGTCGACGTCGATCTGCGTCCGACGGTGGTCAACGCGTACGCCGCCAGGGCGCTGGGCGGCGGGCGCACGACGCTGCTGGGGCGTCCGCTGGGTGAGCTGATCGTTCAGGGTGTCGAGGACCTGGAGGGCGCGCTGCAGCATGTACTCGCCGAGGGTGCGCCGTCCGCCCCGGCCGAGCTGTGGGTGACCCTGCGGACCGCGGAGGGGGAGCGGCGGCGCTGCTGGCGCAGCGGGTTCCTGAGGCTGGCCTCGCCACTGGCGGAGGAGCCCGTCCCGCTGGGGGTCGGATGGCTGTTCCGGGACGTCACGGCGGCGAAGCTCGCGGAGCAGGACGCGGACCGGGTGCGCTTCCGCTCCAACCAGCTGCACCGGGCGGCCCGGCAGGCGGCGGAGTGCGAGGACCCCCTGGAGGCGGCGACCACGTCGCTGGACTACGCCCTGGCGGGGTTCGCCGACCATGTGGTGCTCGACCTGCTGGCGGATCTGGCGGCGGGGGAGAAGCTCGTACGGGCCGCGTCCACACCGTCCGACGCGCCAGGGCCGTGCCTGCCGGTCTCCGGCGGTTCGCTCCCGGTGCGGTACGCGACGGGGCACCCGGCGCTCCTGGCCCTGGAGCGTACGGGCTCCGTCCGTGCCGCCGCGCCCGCGAAGGCGGGTGAGGCGTGGGCGGTGGAGCATCAGTGGCCGGGCGACTCGGTGCACGCCCTGTGCGCGGTGCTGAGAAGCCGCGGGCGGACGCTGGGTGTGGTGACGTTCCTGCGCGCGGCGAACCGCAGTGCGTTCGAACGGCCCGACGTGGTGTACGCGGAGAGTGTGGCGGCCCGGGTGGCCTCGGCGGCCGACCTGGCCCGGCTCACGGCCGGGCCAGGAGCCTGAGGGCCTCAGGCCGTCCCTCGACGGCCGGCCGTTCTCAGTGCCGGTAGAAGATGCGGTCGCCGTACTCCCGCATCACACGCCCGTTCCACTCGTGCCCGCCGTCGACGTTGCCCGAGCGCAGCAGGGGCGGTTCGATGCCGCGGGCGACGAGCTCCTCCGCGGCGGTGGCCATCATGGCCTGCATCAGCGCGCTGGTGACGACCGTCGACGCGGGTGCGAACGGCGCCTCGACGCCTGGTGTGCTCAGCTCCGCGTCGCCGATCGCGATCTTGCTGTCGAGGACGATGTCGCAGTGGTCCCGGAGGAAGCCGCCCGAGGCGTGCCGGGACTTGGTGCCCGTCGTGTACGCGACCGAGGTGACCCCGACGACCGTCAGCCCGAGCGCGCGGGCGTTCTGCGCCATCTCCACGGGCAGCGCGTTGCGCCCGGACAGCGAGATGATCACGAGGAGGTCGCCGGCCCGGGCCGGGCTGGAGTCGAGCACGGCGCTCGCGAGGCCGTCCACCCGCTCCAGCGCGGAGCCGAGCGTGGCCGGCATGACGTCGACGCCGACGGTGCCGGGTACGGCGAGCAGGTTCATCAGGGCCAGTCCGCCCGCGCGGTAGACGACGTCCTGTGCGGCGAGCGAGGAGTGCCCGGCGCCGAAGGCGAAGAGCCGGCCGCCCGCGGCGACGGTGTCGGCGATCGCGGCCCCCGCGGCGGCGACCGCTCCCGACTCCTCGTCGCGCACCCGCTCCAGCAGGCCGATCGCTGCGTCGAAGAACTGACCGGCGAGCTTGCTGTCGCTCATCGAGGAGGCCTTTCCTGCGGGGTGTGGGGGCCGTGCGGTGTCCGTGTCGCGGATCACGTTGCGGTCTGGACCAGTGGGCTGTCAATAGCGCTCGGGGCCGGTCGTCAGCACGGACTCCCTACGGCGGGGCACGGTTGTCGGTGCTATGCGTCAGAATTGGTGGAGGGCCATCGCACGACGACTTCATGTCACAGCATCGAGGGGCACGTATGTCCGGACTGATCGACACAACGGAGATGTATCTCCGCACCATCCTCGAGCTCGAAGAGGAAGGCGTGGTCCCCATGCGCGCCCGGATCGCCGAACGGCTGGACCAGAGTGGTCCGACGGTCAGCCAGACGGTGGCGCGTATGGAGCGGGACGGGCTGGTCCAGGTCGCGGGCGACCGCCATCTGGAGCTGACCGAGGAGGGGCGCCGCCTGGCGACCCGGGTGATGCGCAAGCACCGGCTCGCCGAGTGCCTGCTCGTCGACGTCATCGGCCTGGAGTGGGAGCAGGTCCATGCCGAGGCGTGTCGCTGGGAGCACGTGATGAGCGAGGCCGTGGAGCGCCGGGTGCTGGAGCTGCTGCGGCACCCGACGGAGTCTCCGTACGGGAATCCGATCCCAGGTCTTGAGGAGCTGGGCGAGAAGGCCGAGGCGGATCCGTTCCTGGACGAGGGCATGGTCAGCCTGGCCGACCTCGACCCGGGCGCCGAGGGCAAGACCGTCGTGGTGCGCCGGATCGGTGAGCCGATCCAGACCGACGCCCAGCTGATGTATTCACTGCGGCGTGCGGGCGTGCAGCCCGGTTCGGTCGTCAGCGTCACCGAGTCGGCCGGCGGGGTGCTGGTCGGCTCCAGCGGTGAAGCGGCTGAGCTGAACGCCGAAGTCGCCTCGCACGTCTTCGTCGCGAAGCGCTGACCAGCGCTTATGCATGCACCGGTGCCCTGTTCGCAAGTGCAGGCGCCGGTGCGGATGCACGTGCAGATGTGAGCCGGTAAGCCCGCTTTCTGTTTTCCGCCCGGAATTGCAGCGCCCGGGCGAAACGCGTGCCAGGCTGTGGCCAGGCCTATGACCTGAGGGTGCCGGCAGAGCTTGCCGCGCGGTCGGGGAGGGAGCAGGGAATGCGCCCGTCGCACTGGCACGTGCACCGTGAGGTGACTGCCGGACTTTCCGACGCCCTCATGCGTCGCTTCCCTTTGCCAGGCGCCCTCGCGCGTCTTCGCGTCTCCGTGCCGGGCGCCCTCATGTCTCCAGGTGCCTTCACCGGCGTACGAGGCGTTCGAATCGCCCCGGTAGGCGTTCGAATCGCCCGGCCGGGGCGCCGCGTGGCCGCGGTGGCCGGCCGGTCGCTCCCGGCGGCCCGTGGCGAGCGCGGATCCGTCTGTTCCGGAACAGGGGACGGCCCCGGCGCCCGAGGGTGCCGGGGCCGGTCCTCCCCTGCGCTGACCTGGAGCCCCGAGCTCCCGAGGTCAGTCCCCGCGGACCCCTGTCCCCGAGTGGTCCGCTTCCCGGAGAAGGTCTCCCCCGGGGGGCCGCCGTCAATCCTGAACCGCTGTCACTCAAACGTGGGATGTTGCGAGCCAGAAGCAAGTTTTCGAATAAGAGTTCGATAGTCTGGCATGCACGAACACACGGTGATCGAGGACCAGAAGGGGGTGCCAGAACTATGGTGCGGCGCATCGATGTGACCGGATCGGACGGCGTACGCCTCGCGGCCTGGGAGTTCGCCGATCCGCCCAAGGGGCGCGCGGAGCCTGGGCACGCCCCCGGGGTCTTAATGCTCCACGGGCTGATGGGCCGGGCCACGCACTGGGCCTCCACCGCCCGCTGGCTCTCCGAGCGGCACCGGCCGGTCGGCCTCGACCAGCGCGGCCACGGACAGAGCGAGAAGCCGGCCGACGGCTTCTACACCCGCGACGCCTATGTCGCGGACGCCGAGACCGCGATCGAGCAGCTCGACCTCGGCCCCGTCACCCTGATCGGGCACTCGATGGGCGCGCTCACCGCATGGCAGCTCGCCGCCAAGCGTCCCGATCTCGTCAAGGCGCTGGTCATCTGCGACATGCGGGCCTCCGCACTCGGGGCGGCCTCGCAGCGCGAATGGGCGGACTGGTTCACCACCTGGCCGCTCCCCTTCGCGACCCTCGCCGACGTACGGAAGTGGTTCGGTGAGGACGACCCCTGGGTGGAGCGGCCCAGCCCCTCGCGAGGTGAGTTCTTCGCGGAGGTGATGGCCGAGAGCTCCGACGGCTGGCGGCCCGTCTTCTCCCAGGAGCAGATGCTGACGTCCCGGGCCACCTGGGTCCACGACGCCCACTGGGAGGAGCTGGCGCAGGTGCGCTGCCCCACCCTGGTCCTGCGCGGGATCGAGGGAGAGCTGGGCAGGGCCGAGGCGCAGGAGATGGTCCGCGTCCTGCCACGCGGGCAGTACGCCGAGGTGGAGGACGCCGGCCACCTCGTCCACTACGACCGGCCGGACGGCTGGCGCAGGGCGGTGGAGCCCTTCCTGGAGCGCCTCGCCGACGGCTTCCGGGACGACCGCGAAGCCGTCAGCCCCTGATCCCCGACGCCCCGGCCCCGTGAGCCGGGCCCTCAGCCCTTGCTGACCGCGGCCAGGATCTCCGGGAGCCGGGCCGCCGTGCGCGGTGCCGCCAGCCGCACGCCCAGCCAACCGATGAACGCCCCGTACACCGCACCCACCGGCAGTAGCAGCCACAGCAGGTCCTGATGGCCCGCCACGTGCAGCCAGATCGTCAGCCCGATCACGGGCCCGCTGAGCACCGCGGCCGTGACCATGCCGCCGAAGATGGAGATCCAGGCGAGCCCTGCCTGACCGGGCACGACGTTCTTGAACGCCCCGTCCTGCGGGATCGAGTACGGGAACAGCGCCGACGCGAGGGCGCCCGTCGCCAGCATCGCGCCCAGCAGGGCGAACGAAAGGCCCATGACCCCCGGAAGCGCCGTCCAGTCCCCGAGCACCGCCGCCGTCACCACCGTCACCAGAACCGTGTACGGCAGGGTGATCAGCAGCAGTGCCAGCGCCCGCGCCCTGAGTTCGAGATAGGCGTCCCGGGTCGAGGAGACCGACAGCGCCACCATCCAGAAGGCGGAGGTGTCCTGCCCGAACTGGTTGTACATCTGCATGCCGAGCATCCCGGCCGCGAAGCACGCGAAGTAGACCGACCCGGACCCCTGCACCGCGTTGAGCACCGGCACGATCAGACCGATCGCCAGGGCAGTCACCCAGGACGCCTTGGTCTTCGGGTCGCGTACGACGTACCGCAGACTCCGCTCCATCACCGTGCCCGTGCGCCCCTCGGGGAGCAGCGAGAAGAGCCCGGAGCGGTCCGCGCCCGACCGGCGGGCCGACGGCTCGGCGGCGGCGAGCGTGGAGCCGTCGGGGGACGTCATCAGCTTCTCCAGGCTCCGCTGCCACAGCCACATCAGGCCGCCCAGAGCGAGCACCGAGAGCAGCAGCTGGCCGAGCGCCATCCCGTACGACCCCTCCGACGCGGACCCCACGGCGCCGAGAGCCGAGGCCGGCGGCAGCCAGCGGACCACGTCCGCGACCGGTTCGAGCGAGGACAGCCCGCCCGCCCGGCCGAGACGCTGCGCGGCGAAGTTGACGAACTGGATGCCCACCGCGATCACCAGCCCGCTGAGCACCGCGAGATCGCGTCCCTTGCGCGAGGTGAGCAGCCGGATGTTGGCCGTGGCGACGGACCGCGCCAGCGCCACGCAGACCAGCAGCGTCAGCGGCACGGCGATCACCGCGAACACCACCGCGGCCGCGCCGTGCGCCACCGCGATCACCGAGCCGAAGGCCAGGGCGAGCGTGAAGAGCGGCCCGATGCCGATCAGCGAGGCCACCAGCAGTGCCCCGATCAGGGGACGCGGCCGCAGCGGCAGCATCACCAGCCGGCTCGGGTCCAGGGTCTCGTCGCCGCTCGGGAAGAAGAGCGGCATCACCGCCCAGCCCAGTGCCACCACCGCGGTCAGCAGCACCACCAGGGTGCCCGCCTGCGCGTGGCCGCGGAGCGCGACCAGGCCGATCACCTGACCCACCGCGAACAGCAGGGTGACGACGAGGGACGCGACATAGGCGGCCCGCCGCCCGGACGACTGGCGCAGCCCGTTGCGCAGCAGTGTCAGCTTGAGCCGTACGAAGACGGGGACGATGCCCTGGCCGGGTACGGCAGGGGCGGCGGTACCGGCGGGGGCGTCCAGCACTGTCATCGGGCACCGCCCAGCCAGTCCAGGGAGGCCCCGGTGTCGCGGGCCCCCGCGCCGACCAGTTCCAGGAAGGCGTCCTGGAGGGAGGCCGCCTCGCCGCGCACCTCGGCCAGCGTGCCGTGGGCCCGGATCCGCCCGGCCGCCATGACGGCCACCCAGTCGCAGAGCGACTCGACGAGCTCCATCACATGGCTGGAGAAGACCACGGTCGCGCCGGAGCGGGTGTAGCGCTCCAGCACCCCGCGGATGGTCTGTGCCGACACCGGGTCGACGCCCTCGAAGGGCTCGTCGAGGAACAGCACTTCGGGGTTGTGCAGCAGCGCGGACGCCAGCCCGATCTTCTTGCGCATCCCGGTGGAGTAGTCGACGACCAGCTTGTGCTGTGCTCCCGCGAGATCCAGCACGTCGAGCAGCTGGGTGGCCCGCTTGTCCACCTCGGCGCCCGGAAGCCCACGCAAACGGCCGGTGTAGCCCAGGAGTTCGCGCCCGGAGAGCCGCTCGAAGAGCCGCAGGCCCTCCGGCAGCACCCCGATCCGGGACTTCACCTCGACCGGGTCACGCCATACGTCGTGGCCGCCGACCTCGATCCGGCCCATGTCGGGCCTCAACAGCCCGGTCACCATCGAGAGCGTGGTCGTCTTACCCGCGCCGTTCGGGCCCACCAGGCCGATGAACTTGCCGGCCGGCAGCTCGAGATCGATCCCGCCGACCGCGACCTGTTCCCCGAAGCGCTTCCAGAGCCCCTCGACCCGCACAGCGGGAGGTGGCGTCGGAGCCACCCCCGCCGTGTCCGTTCCGTCCGCGCTGTCCGCCTGGTCCGGCATGGCACTGCCTTTCGATATCCCCGCGTGTGGGGACCACCCTACGAAAGACGTGCCCGGGCGTCGGCGGTCTCACGGGCGCAGGCGTACGCGAGCGGGCTGATCAGCTTGTCCGTGTCGGGCAGCCACAGATCGGCACGGGAGGGGCGGCGGGCCCACTGCACGGCGCCGCGCCCGGCCACCCGGGTCGGCGGCCCGGCCACGTAGTGGCCCTCGCCGCGCCCGATCAGGCCGATCGTCGCGGCGTCCCAGCCCAGTTGCCGTACGAGCCCGGGTGCCTCGGCCGCCGCGCCCGGCAGGGCGAAGAACAGCATCCGGCGGTCCGGGGTGCGGGTCACCGGGCCGAGGGTGATGCCCATGCGCTCCATCCTGGCGAGGGCCAGGAAGCCGGCGGACTCCGGTACGTCCAGGGCGTCGAAGGTCCTGCCGGCCGGCAGGAGGACCGACGCCCCGGGCTGCCTGGACCACATCCGGCGGGCCGCGGCGCCGCTTCCGGTCGCCTGGCCCGCCCAGTCCGGCCGGGTGGGATGGGCACCGGGGGCGGCGCATCCGGCGTCACCGCACGAGCATCGCTCCGTGCCCCCGGCGGTCACGATCCAGGTGCCCGGGAACACCTCCCAGTGCCGCTGCTGGGCGTACCAGGCGGCGGCTTCGAGCAGCTGTTCACCTCGCTGTTGGGGGATCTGGGCGGCTTCCGTCACTCCGATGGGCTCTTCCACGCTCCGCTCAACTCCGGGCGCCACCTGGGGTTACGGGCGCACGTACGCCCTTCGGGAGGGATCGATCCTGCACGTGGGGCGCACGGATGCATGGCCGGGGGCGCGTGGGAGGAAACGCACCGGTGTGCGGGTAATCACGTGCAGGACTGCGCCAACTCACCACGACGCGTACCAGATACAGATGAATATGCGCATTTCTTGTGCCGTTCCGGGCAGTGATCTCTGCACTGAATCACTGCGGTCCCAGGGGGAAATATGGCAGCCAGGCCTCTCGTCGCCCGTCAGCCGAACGAACGGCTCCAGACGCTCATCCAGGAGGCGTCCTGTTCCAACGCCGGCCTCGCCCGCCGGGTCAACATGGTCGGGGCGGAGCGGGGGCTCGACCTCCGCTACGACAAGACCTCCGTGGCCCGCTGGCTGCGTGGACAGCAACCACGCGGCAGGGCGCCGGGAATCATCGCCGAGGCGATCGGACGCAAGCTCGGCCGCACGGTCACGATCGACGAGATCGGCATGGCCAACGGCAAGAGCCTGGCCTCCGGCGTCGGACTGCAGTTCGCGCCCACCGTGCTCGGCGCCGTCGAGCAGGTCTGTGAGCTCTGGCGCAGCGACGTGGGCCGCCGTGACCTGCTGTCCGGATCGGCGGTGGCCGCCTCCGCCCTGGTCGAGCCCAGCCGCGACTGGCTGATCACGGGGGCCGATCCGCAGGTGGCGCGGACCTCCGGGAGCAGGGTCGGCATGCCGGACGTGGCGGCGGTGCGGGCGATGACGGCCGCACTCGTCGACCTGGACCACCGCTTCGGCAGCGGGCATGTGCGGCCCGTCCTGGTGCACTACCTCAACAGCGTGGTGTCCGGGCTCCTTTCGGGTTCGTACCGCGAATCGGTCGGCCGCGAGCTGTTCGGCGCGGTCGCCAGGCTCACGGAGCTCGCCGGGTACATGGCCGTCGACACCGGCCAGCCGGGGCTGGCCCAGCGGTACTACATCCAGGCTCTGCGTCTGGCCCAGGCCGCGGGCGACCGGGCGTACGGGGGCTATGTGCTGGCCGCGTCGATGAGCCACCTCGCGGCTCAGCTGGGCAATCCGCGCGAGATCGCCCAGCTGGCACGGGCCGCGCAGGAAGGCGCGCGGGGCCGTGTGACCCCGCGGGCGGAGGCGATGTTCCACGCCGCGGAGGCCCGGGGCCACGCGCTGATGGGCGACGCCCGCACCTGCCTGGCCGCGGCGGGCCGGGCGCTGGCGGCCCTGGAGCAGGCCGACCCGGAGAAGGGCGATGACCCCGCCTGGATCGCCCACTTCGACTCGGGCTACCTCGCCGACGAACTGGCCCATTGCCACCGGGACCTGGGACAGGCCGAGCCGGCCGCCCGCCGGGCGAAGGAGGCGCTGGCGGCGCTCCCGGAGTCCCGGACCAGGCGCCGGGGCATCGGCCTGGTGCTGCTGGCCACCGCGCAGGTGCAGCAGCGTGAGGTGGAGCAGGCGTGCCACACGGGGCTGCGTGCGATGGAGCTGCTGGGGACGGTGCGCTCCAGCCGGGGTGCCGAATATCTCGACGACCTCCAGCAGCGGTTCGAGCCGTACGCGGACGAGCCGGCGGTCCGGGAGTTCGGTGCCAGGCTGGAACTCCAGGCCGCCTGACCGGCGTGTTCGGCGAGTTGACCATGAACAGCGCCGTGGGTCCCTCAGGTGTTACCCCTCTGTGAAGGGGTGGTGAGCGCTCCTGGGTGCTTGGCGCCGGGCTCCGGGCACCCGGTAGCGTGAGCCGACGTTCCATAGGTTCACACGTTTCACACGTAGGAGTCCCGGTGACGCAGAGCGGACAGGGTGACGAGCCGCAGCTTCCCGCTGTACGGCACGCCCACGAAGGTGTCGTGCTGCCCCCGGAGGGCGGTACCCCCTGGCGCGTGGGGGGACCGGCGGGCGGGCAGCCGGACCAGGCCGTCCCCGCGGGCGGGCAGCCGTGGGGCCAGCCCTGGGGGCCGCAGGCCGCGCACCAGGACGGACCGCCGCCGGGGCAGCTGCCGCCGGAGCAGCAGCAGGGTGCGTACCAGCCGCCGCAGCACGGGCAGTACCAGCCCCCGCAGCAGCCGTACGCACCCCAGCAGGACCAGTACCAGGACCCGTACCGGCAGGACTCGTACCAGCAGCACCAGCAGCACCAGCAGCAGCCGTATGCCCAGCCCCAGCCCCAGCCCCAGCCCCTGCCGCCCGAGGCCGGTGCCCCGGGACACGGCGCGGGGCAGGGCTTCGGGCAGGGCGGGGACGCGGACGCCACGCAGTACATCGCGCCCGTGCCCGGCGGCCCCCTCCCCGGGGGTCTGCCGCCCGCGCAGCCGTCCGACGCCGACGCGACCCAGTACATACCCCCGGTCCCCGGTGGCGCTCCGTACGGGATCCGGCCGGGAGCACCGGGCGACCGGCAGCCGCCCGCGGAGTTCGACAGCCTCTTCCGCAGCGAGGAGCCCGCGGGCGCCACGCAGCAGATGCCCCGCTTCGACGGGCCCCAGCAGCCGCACCAGCCCCATCCGGGTGCCCAGGCTCCCCACCAGCAGCCGCCGCAGGGTGCCCAGCCCCCTCAGCCGGGCCTCCAGGGCTTCCACGGCGGGCACGGGGGGAACGGCGCGGAGGAGCCGGGCCAGGGAGGCGACGCGCCCCGCAGGCGGTCCGCGCACATCCCGCTGATCGCCGCGGTCGTCGTCGGCTGTGCCGTCATCGGGCTGGGCGCAGGCGCGCTCCTGAGCGGGGGCGACGAGAGCCCCTCGGACGACAAGCAGCCGGTGGCCGCGCAGAGCTCACCCGCGGCGGACGCCTCCGAGAAGGCGGCGGACGACCCCGCGGAGCCTCAGGCCGTGGCGCTCGACAAGCTGCTCGCGGACAGCAACAACAGCCGCTCGGCGGTGATCGGCGCCGTGGAGAAGATCAAGGCCTGCAAGGCGCTCGACCAGGCGGTCACCGATCTGAAGGGTGCCGCCGCGCAGCGCCGGGACCTCGTGACCCGGCTGGAGGCGCTGAGCGTCGACCAGCTCCCCGGCCAAGCCGAGCTGAAGGCCTCCCTGACCAAGGCCTGGCAGGCGTCGGCGGAGGCCGACGACCACTACGCCACGTGGGCGAGCCAGGCCAAGAACAACAGGAAGAAGGTCTGCAAGGGCGGCAAGGCCGCCTCGACCGACGCGACCGCCAAGGCCGGCCAGTCGAGCAGCGACGCCACCATCCAGAAGCGCACGGCCTCGGAGTTGTGGAACACCATCGCGCAGAAGTACGGGCTGACCGAGCGCGCCCCCACGCAGCTCTGACGCGTCGGGCCTCCGTCCCGGGTGCACCGGAAGGCGGAGGCCGGTGGCACCGGAAGGCGGAGGCCGGTGGGTGGTGTCAGCCGCTGGTCCGGGCGTTCACGAGGGTCTCCGTGACATCGACGAAGTCCTTCTTCTCCGCGACGAGACGCCCCTTGCGGACCACCTGGAACGTCACCCGCCCATTGACGATGCGCCCGTAGGAGGCCGTCCCGACCATGTCCTCGAAGCGCCAGCGAAGGACCGGGGTCAAGCCACCGGTGTCCACCTCCGTGCCGCGGTTGAGACTGACGGAGACCCCGCCCGCCGTGACGTCCGGCCGGTCCATCGCCTCGACGACCGCCTTGAGCACGGTGTACGCGATCCAGGTCGTCTGCACCCCCGTGTCCTCGGGATCGATCCGGTCGTCCCCGAAGGCGTACTCCGTGATCACCTCACGCATCTCGTTCCAGCGGGTGTCGCCGGACGCCGGGTACCAGCCGGTGACGAGGGCCCCCTCGAAGGGGCTGTCCGGGCCGCCCGAGCGGTTGACGAGGCCTTGGCCGACGCTGCCGAGCACGGACGAGATCCGCACCTCGCCGTCCTCGGGTTCGAGCCGGCGGAAGGAGTCGAAGAACGTCTCCGTTCCCTTGCCGAGCACCGCGGTCACACAGCCGCCGTCCGCCTGGGTGAGGGCCTTGGCCGCCTCGGATTCGTACGACGTGGACTCCTCGGCCGCGCTTATGTCGTAGGACGCGGGCCGGCCGCTCCGGCTGAGGCTCGTGTCGAGAAGCCCGGGCATGGTGTCGCCGACCAGGGTGTCGGGCCGCACGAGCGAGACCCGCTCGCAACTGGCCGCCAGCTGCTCGCCGTTGCCCGCGAGGAGCGTCGGCTGGCCGCCGTTGACCGGGTAGGAGAGATAGCTCGTGAACTCGTCGGCCGAGGCGCCGTACCCGCCGATGTACGGGATCCCGGCCGCCTCCAGCGGAGCCAGGAACGCCCGCCCGTGCCTGCTGTACGAGCCGACGACCGCCGCCACGTCCTCGTCGGCCGCCCGCCGGGCGCACTTCGAGGCCCCGGTCGCGGTGTCCTGCTCGTTGCAGGTGAGCACGCGCAGCTCGTGGCCGTCGATCCCGCCCTTCTCGTTGATCCAGCGGGCGTAGGTCCTCGCCATGGCCGGCATGCCCGCCATGTTCACGGTGTCGGCCCCGGTGGTGTCGGGGGCCCACGTCATCACGGTGACGGGCTCCCTGGAGCCCCCAGAGGCTCCAGGGAGGACACCGCAGCCGGATGTCAGCAGCGCCCCGGCCGCCACCGATGTGAGGAACCCGTAGGGGCGGGGGGAGATGAGGCGTCGCCATCCGGTCATGGGCATGAACCCTCCCGGCTCACGGGTAACGCCACGGCGCCCTCCGGTCAACACACGGTGACGCGGAGGTGAATTACGGGGGGCCGCACACGGGCGCCGGAAGGGAACGTACGATCGGCAACCGTGCAGCAAGGTTCGGAGAACACTTCCCGTCGCGGCCGTCGCTCCTCCACCATGGGCGGCATGCCGCTCAATGACATGCCTTGGTGGCGCTGGCGCAGCAACGTGCGCTCGGCGCTGCACATGCTCTCCGACCCCGTCTTCCACCACGAGTGCTGGCTGGCCGGCCAGGAAGGGTACGGCGACGTGACCGACGCCGTGTACCGCCTGGTCGAGGACACCTGGCTCGACAACTGGTCCGCCGAGAAGTACGTGGGGACGATCTTCCGCGACTCCGCCGAGGCCGCCCTCGTGGACGTCGCCGCCCTGCGGGTGCTGCGCATCATGCACCAGGTAGGCGCCGACGCCCCCGTCTCCGCCTACCTGGAGCACCCGGGCTGGCAGGAAGCGGTCGTCGCCGCCCGCGAGGCCCATGTGATGCTCGCCACAAATGACGGCGAGGACCCCGACACTCCGCCGCGGTCCCTGGACGTGCTCCGCATCATGACCAGATCGGCGTGACCTGCGGAGGGTGTGGCACCCTACGGGAATGACCGCGCCGCAGCCCGCCGAATCCGTATCCGCTGCCTCGGACACCGTCGCCGAGCAGTACGTCCTGACGCTCTCCTGCCCCGACCGGCAGGGCATCGTGCACGCCGTGTCCAGCTATCTCTTCATGACCGGCTGCAACATCGAGGACAGTCAGCAGTTCGGCGACCACGACACCGGTCTCTTCTTCATGCGCGTCCACTTCTCGGCGGACGCCACGGTCACCGTGGACAAGCTGCGCGCCAGCTTCGCCGCGATCGGGGACTCCTTCCGGATGGAGTGGCAGATCCACCGGGCGAGTGACCGGATGCGGATCGTGCTGATGGTCAGCAAGTTCGGGCACTGCCTCAACGACCTGCTGTTCCGCTCGCGCACCGGCGCGCTGCCGGTCGAGATCGTGGCGGTCGTCTCCAACCACACGGACTTCGCCGAACTCGTCGCCTCGTACGGAGTCCCCTTCCGGCACATCCCCGTGAACAGGGAGAACAAGGCGGAGGCCGAGGCGCAGCTGCTGGAGCTCGTCCGTGGGGAGAACGTCGAGCTCGTCGTCCTGGCGCGCTACATGCAGGTGCTCTCGGACGATCTGTGCAAGCAGCTGAGCGGCCGGATCATCAACATCCACCACTCCTTCCTGCCGAGCTTCAAGGGCGCCAAGCCGTACCACCAGGCCCATGCGCGCGGTGTGAAGCTGATCGGCGCGACGGCCCACTACGTGACGGCCGACCTCGACGAGGGGCCGATCATCGAGCAGGAGGTCGAGCGAGTGGGTCACGGCGTCACGCCGGACCGGCTCGTCGCCGTCGGGCGCGACGTGGAGTGCCAGGCGCTGGCCCGCGCGGTGCAGTGGCACGCGGAACGCCGCATCCTGCTCAACGGCCGCCGTACGGTCGTCTTCCCGTGACGGGCGTGCTCACAGCCGGCTGAGGGAGGCCGCGGCGAACAGGACGTCGCGGATCGCCTCGCGGTCGCCCTCCTGGCCGGCAGCGGCTTCGACCGGCGGCACATGACCGGCGACGACCCGGCAGAACTCCACCCCGTCGAGCGCGACCTGCGCGACCGTGTGGGCGGGGGAGCCGAGGGCGGCCGGTGAGTCCAGCGCGATGTACCAGTCGCCGCCACCGCGTCCCTCGACCTCCAGGTGGAGGGAGCGGCCGGGGGAGCCGGCGGTGACCAGGTGGCGGGCGGGCGCGGCCAGCCCCGTGCGGCGGCGCTCGGCCAGGGTGGCGGGCAGCAGCCGGGCCGCCAGGTCGATCATCCCGTGGAGATGGGCGGCGGCGGGCGGCTCGTAGGGGTAGTCCACCGCGTCCGCGATGTCGCCGCCGTGCACCCAGCACTCGAAGGCCCGCTCCAGGAGCGAGTCCTGAAGCGGAAGGGCGAAGCCGCCGTACGGCACGGAGAGCTCCGCGACACCGCGGCCGGCGAACGACACCGTGCGGACGAGGGAGTGGCTCTGGTCACGCCAGGGCTCCCGTACGGTCCGGGTGAGCGGCCGGTGGGCGGCTGTCCAGTACGCCTCGGTGCGCTCGGTCGGTTGCAGAGGGGCGTCGCCCTTGCCCAGCGGGTCGTCAAGGCCGAGGGCCTTGGAGACCAGACCGTCGACCGCCGTCAGATGGCCGATCACCCCGGCGACCGTCGTCTTGCGGTTCACCTGCCGGTCGCCCTCGAACCACTTCAGCCGCACCGGTGCGTGCCACTCCGAGTCACCGATGTCCCGCAGCAGCGCGTCGAGCCGTGCGGTCTCCGCGTCGTACGGCGCGGCCCACGCGGGTACGGGAATGCGCGCGGGGCGCCGGCCCAGACAGCCCTCCAGCACCCGGGACCTGAGCATCGGGTCCAGGTCCAGGGTGCCGTCGGTGTGCAGCAGCCCCACCGCGTCGCGCAGCCGCAGTGCCTCGTCGGCGCAGGGCGCGCACGAGGTCAGGTGGTCCTCGACGGCCGCGGTCTCCTCGGCGGAGCAGGCCGCCAGGGCCCAGGCGCCGAGGAGTGACTTCAGCACCTTGTGGGGAAGCGGCGGGGAGGGCGCTTCCGGTGGCCCCGGTGGCCCGGGCGCTTCGAGCGATGGTTCCGGAGGCCCCGGCGGTTCGGGCGGATCCGGCGGCTCCGAGCCTCCGGAGGGCAGGACCGGGGGGAGTGTCTCCCGGTCGTCCGCGGCCGTCCTGGGCCCTGGTATGCGCCGTTCCACGGGCTGCTCCCCGTCGCGGCCGGTGCCGCCGTGGTCGCCGTTCACGGTGTCGGCCCGTATCCGGGAGGCGTCGCGTCCGCCGACGGCCGGATGTTCGCCGTGGCGAGCAGCTGAAGGCCGAGCCGCAGCCGGCGCCTGGCCTCGTCCCCGGTGACGCCGAGGTCGGCGGCGGCCTGCCGGTAGTCCCGGCGCTGGATGTACGCGAGTTCCAGGGCGGCGCGCAGAGGCGCGGGCATGGAGGCGACGATGTAGTCGGCACGGGCCGCCGCGGTGGCCTTGAGCACCTGGTGCTCCAGCTCCTCGGACCGTGCGCCCGCGTCGGGGCCCCCGGCCTCTCGCGTGCCGCGGAGCCGCTGCACGGACCGGCGATGGGTGAGCCTCGCCACCCAGGAGCGCATGGAGCCGTGTTTGGGGTCGTAGGCGTCGGGGTTCTCCCAGACGTAGCCGAACACCTCGCGTGTCACCTGGTCCGCGGCGTCCTCGTCGTCCAGCATGCGGTGGGCCTGGCTGTGCACGAGGGCGGCGAACCGGTCGTAGAGCTCACCGAGGGCAGCCGCCTCGCCACGCGCCAGCCGCTGCTGCATCCGGCGGTCCCAGCGCGGTGGTGCGTCCTTCGCCATCCAGCCCCCAGCCCTGTGCCTCTCGTCGTGTCGAATGTAGTCGGCGGCATAGTCCGAGCACGTACCTTTGCGGCAAGTACGTCCCTCAAGTGGCGCCGAATGATAGGGAATGCCTCACCCCTTGCCCTTTCCTGATCGCGTAAACGATCCTGAAGCGATCATTTCTGGATGAATCCTGTGCCAGGCTGGCGGGCAGAAGGGTGTTTCACCGGCTGGTACGCGGGAAGCCGCGAGGAGGAACGGAAACTTCCGGATCCTCCGGAGCCCCCGGGACGAGAGGCCGAGTCGCGTGACGCTGAAGGTGTACGAGACCGAGCAGGACGCGTGGACCGTGCTGCGGATCCACGGCGAACTCGATCTCGTGAGTTCACCTGTCGTGCGCCAGTCCGTTCACGGGGCGGTCGCCGCGGGACAGCACGACGTGGTCCTGGACCTCTCCGGAGTTTTCTTCTGCGAATCCAGCGGTGTCGGCGTCCTGATCGCCTCCCGCCGCCTCATGAAGTCCTGCGGCGGCCGGCTGCGGCTCATCCTCCCGGCCCGCGGCGCGGTCGACGGCTCGCACGTCAACAAGGTGCTCGGCGCCCTGGGCGTACGCCGGCTCTTCGACGTCTACCCCGACGCGGACGCGGCCACCGACGACGAGTCCCGGCCGCTCACAGCCTGAGGACCGCGGGTTCCGGCGCGAAACTGTCACATCCCCGCAGACCATCGGTGACACGTGACGCCTCCCGGCGTCGTACGCTCCCCGCATGGACAGCGCAGAGTACGAGCGCAAGATCGCGCACCGCTTCGCCGCCTTCGACCAGGATGGCAACGGATACATCGATCGCGCCGATTTCAACGCAGCCGCGGCCCGGCTGCTCACCGAGTTCGGTACGAAGGCCCGCTGTGACCGGGGCCAGTCCCTCTACACAGGTGCCGAGGCCTTCTGGCAGGGCATGGCGGGCATCGCCGACGTGGACGGGGACCAGCGGGTCAACCGGGAGGAGTTCCTCGGCGGGGCCGTGAAAAGGCTGCGTGACAACCCCGAACGCTTCGCGGAGATCGCGCGCCCCTTCCTGCGCGCGGCGATCGCCGTCGCCGCCGGCACGGACCCCGAGGGCGCCGGGCCCGTCTCGGCCCCGGTCGCCGCGGTGGAGCGCGCCCTGCGGGTGCTGGGCGCCGCGGACGACATCGCGAGCGTCGCGGCCCGGAGCCTGGACACCGATCAGGACGGCCGGATCGCCGAGGAGGAGGCGGTCACCGCCTTCTCCGCGTACTTCACCGTGATCGAGCCCGACGCCTAGGTCACCGTCATCGCGCGTCAACACGCCCAACGGCGTGAGCAGTTCGTGCCCTCTCGCGGCCCGGCCCCGGCCTTCCCGGGGCCGGGCCGCGGCGCGAGGTCCCGGGTGGTCGTGGCTGACCGGGGGCGTACGGGCCGTGTGCAGCGGGTGACGTAACGCGTCCGGAAGGTGAGTGCGCCCCCGGAGCGCCCTGTCACCGGGCGGAGTCGGGCGTCCGCGCTCGGGTACGCTCCGTTGGATGCGAGTGGTACTGGAAGCGGAGGATCCGGGTGCGGCCCCTGTGGCCACCCCTGGCGGCGCCCGGTGCCCTGCTCGCAACGCACGGAGCTGCGACGGGCCTGCCGGGGACTCGGTCCCCGTGGTGCCGGTCCGCTTCTGTTCGACTCTCCGCAGCGCGCGTCGCACAGTATGGACCACGCGTACTCCTTCGCGCTGGAATATGCCCGAAGCGCTTGTTGCGGTGACTGTACGTCAACCATGCTGTCTCGCAGGGGGGTCACGTTCCGTGACCCTGAGGAGGCGCTAGGCGATGTGTCCGCCGGTTCGGATGGTGTGAGCGGTGCAGGTGCTTCAGGTTCAGCTGGAGGTCGGGCCGGATCCCGCGGAGGTGGGACGGGCCCGCAGATGGGCGCGGTCGCGGCTGATCGGGTCCGGGATGGAGGACGACGAGCCGCTCGCGGAGACTCTGATCCTGCTGATCTCGGAGCTCGTCACCAACGCGGTGGTCCACACGGGCTGCCCGGCCGTGCTGCGGATGCTGTTCGGCTCGGCGAATCCGGCCGGCTCGGCGGCGACGGTGCGGGTCGAGGTGGCCGACACCAGCTGCCGTCCGCCCCAGCCGCGTCACGCGGAGGGTGAGGACACCAACGGCCGTGGTCTGGAGCTGGTGGACGGCCTGGCGGACCGCTGGGGTTGGCAGCCGGAGGGCGCGGGCAAGCGGATCTGGTGCGAGGTCGACCGGAGCGGTCCGGTGATGGTCCCGGTGGTCCAGGAGCAGCCCGGTGACCGGGCCAGCGCCTGAGGATGCCTGCGGCTCAGCGCCCCGGGGTCCCGGAGCGGAACGTCCGCCGGTAGGCCGTCGGTGACACCCCCAGCGCGGCCTGTGCATGCTGCCGCAGGGAGGTGGCCGTACCGAAGCCCGCGTCCCGTGCCACCTGGTCGATCGAGAGATCCGTGGACTCCAGCAGCTGCCGCGCCCGCTCCACCCTCTGCTGGGCGAGCCACTGCCCCGGGCTGACGCCGACCTCCTCGCGGAAGCGGCGGGTGAAGGTGCGCACGCTCATCGACTCCTGGCGCGCCATGTCGCGCAGCAGGATCGGCTGGTCCAGCCGGCCGAGCGCCCAGGTCCGCGCGGCGGTCGTCGCGGCGAGCCCCGCCTCGGGCAGCGGGCGCCGGATGAACTGCGCCTGGCCGCCGTCGCGGTACGGGGGCACGACGGTGCGGCGGGCGACGTCGTTGGCGACGGCGGTGCCGTGGTCGCGGCGCACCATGTGCAGGCAGAGATCTATCCCGGCGGCCACACCGGCCGAGGTCAGCACGTCCCCGTCGTCGATGAACAGGACGTCCGGGTCGACGCGGACCTTGGGGAAGAGCCGCTGGAAGTGGTCCGCCGATGACCAGTGGGTGGTGGCGGGGCGCCCGTCGAGAAGTCCGGCCGCGGCGAGGACGTAGCCGCCGGTGCAGATGGAGACCATCCGGGTCCCCGGTCTGATGTAGGCGAACGCGGCTGCCAGTTCGTCGGTGAGCCGGCCCTCCTCGTGGACGGGCCCGAGTTCGTACGAGGCGGGGACGACGACGGTGTCGGCGGTGGCGAGTGCCTCGGGGCCGTGCTCGGCGACGATGCTGAAGTCGGCGTCGGTGCGGACCGGGCCCGGCGGGCGTACGGAGCAGGTCACGACGTCGTACAGCTTCTCGCCCCCGCCGTCGGGGCTGCTGCTCAGCGAGCGCCCGAAGATCCGCTGGGGGATGCCCAGTTCGAAGGGGAGGACCCCGTCGAGCGCGAGAACGACGACACGGTGGCGCATCTGGACCCCTGCTCTCCCACGGATTGGCGGTGGCCGGTCACGGACTGATAAACGTACCGGCATGAAGGGGAAGCAGACCGGCCGCACGCCCGTTTCCGGGGCCGCCGCCGTCCGCCTGACCGCTGTGGTGGCGGCGCTCGTGACCGTGGCGGCGGGCCTCGGCGTCCGTTCGGCGGCGGGCGGGGACGTGGCGAAGTACGCCGGCGACGCGTTCTACACCGTGCTGATCCACACCCTCGTGGTCCTCCTCGTGCCCCGGGTCCGGCCGCTGACGGCCGCGGGCGCCGCGCTGGCCTTCAGCTGGGCGGTGGAACTGGCCCAGCTCACCGGCGTACCGGCCGAGCTGGCGCGGCGGAGCACGGCGGCACGGCTGGTGCTCGGCTCGACGTTCAACGTCCCGGATCTCCTCTGGTACGCGGCGGGGGCGGCCATGGCCTGGGCCGTCCACATCCGCCTGCGGTCCGGGCGTGCCCTCGCACGGGCCTGATCCCGTGGCCTGATCCCTGCGACATGCGTGACCATCCGGCCGATGTGGGCCTCGGAGTGCCGGAGTGCAGCTCGCGCGGTCCAGCGGCTCGAAGCCCGCGATCCGGTGGCTGTGTCAGCCCCTCCTGGCCAGTCGCCCGGCTATCTTCCGCGCGTCCAGGGCCATCTCGCGGAGCATGCCGCTGATCGGGTTGGTGAAGCCGGTGAAGTAGAGGCCCGGCGCACCTTCCGGGGTGCGGGCGCCGTGCACCACGGGGCGGCCCCTCGCGTCCAGTACGCCGAGGTGGCCGACCAGGTCCTCCAGGGCGCGTTCGTATCCGGTGGCCGCGATCACGGCGTCCGGGGTGATCCGGGTCCCGTCGGCCAGCATCACGGCGTCCCCTTCGAAGGACTCGACCGCTGCCACGGGCACCACACGGCCACGCTTCACCGCGTCGATCAGCCCGACGTCCTGGACGGGGATCGCGCCCTCCTTGACCCGGGAGTACAGGCCCGTGTCCGGGCGGGGGAGCCCCTGTTCCGCCAGGTCGGGGACGGCGACACGGCACATCAGACTGCCGGCCCGGTCGACGAGCCGGACCGGCAGTCTGCGGACCAGTACGGCGGTCGCCTGGGCGGGCCAGCCGGCCGTGGAGCGGCGCACGATGTGCGGGGTCGTACGGACCGCGATCCGCACCCGGGACGCGCCGCCCTCGACGAGGTCCACGGCGATCTCCGCGCCGGTGTTGCCGATGCCGACGACGAGGACGTCCTTCCCGGCGTACGGGGCCGGGCCCCGGTACTCCGCGGCGTGCGCCAGCTCGCCGGTGAAGTTGTCGCGGCCGGGCCACAGGGGGATCCGCGGGGTGTGGTTGAAGCCGGTGGCGACCACCACCGCCCGCCCGGTGAGCACCCGGCCGCCGGTCGCGCTCAGCTGCCAGCCCGTACCGTCGCCGGCCCGGTCGATCCGGGACACCTCGACCCCCGTCACCACCTCCAGCTCGTGGTGCTCGGCGTACTTCTCCAGGTAGCGCACCATGTCGTCGCGCGACACCCAGCGCCCGAACCGGCGGGGCATCGCCAGCCCGGGCAGCGCCGACCAGCGCCGGGTCGTGTGGAGGTGCAGCCGGTCGTAGTGGCCGCGCCAGGACGATCCGACGCTGCCGGACTTCTCCAGCACCAGCGCCCGTACGCCCTGTTCCCGCAGGGCCGCCGCGGCGGCGAGGCCGCCCGGGCCGCCGCCGATCACATAGACCGGCCGACCGTCGGTGCGGTCGACCGAGGCGGGCAGGGCGTCACCGGCGGCGGGGGTGGATTCGGGCATGCTTCGGAGCGTAAATAGGACATGGACATGATGGGTTCCGGTCCGGGCGGGAATCGGTTGCGAAATGATCACGGGCTTGTGGAGGCGGGCGGCGCCGGCCCCGTTCAGAGGCCGGGAGCGCCCCACACCGGGAACCAGCGTGAGAGGTCCTCCTCCACCCGGAGGTCGTCGCCGAGCGTGGCCCGCACCTGGAGTTCCAACTGGTTGTCGCGCTTCTCCCCGCCGCCCGGAGCCGGGGCGAAGGGATAGAACGTGCCCCGCTTGTAGAGGTAGACCAGCGCCAGCGAACGTCCCTCCGGATTCCTGAACCCGATCATCGAGCAGAGCAGATGCGGGCCGAAGCCGCCGTCCTGGAGGAGGGTGTTGACCGCGTGCAGGTCGTTGACCAGGGCTGCTGTGCCGTCGTCACCGGGTTCCTGGCGGGCGAGCAGCCAGGTGTAGCCGTAGGTGTCCCGGCTGAGTTCGACCGGGATCCCGCCCCGTGCCGTGTCCGCGTCGAGCAGCTCCCGGACGTCCTGCTGGATACGGGCGAACGTGCCGCCCTCCACCCCCGCGAAGCACACCGAGCCCAGCCCGGTGGGCGTGAAACCGGTGCCGGCCTGGAGGGTGAGCGCTGCGGACGGCACCGCGAAGAGCTGGTCGAGGTCGGGGCGGACCGGTTTGCTGCGCCCCAGGATGCTGTCGAGCAGGCCCACGGAGGCTCCTTACGGGTGGGACAGGCCGGCGGAGATGCGGGCCAGCTGGTCCAGACGCTGTTCGAGGGTCGGGTGGGAGGAGAGCAGCCGGCCCAGGCTCTCCTTGGCGGCGAAGGCGGGCACGAAGTAGAAGGCGTTGTACGGCTCCGCCTTCCGCAGGTCCTCCGTCGGGATCCTGGCCATCTGTCCGCTCACCTTGGTGAGGGCGGAGGCGAGCGCCGACGGCCGGCCGGTGAGCAGGGCGGCCGTACGGTCGGCGGAGAGCTCCCGGTAGCGGGAGAGCAGCCGGGTCAGCAGGAAGCTCAGGGCGTACACCACCGCGCTGATCAGCGGGATGAGCATGATGATGATGCCGGCGGGGTCGTTGCCCCGGCTGTTGCGGGCGAAGCCGCCCCACAGGGCGACCCGGGTGATGATTCCCGCGAGGACCCCGAGGAACGACGCGATGGTCATCACGGCGACATCGCGGTGCGCGACGTGTGACATCTCGTGGGCGAGCACTCCTTCGAGCTCCTCCGGCTCCAGTCTGCGCAGTAGTCCGGTCGTGGCGCAGACCAGGGCGGTCTTCTCGCTGCGGCCGGTCGCGAAGGCGTTCGGCACGTCGCTCTGCGCGATGGCCACCCGGGGCTTGGGCATGTCGGCGAGGGCGCAGATCCGGTCGATCGCACCGTGCAGCTCGGGCGCCTCCTGAGGGGTGACCTCCCGAGCGCCCATGCCGTATGCCGCGATGCGGTCGCTGAACCAGAACTGGGCGATGAACAGGCCACCGGTGATGACCAGGATGATGGGCCAGGAGCCCCGCAGGACAGCCAGCAGTACGCCCACGAGGACCACGTACAGCAGCCCGATGAAGAACATCGTGCTCACCATGCGGGTGGTCAGGCCTCGGTCCGGGGCGTAACGGGAACGCGTTCGTGCCATGGGTGCCTCCAGTAGCTCACCTGACTCCCATAGTGCCCCTTTCCCGGGTAAACGGGATGTGAAGGGTTGTGCCGCTGCTCCCGGTCGGGTTCAGGGCCAGAGGAGCTCGCGGGTCCAGCCCGCGCCGTCCCGGCGGTAGCGCAGCCGCACATGCCGGCGCCGGTCGTCGCCCTGGAAGAACTCCACCTCCCGCGGCTCGGCCACGTACCGCGTCCAGGTCTCCGCCTCGGCGTCCGGCTGCTCCCGCGCGCGCTCCCAGGCCGCCTCGGAGGCCCGTACGAGGTCCTCGTACGCGGGCAGCACCTCGCTCTGCGACCCGGTCAGTGCGGCGGCCAGCGCGCCGGTGGACCTGGCGCGCAGATCGGCCCGGCTCTCCTCGCGGCTCGCGGGGGCGACTGTGCCCCGCACGCGCACCTGACGGCCCTGGGCCGGCCAGTAGAAGCCGAGCGCGGCGTACGGGCGGCCCGCGAGCTGGCGGCCCTTCGCGCTGGTGGCGTGGGTGGCGAAGTGCCAGCCGCGCTCGTCGGCGTCGTGCAGCATCAGCGTGCGCACATCGGGCCGGCCGTCCGCGTCCGCCGTCGCCAGGGTCATGGCGTGCGGCTCGGCCTGTCCGGCGGCCACCGCCTCGGCGAACCAGGTGTGGAAGAGGGGGAGGGGCGCCGCGGGGGTGGCGGACGGGTCGAACGGGGGGAGGGGCACGTCCCAGACGCGCTGTGCGTGGAGCAGGTCGCGGAAGTCCTTCTGTGCATCGCTCATGGGTCCATTCCACAGCGTCCGGCGCCGGTGCGGAAACGCCGACGGCGGACCACAGGGGTGGTCCGCCGTCGGTGAGACAGGACGTGGGGAGCCGCGCGGGAACACGGCGCCCGGCGTGTGCGGGGGAGTCCTGGCCGGGGCCTACCTGACCGGCTTCTTGCCGGTGATGCCCAGATGGACCAACAGGGAGAGGTTGGGCCGGAGTTCGGCCTGCTTCACGCCCCAGGTGCTGAAGCTCTTCTGGTGCGAGGCGACCCCCGCGAGCATGACGACCAGGGATCCGGCCACCGCGCCGGGGCTGACGTCCTTGTCCACCTTGCCCTTGGCCTGGAGCTCCTTGACCGCGTCCGTCAGGGAGTTGGTCACGGTGCTCAGGACCTTCATGCGGATCTTGTAGAACCGCTTGTCGCCCTCGGCCGCGCCGAGATCGACGACGCGGAGGATCGCGTCGTGGCGCCGCCAGAAGTCGAGGAATCCCTCGACGAGTTCCTCGGAGGCCTGCCAGCCGGCTTTGCCGACCCAGGAGCGGCCGCCGACCAGTTCGGTCAGTCCGGCACCTTCCTTGGCCATTCCCTCGGCGAGTTCGAGAACGGCGCCCTCGACGTCGGGGAAATACTGGTAGAAAGTCGCGGGTGAAGTCCCCGCCTTCCGTGCGACGTCGATGACTTTGACGTCCCGGTACGGCGAGGAGCTGAGCATCTCGCTGAGGCAGTCGAGCAGCTTCTGCCGCGTCGCCTGACCTCGCCGACCAGCCACGCGGCCGTCGACGGTGCGTACTTGTCCTGTCATGCCGTCAGCTTACCGAGGGGTGATCCGAGCGCGATCTGACCGACTGCAAATGGGGAACGCCCCAGTGCGGGCAGGGCGGACAGCGCAATTCACGGAGCAGTGGTGATCCTTTCTGCGCGGGCACAGGTGTTTATGGAATTGCCCTTCTTCCCGCACCGGGTGTGCTCCGGTGCGATGTTGTTATCAACAGCCTGTGGATAACTTCGGTGGACAACTTCTGTCCACGCGGGTCGCAGAACCTTCACGATTCGGGCAAAAGTTCTATTCAGCCCCCCGGGGCGCGCCGGAAGGCCCCCGCCGTTACGTTGAGTGTGATGGGCGTCACCTCGACCTCTGCGACGGAAGGACCCGGGCCATGGCCGTATTCGCGCAGTCCGCGCCGTGCTGGGTGGATGTGCAGCTCTCCGACCTGGAGGCCGGCAAGCGCTTCTACGGCGGGCTCTTCGGCTGGACTTTCCGTGCGGGCGACGGCATGCCCTTCGCAGACGCGTACAGCGACGGTGAACTCGTCGCCGCGCTCGCCGCCAAGCAGGACGGCCGCATGCCCACGACCTGGGGCGTCTACTTCTCCACCGACGACATCCTCGCCACCGTCGCGCTGGTCAGGAAGGCGGGCGGCCAGGTGATCACCGACCCGGTGCGGGCCGGCGGCGCCGGGGTCCTCGCCCAGGCGGCCGACCCCGGCGGCGCGGTCTTCGGCCTGTGGCAGGCGGGTGAGCGCGCGGGTTTCGAGAAGCAGAACAGGCCGGCAGCCTTCTGCTGGACCGAGGTCTACACCCGGCAGCCGGAGCGCGTGGACGCCTTCTACGAGGAGGTCCTCGGCTTCCAGGGCACGGACATCGAGCTGCCCGGCGACGCCGGGGCCGGTGAGCCGTTCCGGATCTGGTCACCTGCCGGGACCGAGCCCGGCGAGGACACCGCGGTCGGCGGCCGCGCGGTCATCACGGACGCCTTCCCCGCGATGCTGCCCAGCTACTTCCTCAGCTACTTCGCCGTCGTCGACTGCGACGGCACCGCGGAGGCCGCCGCACGCCTCGGTGGCCGGATCACGGCACCTCCCCTGGACATTCCGTACGGGCGGATGGCGGTCCTCCAGGACGACCAGGGTGCGGCTTTCGCCGTTCTCCAGCCGGCCGAGCTGCTGCCGTAGCCGTTTCCGGGGGTTCCGGCGGGTGTCCTGAAAGGGATGGAGTGCCACACAACACTCCGTTCCGCCCCCGGGTTCGCAACCGGGCCCCGAGCCAGGAAGAATCAAGGGTGCGCACCGCCAAGTGGTGCCCAGTGGTGAGACGCTGCACAGGGCGGGATTTCGCGGGCTTCTGTTCCTGAGGCCCGTACGGGGAGGTGGCAGGCAAGTGGAGCAGCTGACGCAGCATGACCCGAGGCGGATCGGCCCGTTCGAGGTGCTGGCACGGCTCGGGGCCGGCGGCATGGGGCTGGTCTATCTGGCGCGGTCGGCGTCGGGCCGACGCGTGGCGATCAAGACGGTCCGTACGGAACTGGCCGAGGACCAGCTGTTCCGGGTCCGCTTCACGCGTGAGGTGGAGGCCGCTCGCGCGGTCAGCGGTTTCTACACCGCCGCCGTGGTCGACGCGGACCCGAGGGCTGCCGTTCCCTGGCTGGCCACCGCCTACGTCCCCGCCCCCTCCCTCGAGGAGATAGTGAATGAGTGCGGGCCGATGCCGACCCAGGCCGTGCGCTGGCTGGCCGCCGGGATCGCCGAGGCCCTCCAGTCGATCCACGGGGCCGGTCTCGTCCACCGCGACCTGAAGCCGTCCAACGTCCTCGTGGTCGAGGACGGTCCGCGGGTGATCGACTTCGGCATCGCGTCCGGCGTCTCCAACACCCGGCTGACCATGACGAACGTCGCGGTGGGCACGCCCGCGTACATGTCTCCGGAGCAGGCCCGCGACTCGCGCAGCGTGACGGGCGCCAGCGATGTGTTCTCGCTCGGCTCGACCCTCGTCTTCGCTGCGACGGGACACGCGCCCTACCACGGGGCGAATCCGGTCGAGACCGTGTTCATGCTGCTGCGGGAGGGCCCCGACACCGAGGGACTGCCCGACGACCTGCGTCCGCTCCTGGAGTCCTGCATGCAGATGGACGCGGCCCGGCGGCCCAGCCCCGCGGATCTGCAGTCCCTGCTCGCCCCGCATCTTTTCGCCTCTGGCAGCGACGACAGCGGCACGGCGTCCGCCTGGCTGCCGGCCTCCGCGACCGCGATGATCGAGCAGCGCCGCGGAGGTGGCCGAGCCGTCGCGGTCGCGCCCGCCCCCGTGGTCGTGCCTCCGCCCCCGTCCCGGCCGCCGCCGGGCGCCGACTGGGACGGCGCGTGGCGCAGCGGCGGTGACCTGCGCACGGCTCCGGCCCCCGCGCCCGCCCCCGACGGCGGTCCCGTGCACCTGCCCGGCGCCCAGGTCCCGATCGGCCCCGGGCCGCGCCCCGTGGACGTGCGGGGCCCCGCTGCCGCGCACGCCGACCCGGCCACCGGCTGGGTGCGGGCCCCCGGGCAGACCTCGGCCGCGCCGGTCCCCGCGCCGGTGCCGGCCCCCGCCCAGGCGCCGGACGCGGCGCCCGCCGCACCGGACCGCTGGCGGCCGTGGCGTTTCCGTATGTCGAACGACGTGTGGGGCACACCCGTCGTGGTGGGCGATCTGCTGTACGTGACGTCCTTCGAGGTCCACGCCCTGGACGTGGGCAACGGGCGCCGTCAGTTCAAGACCCGTGACGTGGCCTGGTCCATGACCGTCGACGGTGGCCGTATCCACGCCTCGGACGGCCCGTCGCTGTACGCGCTGGACGCCGCGACCGGCAGTGAGCGGTGGCGGCTCCAGACGGACGCCTGGGTGTACTCCCTCAAGGCCGACCGGGGCACGGTTCTGACCGGGACGCGGGGCGGCGGCGTACAGGCGTGGGAGGCGTCCAGCGGCGAGAAGCTCTGGGAGACCTCCGGCGTCCAGACGGACTTCGAGACGCCGGAGGCCGGTCCCGTCATCCACGACGGCACGGTGTTCCTCTGGCAGGACGCCAGGCTGCGGGCCGTCGACGCGCGCACGGGCACTGAGCGGTGGTCGTACCCCATCGGCGACGCCGCCTCCTGCGGCGGGGTCCCGGTCCGGGTCACCCCCGCGCCCGACGGCTTCGTTTACGTCGCGGCGGGCACCCGGGTGCTGGCCGTGGACTCGGTCTCGGGCCGGGTGCGCTGGCACTTCGAGTCACCGGCCGCGTTCCTCTCCCCGCCCGCCTTCGCGCCGGGACCGGCGGTCACGGGCGGCGGGGTGTACCTCGCGGACTACCTCGGCACCGTGTACGCCCTTGACGCCTCCACCGGCAAGGACCGGTGGCGGATCGCGACGGAGGCCCGGCAGTCCATCGAGCCCGTGCTCGTCACGGCGGGCAACGTGCATGTCGGCAGCGGCAGCGCGCTCTACACCCTGGACGCGGTGACCGGAACGCCGAAGTGGCGTTTCGCGGCGGGCGGCGAGGTGGTCGGCGCCCCGGTGGTCGCGGACGGCCGGGTCCACTTCGGTTCGGCGGACCACGTCCTCTACACCCTGGACGCGGCAGGTGGCCAGCTCCGCTGGAAGCTGGCCACGGGCGGCGAGATCACGGGCTCCCCGGTGGCGCAGGCGGGCGTCGTCTACGCGTGCAGCAAGGACCGCTGTGTCTACGCCCTGGACGCGCTCAAGGGCACGGGGACGGGGAACAGGGCCCGGGCCTGACGCCCCTCAGGGGTGGGGCGGGTGATACCCGTCCCGGCCCTGCTGGTCGCCCTCGTCGGGGTGCTGCACGGGGTACTGGGCGGTGTCCTCGTCGCCCGGGGAGGCGCCCGGGGAGGCCCGGTGCCGGCCCGGCCCCGTGTACGGATCCGCCTCGGGTTCCGGCGCGGGGGACGTCTGTGCGGCAGGCCCTGGCTCCTGCGTCGGCGGCCAGGTGTCCGGCCGGTCGTCCGCCGGTACTGGATACGGCTCGGAGGTGTACGCCGGCCGGTCCGCGTTCTTCTTCTTCCGGCCGGACATCAGCAGCGCGCCCAGCAGGAGCAGCACACCGCCCGCCAGCGCCTGCGCCACGCCCCACCGCAGCCCGTTCCCGTCACCGTCGACCGTGAGGCTCCCTGCCTCCTGGCCCTGGCGGACCATCCACAGCACGGTGAAGCCGATCACGATCAGGCCGGCGAGGGTCACGATCCAGCGGGAGCGGAACACGACGCCGACGAGGGTCACCAGGGCGGCGAAGAGGAACGGCAGCAGGATCGAGCCCATCACGGACGACGAGGCGCCGCTGATGCCGTTGAACAGGTCCTGGATGCGGTAGTCCCGCCCGAGGCGGTCGTTGAACCAACTGTGGAAGGTGCTCTGCACGGCCGCCGCGGCTCCCACGAGTGCGACGACGGAGCCGAGGACATTGCGGATCATCGACAGCCTCCCGGGCCAAGGCGCACTGCTGTGCGCACCGCTCCCCGCGCTCGACGCTACGCCTGGCCGATCTTCCCTGCCATCGGAGACGATGACGAGACCGTGACAGGCTCATGACCGGGCCATGGGTAAGTGCCGGGATGCTGTGCGTTACGGTGTCGCGCGGCCGTGCGACGGCCTGGAAGCCGACTACGACAACAAGGGGGGCTGCATCGATGATGCGGCGACAGATGAGGTTCGCGGCGGTGCTCGTCGTGGTGGTGCTCGCGCTCACCGGATTCTCGACGTCCAGCCACGGCGGGAAGAGCGGGAAGAGCCGGAGCGGCAAGAGCAGCAGTTCGGGCGGCGGCTGCTCCAGCTCGAAGAAGAGCAACGGCAGCTACCACGACTACGACGACGATGACTACGACAGCTCGTCGAGCTCGGCCGGCGGCTCCGCGTACGAGTCGGCCACACCGGCCGCGACCGCTTCGGAGTCGCCCAGCCTGCGCGTGATCCGCTGCGCGGCGCCCAAGAAGGGCAAGCGCAGGGCGACGACCGCCTCGTCGGTGGAGATCCGCTCGACCGCGGCGGTCACGCACACGTACGAGGTGGACGTGACGTTCGTCGACGCCAAGGGCCTGACCGTCGACACGGGTGAGACCGACATCGAGGTCGACGCCGGCGAGAAGCAGGTCATCTCTGTCCCCATGGACAGCCCCCGCTCGGTCTCCCGAGTGAAGCGCTGCCTGGTGACGGCGGAGCTGCGGTACTGACCCTGCCCGGTATGGTGCTGGGTATGGCAACCAAGAAGTACACCGTCACTCTGCCGGAGGAGCTCGCGGAGGAGATCCGCAGCGAGGTGGGCCCGGGCGCGTTCAGCGCGTATGTCACGCATGCCATAGAGCGTCAGCGTGAGCAGGACCGGCTGGGCGAGCTGGTGGCATGGATGCAGGAGAAGGACGGGCCGCTCACCGAGGAGGAGCAGGCGGCGGCGTCGGCGGAGATCCGCGAGATCGAGCGGTGGTTCGAGGAGCGGGCGCACGGAGAGGCGACGGCCGCGTGACGCCCGAACTGTGCTTCGTGCTGGACTGTGAGGCTCTGTCGCGGGCAGTGTCCCGTGAGCGGGTCATGACGGGGGTGCTCACCAAGGCGCACCAGGTGGGGATCCGTGTAGTGACCAGTTCCATGACCCTCATCGAGGCTTACCACGGCAAGATCCGGCGCGCGGAGTGGAGCTGGGTCATGTCCCGCATCGCCGTGGAGCCGGTGACCAAGGACGTGGCGGACGAGGCGATCGGCCTGCTGAGCGAGACCGGCCTGCACGGCCACAAGTACGCCATCGACGCGGCGCTCGCGGTCGTCGCGGGGCGGCAGCGGGGGCGGGTCGCGGTCCTCACCTCGGACGAGGACGACATGCGGAAGCTGTGCCGGTCGGAGGTGCAGGTCCGGGCGTTGTGACCGGGGAGCATGCAGCGGGGCCCGAGCCGTCCGGCTCGGGCCCCGCTCCATGTGCGCGGACATGCAGCGGCCGCGACGGCTCCCCCTCCGCGCCGCCGCGGCCGCTCCCCGTGCGGGTTAGGTCTAGTTGGCCGGCTCGCTCGTGGCGTGCGAGTCATCGGTGGTGGCCTCGTCGCCTGTCGCGTGCGAGTCCTGGACGGTGATCTCGTCGCCGGTGGCGTGTGAGTCCGTCGGCTTGAGGATGTCGCTCTTGTCGGCCATGAAGTTCAACTCCTGAAACGATTGTGGCTGCGGGTGTGAGCCCGCCCAGCGGTTCCCCCGTGGATCGCCGGGCGGGCCTTCTGGGGCCGATCACCCTAACGGTGAGGCCACTCGCCGATCCGTCTGCCCCCCGATGCGACGAACCGATGAGTAGAGAGTGCCGTGAGGCGATAAACGATTGATGAACGCCGGTCAGGAGGCCCTGACCGCAGGGACCGGGGCCAGAAGTTCGCGCACGGTAGCGGCCTCGGGCGAGCCGAGGTCGTCGAAGATCGGCAGCGCCTCGTTCCAGCAGACCTGGGCACGGTCTGTCTGGCCGATGCCCGCGAGTCCCCGGCCCAGTGTGGTGAGTACGTTCGCGCGGCGCCAGTCACCACCGATGCCGCGCAGGGTCGCCAGCGCCTGCTCGGCGTGCGACGCCGCATGGGCGGGCTGACGGATGGCGAGGTACAGCTCTGCCAGCCGGAACAGTGTCATTCCGTGCCAGAGCTGCTGCCGGCTGTCGCGGAATATCGACATGGCTTCGGTGAGTACTTCCTGGGCGGAGGCCGTGCTCCCCGTGGCGGTGAGCGCCAGCCCCAGGGCGTATTTCCCGTTGGCGAGGCGCAGGGCCAGCCCCGAGGCGTCCGCCTCGTAGATGCCGACGCCCTGCTGGGCGAGGTCCACGGCGCTCGCCGTTCTCCCCGTGGCCAGGTGGACACGGGAGAGGTTGCAGAGGGCACTGGCCTCTCCGGGGCTGTTGCCATCTGCGCGAAACGCCTCTATGGCCTCTTGGAGGTAGGCCTCCCCTTCCTCAGGGTGATTGCGGTAGATGGAGAGGATGCCTCGTTCGTTGGGGGCGTTGCCGCTGGTCCACGGATCGCCTGCGGCAATGCCGAGCGCCATGGCGTGGTGCGCCTCGGTGTCGGCCTGCTCGAATCGCCCGGCCGTGCTGTACACCTGCGTCAGCGTGGTGCGTGCGCGCCCCTCCGCCTGGGCGTCACCTGCGGCCATGGCAGCGTCGCGTAGAGCGAGAGCCGCAGTCTCGTAACGGCGGGCGTTCGCTCCTGATTCCGCCAGATCCTTCACTGCCATCAGGAGATCGACGGCCCGCCGCAGAGACTGCTTGCCATGTGACTGGAGAACGCAGGCGAGCAGGCAGTCAGCCTCGGCGTAGAGCCAGTCGAGTGCGTGCGAGCGTTCGGCGAAGGTGAGCCCCGGGTATCGGGTGGGCTCCAGGTGATTGACCGTCCGGTCCCCCGGCCGCTCCAGCGCGTACACTCCCGCCGCCGTGGCCAGGTAGAAGTCCAGCAGCCGCGAGAGCGCCAGCTCCCGTCCCACCGGGGGGTGTTCGTCGCGTTCGGCGCATGCACGCGCGTAGAGCCGCACCAGGTCGTGGTAGCGGTAGCGGCCAGGGGCCGCGGACTCCAGGAGGCTGGTGTCGACCAGGGTCTCCAGGAGGGCCTCCGCCGTGTGGAGGTCGAGGTCCAGGAGCGCGGCGGCCGCCGCGAGGGAGATGTCGGGGCCGTCCGCCAGGCCCAGGAGGCGGAAGGCGCGGGCCTGGGCCGGTTCCAGCTGGCCGTAGCCGAGTTCGAAGGTGGCCTTCACCGCGAGGTCGCCCGCCTGGAGTTCGTCGAGGCGGCGGCGTTCGTCGGCGAGCTTCGCCGCCAGCACCGAGACCGTCCAGGTGCGGCGGGCGGCGAGCCGGGAGGCGGCGATGCGGATGGCCAGGGGCAGGAAGCCGCACGCGGCCACCACGTCCAGGGCCGCGTCGCGCTCCGACCGGACGCGTTCGTCGCCGACGATGCGGGTGAAGAGCTGCAAGGCCTCCTCGGGGGACATCACGTCCAGGTCCACGAGGTGCGCGCCCGCCAGGTCGACCATGCGTACGCGGCTGGTGACCAGGGCCGCGCAGCCCTCGGTGCCGGGGAGCAGCGGCCGGATCTGGGCCGCGTCATGGGCGTTGTCGAGCAGGATCAGGATGCGGCGGCCGTCCAGGGTGGAGCGGTAGAGCGCGGCGCGCTCGTCCAGGGTGTCCGGGATCGCGGAGTCGGCGGTGCCCAGGGCGCGCAGGAACGCGCCGAGGACGGTCTCGGGTTCTGCGGCCCTGGCGCCCGCGCCCTGGAGGTCGACGTACAGCTGGCCGTCCGGGAAGTGCGGGCGTGCCTGGTGGGCGACGTGCACGGCGAGGGTCGTCTTGCCGACGCCGCCGATACCGGCGAGCGCGGAGACCGCCATCACGGAACCCTCGGCGGTCGCGAGCCGGGCACCCAGTTCGCGTACGAACGCGGCGCGGCCCGTGAAGTCCGGGACGGTGGCGGGGAGCTGGGCCGGCCGGACCGGAGCGGCGGCAGGGGCCGGCTCGTCGGCGGGGCGGGCCAGCTCCTCGTCGGCCCGGAGGATCCGCTGCTGGAGCTGGGCGAGTTCGGGGCGCGGGTCGACGCCCAGTTCCTCCGCGAGCAGGCGGCGGGTGTCGGCGTACACCGCGAGGGCCTCGGCCTGCCGGCCGCTGCGGTACAGGGCGACCATCAGAAGCTCGCGAAGCCGTTCGCGCAGGGGGTGCGCCGCGGTCAGGGCGGTGAGTTCGGAGACCGCCTCCGCGTGGCAGCCGAGCTCCAGGTCCAGGTCAAGCCGGGTCTCGGTGAGCTGGAGGCGCCACTCCTCCATGCTGGTGCGCTGGTTCTCCGCGTACGGGCCGGGGAGGGAGGCGAGCGCCTCGCCGTCCCAGAGGCCGAGCAGCTTGTTGATCAGGGCACGGGCCTGGCCGCGGTCCCCGCCGCCGCGGGCCTTCTCCGCCTCCGCCGCCAGGTCCTGGGCGAGCGTCAGGTCGAGCGTCTCGCGAGGGATCCGTACGGCGTAGCCCCCGGACTCGCTGACCAGGGTGTCCTGGCCGAGGATCTTGCGGAGCCGGGACGCGTACGTCCGTACCGTGGCCAGCGCCTGGGACGGGGGGGCGTCGCCCCAGAGGGCGTCGATGAGTTCGGCGGCGGTGGCCGTGCGGCCGTGGCGCAGGAGCAGGGCGGCCAGCAGGGCGCGTTGCTGCGGGGACCCGGAGGGCAGGAGCTCGCTGCCGCGCCAGGCGCGTACGGGGCCGAGCACCGTGAAGCGCAGTTCGGTGCCGGCTGACGGTTCCTGCGGAGCGCGTTGCTCCGGAACGCGCACGCCAGGTCCGTTGTCGCGGTCCATGATGCCCCCCTGTCCTGCTTGCCCCGCCGGTCCTGCTGGTCCCGCTCGGCTTCGAGCCGTTGGTATCGCGGTCAACAGTCTGCCTTGTTATGGGCGGGCTCGTCAGTATCGGGTGGTGCTCTGCACAGGCCCTCGACAATGATGGGGGGCGGGGGCTCGTCGTCAGCCGCGGCGCTTCGGGTCGAGCAACTGCTCGCGCAGCGCGGTGAGCTGGTGCGAGGACTCCACGGCCCGGGTCTCGTCCAGGGTGGCCAGGGCCAGGAGCAGCGCGTCGGCGACGAGCAGTCCGGTGAGGGACTCCGCCGTGATGCCGGTCGGGGTGTGCGGTGCGGTGAGGACCGCCTCGACGCGGTCCGCGTACACATCGCCCAGTTCGTCCGTGACCAGCACGACCCTGGCGCCGACCGCGCGGGCGCGTTCCATCATCACGGTGAGCTCCACCAGCCGCCGGCCCGGCTGGAAGATGACCACGGCGTCGCCCTGTCCCAGGGCGAGCAGCTGGTCGGCGAGGGCGAAGCCCGTCTCGGAGACGAATCGGGCCCGGCGGCCGATCCTGCCCAGCGCGAGCGCGAGGTGGCGGGCGCCGGGTTCCGAGGCGGCGATGCCGTAGCAGAACACCTCGTGCGCCTCGGCCAGGACGGCCACCGCGCGTCTCACGGCGTCCGGTTCGGTGAGTCTGCGGGCGTGCTCGACACGCTCCTGGGCCTCGTCGAAGACGTCGCTCCAGATGGAGTCCAGGTCCCGGCCCACGTGCGCGATGCGCCGCCTGAGGCGCACCTCGGGGGCCACCGTCGAGGTGAAGTCGTTGGCCAGCTCGCGCTTCAGGGCGGGCAGGCCCGCGTAGCCGAGGCGCTGGAGGGCGCGTACGACGGTGGCGTTGCTGGTGGAGCTGGCGGCGCCGAGCTCCTGGGCGCTGGCGAAGAGCAGTTGCTCGACGGGGGCGGTGACCAGGTACTGCGCGACGGCACGTTCGGAGGTCGACAGATCATCCCATTGGTCACGAATTGCCGCACGCAGCCGTGTCACTCCGGTTTCGTTCTCTGGAATTTCCATTACAACCATTGACTTCCGTGTGACCCGCGTTACTGTCCTGGGCAGAACGTTCCAAGGGGAACGCATCCTGAAATCGACGTTACAGGATCAGGGTGATCCGCAGGCCGTCGTTGGGTGAAGCGTTCCGTCGCGAGGAGAACAATGGCACCCCGTTCCATCACACCCGCTCCCGCCCGGGTCCTCCCGGTCATCGAGATCTCCGGCAGTCCGCTCGACCGCGGGCGCCAGTACGGCGAAGCCGTGCGGCCCCAACTGCTCGCCGCCCTGGGCTACTACGAGGAGGCGTTCGGCCGGTCCGCCGGGCTGACCTGGGACCGGGTCGCCGCCCGCGCCGGACGCTGGCTGGACCCCGTACGCGACTACGCGCCGGAGCTCGTCGATGAGATGCAGGGCATCGCGGACGGCGCGGGCGTCGGCCTCCTCGACGTCCTCGCCCTGAACGCGCGCGGCGAGGTCATCTACGACAAGTCCTTCGCGGAGATGGAGGCCGCGGGACAGAAGGCCGACGAGGAGCCCGCCGAGGGCTGCACCTCCTTCGCCGCCTACGGCGAGGCCAGCGGCGACGGGCACGTCTACGCCGGACAGAACTGGGACTGGCGCGCGGGCGTCCAGGACACCGTCGTCATGATCCGTATCGTCCAGCCTCCGAAACCGACCCTGATCATGCAGGTCGAGGCCGGCCAGGTCGGCCGCCAGGGCGCCAACTCCGCCGGCATCGCGCTCAACGCCAACGGCCTCGGCGGCCGCTTCGACGACGCGGTCGGGCTGCCCCAGACCGTCGTACGCCGCAGCGTCCTGGACCAGAGCAACATCACCGACGCGCTCGACGTGCTCTGCCGCACCCGTGCCCACATCGCCAGCAACGCGCTCCTCACCTGCCGCGAGGGCTTCGCCATCGACCTGGAGACGACTCCGGCCGGGCACGGCTGGATGTATCCGACGGACGGCCTGCTCGTGCACGGCAACCACTACCAGGCGGGCGTACCCGCCCAGCTGGCCACATCGGGGTACCGGCCCATGTCCTCGGACTCGCTGGTCCGCGTCCCGCGCGCCGAACAGGGCCTCAGGGCGCTGCGCGGCTCCACCGGACCCGAGGAGTCCCGCGCGGTCATCCGCCGGGCCATGTCCGACCACCTCGGTCACCCGGAATCCCTGTGCACCCACCCCGACCCGCGCCGCCCGGCCGTCGAGCACTGGACCACGCTCGTCTCCTCCCTGGCCGACCTGACCTCCGGCGACTACCGCGTGACCGCCGGTACCCCCTGCGACCGCGAGTACCAGCACCTGCCCTGGAATCTCTACGACGGCCCGTACGGCCAGAACTGACAGGACATCAGTGATGAACCGAACCTATCGACGAAGGACGGCCCTGGCCGCGGGTCTCGTCGCGGCGACGATCGTCGCGGCCACAGGCTGTAGCGGCGCCACCCAGAACACGGGTGGCGGCTCCTCGGCCACCGACGCCGCCGAGCTCACCCTCACGCCGACGACCCCGGCGGCCAAGGGTGAACTGGCGAACGCGGACTGGCTCCTGGAGGACGAACCGGACTCGCTCGACCTGGACACCCAGGGCTCCAGCGCCGGCCGCGTCGTCCTCACCAATGTCTGCGAGCGGCTCTACCAGCTCCAGCCGGACATGTCGACGAAGCCCCTCCTCGCGGAGAAGGCCGATACGCCCGACGACAAGACCCTCGTCCTGACGCTGCGTCCCGGCGTCACCTTCCACGACGGCACCCCGATGACCGCCGACGACGTGCTGTGGAGCCTGGAGCGGCACGCCGACCCGGACATGGAACAGGGCGACGAGTTCGGCAACGTCGCCGCGATGAGGAAGACCGGCGACCGGCAGGTCACCATCACCTTCAAGGCGCCGGACGCCATGTTCTTCAAGGCCCTCGCCGGTGACGCGGGCATCGTCTGGAACAAGGAGCAGGTCGAGAAGGCCGGCAAGGACTTCGGCACCCCGGGACAGACCGACGCGTGCACCGGCCCGTACCGGCTGGGCGACTGGAAGTCCGGCGACTCGATCTCCATCGAGCGCTACGACGCCTACTGGGGCGAGAAGCCGCTGACCGAGCGGGTCACCTTCCGCTGGGCCTCCGACAGCGCCATGGTCAACGCCCTGACGACCGGGGCCGCCGACGGCGCGTACGCCGAATCGCCCAACACCGCGGCGGCCCTCGGCGGCAAGAAGGGCATCGAGAGGCACTACGGCCCGTCCACCGGCACCCTCGTCCTGATCCCGACCGGGCGCGGCGGGCTGAAGGACCCGAAGATCCGCCGGGCGCTCTCCCTCGCCCTGGACCGCAAGGGCATCGCCGCATCCGGCTACGGCTCCATGGTCCAGCCGTGGGGCACCCCGGTCGGCTCCGGCGCATGGGGCTACGAGAAGGACACCTTCGAGGCCGCCCAGAAGGACATCGCGTACGCCCCCGACAGCCCGGACGCCGACGATCTCGCCGACGCCAAGAAGCTGGTGAAGGAGGCGGGCGGCGGACCCGGCGAGCCGGTCGTGATCGGTACGGACGCCAGCCAGGGCCGCACCGTCGTCGCCAACGCCGTGCGCGCGGCGCTCCAGCGGATCGGCCTCACCGGGCAGATCAAGACGGTGCCGACCTCGCAGTTCGAGCAGTTCTACAGCGACCCCTCGGCGCGCGGGGAGATCGACGTACTCGTCGGTGACTGGTACATCTCCAAGGCCGACCCCATGGGCTTCTACGACAACGCCCTCTCCGACTCCTCCAACAACTGGGTCGGCTTCAAGGACGCCGCGTACGACGCCAAGGTGAAGAAGGCGCTCTCCACCCTCGATGACGCCGAGCGGGCGAAGCTCGCGGTGGAGGTCCAGAAGACGTTCACCGACGCGGCCGTCTGGATCTCGGTCGCCCAGGTCCCGTCCGTCCTCGTCCTGAACGACAAGCTGACGGGACCCCCCGCCTCCATGGCCTACCTCTACTACCCGTGGGCCGCCGGGCTCGGCAAGAAGGGCTGACCCGATGCTCGCCCGGATCTCCCGGCGCCTGGCCGGACTGCTGGCCACGCTCCTCGCCGCCTCGTTCGTCATCTTCGCCGCCGTCTACGCCGCCCCCGGCGATCCGGCCGTCTTCCTGGCCGGCGGGCGCGACAAACTCACCCCGGAGAAGCTGGAACTGGTCCGTGCCCAGTACCACCTCGACGAGCCGCTCGTCGTGCAGTACGGACGCTGGCTCGGCGACTGCCTCCACTTCGACCTCGGCCGGTCGTTCAAATACAGCGACCAGGTCGCCGATCTGCTGGCCGCCCGCTTCCCGACGACGCTCGCGCTGGTGGCGTACGCGACCGTGCTGTTCGTCGTCCTCGGAGTCGGCGCCGGAGTGCTCGCCGCCGTCCGGCGCGGGACCTGGGTCGACTCGACCGTCGTCGGCGGCACCACCCTGGCCGCCTCCGTCCCCTCGTTCGTCTCGGCCATCGCGCTGGTCGCGCTGTTCGGCGTCCAGCTCGGCTGGTTCCCCGTCACCGGCGGCGGGGAGGGGATCGCGGGCACCCTGCACCATCTGACGCTGCCCGCCCTGTCGTTGGCGCTCGGCGCGCTCGCCCTGATCAGCCGGGTCACCCGGCAGTCCATGGCCGACGCGGGCGCCGCCGACCATGTGGAGGTCGCCCGGGCCTCCGGCGTCCCGGAGCGGGAGATCGTCGTACGGCACGTCCTGCGCAACGCGCTCGGGCCGATCGTCACCATGTGCGGCCTGGTCATGGCGGGCATGCTCGCCGGCACGGTCGTGGTGGAGACGGCGTTCGGGATCAGCGGCATCGGCTCGCTGCTCGTCGGCGCGATCAACACCCACGACTTCCCCGTCGCCCAGGCCGTACTGCTGCTCATGGTCACCGGCTACATCGTCGTGACCACCCTCGTCGACCTGGTGCACCCGCTGCTCGACCCCCGTGTGAAGGAGGCCGCCGCATGAGCGCCCTCACCCTCGCCCCCGTGCGCGTCGGGAAAGAGGCACGCCGCCCGGTGAGCGTCATGATCGCGGGCGCGGTCCTCGTGCTGGTGATCCTCGCCGCCGTCCTCGCCCCGGTCCTCGCCCCGTACGCCCCCGACGCCATCGACCTCTCCGCATCGCTCGTCGGCACCGGTGGCGAGCACCTCCTCGGCACCGACTCCTCCGGGCAGGACCTGCTCTCCCGGGCGCTGTACGGAGCCCGCACCAGCCTCATCGCGCCGATCCTGCTGCTCGCCATCGCGGCGCTGCTCGGCGTCGTGCTCGGCACGCTGGCCGCCTGGCGCGGCGGCTGGGTGGACACCCTGGTCTCCCGGCTGACCGACGTGATGTACGCCTTCCCCGGGCTGCTCTTCACCGTGATGATCATCGCGGTCTTCGGGGCCGGCATGACGACCTCCGTGCTGGCGCTCGGACTCGCGTACACCCCGACCGTCGCCAAGTACACGCGCTCCGTGGCACTCGCCGAACGCCGCAAGCCGTACATCGACGCCTACCGGGTCCAGGGCATGGGCGGTGCCCGCATCTGCGCCCGCCATCTCGTGCCCAACCTCGGCCGGTCCGTCATCGGTTACCTGGTGGTGCTGTTCGGCGAGGCGCTCATGTCGCTGGCCACGCTCTCCTACCTGGGGTTCGGCGCCCAGCCGCCCAGCTCCGACTGGGGACTCATGGTGCAGGAGGGCCAGGCCGCCGTCGTCCAGGGCGCGCTCCTGCCCGCCCTGGTGCCCGGCTTCGCCATCGCGCTGGTCGTGGTGTCCTTCAACGTCGTCGGGGTCTGGGCCGCCGACCGACTCGGCAGCAGGAGGTAACCGCATGCTCCTCGACATCGAGAACCTCACCGTGGAACTCCCCGGCACCGCCCGGCCCGTGCTCACCGACGTGACCCTGCGGGTGGCGGCCGGGGAGGTGGTCGGGCTGGTCGGTGAATCCGGCTCCGGGAAGTCGACGACCGCCCGGGCTGCCCTCCGTACGCTCCCCGAGGGTGCCGCCGTCTCCGGCTCCGTACGCGTCGACGGCACCGACGTCCTCGCGCTGCGCGGCGAGGCGCTGCGTGCCCACCGGGCCCGTACGGTCGCGATGGTCCACCAGGACCCCCGCTCCGCGCTCAACCCGGTCCGCCGCATCGGCGACTTCCTGGTGGAACGGCTCGCCGGCAGCGGCCTCGACCGGAAGGCGGCCCGGGCCCGGGCCGTCGAACTCCTCGGCACGGTCGGCCTCCCCGACCCCGGACGCCGGGTCCGCCAGCGCCCCCACGAGCTCTCCGGCGGCATGCTCCAGCGCGTGGTCATCGCGGGCGCGCTGGCCGCCGACCCCCGGTTGCTGCTCGCCGACGAGGCCACCAGCGCCCTGGACGTCACCACCCAGGCCGAGATCCTCGCGCTGCTCCGCACCCTGCGCGCCGAGCGGAGCCTGGGCCTCCTCTTCATCACCCACGATCTGCACCTGGCCGCCGCCTACTGCGACCGGGTGTACGTCATGTACGCGGGCCGGGTCGTCGAGGAGCAGGCCGCCGGGGCCCTCTTCGACCGGCCCCGCCATCCCTACACGAAGGGCCTGCTGGCCTGTTCGCCGACGCTGGGGGAGCCGGAGCGGGAGATCCGGCCGATCCCCGGCCGTCCGCCGTCGCTCGCGGACACCTTCGGCGGCTGCGAGTTCACGGACCGCTGCCCGGACGCCGAACCGGAGTGCGCCACCTGGCGACCCGAGCCGGTGGTCCTGGACGGCGGAGGCACGGCGGCCTGCCGCCGCCTTCCCGTCCTCACGGGGCCCGGCCAGGACAAGAGGAGCGCCCGATGACCACGACCGCACATGACGACGCGCCCCTGCTGGCCGTGGACGGGCTGCGCAAGACGTACGCGCTGCCCGGCGGCGGACGGCACACCGCCGCCGACGCGGTCACCTTCACCGTCCCGGGCGGCGGCTCACTGGGGATCGTGGGGGAGTCCGGGTCGGGCAAGACGACCGTGGCCCGGATGCTGGTGGGCCTCGTACGCCCCGACGCGGGCACCGTCTCCGTCTCCGGCCGGCCGCGCGCCCCGCGCACCCCGCGCGGACGGACCGCCCGGCTGGCCAGGGCCCGGGAAATCCAGATCGTCTTCCAGGACCCGTACGTCTCCCTGGACCCGCGCCTCACCGCCCGCCGGTGTCTGACCACGGCCCTGCGGCTGCACGGCCGGGACGAGACGCTCGCCGACGGCCTGCTCGACCAGGTCGGACTCGGGCCCCGGGAGGCAGGGGCGCTGCCGCACGGCCTCTCCGGCGGCCAGGGCCAGCGCCTGGCCATCGCGCGGGCCCTGGCGGTGGACCCCAGGGTGCTGGTCCTCGACGAGGCCGTCGCCGCGCTGGACGTCTCCATCCAGGCGCAGATCCTCTCGCTGCTGGCCGAGATCCGGCGGGACACCGGGGTCGCGCTGGTCTTCGTCAGCCATGACCTGGCGGTCGTTCAGCACATCACGGACGAGGTGCTGGTGATGCGCCGCGGCACCGTGGTGGAGCAGGGTCCGACGGCCGGCGTACTGGCAGCCCCGCAGGACCCCTACACCCGGCTGCTGCTGGCCTCGGTGCCCAGGGAGGGCTGGGATCCGTCGGACGCCGTCAAGGCCCGGGCCGCCACCGGCCTCTGAGACCGAGCGGAAAAAGGCAGGAGCCCCGCTCCTCCGCCGAAGCGGAGGAGCGGGGCTCCTTGGGTACTGCGTGAACGACCGCGATCGGCCGACCCGGGCAACTAGGCCGGGGTGACGTTCTCAGCCTGCGGACCCTTGGGTCCCTGAGTGACGTCGAAGTTCACGACCTGGTTCTCCTCGAGAGAGCGGAACCCGGACGCGTTGATCGCGGAGTAGTGGACGAAGACATCCGGGCCGCCGCCGTCCTGGGCGATGAAGCCGAAGCCCTTTTCAGCGTTGAACCACTTGACGGTTCCGGTAGCCATAAGCCCTCCTTGGGCCAAAGGGTTGCCCTGCTCCAGAACCTGCAAACAAGTCTGAAAACTACAAAAGCCTGCGGGTTACATGCTCCGCAGGCTCTGTACTGCAAGGGAAACCAAACTGCAACTTGCGGGCGAGCCTAGCACGCAGTCCTGGCCCGGCGGTAGAGGGAAAGATCACTTCACCCGGAGGTTTGATATCGGTGCCGTCCGGCTGACGAACGAGGGGTCCGGTAAGGGCTCCGGCGAGGGATCCGGTAAGGGCTCCAGGGGCTGTCCGGGTGCCCCGATGATGCCTCCCCGATGGAGCGGGTCTAGCCTCGCGATGTGGACAATTCAACCGTCTCTCCCCTCGAAGGCGACGACCCTCGCATCAGGCCGCGCGTCGGCCATATCCAGTTCCTCAACTGCCTCCCCCTCTACTGGGGCCTGGCACGGACCGGAACTCTCCTCGACCTGGAGCTCTCGAAGGACACCCCGGAGAGGCTCAGCGAGCAGCTGATCAGGGGCGATCTCGACATCGGCCCCGTCACCCTCATCGAATACCTGCGCAACGCCGACGACCTGGTCGCGCTGCCCGACATCGCGGTCGGCTGCGACGGGCCCGTCATGTCGTGCGTGATCGTGTCGCAGCGGCCGCTGGACCAGCTCGACGGCGCCCGGGTGGCGCTCGGCTCGACCTCGCGCACCTCTGTGCGCCTGGCTCAGCTGCTGCTCGCCGAGCGCTACGGAGTCACGCCCGAGTACTACACCTGCCCGCCCGACCTCGGCGTGATGATGCAGGAAGCGGACGCGGCGGTGCTGATCGGCGACGCCGCGCTGCGCGCCAATCTGCATGACGCTCCCCGGCTGGGGCTGCAGGTCCATGACCTGGGGCAGATGTGGAAGGACTGGACGGGGCTGCCGTTCGTCTTCGCCGTCTGGGCGGTCCGCAAGGAGTACCTGGCCACGCACCCCCTCTACGTGGAGGCGGTGCACAAGGCGTTCCTGGCCTCGCGGGACCTCTCCCTGGAGGAGGTCGCCAAGGTCGCGGAGCAGGCGGCACGCTGGGAGTCCTTCGACGCCGAGGTCCTGGAGCGCTACTTCACCACGCTGGACTTCCGCTTCGGGCCGGACCAGCTGGCCGGGGTGCGCGAGTTCGCGCGCCGGACAGGAGCGTCCAGCGGCTTCCCCGTGGACGTGAACGTCGAACTGCTCGGAGACTGACGCGACGGCGGCGGGAACGGCGGCGGAATGAGGGAATCCCCTTCCGTTCCCGGCCGCTCCCGGAAGGGCGTGGGCGCTTTATCGGGCCGTGCGCCCTGAGCGTTGCCCGGCATTGCCGTTCCGGTGAATATGGGGTGAATAGGGTGCCGAATTGGGGCGACGTCCAGGGATTGGCGGCTTTGTGTCCCGGTGCCGCCGCGACGGGCAACGCATTCACGCCTTCCGGTGAGTGGGAATCCGCTCCCGGGGCGCTCTTCTCGTCCCTGTCCGCCCTTTAGGCCCTGTCCGGCCGATCGCGCCTGTCGCCGTACGGATCACAGGCGCCTGGCCACATCGGCGGCGGCCACCCGTACGTCCGCCGCGAAGGTCCGCAGCTCCTCCGGGGCGACGACGAATGTGAGCGCGGAGACCGACACGGCACCCACCGGGTACCCCTCGCTGTCGAGCACCGGCACGGCCAGCGAACAGATCGCCTGCTCGTGCTCCTCGTAGTCGATCGCGTAGCCGTCGGCGCGTGCCGCCGCCAGCTTCTCCTCCAGCGCTCGCCGGCCGGTCACCGTCCTCGCCGTCAGGGCGACCAGCTTCGTGGTGTCCAGCAGGGCCGCGGCCTCCGGCTCCGGCAGGCGGGACAGCAGTGCCAGGCCGGCCGCGGTGGCGTGCAGCGGCAGCCGCATCCCGACTTCGGTCGCGATGCGGTACGCCCGGCCCGGGTCGACCTTGTGGGTGTAGGTCGCGTGGTCACCGTTGAGGACCGCGAGATGGACCGTCTGCCCCAGACGCTGCTGCAGCGTCCGCAGTACCGCCCCGATGCCGACGGTGTCCTCCGACAGCACCCGTGCGGCCATCGCCTGCAGCCGCACACCGATGCCGTAGCGCCCCTCGCCGTCCGGAACGGCGTATCCCTCGGAGATCAGTGTGCCGAGGATGCGGTGAGCGCTCGCCTTGGAGACGCCCGAGCGTTCGGCGATCTCCCCGAGCCGGTGCGGTGCCTCCGGCTGGGCCAGCGCGTCCAGCACGCGCAGCGCCTTCGTCACGGAGTTGCCGGCGGATCCTCCCGGGACTTGAGTCCCGGAAACTGCCTTGTCGCCATCCATTGTCTCTCCGGTTACCTCTCCGCTAACGTCATGCCAGTCCGCTCCTCGGAACGGCAATCTATCCCACGGAACGCGGGTGGGGGGTGTCCGGTCACTCGACGGGCCCTCACATCCCAAGCCCAAGGCGGTTGTTCATGTCCGCGCCCCATCACGAGCCACCCCGATACGACCTGGTGATCGGTGGCGGCCTGCTGGTCGATCCGGACCAGGGCGCGCCCACGAGCGGCGATGTGGCCGTCCGCGACGGACGCGTCGAGGCCATCGTCGCCCCCGGCAGCGCCGACACCCGGTGTGCCGACTACCTCGACGCCCGCGGACTGCTGGTCACTCCAGGGCTCATCGACCTCCACGCGCATGTCTACGACGGCCGGACCGGCCTGGGCACACGGGCCGACACGGTGGGCATCGACACGGGTGTCACCACCCTTGTCGACGCCGGCAGCGCAGGCAGTGACTCCTTCGCCCACTTCGGCGAAACCGTCGCCGCCACCTGCCGCACCCGGGTTCTGAGCTGGCTGAACATCTCCCGGCACGGTCTCACCCAGGGCAGCCGGGAACTCGCCGGGAGCGACAGCGTCCAGCATGCCGCGACGGTCGACACGATTCTCGGAAACCCGGAAACCATCCGCGGCGTCAAGATAAGGATGAGCCGCTCGGTGGTCGGCGACAACGGCCTGGAACCACTGCGCGCGGCCAAGCGCGTCACCGCCGAGATCGCGGCCGCCACCGGCCGGCCCTTTCCGGTGATGGTGCACGTCGGAAACGCTCCCCCCGCGCTCGGTGACGTGCTCGACCTCCTGGAGGAGGGCGATGTCGTCACCCATGCCTTCCACGGAAAGCGCGGCGGGCTGTTCCCGGACGCCGGGCAGGGGCCCATCCCGCAGGCACTCGCGGCACTGCGGCGCGGAGTCCGTTTCGACGTCGGACACGGCAGTGCCAGCTTCTCCTTCGCGACCATGGAGCGCGCGCTCGAAGCCGGCATCGGGCCGCACACCATCAGCACCGACATCCACCAGCAGAACGTCGCGGGACCCGTACACAGCCTCACCACCACCATGACCAAACTGCTCGCCGTCGGCCTCTCCCTCAACGAGACGGTACGGGCCACCACTTCAGCCGCCGCCGGGACCATCGGCCTCGCCGCGGAGCTGGGCACCCTGGCGGTCGGCTCCGTCGCCGACCTCACCGTCCTGGATCTCGCCGAAGGCGCCACCCGCCTCGTCGACGCCGAGGGCGCGACACGTACGGCCGATGCGCTGCTGACGCCGGTGGCCGCGGTGCGGGCCGGCGTCGTTCACGACATCCGAAAGGCCACCGAATGACCGGCACCCCCCACAGCTCCACACCCGTGCGCCGGATACTGGCCCTGCTGGCCGAGGACACGGACATCGCCGAAGCGGAAGCCGCCGACGCCCAGGAGCTGCTCACCGCCGCCGACCTCTACGCGAGCGACCGGGGCATCGCGATGAACGACGTCCGCCGGCTGGCCCTGGCCGCGCACGGCCTGGCCTTCGTCCGGCGGGTACGCGCACACGAATATCCGCCGGAACTCGACCGGGGCCTGTACGACGAGGTCGGCGCGGAGCGGTTCGAGGAGGTCCGGAGCCTGCTCACCGCCTACTGCGCGGATCGCGCACACACCGTCACCGATCCTGAGGTGCTGCTTCTCACCCTTCATTTCGAGGCGGCTCTCCAGGAGGATTCGTCGCCTCCGGGCCACCGCGTCTGAGCTCGCGCGGACCGTGACCAACCGCCAACCCGACAGGAAAGAAAACGATGTCAGACACTGTGAAGATCGTCATCGGCAACAGGCTCGGCAAGGGCCAGGCGGTCGCCGAGGGCGTACGGAAAGCCGGACTCGAACCCGTCCTGATAGCAGGCCCGGGTGCCGACATGAAGGTCGGTGACGTGATGGCGGCGGAAGGCGCCGTCCTCGGTCTCAGTTTCTGCGGCAGCGGCGGCGCCGGTGCGGTGACCGCCAAGGCGAAGTACGGGCACAGCATCGAGTTCGGCATGCGCACCGCCGAGGCGGGGATCACGGCCATTCAGCAGGGCAAGCGGGTCCTCGGCTTCGGCTTCCTCGACACCGAGGAGCTCGGCTTCAAGATCGCCCAGGCGCTGCTGGCGGAGCTGGGCCGCGAGGCGGGAGGCGTCTGATGGACACCTCGGAGCACACGCTTCGGCTGACCGGTGCGGGACCGACGAAGGAGCGGGCCTTCGGGGCCGCCATGCGCCAGGTGCAGTCCGCGGCGACCGGCAAGGGCGACGGCGTCGCCTTCCGGGTCGAACCCGTGGCGCTGGAGGTGCTCTCGGCCGCTGAACACCGCAGGACGGAACGTTTCCTCGGAGTGCTCTTCGCCCGTAGGCGGGTCCACTTCGAGATCACCGTACGGGTCCGGGTGCGTGTCACCTCGCTCGACCTCGACAGCGTGGACTTCGCCGTACGCGAGGAAAAGCTGACTCCGACGCAGCACCTGCTGCACATGAGGTAGAGGCTCCGCCACTCCTGGCGAACACCGGTCCGGCACCAGCCACGCTCTTCGAGCCGAACCGCCGGACGGGGGCACCGCCATGCCCCAAAACCCTCATTCGAGGGCCCTGATGTCCCTCTGAAGTGGAACCGTCCATGAACGAAACACTCACCATTCTGCTGGAGTCGATCGTCATCGGGGCACTCGTCGGCTTCGGCGCCGGCGCCGGTGTGGCCCGTATGTTCCATGCGCCCAAGGCCCAGGGAATGGGCGCATTCCGTACCCTCGGCGAGCTCAACGCCTGCGAGAACGATCCGATCGCACACTTCTCCTTCGGATTCGGCTTCTTCTTCAACGCCTGGGCCAGCACCGTCGGCGCGGGCGCGCTCTCCGGTGACGTCGACCACCGGATCCTGCCGCACTGGGCGGCGTCGGTCTCCATGATCAAGAACCGCAACCTCGCCGAGACCCTGCACAACCCGCGACGGATGGCCTTCACCGGCGCCGGCGTCGGGATCGTCCTGATCTCCGTCCTCAACACCACAGCGGCGGCCATCCCGCACTCACTGCAGAGTGTGGCGGCCCAAGTCCTCGGCCCCGCCTCCGAATGGCTGCTCAATCCGGTCATGCCGATCATCTTCTGGATGGCCGCGATCGACGCCGGCCGGCGTACCGGGGCGTGGGGCACGGTCCTCGGCGGCCTGGCCCACATCGTCATGGGCAACGCGGTCCCCGGCATCGTGCTCGGCATCGTCGTCGGCAAGGGCCTCGACGACATGGGCTGGAACCGCGTCACCAAGAGCCTGACCACGGCGGTCATCGCGCTCTTCCTGGTCAGTGCCTTCCTGCGCGGCGTCGACATGCAACTGCTCCAGGAAATGAAGATCACCGTTCCTGGCTGGCTGAACCAGTTGCACGAGACGACCGGCACCACCGGACAGTGAAAGAGGCAGTGACGTGAGCACCACGGAAATCGGTATCAGTGATGACCCCCGGAGCGGCAAGGACGGCCGGCACCCCAAGCCGTGGGAAGGCGGCTTCTGGCTCTCCGAGTTCGCCTTCCCTCTCTTCGTCGCCGCTCTCGCGTCCGGCATCTTCGCCGGGACCCACCTCTACTACACCTACCAGACCGGCGTGTTCAACGAGGTGGCGGTCGTCGCGCTCCTCAAGGCCGGTATGGAGAACGGCAGTTACGGCGCCGCCGCGGCCTTCGGGGCGGGATTCCTGTTCGCCAGGATCATCGAGGCGCCGATGGTCGGCATCCTCGACATCGGTGGTTCGCTCCAGACCGGTGTCGGCATCGGTATCCCCGCCATGCTGCTGGCGGGCGGGATAACCGCCCCGCTCGAGCACTTCTGGGTCGCCCTGCCGACCGGAGCCGTCATCGGCCTGGCCATCGGCTGGCTCGTCCTGCTGATCCGCAGGGTCACCGTCAACTCGGCGAACGCCGGCTCGACCTTCGGCGCCGACGTGATGATGGGCGCCGGCAACTCGGCCGGGCGTTATCTGGGGCCGCTCGTCATCCTCGCCGCCGCGACCGCCTCGATCCCCGTAGGCCTCGGATCGACCCTCGGAGCCATCCTCTTCTACTGGTGGAAGAAGCCGTTGACCGGCGGCGCCATCCTCGGCGCGATGGCCGCGGGGCTCTTCTTCCCTCTCACCGCCAAGTGACCCGTCCCCCTGTGCCCCTCCCGCACGGCCGGCGCGCACGACCGACCCGCACTGCATCCCGTAGGACAGAACCTGAGGAGCGGCCCGCCATGGGTGTGTACGAAGAACTGGGGCTACGGCCCGCGATCAACGCCAGCGGAAAGATGACCGCCCTGGGCGGCAGCGTCCTCGACGATGCCGTGGTGGCCGCGATGGGCGAGGCCGCCCGCAGCCATGTGGTGATGGACGACCTGCTGCGAGCCGCCGGACGGGTGATCGCCGATGCCACCGGTGCCGAGGACGGCTGCCCCACGACGGGAGCCGCATCGGGCATAGCCATCGCGGTCGCCGCGGTCGTGGCCGGATCGGAGCCCGCCCGGGTCGAGATGCTGCCGGACGCCGGTGGACGCCCGGACGAAGTGGTCCTGATGAAGGGGCACTCCGTCAATTTCGGTGCCCCGGTACGGCAGATGATCGCCATCGGGGGCGGCCGTGCAGTCGAGGCCGGTTCGGTGAACAAGGTGAGCCCCGCCCATGTGGAGGGCGCCATCAGCGAGCGCACGGCGGCCCTGCTGTTCATCCAGTCGCACCACACGGTGCACAAGGGCCAGGTCTCCCTCGCGGAGATGATCACGATCGGCCGGCGGCACGGCATCCCCGTCATCGTCGACGCCGCGGCCGAGGACGACCTGCGCCACTGGCCGGCCACCGGGGCCGACCTCGTGGTCTTCAGCGGAGGCAAGGCCGTCGGCGGGCCCACCTCCGGGTTCATCTGCGGCGCCGGCCCGCTGATCGAGGCGTGCCGGGCGCAGTACACCGGCATCGCACGGCCGATGAAGGTCGGCAAGGAGACCGTGGCCGGACTGCTGCAAGCCCTGCGGCAGTACGGCAACGACCCGGCGGGCGACGGTGGACGGGCGCGGATGGCCCGGCTCGCCGAGCGGCTCGGCGCTCTTCCCGGAATCACCGGGTCCGTGGAACAGGACGAAGCCGGACGCAACATCCACCGGGCCGTCCTGACGGTCGACCCCGCAGAGGCCGGACGGGACGCGCAGGCACTGGCGGAGGAGCTGGCCGCGGGGGATCCGCCGGTCTTCCTCCGTGACCACCAGGCGGGAACCGGACGCCTGTCGGTCGATCCCCGCCCCGTCACGCCCGCCGAGGAGGAGCAGTTGGCGCGCCGGTTCGCCTCGATTCTCGGCGCCGGCTGACCGCCGCCCGACCCACGCCAGTGACCATGCACTACACCGAGGAGCAGGACATCCCTACCGTAGAACGCCGACTCGTCGTGACCGAGAAGGCGGGGCTGCACGCCCGCCCCGCAGCGCTGTTCGCGCAGACCGCGGCACGATACGAGGCCGAGGTGACTGTGGCGCGGACGGGGGAGACCCCTGACCGCCCCGGTTCCGGCCGCGAGGTCTCCGCCCGCAGCGTCCTGTCGGTGATGACCCTCAACATCCGGTGCGGCGACGAGATCGTGATCCGTGCCCGGGGCGCGGACGGCTCCGCAGTCGTCGACGCCCTCGCGGCCATCGCCGCACCGGCCCCCGCCTGAGAGGAACACCTGTGACCACCGCCTTGACCCCTGCCGTACACGATGTCGTCGAGCAGCTGCGCGCGGCGCGCATCGTGCCGACCGTCCGGGCCGCCGACGCCGATTCCGCCGATGCCCTGGCCCGTGAACTCCTGGCCGCCGGTCTCACCACCTTCGAGTTCACCGCCACCACACCGGGCTGGCGGGAACTGGTCGCCGGCTGGACCTCCGACCATCCGCAGGCCGTGGTCGGCCTCGGCACCGTGACGTCGACGCACATCGCCGAACAGGCACTGAACGCCGGAGCCCGGTTCCTGGTCAGCCCCTTCCAGGTGCCCGAGGTACGGCCCGTCGCCGACGAGGCGGACCGGCTGTTCGTCGAAGGCGGCCTGACCCCCACCGAGCTGCGCGCTGCCGCGGACCGGGGCGTGGCCAAGCTCTTCCCCGCACACGTCGGCGGACTCGCCTACCTCACGTCGCTGCTGGCCGTGCTCCCCGGCGCCCGCGTCATGGCCACCGGAGGTGTGACGGTCGACACCGCGGCCGACTGGCTGGCAGCCGGCGCCTTCACGGTCAGCATCGGCAGCGACCTGTACCGGGGTGGCGACGTCAAGGCCAATGTGGCCAGGCTGCGGGCGTCACTCACGGCGTGACGTCCGGAAACGCTCTCTGTGGCCGGGTGACCCACAGCCCGTAGGCTGCCGTCGGAGTTCCGGACGGTACACAGGGGGAGACCGCATGCAGCCGCTGGAAGCCGGCGAACCGCACACCATCGGCGCCTACCGGCTGCTCGGCAGGCTCGGTGCCGGCGGGATGGGCCGGGTCTATCTGGGCCGCAGCGCGGGCGGACGTACCGTCGCGGTCAAGGTCGTGCACCCCCACTTCGCCCTCGACGAGCAGTTCCGCGCGCGGTTCCGCCGCGAGGTGGACGCCGCGCGGCGCCTGGGCGCGCGGTGGACCGCCCCGGTCCTGGACGCCGACCCCGACGCGGCCGTGCCGTGGGTGGCCAGCGGTTACGTGGCCGGGCCGCCGCTCTCCGACGCGGTCATCCGCCACGGCCCGCTGCCCGAGCACGCGGTACGGGCCCTGGGGGCGGGGCTCGGTGAGGCGCTCGACGCCGTACACGCGCACGGCCTGATCCACCGTGACGTGAAGCCGTCCAACGTCCTGCTCGCCCTCGACGGCCCGCGGCTGATCGACTTCGGTATCGCCCGTGCCCTCGGCGCCACCGTCTCCCTCACCTCCACCGGCGTCTCCGTCGGCTCGCCCGGCTACATGGCGCCGGAGCAGATCCGCGGCCTGGACATCTCCGGTGCGGCCGACGTCTTCTCGCTCGGCGCGGTCCTCGCCTACGCGGCGACCGGCACCGCGCCCTTCCCCGGCGACTCCTCCGCCGTGCTCCTCTACAAGGTGGTGCACGAGGAACCCGAACTCGGGGACATGGAGGGCGAACTGCGGGAGCTGGTCGCCGGGTGCCTCGCCAAGGACCCCGCCGCCCGGCCGGCCCCCGCCGAGCTGGCCCGCAGGCTCGCGCCGGGCGGGGCAGCCGCGCTGGTGGCACCGGGCTGGCTGCCCGGCCCGCTGGTGAGTGAGGTCAGCAGGTCTGCCGTGGCACTGCTGGACCTGGAGCCGCAGGACGCGCCGGTGCAGTCCGGGCCGGTGCCCTTCAGCAACCCGTCACTGGGGAGCCCGGCGCTCGGCGCCTTCGGCCCGCCGCTGCCGCCCCCGCCGTCCGAGCCGCCGGCCACCGCGGACACGTCCGGGGAGCGGGGCCCCGGTGCCCGTATCGCCGTCACCATGGACACCGGCCCGCAGCCCGGTACACGCCGGGGGCGGCGGGTCAGCTGCACCGTGGCACTGGCCGTCGCCGGGGCGCTGGCCGTGGTGACCGTCGGTGCCGCGACGCTGGGGGACCTGTTCACGGGCACCGGCGGGAACAACGACCACGGCAACGACGCCGCGCAGCAGCCGCCGTCGACGGGCCAGTCGGAGAAGCCGACGGGCGCCGCGTCGAAGCCCCCGGCGGCCACCGCGCCGGTCGGCGCACTGCCCAAGGCGTTCGCCGGTACGTGGAAGGGGTCCGCCACCGAACGCAGCGGAGCGCCGCACGGCACGGTCACCGCCGTCTTCGTCGAGGGGAAGAAGAGCGAGGAGGTGGTCCGGCTGACGTACCGGTTCGACGCACTCGGCACGACGGTCGTCTGCAAGGGCATCGGCACCCTCGTCTCCGGCACGGCCACCGAGCTGAAGATCCGGGAGCGCGCCGACCCGGACGCCCGCACCGGCACGCTGTGCACGGGCGGCGAGGCCGACCTGGTCTTCACCCTCACCTCCGACGACACCCTGCGCTACGAGTCCCACGAGGAGGCCGCGGGCACGCCCAAGGGCACGCTCAGCCGGTCCGGCGGCTGACCCCGGCGGGGGCTGGCGTACGCTGGCTCGGTCCGTAGATCCGTTGAAAAACCGCCGAAAGGTGATAGCCCGGTGACCGAGAAGGCCGACCTCCAGCCCATCCTCGACCGAGCCGCCGAAGGCGGCCGGATCACCCCGGAAGAGGCCCTCGACCTGTACCGGTCGGCGCCGCTGCACGCGCTCGGCTCAGCAGCCGACGCGCTGCGCCGACGCCGTTACGCCGGTACGGAGCACATCGCGACGTACATCATCGAGCGGAACATCAACTACACCAACGTCTGCGTCACGGCCTGCAAGTTCTGCGCGTTCTACGCGCCGCCCAAGGACACCGCCAAGGGCTGGTCCCGCGACCTCGACGACATCCTGCGCCGCTGCGCGGAGACCGTCGAACTGGGCGGCACGCAGATCATGTTCCAGGGCGGGCACCACCCGGACTACGGCGTCGAGTACTACGAGGAGCACTTCTCCGCGATCAAGAAGGCGTTCCCGCAGCTGGTCATCCACTCGCTGGGCGCCTCCGAGATCGAGCACATGGCCCGCATCTCGGGCGTCTCCGCGAAGGAGGCCATCGAGCGGATCCACGCCGCCGGTCTCGACTCCTTCGCCGGCGCCGGTGCCGAACTGCTGCCCGCCCGGCCGCGTACGGCGATCGCCCCGCTCAAGGAGTCCGGCGAGCGCTGGCTGGAGATCATGGAGATCGCGCACGGCCTCGGCGTCGAGTCCACCTCCACCATGCTGATGGGCACCGGTGAGACCAACGCCGAGCGCATCGAGCACCTGCGGATGATCCGCGACGTCCAGGACCGGACGGGCGGCTTCCGCGCCTTCATCCCGTACACCTACCAGCCGGAGAACAACAAGCTGAAGGGGCAGACGCAGGCCACGCTCTTCGAGTACCTGCGGATGATCGCCATCGCCCGGCTCTTCCTCGACAACGTCGCCCATATCCAGGGCTCCTGGCTGACCACGGGCAAGGAGGTCGGCCAGTTGTCCCTGCACTACGGCGCGGACGACCTCGGCTCGATCATGCTGGAGGAGAACGTCGTCTCGTCGGCCGGTGCCAAGCACCGCTCGAACCGGCTCGAGATCATCGACCTGATCCGCAAGGCGGGCCGCGTCCCCGCCCAGCGCGCCACGACCTACGAGCACCTGGTCGTCCACGACGACCCGGCGAACGACCCGGTCGACGAGCGCGTCGTCTCGCACCTCTCCTCCACGGCCATCGCGGGCGGCACGGCGCACCCGGAGCTGAAGCTCCTCGACGCCAACTGAGCGTGCTGACCGTTCACGCCGCGCCGCTGGTCCTCCCGGTCGGCGCGGCAGGAGTCCACGGCGGCGCGGTCGCGGTGGACGGCGACCGGATCGTGGCCCTCGGGCCGTACGACGCGGTCACGGCGGCGCACCCGGCTGCCCGGGTCCGCCGGTGGCCGGGCGTCCTCACGCCCGGCCTGCGCCAGTGGGACGGCGTCCCGCTGCTGACCCGCTGCTACCACCCCGACCCGCGCGAGGCCGACGAGCTCGGCGAACAGCCGCTGACCGGGGCGGACTTCGAGCGGCTGGCCGGACGGATGGACGAGCCCCGCCGGGCCGGCAGCGTACGCCGGGGGCTGCAGCGCATGCTGCGCCACGGCACCACCCATGTCGCGGGCCCGTTCGACCACCACGCCGTACGCACCGCTGTGGCCCGCTCGGGTCTCACGGCGGTCGCCGGCGCTCCCGGCGGCCTCCCGGGCGAGCCCGGCCTCGACCCCTTCGCCCGCGGCCGCGACCTGCCGGGCTCCGTGCACGCCCCCCTCACCGTCGGCGGCCGGGCCGACCTCGCGGTCTTCGACGTGGCCGACGAGGCGGCGCTGGTCGCGGAGGGCGCCGGGACCTGCGTCGCCACGGTGCTCGGCGGACGGCTGGTCCACCGGCGGCGCTGAGGGCGTCGCACCCGAGGGCCGGCGCGGTCACGGGACCGAGGGGCCGCCCAGGTACTGGCCGTTCTTGTCGTACGGCCAGGCGTTGGACGTGCAGCCCTTGAGTCCCTTGATCTGCTGCATCATCGCGGGGGCCGGCTTGCCGGCGCCGGGGCAGGTCTCGTGACCGTGCCCGAGCCAGTGGCCAACCTCGTGATTGATGATCAGCGCGCGGTACTCGGTCGCCGAACCGTCGAAGGTCGGCGAACCGAGCAGCCAGCGGTCCAGATTGACCATGACGTTCTTCCCACCGCGGCAGTTCACCTCGCCGCCGGTGTCCAGCCCGTACTGCCCGCAGAGCCGGTCGGTGGTCTTCGGTGTCCCTATCTTGATCACCAGCCCGGCCGAGTCGTCGTCGACCTGGGTGAAGGTGCGGGTCCCGCCCTTGCTCCAGCCCCGTGGGTCGGCGAGTATCTCCGCCACGTCCTCGGCGGCGCTGTCCGGGTCCACGCCGATGCCGTCCTCCACCTCCACGCGGTAGCGGCTGCCGCCGCCGGACGAGACGTCCTCGCCGGCCACGGTGAAGGTGCCGGGTCCCGACTTGGGCACGGAGTCCGGATCGACGGACTCCTCCGTGCTCGGCGAGGCCGTGGGGGACTTCGACACCTCGGGGCTCACCAGTGCCTTCGGTGAGGCCTTCACCTCCGGTGCGGCCGGCGTCGGCGACGAGGTGGTCCGGTCGGCCGCGACGGCCGCGCCGTCGTCCTGCCACGGTGGCTCGAGGTAGAGGAACGCCGCGGCGGCCGCCACCGCGACCACGGCCCCCGCGAAGGCGGCGCGCCTTCGACGCGTCCGTTTTCGGCGGGCCGCGGAGCGCTTCCGGGACTGTGCGCGCGAGGGCCGGGATCCCGGAGCGGGTGACCCGGCCGCGCGGCGGGAGCCGCCGGCGTTCCGTATTCGATGTGTGCCGTCACTGTGCATGTTTGAGTGATTATCCGTGCTCTCGGTGTGGTCGTCCAGGGCGGACGGATCATCCGCCCCGCACGCTGACCTGCTCTCGAGCACCGGGTGCCCGCCGTGACCGCGCGCCGTCCAGCACTCCGCTCTCCTTGCGCCGCGCGGGAGTTGCTGGGCGTCCGCCTGTGCGGCAAGCCCTTTCCTCCTTCGGTTGAGACGTCGTTCGGGGCGGTGCTGTTCCCGAAATCGAAGGCAATCGATGTGGAGGTGGTGCCCGGGGGCCGGCGGAGGCGGCCCGAGCCGCCGACGTGGCCACGCCGCCGCCGGTGACCGGGGGCGGGGCTGCTTCAATGGGAGGGTGACCCGAGCATCCCTGGACAAGCAGCCGCACGAAGTCGCCTCGATGTTCGACGACGTGGCGGCGAACTACGACCTCACCAATGATGTGCTGTCGCTCGGGCAGGCGCGGCTCTGGCGCAAGGAGGTCGCCCGGGCCGTCGACGCCCGCCCGGCCCAGAAGATCCTCGACCTGGCGGCCGGCACCGCCACCTCCTCGCAGCCCTTCGCGCAGGCCGGCGCCTATGTGGTGCCCTGCGACTTCTCGATCGGGATGCTCCAGGTCGGCAAGGCGCGCCACCCGTGGATGCCCTTCACCGCGGGCGACGGCACCAGGCTGCCCTTCAAGGACGAGACCTTCGACGCGGTCACGATCTCCTTCGGGCTGCGCAACATCCAGGACACCGGCGCCGCGCTGAGCGAGCTGTACCGGGTCACCAAGCGCGGCGGCCGGGTGGTGATCTGCGAGTTCTCCCAGCCGGTCTGGACGCCCTTCCGGACCGTCTACACCGAGTACCTGATGCGCGCGCTGCCGCCGGTGGCGCGGGCGGTGTCGTCCAACCCGGACGCCTACGTCTACCTCGCCGAGTCGATCCGCGCCTGGCCCGACCAGCCCGGACTCGCGACGCTGCTGCAGAAGGCGGGCTGGTCGAAGGTGGCCTGGCGCAATCTCACCGGTGGAGTGGTGGCACTCCACCGGGGCGTGCGCGTCTGAGGCCTTCCGGATTCAGAGTTCCAGCCGGAAGCAGTGAGCCTCCTGCTTCGACACCGGGGACGTGTACGTCTCGGCCTGCCGCATGCCGAGGCGTACGGCCACCGCCACCGAGCGGGCGTTCCGCGAGTTGATCATCGCGACGACCTCCCGCACCCCGAGCGCCCTTATCCGCTCCAGGGTGGCGCGCGCGGCGGCTGTCGCGTAACCGCGCCCCCACGCCGCCCTGCCCAGCCGCCAGCCGATCTCGATCTCGCCCACCGGACCGAACGACTCGTGCGGCCACGGCTGGGCGCCCGTGAAGCCGAGCACCTCACCGGCGTCGTCCAGGACCGTCCAGAGACAGTGGCCGCGCTCCGCGTCGTGCCGCCGCTGGCGGGCGGTCAGCTCCTCGTACACGGAGTACTCCGCCGAACGGCCCCCGTGGAACTCCATCACCTCCGGATCGTCGAACACCCGGTGCCAGGCCAGGGCGTCCTCGTCGGTGGGGACACGCAGATGTACGGACGGAGTCGAGTCAGGCACGAGCGGCATCGGGGAGCCCTTCGGAAGGTTGATCAGCAGGCACCCATAGACTGCACGCGACATGTGCCGCGCGGCACGCGAATTCGAGTCTTCGGGAGATCCGACCGTGACCGAGCCCCTCTCCGAGCACAGCGCGGACGTGATCGTCGTCGGAGCGGGCCCAGCCGGCTCCACGACCGCGTACCACCTCGCCAAGTCCGGACTCGACGTCCTCCTGCTGGAGAAGACGGCCTTTCCGCGTGAGAAGGTCTGCGGCGACGGTCTCACCCCCCGCGCCACCAAGCAGCTCGTGTCCATGGGCATCGACATCTCCGAAGAGGCCGGCTGGCTGCGCAACAAGGGCCTGCGCATCATCGGCGGCGGCTCCCGCCTCCAGCTGGACTGGCCGGACCTCGCCTCCTACCCGGACTACGGTCTGGTCCGCAAGCGCGACGACTTCGACGAGCAACTGGCCCGCCAGGCCCAGAAGGCCGGCGCCCGGCTGTACGAGCGCTGCAACGTCGGCGAGCCCGTCAAGGACGAGCGCACCGGACACATCACCGGCGTCCACGCCAAGCTCGGCGAGGAGAAGACCCCGGTCACCTTCCACGCCCCGCTCGTCGTCGCGGCCGACGGCAACTCCACCCGGCTCTCCCTCCACATGGGCCTGCACCGCCGCGAGGACCGCCCGATGGGCGTCGCGGTCCGTACGTACTTCACCTCGCCCCGCCACGACGACGACTACCTGGAGTCCTGGCTGGAGCTGTGGGACCGGCGCGGTGCCGAGGACCGTCTGCTGCCCGGTTACGGCTGGATCTTCGGCATGGGCGACGGCACGTCCAACGTCGGCCTCGGCATCCTCAACTCCTCGTCAGCCTTCAAGGAGCTCGACTGGCGCGAGGTGCTCAAGGCCTGGTGCGCGTCCATGCCGGAGGACTGGGGCTACACCCCGGAGAACATGACGACGCCGATCCGCGGCGCCGCGCTCCCCATGGCCTTCAACCGCCAGCCGCACTACACCAAGGGCCTGCTGCTCGTCGGTGACGCGGGCGGCCTCGTCAACCCGTTCAACGGCGAGGGCATCGCGTACGCCATGGAGTCGGGCCAGATCGCCGCGGACGTCATCGTCCAGGCGCACGCCCGCGCCACCCCGGCCCAGCGGGAGCTGGCCCTGCACAACTACCCGAAGATCCTCAAGGACACCTACGGCGGTTACTACACGCTGGGCCGTGCCTTCGTGAAGATGATCGGGAACCCGAAGGTCATGAAGATCGCGACGCAGCGCGGTCTGACCCACCCCGTCCTGATGAAGTTCACGCTGAAGATGCTCGCCAACCTCACCGACCCGACGGGCGGCGACGCCATGGACCGCATCATCAACGGCCTCTCGAAGGTCGCCCCGAAGGCCTGAGCCGACGGACCCCGGGGGCCGGCCCCCGGGCCCCGCCCCCGGCGGCCCGCCCTGCGATAGGTTCGGGCGCATGGGGGCTACAGAGGTACGGACCACCGGGGCACGGACCGCCAGGGCATGGACCGCCCGCGGCTGGCGACGGCTCGGCGCGGCCGGGTCGGCGGCGGTCGCACTGGGCGGCTGGGCGGTCGGCACGCTCCCGGCCCACGACCCATGGGGCCTGTGGGTCTCCCATGGGACCGCTGTGACCGCCGTGGGCTACGCCCTGGCGTACGGCGGGCTGACGGTGCTCGTCGTCGCCTGGTGGCTGTACAGGGGGGCGGGAGCCTCCGTACGCGACACCCTCGTCACCCTCGCGTGGTGGGCCGCCCCGCTCGTGCTGGCGCCGCCGCTCCACAGCGCCGACGTCTACAGCTACATCGCGCAGGGCGCGATGGTCCTCGAAGGGCATGACGTCTACAGCGTGGGCCCGTCCGTCCTCGACCCCGGCGGGCCGGGCGGCGACGCCGCGGCGAGCGTCGGCGGGCACTGGACCGACACCCCGGCCCCGTACGGGCCGTTCTTCCTCCTCCTCGCGCGCGGCGTGGCCTGGGCGACGGGCGGCACGATCGTGCCGGCCGTGCTGGGGATGCGTCTGATCGCCCTGGGCGCGCTGGTGCTCATCGTGTGGGCCCTGCGCGGTCTCGCCCGGGAGCACGGCCGCGACGAGAGCGCCGCCCTGTGGCTCGGGGCACTGAACCCGCTGCTGCTCATCCACGTGGTCGGCGGCGTCCACAACGACGGGCTGATGACCGGCCTCATGCTGGCCGGCGCGCTGCTCGCCCTGCGCGGGAGGTGGATCGCCGGATCGGCGCTCGTAGGGCTCGCCATGATGGTCAAGTCGCCCGCCGCGGTGGCGCTGCTGTTCGTCGGCGTCGTGGTGGGCCGGGCCGCGAGCGGTCCGGCCGTACGCAGGGTGGCGAAGGGGCTGCTGGCCCCGGGGCTGGTCGCCGGGGCGGTCGTCGTCGGCGTGACGTTCCTCGGCGGCACCGGCTTCGGCTGGCTCGGGACCCAGAGCGTCGCGGGGCGCATCCACACCGCGCTGTCCCTCAGCAGCGACCTCGGCCTGGGCCTGGGCGAACTCCTGCGGCTGCTGGCCGGAACCGACCCGGATCCGGTCAAGTCCGCCGTACAGAACCTCGGCCTGCTGGTCGCCCTGCTGCTGATCGCCCGCCTGGCATGGCAGGCGGCGGCCGGGCGTACGGAACCCGTCCGCGCCCTGGGCCTCGCGCTGCTCGCCCTCGTCGCGCTCTCGCCGATGGTGCAGCCCTGGTATCTGCTGTGGGCGACGGCGGTGATCGCCGCCACCGCGAGCGGCGGCCGGGCCGTGGGCGCGGTGACCGTGCTGTCGGCCGCGCTCGTCTACGAGACGCAGCCCAAGGGCTCGACCCCGCCGTACGGCTTCGTGCTGGCCGCCATCGTGTGTGTGGTGGGGCTGGTGCTCCTGCGCAGGGAGAGGGCCGACGAGGAACGCGGCCACGTGCCGGGCCCGCGCCTGCCGGCGGAAGCCGCCGTGGAGGCGGACGCTCCCACGGCACGATGACGGGCCGTCACTCCGAGCGGAGGAGTGACGGCCCGCGGTCGTGCTCAGGCGTGCGGAGCTTGTGAATCAGAGAACGCGGACGGCGCCCGACGGCGGGTCGTAGTCCAGGGACTTCTGCACGACGCCGGTGCTGGAGTTCTGCGCACCGACGAACTGGCCGTCGCCCACGTAGACCCCGACGTGGTACGCGCTGCCGGCACCGCCCCAGTACAGGATGTCGCCGGGCTGGAGGTTGTCGAGGGAGACCTGGGTGCCGGCCGTCGACTGATCCTGCGAGACGCGCGGCAGGTCGATGCCGACCGAGCCGAAGGCGGCCTGGACCAGACCCGAGCAGTCCCATGAGTTCGGGCCGGTGCCGCCGGAGACGTACGCGTCCCCGATCTGGGACTGCGCGAACGCGATGACGGAAGCGGCGGACCCGGTGGCGTTCGAGGACGACACCGAGGAGGAGGACGAGTCCGAGGAGCCGGAGGGCGCGCTGAGTGTGGTGCGCTCGGCGGTGCGGGAGGCGCGCTCGGCGGCCTCCGCCTTTGCCTCGGCGGCTGCTTCGGCCTTCTTCTTGGCCTCTGCCTTGCGGACCGCCTCGGCCTTGGCCTTCTTGGCGGTCTTGGCCGCGGTGATGGCCGCGGCCTCTTCGTGCGCCTGCGTCTCGAGGTCGAGCGCGACTGCCTGGGTTGCCTGCGCGGACGCGGCGACGGAGGTCGAGAGCCCGGCGGTGATCGTGGGCATCTCGATGGTCTGGGTGACCGGTTCGGCCTGGGCCGGACCGGCGGCACCCGCGACCGCGATGGTGCTGAGGACGCCACCGGCAACTCCTGCCCGCAGCGCCGTCTTCGAGGCGCTCTGGCGGGGCTTCCGGTGGCTGGGTATGTGAGCGGTGTGGGACATAGGTACTAGCGCTATCAGGGCTGTAGGGGTCCCATCAAGAAACGTGTGTTGCGACACAGTTACGTTCGGAATCTATGAATCCGCTTATTGGGGGCCTTTATTGACGCCCTAACGGGCATAACGGGCGCGGCCGTGTACCGCTGTGATCACGGCGTTCTTTCAATACGCCCGAATTGCCCGTCGCTTACCATCCGTTCACACGGTTGGCCAAGCCCGCTTTTATTGAAGCGGGCATGGAGTGAGGCAGGTCACAGTGTGGCTCTCCCGTGAGAGGCAACCGCGCGGACGCGTGCTGCGTGCGGAGCGGGGGGTGGCAGCCACCTCCCGGCGGGGTGACCTATTGGCGAGTCATGTCCGTTTCCATGGCCACCCGTCGGCGGCCCGGCGGTCCGTCGACTCCGGCCCCGGCTGATCGCTCCCTCCCACCCCGCGCGTCCGGGGGTGCGCGCCGGCCCCCTCGGTCCGTCGGCTGCCCGGAAGTTAGTGAATGCGTGCGCATTGTCCACATCGGTACCGGAGGCCCCTCTTCCGGGTGTCCGTCTTCTGTGGCGGATCCCTATATCACTGGTCCGATGTCCATTGCCAATTTGCTTGTACAGGCCGCCGATTGATAGAGCCGCACGCCTTTGACCAGCGGTGACGCCACGAGATGTCACGTCTCGTAACCGCACGGACGCTTCGCGTACGAAGATCACCACTCATCCGACTTCATGATCGTTCGTCAGGTGGTGGAGATCACAAAGACGTTGTCGTACCCCGTGTCGCAGATCACAGGATGGCAGGCATAGGATGCGGGGCAGTCGGGCTTGTGAACTGCCTCACATGTGCACGATCTTGATGAGGTGGCGAGCCGGTCGCCCGATGCGGTCCAACGGTCAAGGACGACTGGAAGGAGCGAGGAGCGTGAATGCCTACGCGCCCATCCTCGTGCTCGGCGCCCTCGGGGCAGGGTTTGCGATCTTCTCCGTGGTCATGGCCACGCTTATCGGCCCGAAGCGGTACAACCGAGCAAAGCTCGAAGCGTACGAGTGCGGTATCGAACCCACCCCCACTCCAGCCGGAGGCGGCCGTTTCCCCATCAAGTACTACCTGACGGCGATGCTGTTCATCGTCTTCGACATCGAGATCGTCTTCCTCTATCCCTGGGCGGTCACCTTCGACGCCCTGGGGATTTTCGGGCTCGTGGAGATGCTGCTCTTCGTGCTCACCGTCTTCGTCGCCTACGCGTATGTGTGGCGCCGGGGCGGCCTGGAATGGGACTGAGGGGCTGAGGGGCACACCATGGGACTCGAAGAGAAGCTGCCGAGCGGCTTTGTGCTGACCACTGTCGAGCAGGCCGCCGGCTGGGTACGGAAATCGTCCGTCTTCCCCGCCACCTTCGGCCTCGCCTGCTGCGCCATCGAGATGATGACGACCGGCGCCGGGCGGTACGACCTGGCCCGTTTCGGGATGGAGGTCTTCCGCGGATCGCCGCGGCAGGCGGATCTGATGATCGTCGCCGGGCGGGTCAGCCAGAAGATGGCGCCTGTCCTGCGGCAGGTCTACGACCAGATGCCGAGCCCCAAGTGGGTCATCTCCATGGGGGTTTGCGCATCATCCGGCGGAATGTTCAATAATTACGCCATTGTTCAGGGTGTCGACCATATTGTCCCGGTCGACATCTATCTTCCGGGATGCCCGCCGCGTCCCGAGATGCTGATCGACGCCATCCTCAAGCTCCACCAGAAGATCCAGGGCTCCAAGCTCGGGGTCAACGCGGAGGAGGCCGCCCGCGAGGCGGAGGAGGCGGCGCTCAACGCACTTCCCCTGATCGAGATGAAGGGGCTGCTGCGATGAGCGACGAGCAGAACAGCAACAGCGGCCAGGTGCCCGTCCCGAGGGACGACTCCGGCGAGGTCATCGGCGTACGCAAGGGCATGTTCGGCGCCGACAACGGCGGCGACACCTCCGGCTACGGCGGACTCGTCCGCACGGTGACCCTGCCGGGAGCCGCCTCCCGGCCGTACGGCGGCTGGTTCGACGAGGTGGCCGACGAGCTGGAGGGGGCCCTGGAGGAACAGGACCTGCTCCCGGACGAAGCCATCGAGAAGACGGTCGTCGACCGGGGTGAACTCACCTTCCACATCGCCCGCGAGCACCTGCTCCAGGTCGCCCGCACCCTGCGCGACGACCCCGCCCTGCGCTTCGAGCTCTGTACGGGCGTCAGCGGTGTCCACTACCTGGGGGACAAGGGACGCGAGCTGCACGCGGTCTACCACCTGCGCTCGCTCACCCACGGGCGGCTGATCCGCCTGGAGGTGTCGGCCCCCGACAGCGATCCGCACATCCCGTCCCTCGTCGAGGTCTACCCGGCCAACGACTGGCACGAGCGCGAGGCGTACGACTTCTTCGGGCTGATCTTCGACGGGCACCCCGCCCTGACCCGGATCATGATGCCGGACGACTGGCAGGGCTTCCCGCAGCGCAAGGACTACCCGCTCGGCGGCATCGCCGTCGAGTACAAGGGCGCCCAGATCCCGGCTCCGGACCAGCGGAGGTCGTACAGCTGATGACCACTCCCCACGCAACTCCCCGCGCCACGACCGAGGGGACTGTATATACAGTCACCGGCGGCGACTGGGACGAGGTCGTCGAGTCCGCCGCCAAGTCGGACGACGAACGCATCATCGTCAACATGGGCCCCCAGCACCCGTCCACACACGGCGTGCTGCGGCTCATCCTGGAGATCGACGGCGAGACCGTCACCGAGGCCCGCTGCGGCATCGGCTACCTCCACACCGGCATCGAGAAGAACCTCGAATTCCGGAACTGGACGCAGGGCACCACCTTCGTCACCCGCATGGACTATCTGACCCCGTTCTTCAACGAGGCGGCGTACTGCCTCGGGGTCGAGAAGCTCCTCGGCATCGAGGACCAGATCCCGGACCGGGCCACCGTCCTGCGCGTGCTCCTGATGGAGCTCAACCGGATCTCCTCGCACCTGGTGTGCATCGCCACCGGCGGCATGGAGCTCGGCGCCACGACGATCATGATCTACGGCTTCCGCGATCGTGAACTCGTTCTCGATCTCTTCGAGCTGATCACCGGCCTGCGGATGAACCACGCGTTCATCCGGCCCGGCGGCCTCGCCCAGGACCTGCCCATGGGTGCGATCGACCGGCTCCGCGAGTTCATCAAGACCATGAAGAAGAACCTGCCGGAGTACGACAAGCTCGCGACCGGCAACCCCATCTTCAAGGCCCGTATGCAGGACGTCGGATACCTCGACCTGACCGGCTGCGTGGCGCTCGGCGCCACCGGCCCGATCCTCAGGTCCGCCGGACTCCCGCACGACCTGCGCAAGACCGATCCGTACTGCGGCTACGAGAACTACGAGTTCGACGTGCCCACCGCGGACACCTGCGACGCCTACGGCCGCTTCCTCATCCGCCTGGAGGAGATGCGCCAGTCGCTGAGGATCGTCGAGCAGTGCCTGGAACGGCTGGAGCCGGGCCCGGTCATGGTCGCCGACAAGAAGATCGCCTGGCCCGCGCAGCTCGCGCTGGGACCCGACGGACTCGGCAACTCGCTCGACCACATCAAGAAGATCATGGGCACCTCCATGGAGGCCCTGATCCACCACTTCAAGCTGGTGACCGAGGGCTTCCGGGTCCCGGCCGGGCAGACGTACACCGCCATAGAGTCCCCCAAGGGCGAACTCGGCGTGCACGTCGTCTCGGACGGCGGCACGCGCCCCTTCCGGGTCCACTTCCGCGACCCGTCCTTCACCAACCTGCAGGCCATGGCGGCGATGTGCGAGGGCGGCCAGGTCGCCGACGTCATCGTCGCCGTCGCGTCCATCGACCCCGTGATGGGAGGCGTCGACCGGTGACCGCATCCAACCAAGAAGTCAGCCTGGGGATGCCGCAGCTCCCCGCCCCGGCCTACCCGGCCGAGGTGCTCACCCGGCTCGAAGCGGACGCGAAGGAGGTGATCGCCCGCTACCCCGGCAGCCGTTCCGCCCTGCTGCCGCTGCTGCACCTGGTGCAGTCCGAGGAGGGGTACGTCTCCCGTACGGGCATGGCCTTCTGCGCGGACCAGCTCGGCCTCACCACCGCCGAGGTCACCGCGGTCGCCACCTTCTACACGATGTACCGCCGAAGGCCGAGCGGCGACTACCAGGTCGGGGTCTGCACCAACACCCTGTGCGCGGTCATGGGCGGCGACGCCATCTTCGACCAGCTCAAGGAGCACCTGGGCGTCGGCAACGACGAGACGACCGAGGACGGCAAGGTCACCCTCGAACACATCGAGTGCAACGCGGCCTGCGACTTCGCGCCCGTCGTGATGGTCAACTGGGAGTTCTTCGACAACCAGACACCGGAGAGCGCGACACAGCTCGTCGACGACCTGATCGCCGGCCGCACCGTCGAGCCCACCCGTGGCGCGCCCCTGTGCACGTACAAGGACACGGCCCGGATGCTGGCCGGCTTCCCCGACACGCGCCCCGGCGCCGTCGAGGCGAGCGGCGGAGCGGGGGCCGCGTCCCTGGTCGGGCTGAAGCTCGCCAGGGGCGAGGGCGCGCACGCACGCGTGGTCGGACAGCGGGGCGAGACACCACGGGACGCACCGCAGAAGGGCGCCGAGCATCTCAGCTCTCACGATGCGCCGCAGCAGACCTCGGCCTCCGACCCGGAGTACCCGGCCGGGCCCGCCGCCGAGGAGGGGGAGTGATGACCTTGGCCGCCGAGATCGACAAGAACGGGACCAGCCCGGAGAAGCTCCTGACTCCTGTCCTCTCCTCCTTCTGGGACGAGCCGGAGTCCTGGACGCTGGACACCTACCGCCGCCATGACGGATACGAGGGGCTGCGCAAGGCCCTGGCCATGGAGCCCGACGACCTGATCGCGTACGTCAAGGACTCCGGTCTGCGCGGACGCGGGGGCGCGGGCTTCCCCACCGGGATGAAGTGGCAGTTCATCCCGCAGGGCGACGGCAAGCCGCACTACCTCGTGGTCAACGCCGACGAGTCGGAGCCCGGGACCTGCAAGGACATCCCGCTCCTCTTCGCCAACCCGCACAGCCTCATCGAGGGCATCGTGATCGCCTGTTACGCGATCCGCTCCTCGCACGCCTTCATCTATCTGCGCGGCGAGGTCGTGCCCGTACTGCGGCGGCTGCACGAGGCCGTGCGCGAGGCGTACGAGGCGGGCTACCTCGGGACGGACGTCCTGGGTTCCGGGCTCGACCTGGAACTCACGGTCCACGCGGGCGCCGGTGCCTACATCTGCGGTGAGGAGACCGCGCTGCTCGACTCGCTCGAAGGACGGCGTGGCCAGCCCCGGCTCCGGCCGCCCTTCCCCGCGGTCGCCGGTCTGTACGCCTGCCCCACTGTCGTGAACAACGTCGAGTCCATCGCCTCGGTTCCCGCGATCCTGAACAAGGGCAAGGACTGGTTCAAGTCGATGGGCAGCGAGAAGTCCCCGGGCTTCACGCTGTACTCGCTCAGCGGCCACGTCACCAGCCCCGGCCAGTACGAGGCACCGCTCGGCATCACCCTGCGCCAGCTGCTCGACATGAGCGGCGGCATCCGGGCCGGGCACCGCCTGAAGTTCTGGACGCCCGGCGGCTCCTCCACCCCGATGTTCACCGACGAGCACCTCGACGTCGCCCTGGACTACGAGGGCGTCGGGGCCGCCGGATCCATGCTCGGCACCAAGGCGCTCCAGTGCTTCGACGAGACCACCTGCGTGGTGCGCGCCGTCACCCGCTGGACCGAGTTCTACGCCCATGAGTCCTGCGGAAAGTGCACGCCATGCCGTGAGGGCACCTACTGGCTCGTCCAGCTGCTCCGCGACATCGAGGCAGGCAAGGGCGAGATGGCCGACCTCGACAAGCTCAACGACATCGCCGACAACATAAACGGCAAGTCGTTCTGCGCCCTCGGAGACGGCGCCGCCTCGCCGATCTTCTCCTCGCTGAAGTACTTCCGCGAGGAGTACGAGCAGCACATCACCGACAAGGGCTGCCCCTTCGATCCGGCCAGGTCGACCCTCTGGGCCGACGACGAAGACGACAAGAACGCTCACCGGGGGGTGAACGCATGACAGTCACCACGAGTGCGCCCTCCGGGGGCGGCGAGGCGGCCGTTCCGCCCGAGGACCTCGTCACGCTCACGATCGACGGCATCGAGATCAGCGTCCCCAAGGGCACCCTGGTCATCCGCGCCGCCGAGCTCCTCGGCATCGAGATCCCGCGCTTCTGCGACCACCCGCTCCTCGACCCGGCCGGCGCCTGCCGCCAGTGCATCGTCGAGGTCGAGGGCCAGCGCAAGCCGATGGCCTCCTGCACCATCACCTGCACCGACGGCATGGTCGTGAAGTCGCAGATCACCTCGCCCGTCGCGGAGAAGGCCCAGAAGGGGGTGATGGAGCTCCTGCTCATCAACCACCCGCTGGACTGCCCGGTCTGCGACAAGGGCGGCGAGTGCCCCCTGCAGAACCAGGCGATGTCGCACGGCGGCGCCGACTCCCGTTTCGACGGGAAGAAGCGCACCTTCGAGAAGCCCGTCCCCATCTCCACCCAGGTGCTGCTGGACCGCGAGCGGTGCGTGCTCTGCGCACGCTGCACCCGGTTCTCCAACCAGGTGGCGGGCGACCCGATGATCGAGCTGGTCGAGCGCGGCGCGCTCCAGCAGGTCGGTACCGGCGAGGGCGACCCCTTCGAGTCGTACTTCTCCGGCAACACCATCCAGATCTGCCCGGTCGGGGCGCTCACCTCGGCGGCGTACCGCTTCCGTTCCCGGCCCTTCGACCTGGTGTCGACGCCGTCGGTGTGCGAGCACTGCGCCGGCGGCTGCGCCACCAGGACCGACCACCGGCGCGGCAAGGTCATGCGGCGGCTCGCCGCCAACGACCCCGAGGTCAACGAGGAGTGGCTCTGCGACAAGGGCCGCTTCGGCTTCCGCTACGCCCAGCAGCGCGACCGGCTCACCACTCCGCTCGTACGCAACGCGGAGGGTGTGCTGGAGCCGGCGAGCTGGCCGGAGGCACTGGGAGCCGCGGCTGCCGGACTCTCGGGGGCGCGCGGAAGGACCGGCGTGCTCACCGGAGGCAGGCTGACGGTCGAGGACGCCTACGCGTACAGCAAGTTCGCGCGGGTCGCCCTCGACACCAACGACATCGACTTCCGGGCCCGGGTCCACAGCGGTGAGGAAGCCGACTTCCTCGCCGCGCGGGTGGCCGGACGCGGACGCGACCTGGACGGCAGCGGGGTCACCTACACCGCGCTGGAGAAGGCTCCGGCGGTCCTGCTGGCCGGATTCGAGTCCGAGGAGGAGGCGCCCGGCGTCTTCCTCCGGCTCCGCAAGGCCTTCCGTAAGCGCGGGCAGCGGACGTTCGCGCTCGCCTCGCACGCCAGCCGTGGCCTGGAGAAGGCGGGCGGCACACTGCTCCCCGCCGCACCGGGCACCGAGACCGAGTGGCTGGACGCACTCGCGGGCGGGGTCGGCCTGGAGGCCGAAGGCGCCGCGGCGGCCGAGGCGCTGCGCGGCGAGGGCGCCGTGATCGTGGTGGGCGAGCGGCTCGCCGCGGTGCCGGGCGGCCTGACCGCCGCCCTGCGCACCGCCACGGCGACCGGCGCCGCACTGGTCTGGATCCCGCGCCGTGCGGGCGAACGCGGCGCACTGGAGGCGGGCGCGCTCCCGTCGCTGCTGCCCGGCGGCCGTCCCGCGACGGACCCCAGGGCCAGGGAGGAGGTGGCGTCCGTCTGGGGCGTCGCCGAACTGCCCGCCGGCTTCGGCCGCGACACCGGCCAGATCGTGGAGGCCGCGGCCACCGGCGAGCTGGCCGCACTGCTGGTCGCGGGCGTCGATCCCGAGGACCTGCCCGACCCGGCAGGGGCGCTGCGGGCGCTGGACGCGGTCGGCTTCCTGATCTCGCTGGAGCTGAGGCCCGGCGCGGTCACCGAGCGCGCCGACGTGGTCCTGCCCGTCGCTGCCGTCGCGGAGAAAGCCGGCACCTTCCTCAACTGGGAGGGCAGGGCGCGGATGTTCGAGGCCGCGCTGAAGCCCGAGCAGCTGCCGAGGACGCTCTGCCCGTCCGACGCGAGGGTGCTGCACATGCTGGCCGACGCCCTCGACGTACGCCTCGCGCTGCCCGACCTGCGGGCGGCCCGCCGTGAACTCGACCGCCTCGGCGGCCGGGAGGACGGCTACGCGCAGGACCCGCGGGCGACGTCCCGCCCGGTGCCCAGGCCCGGTGACGGCGAGGCGGTCCTCGCGGGCCACCGGATGCTGCTCGACCGGGGCCGGCTCCAGGAGGGCGACGAGGCACTGGCCGGCACACGGCACGCGGCCGTGGCCCGGCTCTCGCCGGCCACCGCGGCCGAGTCCGGGGTGAAGGACGGCGATCTGCTGGCCGTCACCGGGCCCACTGGCACCACCGAACTCCCGCTGGCGGTCACCGAGATGCCGGACCGGGTGGTGTGGGTGCCGCTCGACTCCGTCGGCCGGGGCGTCCCCGCCGACACCGGCGCCCAGCCGGGCGGACTCGTCCGGATCGGTCCGGCCGCCCCGGGCTCCCACGTCGTGACAACGGAGGTAGGAGAGTGACCGGCCTCGCCCAACTCGCCGCGGCACCTCAGGGTGCCGTCCTCGCCGCCGAGGACCTCTCGATGTTCGGCACGGACCCCTGGTGGCTCGTCGTCGTCAAAGCGGTGTTCTGCTTCGCGTTCCTGATGGTGACCGTGCTGTTCTCCATCGTGTGGGAGCGCAAGGTCGTCGCCTGGATGCAGCTGCGCGTCGGCCCCAACCGGCACGGCCCCTGGGGCATGCTCCAGTCGCTCGCCGACGGCATCAAGCTGATGCTCAAGGAAGACGTCGTCGTCAAGCGGGCCGACAAGGTCGTCTACATCCTGGCCCCGATCATCGCCGCCGCACCGGCGTTCGCGGCGATCGCCGTGATCCCGTTCGGCCCGGCCGGCAACGAGGTCTCGATCTTCGGGCACCGTACGACGATGCAGCTGACCGACCTGCCGATCGCGATGCTGTACATCCTCGCGGTCGCCTCCGTCGGCATCTACGGCATCGTGCTGGCGGGCTGGTCCTCCGGATCGACGTATCCGCTGCTCGGCGGTCTGCGTTCCTGCGCCCAGATGATCAGCTACGAGATCGCGATGGGCGCCGCGTTCGCCTCGGTGTTCCTCTACTCGGGCTCGATGTCGACGTCGGAGATCGTGGCGGCGCAGGAGGACCGCTGGTTCATCCTGCTGCTGCCGGTCTCCTTCATCATCTACATCATCACGATGGTCGGTGAGACCAACCGCGCCCCGTTCGACATGCCGGAGTCCGAGGGCGACCTGGTCGGCGGCTTCAACACCGAGTACTCGTCGATCAAGTTCGCGATGTTCATGCTCGCCGAGTACGTCAACATGGTCACCGTCTCCGCGGTCTCCGTGACCCTCTTCCTCGGCGGGTGGCGGGCTCCGTACCCGGTCAGCACCTTCTGGGAGGGCGCGAACCACGGCTGGTGGCCGATGCTCTGGTTCGTCATCAAGGTGCAGCTGCTCCTCTTCTTCTTCATCTGGCTGCGCGGCACGCTGCCCCGCGTCCGCTACGACCAGCTGATGAAGCTCGGCTGGAAGGTCCTGATCCCGGTCTCCGTGGTCTGGCTGATGCTGGTCGCCACGGTCAGGGCGCTGAACAACGAGGGCTACGACTACTCGAAGATCCTGCTGTACGTCGCCGGAGCCGTGATCGCGGTCCTGCTGATCTCCTTCGTCGCCGACATGTTCCGCGACCGGAAGACCAGGGCCGCCGAGGAGGCGGCCGGACCGGAGCCGGCGTTCGACCCGATGGCGGGCGGATTCCCCGTGCCACCGCTGCCAGGGCAGTCCCTGCCGCCGGTGCCGCGCCGCACGCCGCGCCGGGAGCGGGAGCTCGTTGTCAGTGGCGGGCCGGATACTCAGAGTGACGACCATGCGGGTGTCGGAAGTTCGAGTGACGGAAGGGAGGCTGACGGTGTCTGAGTCATCAGAACCCTCAGGGGAGAAGTTCCAGAATCCTGTGGCCGGCTTCGGCGTGACCTTCAAGGCCATGTTCAAGAAGCGGCTCACCGAGCAGTACCCGGAAACGCAGAAGGTGACAGCGCCGCGCTTCCACGGCCGGCACCAGCTCAACCGTCACCCGGACGGGCTGGAGAAGTGCGTCGGCTGCGAGCTCTGCGCCTGGGCGTGTCCGGCGGACGCGATCTACGTCGAGGGCGCGGACAACACGGACGAGGAGCGCTACTCCCCGGGCGAGCGCTACGGCCGCGTGTACCAGATCAACTACGCGCGCTGCATCCTGTGCGGGCTCTGCATCGAGGCGTGCCCCACCCGGGCACTCACCATGACGAACGAGTTCGAGCTCGCCAACACCACCCGCGAGAGCCTCATCTACACCAAGGACGAGCTGCTCGCGGGGCTCGAGGACGGCATGGTCGACAGCCCGCACGCGATCTTCCCCGGCATGGACGAACAGGACTACTACCGCGGTCTGGTGACCGAGGCCGCTCCCGGCGCGGAGCGCCAGGTCGCCGTCTCAAAGGGAGAAGCGGACAAGGAGGTGGACGTATGACCTCCACCCTGGCCGCAGCGGCCACCGCCACCTCGACCGGCGAGGCCGTCCAGTTCTGGATCCTCGGCACCGTCGCCGTCATCGGCGCGCTCTCCACCGTCCTGATGAAGAAGGCGGTGCACAGCGCGCTGTCGCTCGCCGGCACCATGATCGTGCTGGCGGTCTTCTACCTCGCCAACGGCGCGTACTTCCTGGGCATCGTCCAGGTCGTCGTCTACACCGGCGCGATCATGATGCTGTTCCTCTTCGTGGTCATGCTCGTCGGCGTCACGGCGGCGGACTCGCTGAAGGAGACGCTCAAGGGCCAGCGCTGGCTGGCCGCCGCCTGCGGGCTCGGCTTCGGCATCCTGCTGATCGCCGGCATCGGACAGGCGTCCCTGAGCAGCTTCAACGGTCTGGGTGCGGCGAACGCCCGGCACGGCGGAAACGTCGAGGGCCTCGCCAACCTCATCTTCACCAAGTACGTCTTCGCGTTCGAGATCACCGGCGCCCTGCTGATCACGGCGACCGTCGGCGCGATGCTGCTCACGCACCGCGAGCGCACCGAACGCGCCAAGACACAGCGCGAGCTCTCCCAGGAGCGGGTGCGCGGCAGCCATCTGCCGCCGCTGCCGGCCCCCGGTGTCTACGCCCGGCACAACGCCGTGGACATCGCGGGACTGCTCCCGGACGGCACCCCGTCCGAGCTCACCGTCATGCAGACCCTGCGGCAGCGCGGCCAGATCCGCGATGTGTCCGACGAGGCGCTCGCCGACCTCAAGGCGCTGGAACAGCGCTCCGGGGAGCGGCTCGGCCGTGGCCGCGGACCTGCCCGTGACCACGCGGAAGAAGAGGAGGAGGTCGCCAAGTGAATCCCGTCAACTACCTCTACCTCGCGGCCCTTTTGTTCACGATCGGCGCCTCCGGCGTGCTGATCAGGCGGAACGCGATCGTGGTGTTCATGTGCATCGAGCTGATGCTCAACGCCTGCAACCTCACGCTCGTCGCCTTCTCCCGGATGCACGGAAACCTCGACGGCCAGATCATCGCCTTCTTCACGATGGTCGTCGCCGCCGCCGAGGTCGTCATCGGGCTGGCGATCATCGTGTCGCTGTTCCGCTCCCGCCACTCGGCCTCGGTCGACGACGCCAGCCTGATGAAGCTGTAAGGGGTCGGAATCGTGGAAAACCTGATTGCGCTGCTGGTCGCGGCGCCCCTGCTCGGAGCGGCGGTCCTGCTCTGCGGAGGCCGCCGGCTCGACCGGGCCGGACACTGGATCGGCACGGTGCTCGCCGCCGCGTCGTTCGTCATCGGTGCCGTCCTGTTCACGGACATGCTCGGCAAGGGCGCCGAGGACCGCGCCCTGCACCAGAAGCTGTTCAGCTGGATCCCCGTCGAGGGGTTCCAGGCCGACGTGGCCTTCCAGCTCGACCAGCTGTCGATGACGTTCGTCCTGCTGATCACGGGTGTGGGCACGCTGATCCACATCTACTCCATCGGCTACATGGAGCACGACGAGCGGCGCCGCCGCTTCTTCGGCTATCTGAACCTCTTCCTCGCGGCGATGCTCATCCTGGTCATCGCCGACAACTACCTGCTGCTGTACGTCGGGTGGGAGGGCGTCGGTCTGGCGTCGTACCTGCTCATCGGCTTCTGGCAGCACAAGCCCAGTGCGGCCACCGCGGCCAAGAAGGCCTTCCTGGTCAACAGGGTCGGCGACATGGGCCTCTCCATCGCGATCATGCTGATGTTCACCACCTTCGGCACGTTCGCCTTCGGGCCGGTGCTCGACGCGGTGGAGGCGCCGGGCGGTCCGAGCGAGGGCAAGCTCACCGCGATCGGCCTGATGCTGCTCCTCGCCGCCTGCGGCAAGTCGGCCCAGGTGCCGCTGCAGTCCTGGCTCGGTGACGCGATGGAGGGCCCGACCCCGGTCTCCGCCCTCATCCACGCCGCCACCATGGTGACCGCGGGCGTCTACCTCATCGTGCGCTCCGGCGCGATCTTCAACGCGGCGCCCGACGCACAGACGGTCGTCGTGGTCGTCGGTGCCGTCACGCTCCTCTTCGGTGCGATCGTCGGTTGCGCGAAGGACGACATCAAGAAGGCCCTCGCAGGGTCGACGATGTCGCAGATCGGCTACATGATCCTCGCCGCGGGCCTCGGTCCCATCGGCTACGTCTTCGCGATCATGCACCTGGTGACGCACGGCTTCTTCAAGGCCGGGCTCTTCCTCGGCGCCGGTTCGGTCATGCACGGCATGAACGACGAGGTGGACATGCGGAAGTACGGCGGCCTGCGGAAGTACATGCCGGTCACCTTCGTCACCTTCGGCCTCGGGTACCTCGCGATCATCGGCTTCCCCGGCCTGTCCGGCTTCTTCTCCAAGGACAAGATCATCGAGGCGGCCTTCGCCAAGGGCGGTACCGAGGGCTGGATCCTCGGCTCCGTCGCCCTGCTGGGCGCCGCGATCACCGCGTTCTACATGACGCGCGTGATGCTGCTGACGTTCTTCGGCGAGAAGCGCTGGCAGCCCACTGCGTCCGATGGCGGCTCCGCCGCGGGGCCGGGCCATGAGCCGCACCCGCACGAGTCACCGAAGTCCATGACGATCCCGATGATCGTGCTGGCCTTCGGGTCGGTCTTCGCCGGAGGCTTCTTCTCCATCGGGGACCGGTTCATGCACTGGCTGGAGCCCGTCACCGGACACGACCACGGACACGCCCCGGTCAGCGCGACCACCGTCACCGCCGCCACCATGGTGGTGCTCGTCATCGGTGTCGCCATCGCCTGGGCGATGTACGGGCGCAAGCCCGTGCCCGCCGTCGCCCCGCGCGGTTCCCTGCTCACCAGGGCGGCCCGCCGGGACCTCCTCCAGGACGACTTCAACCACGCGGTCCTGGTCCGTGGCGGCGAACACCTCACCCGCTCCCTGGTCTACGTCGACCACACCCTGGTCGACGGTGTCGTCAACGGCACGGCCGCCTCGATGGGCGGGCTGTCCGGCCGGCTGCGCAAGCTGCAGAACGGCTACGCCCGCTCCTACGCGGTCTCGATGTTCGGCGGTGCGGCGGTCCTCATCGCCGCGACCCTGCTGATGAGGGCGGTCTGATCCCATGTCCTTTCCCCTCCTGACAGTGACGGCGGCGCTCCCGGCGATCGGCGCGATCGCCACCGCCGCCGTCCCGGCCGCCCGGCGCACCGCGGCCAAATGGCTCGCGCTGGTCGTCTCGCTGGCCACGCTCGTGCTGGCCGGCATCGTCTTCGCCCGCTTCGAACCGGGCGGTGAGCGCTATCAGCTCACCGAGTCGCACGCCTGGATCAGGGACTTCGGCGTCCGCTACGAACTGGGCGTCGACGGCATCGGGATGGCGCTCCTCGCGCTCACCGCGTTGCTGATCCCCTTCGTCATCCTGGCGGGCTGGCACGACGCCGATCCCCTGGAGACGCACTCCTCCCGGTGGCGCCCCACTCAGGGCTTCTTCGCCCTGATCCTGATGGTCGAAGCGATGGTGATCCTGTCCTTCGTGGCCACCGACGTCTTCCTCTTCTACATCCTGTTCGAAGCCATGCTCATCCCGATGTACTTCCTCATCGGCGGCTTCGGGGACCGGGCGCACTCGGGCAGCGACGAGAACGCCGCGGCGCAACGCAGCTACGCGGCCGTGAAGTTCCTCCTCTACAACCTGGCCGGCGGGCTCATCATGCTGGCCGCCGTCATCGGGCTCTACGTCGTCGCGGGGAGCTTCTCGCTCTCCGAGATCGCCGAGGCCCGCGCCAACGGCTCGCTGGACATGGCGACCTCCACCGAGCGGTGGCTGTTCCTCGGGTTCTTCTTCGCCTTCGCGGTGAAGGCCCCGCTGTGGCCGCTGCACACCTGGCTGCCCAACGCCATGGGGGAGGCGACCACTCCGGTGGCCGTCCTGATCACCGCGGTCGTCGACAAGGTCGGCACCTTCGCGATGCTCCGCTTCTGCCTCCAGCTGTTCCCCGAGGCCAGCAAGTGGGCGACGCCGGTGATCATCGTCCTGGCGCTGATCTCCATCGTCTACGGCGCCCTGCTCGCCGTCGGACAGCGCGACATCAAGCGGCTCATCGCCTACGCGTCGATCTCGCACTTCGGCTTCATCGTGCTGGGCATCTTCGCGATGACCAGCCAGGGCCAGTCGGGCGCCACGCTCTACATGGTCAACCACGGGATCTCGACGGCCGCGCTGATGCTGGTCGCCGGATTCCTGATCACCCGGCGGGGCTCGCGGCTCATCGCCGACTACGGCGGGGTGCAGAAGGTGGCGCCCGTCCTGGCGGGAACCTTCCTCATCGGCGGTCTGGCGACCCTCTCGCTGCCCGGCCTCGCCCCGTTCGTCAGTGAGTTCCTGGTCCTGGTCGGAGCGTTCAGCGCGTATCCGGTGGCCGGCGTCATCGCCACCGTCGGCATCGTGCTCGCCGCTCTCTACGTCCTCGTCCTCTACCAGCGGACGATGACGGGACCGGTCAGGGAGGGGATCGGGGGCATGCCCGACCTCAAGGTCCGTGAGCTGGCGGTGGCCCTTCCGCTGATCGCCCTGCTGATCCTCCTCGGCGTCTTCCCGAAGCCGCTCACCGAGGTCGTCAACCCGGCGGTCCAGCACACCATGCACGACGTACAGAAGAAGGACCCCCAGCCCGAGGTGGAGGCCGCCAAGTGAGCGCAACAGCTGTCCACAGCCTGTGGACGACGGCGGGCGAGGTGACATCGGCTGCCCCGGGCGACAAGTTCACCGCGCCGACCATCGAGTACGCCCAACTGGCACCCGTCCTGATCGTGGTCGGTGCCGCCGTCATCGGAATCCTGGTGGAGGCGTTCGTCCCGCGACGGGCCCGCTACACCACCCAGGTGTTCCTGACGGTCATCGCGATCGCCGCCGCGTTCGCCGCGGTGGTGGGGCTCGCCGCCGACGGGTACGCCTCGAAGAACGCGCACATCGCCGCGATGGGCGCCGTCGCCGTCGACGGACCCGCCCTGTTCCTCCAGGGCACCATCCTGCTCGTCTCCATGGTCTCCGTCTTCACCTTCGCCGAACGGCGCCTCGACCCGGCGTCGCACGGCAACCGCGTGGACTCCTTCGCCGCCCAGGCCGGGTCGGTACCCGGCAGCGACGCGGAGAAGGCCGCGGTCAAGGCCGGATTCACCACCACCGAGGTCTTCCCGCTGGTCCTCTTCTCCGTGGCGGGCATGCTGGTCTTCCCCGCTGCCAACGACCTGCTGACGCTCTTCGTGGCGCTCGAGGTCTTCTCGCTCCCGCTCTACCTCCTGTGTGCCGTCGCCCGCCGCAAGCGGCTGATGTCACAGGAAGCCGCCGTGAAGTACTTCCTGCTCGGCGCGTTCTCCTCGGCCTTCCTGCTCTTCGGGATCGCCCTGCTCTACGGATACGCGGGCACCGTCTCCTACGCGGGCATCGCGAACGTCGTCGACGGCAGCGTCCAGGAGATCGACCCGGCGCTCGCCTCCACCATGGGCAACGACGCGCTGCTGCTGATCGGCGCGGCGATGATCCTCATGGGCCTGCTCTTCAAGGTGGGCGCGGTCCCGTTCCACATGTGGACCCCGGACGTCTACCAGGGAGCCCCGACCCCGGTCACCGGCTTCATGGCAGCCGCCACGAAGGTCGCCGCGTTCGGAGCGCTGCTGCGCCTGCTGTACGTGGTGCTGCCCGGCCTCACCTGGGACCTGCGCCCCGTCATGTGGGCGGTCGCGATCGTCACGATGCTGGGCGGGGCGATCGTCGCGATCACCCAGACCGACATCAAGCGGCTCCTGGCCTACTCCTCGATCGCGCACGCGGGCTTCATCCTCGCCGGTGTCATCGCGGCCAGCCCGGAGGGCGTCTCCTCGGTCCTCTTCTATCTCGGGGTGTACTCCTTCGTGACCGTCGGCGCCTTCGCCGTCGTCACCCTGGTGCGGGACGCGGGCGGCGAAGCCACCCATCTGTCGAAGTGGGCCGGACTCGGCCGGCGGTCGCCGCTGACCGCGGCGGTCTTCGCCGTGTTCCTGCTGTCCTTCGCCGGAATCCCGCTCACCTCGGGCTTCTCCGGCAAGTTCGCCGTGTTCAAGGCGGCGGCGGACGGCGGTGCGGGCGGCCTCGTCGTGGTCGGTGTGATCTCGTCGGCCATCGCCGCGTTCTTCTACATCCGCGTCATCGTCCTGATGTTCTTCAGCGAGCCGAAGGCGGACGGTCCCACGGTCGCCGTCCCGTCCCCGCTGACCATGACCACGATCGCGGTCGGAGTCGCCGTGACCCTGGTGCTGGGACTGGCCCCGCAGTACTTCCTCGACCTGGCGAGCCAGGCGGGTGTGTTCGTGCGGTAACCGGAAGAACGCGCTGCGACGCCGGACGGGCCTGGATAGTCAAGCCCGTCCGGCGTTGTCGTAGGCGGCGCCTATGGTTGCCGGTGACGGGTGAAGACGGACGGACGGGCGCGACCATGAGTGTGACGACCGAGAGCGCTGCGCAGCAGACGCTGCACCGGGTGTTCGGTTACGAGACGTTCCGCGGCGAGCAGGGCGCGGTGATCGAGCATGTCGTCGAGGGTGGCGACGCGGTCGTGCTCATGCCCACCGGCGGCGGCAAGTCCCTCTGCTACCAGATCCCCGCCCTGGTCAGGCCCGGCACCGGCGTCGTGATCTCCCCGCTGATCGCGCTCATGCAGGACCAGGTGGACGCCCTGCGCGCGCTCGGAGTCCGCGCCGGCTTCATGAACTCCACGCAGGACTTCGACGAGCGCCGCTCGATGGAGGCCCAGTTCGTCGCCGGTGAGCTCGACGTGCTGTATCTGGCCCCCGAGCGGCTGCGGCTCGACTCGACGCTCGCGTTGCTGGCCCGGGGTGAGATCTCCGTCTTCGCCATCGACGAGGCGCACTGCGTCGCCCAGTGGGGCCACGACTTCCGCCCCGACTACCTGGCCCTGTCCGTGCTGGGCGAGCGCTGGCCCGGCGTACCCCGTATCGCGCTGACGGCCACGGCGACCGACGCCACGCACAAGGAGATCACCCAGCGTCTGGGCATGCCCGACGCCAGGCACTTCGTGGCCAGCTTCGACCGGCCCAACATCCAGTACCGCATCGTGGGGAAGGCCGACCCGAAGAAGCAGCTGCTCACCTTCCTGAAGGAGGAGCACGCCGGGGACGCCGGGATCGTCTACTGCCTCTCGCGCAACTCGACGGAGAAGACCGCCGAGTACCTCTGCCGCAACGGCATCGAGGCCGTGCCGTACCACGCGGGCCTGGACGCCGGGACGCGCGCCGCGCACCAGTCGCGCTTCCTGCGCGAGGAGGGCCTGGTCGTCGTGGCGACCATCGCCTTCGGCATGGGCATCGACAAGCCCGATGTGCGCTTCGTCGCCCACCTCGACCTGCCCAAGTCCGTCGAGGGGTACTACCAGGAGACGGGCCGCGCGGGCCGTGACGGGGCCCCGTCCACGGCCTGGATGGCGTACGGCCTCCAGGACGTCGTCCAGCAGCGCAAGCTGATCCAGGGCAGCGAGGGCGACGAGGCCTTCCGGCGCCGTGCCGCCTCGCACCTGGACTCGATGCTGGCGCTCTGCGAGACCGTCCAGTGCCGCCGGGCCCAGCTCCTGACGTACTTCGGCCAGGAGCCCGGCGAGCAGGCCTGCGGGAACTGCGACACCTGCCTCAGCCCGCCGGAGACCTGGGACGGCACGGTGGTCGCCCAGAAGCTGCTGTCCACCGTGGTGCGGCTGAAGCGGGAGCGGAACCAGAAGTTCGGGGCCGGCCAGATCATCGACATCCTGCTGGGCCGCAAGACCGCGAAGATCATCCAGTTCGACCACGACCAGCTCTCGGTCTTCGGCATCGGCGAGGAGCTGGCCGAGGCGGAGTGGCGGGGCGTGGTGCGCCAGCTGCTGGCCCAGGGGCTCCTCGCCGTCGAGGGGGAGTACGGCACGCTGGTGCTGACCGAGGAGAGCGGCTCCGTGCTCGGCCGGGAGCGCGAGGTACAGCTCCGCAAGGAGCCGAAGAGGCCCACGACGCGGTCCGGCGGGTCGGGCGAGCGCAAGGCCAAGTCCGCAGCCGCGGTGGCCGACCTTCCGGCGGAGGCCGTCCCGGTCTTCGAGGCGCTGCGCGCCTGGCGCGGTGCCCAGGCGAAGGAGCTGAGCCTCCCGGCGTATGTGATCTTCCACGACGCGACGCTGCGGGAGATCGCCGCTCTGCGCCCCACGACCCTGGCGGAGCTGGGCGGGGTCAGCGGCCTCGGCGAGAAGAAGCTCGCGACGTACGGCGAGGGCGTACTGGAGGTGCTGGCGGGGCTGGGAGACACGGCCCCCGCCGCGGCCGCTCCGGAGCCGGAGGCTGCCCCTGCACCGGAGCCGGAGGCTGTCCCCGCACCGGTGGCCCGGGCCTCGGTGCCGGCTGCCCGGCCCGCCGCTACTCAGGACGCCGACCCGGAGTTCGGCTGGGACGAGGAGCCACCGGAGTTCGAGTGAGGTGGACGGCGGACGCGCGTTACCGGGGGTCCGCCGCCCGGCGGCGCGGGGTGATGGCCGTGAGGTCGAGATCGACTTCGAAGGGGACGGAGACCTTCATCCGGTCATGAAAGATCCCGGTGGAGGTGTAGGCACCGGTGGCCGGCTCCAGCTCGAACACGTAGACCAGGGCACGGCCGTCGTGGTTCTCCACCCGCCATAAGTTCGGGATCCTCACCCGGGCGTACTTCACCGGCTTCGTCTCCCGGTCACGGGACCGGGACTCCGGCGAGACGACCTCGATGGCCAGTCGGACGGACCCGGCGGGGAGACGAGTCTGATCCAGGTCCTGAATGACCTCGTCGTCCACGACGATCACATCGGGTTCGGGGCGGTTGAATCGGTCGATGTCGATGGTGAACCGGCCCACCACTTCCAGACCGGGCGGCGCCGAGGACCGCAGCCGCCCCGAGAAGAAGCTGACCGCTGCTGAGTGGAACAGCGTCTGCGGACACGCGAAGACCAGGCTCCCGTCGATCAGCTCCGTGTGCGGAGGCAGATTCGGGAGTGTGTCCAGGTCATCGGCGGTCCAGCCGCCCACGGGCGGAACCGCCCACCGTGGCTCGGGGGCCTCGGGCACGCTGCTCATCAATGCTCCCAGGAGTCTCGCGGGTGCATGCAGAGTATCCGGCGGGAACCGATCAGGGCCGCCGCCCCGACCGGCTCCGTCCGCACCGCGCCCACCGCCCTGGGCGCAGGGGTTCACGGCGAGGCCGTGATCCGGCCGGTGACCTCGCCGAGGCCGACCCGCGTGCCGTGCGGTCCGGGCGCCCACGCCGTCAGGGTGACGGTGTCGCCGTCCTCCAGGAACGTCCGCTTGCCGTCGGCCAGGTCCAGCGGATCGCGGCCGTTCCAGGTGAGTTCGAGCAGGGAGCCGCGCTGGCCGGGCTCGGCGCCGCTGACCGTGCCGGAGCCGTACAGATCACCGGTACGCAGCGAGGCGCCGTTCACCGTCATCTGGGCCAGCTGCTGGGCCGCCGTCCAGTACATGGAGGCGAACGGCGGCTCGGAGACGGGCTGGCCGTTGATCTCCACCGAGATCCGGATGTCGAAGCCGCCCGGTTCCTCGTCGTCCGCGTCCTCCAGATAGGGGAGCAGCTCGAAGTCCCGTACGGGCGGTGCCGTGCGGGCCGCGTCCAGGGCCTCCAGCGGAGTCACCCACGCCGAGACGGAGGTGGCGAAGGACTTGCCGAGGAACGGGCCGAGCGGCACGTACTCCCAGGCCTGGATGTCCCGCGCCGACCAGTCGTTCAGCAGGGAGAGCCCGAAGACGTGCTCGCGGAAGTCACCGAGCGCCACGGGGGAGCCCTGGTCCGAGGGGACGCCGACGACGAAGCCGACCTCCGCCTCGATGTCCAGCTTCACCGAGGGGCCGAAGACGGGAGCGGGGTCGGCCGGCGCCTTGCGCTGCCCGGAGGGGCGCACCACGTCCGTGCCGGAGACGACGACCGTGCCGGCCCGCCCGTGGTAACCGATGGGCAGGTGCTTCCAGTTGGGGGTGAGGGCCGCGCCGTCGGGACGGAAGATCCGGCCCACGTTGGTGGCGTGGTGCTCGCTGGCGTAGAAGTCGACGTAGTCCGCCACCTCGTACGGCAGGTGCAGGGTCACCGTGTCGAGCGGATACAGCAGCGGCTCCAGGTCCGGGCGGTGGGACGGGACCGTCACCCACGCCGTCAGCGCCCGCCGCACATCCCGCCACGCGGTACGCCCGGCCGCCAGCAGCGGCATCAGGCTCGGCTGCGCCAGCAGTCTGGCGTACGGCGAACCGAGCGCGTGTGCCGCCGCACCGGCGTCCAGCACATGCTGTCCGATGCGGACTCCGACCCTTCGGTCCTCGGGGTGTCCGGGGGTGGAGAACACTCCGTACGGAAGGTTGTGCGGGCCGAAGGGATCGCCCTCGGCCAGGTCGAGCGGGCTGCTCTGCTCGGGCATCTGTCGCTGCCCCTTTCCGGTTGCTTGAGGGACACGGTACGTCGCTGCCACCGGTCGGCGGCAGTGCTCAAGTAGGCGTAATGCCCGGAAAGTTACGTGATAACCCTGGTCAGCCCGCCGTGCGGGGGATCCGCTTCTCCCAGGTCCGGTGGAAGACGATCTCCTCGCCGTCCGTGCAGACGACCTCGTTGGACGTGATGAAGTCGTCCGCGTCCGCGCTCGTCTCGGAGTGCGTCTCGATCCGTACGTCCCAGGACATCTCGGGCCGGTGCAGCCGGATCGTCCAGTCCGAACGGGCACGCGCCGACAGCGGGTCGTCCTCCTGGATCGTGTACGTCTCCAGCGCGTCCTCGGTGAACTCGAGACCGTCGGGGTAGACACGTGTGCCGCCGTAACGCGGGTCGACCTCCAGGCGCCATTCGCCCTTGGCGACGTCCCGGATCACCAGACGCTCAGGGCGCTGCTCGTCGAGCGTGACCGGGGTGACCACGCCGAGCGGCTCAGACTGCTCCGGCTCGCCGAAGGTGATGCCCGGGTCCTCGGTGTGCCGGCGAACCGGGAGCTCGACGAGGCTGCCCTCCGCCTCGAGCGTGAAGCCCGCCGAACCGGCCTGGGGCCAGATCCACGGCCAGTACGAGGAGGAGAGGGCGACCCTGATCCGGTGGCCGGGCGGGAAGGTGTGCCCGATGCCGTTCAGCTCGAAGTTCACGTACTCGGTCTCCCCGACGGGCCAGTCCTCAGCGCGGTCGCGCCCGTGACGGGTGGCCAGGTTGAGCGCCCCACGGGTCACCAGGGTGGAGGCCCCGTCCGGGGCCACGTCGCAGAGGCGGGCGATCACCTGGCCGCGCGGTACGTCCATCCGGACCAGGAGTGTCACCCGTGGACGGCCGAGGATCTCGATCGGGGCGTCCTCGACGGGGAACTCGAAGCACACCGATTTGGCGTCCTCGTCCCGCTGGTCGGGCGGCAGGTCGGCGTCGTTGCCGAACGGGAAGAAGCGCCCCGCGTCCAGTCCGGTCTGCTGCGGTGAGCGGACGGTCTGCGCTCCGCCCTCCAGGGCGTACGTCACCGGGGCGACGTTCGCGGACGGCCAGCTCGCGTCGCCGACCCAGCGGCCCGGCAGCGTCTCGTAGGCCGTGGCGGGCGGGTGCGAGCCGCTGATCCAGGACCGCAGCAGGGGCTCGTTCATCACCCCGGTGTCCTCGTCCTTGAGGTGCTGGTCCCACCAGCGCAGCGTCTCCTGGAGGAAGCCGATCGCGGGTCCCGGGGGGAGCCCGCGGTCCGGGTACTGGTGCGACCAGGGGCCGATCAGCCCGCGCACCTGCCCGGGTTCCAGATGCTCGACGAGTCTCAGGACGGTGTCGCGGTACGGGTCGTGCCAGCCGCCCACCGCCAGGACCTTCGCCTTGATCGCGCCGTAGTCCTCGCAGACGCTGCCGTGCTTCCAGTAGTCGTCGCGGGTCTGGTGCGCCAGCCACGTGTGGATGAACGGCTCCACCTTCTCGAGCCGCCGCAGCCACATGTCCCGCCAGTCGTCGCCGACGTCCGCCGGGTCCGGGGGCCGGGAGACGAAGGCCAGCATGGTGGAGGCCCAGGCGTGCATGTCCACTCCGAGGACGGAGCCGCCCATGTAGTGGACGTCGTTGTCATAGCGGTCGTCCGCCGAGCAGACGGTGACGATCGCCTTCAGCGGCTCCGGTGCGAGCGCGGCGATCTGGAGCGAGTTGAAGCCGCCCCAGGAGATGCCGAACATGCCGACCTTCCCGGAGCACCACTCCTGCTGGGCCAGCCAGTGCACGACCGCGACCCCGTCGGCGAGCTCCGTCGCGTCGTACTCGTCGCCAGGCATGCCCTCGCTGTTGCCGTGCCCGCGCACATCGACCCGTACGGAGGCGTAGCCGTGGCCCGCGTACCAGGGATGGCGCTGCCAGTCGCGCGGCGCCGTCCAGTCGCTGAGCCGGTAGGGCAGGTACTCCAGCAGCGCGGGCACCGGTTCGTCGGTGACCGGCCGCCAGATCCTGGCGTACAGCTGGGTGCCGTCCGCCAACGGGATGTAGAGGTCCTCGTGGGTCGTCTCGTACGGGAAATCGGTGCGGATGTGCATGGCGGTACCTCAGTGGACGGGGTGCATGGTGCGCTTGAGCCAGGGAGCGGCGGCGATGACGGCCACACCGGCCGCCACCGCGATAGCGCCATTGACACCGAAGTAGGCGGGGTTGGAGACCTCGCCGTAGAGCTTCACGATCTGTGCCTGGATGCCGTTGGCGAGGGCCAGCGACAGGAACCACAGCGCCATCGTCTGGCTGGCGAACGCCTTGGGGGCGAGCTTGGTGGTGGCCGACATGCCGGAGGTCTCCAGCAGGATGTCGCCGAGGCCGAGCAGCAGATAGGAGCCGACGATCCACCAGGCGGCCATCTTGTACGTGTCGTCGGAGTGCCCCGAGGTGGGGATCACCATCAGGAGGAAGGACAGACCGCCGAGGATCACCCCGATCGCGATCTTGTTCGAGGCGTGCGGCTGGCGCGGTCCCATCCGGGCCCAGAGGGCGGCCACGACGGGCGCCAGCGCGACCTCGAAGGCGCCCAGCGCGGAGGCGTACCAGCTCGCCGGGAAGTGGAAGCCGAAGATCTCCGTGCGGGCGTTCGTCGAGGCGAGCAGCATCATCGTCGAGTACGCCTGGAAGAGGATGAAGTTGAAGACGACCGAGGCCAGGAACAGCACGACGTACGGCCGGAGCCTGCCGCGCTCCTCCGGGGTGACCCGGGGGCTCCTGAACATCACGGCGAAGTACGCGACGGGCGCGATCACCGAGACGAGGGTGAGCACGTCGACGAAACGGTCCATCGTGAGCCAGCCGGCCAGCGCCAGGCCCGTCGCCACCAGGGCGGCCGCGACGACGCCGGCCACGATCGTCAGCACGGCCCGGCGCATCGGACCGGGGGCGAGGGCGTACTCCGCGGTGCGCTTTCGCCCGGCCAGGTGACGCCGGCCCGCCACGTACTGGATCAGGCCGAACGTCATGCCGATCGCGGCGGCCGAGAATCCCCAGTGCCAGCCCGCGTGGTCGCCGAGCCAGCCGGTGACCAGCGGCCCGGCGAAGGCGCCGATGTTGATGCCCATGTAGTAGAGCGCGAAGCCGGCGTCGCGGCGCTGGTCCTCCGTGCTGTAGAGCTTGCCGACCATCGAGGCGACATTGGGCTTGAGCAGGCCCGTTCCCGCGCTGATCAGGCCGAGGCCCACCCAGGTCATCGTGGCGGTCGGCACCGCCATGGCGTAGTGGCCGCAGGCGATGAGCACGCCGCCGTACAGGACGGCGCGGTACGAACCGAGGATCCGGTCGGCCAGCCAGCCGCCCGCGACGGACACGAGGTAGACGAGGGTGCCGTAGGCGGCGGACACGGAGGCGGCGGTGCCCGGGTCCATGCCCATGCCGCCGTCGGAGACCGTGTCGGCGAAGAAGAGGACCAGGATCGCCTGCATCCCGAGGAACGAGAAACGCTCCCATACCTCCAGCCCGGACAGGGTCATCAGACCCCGTGGCTGACCGAAGAAGGCGTGGTCGTCTCCGGGGGGTGGCTGGGCCGGTTCGGTACCGGTCGGGGCGTGGGACAAAGGGACAACTCCTGATCGTATGAGCTGATGCCGAACATACCGGCGGTGGCGGGAAGGCGCCCACGGTGATCCAAAGGGGACCGGATACGCTGAGTTGAGTGAGGACAACGACACATCGACACTCCGTGTGATCGTCAGCAGACAGGAGATCCCCTCGTGACCGTCGTCGGGCCGTTCGGACTGAGCGTGCGGGACCAGGCTCTTGAGGCCGATGTCCAGGCCGGTTTGGCCGCTGTCGAGGCGGGGCTGCTGGATGCCACCAAAAGTGAGGTCCCGTTCATCACGGAGGCCGCGCAGCACCTCGTCAGCGCGGGGGGCAAGCGCTTCCGGCCGCTGCTGGTGATGCTCGCCTCCCAGTTCGGTGACCCCGACGCGCCGGGTGTCGTCCCCTCGGCCGTGGTCGTCGAACTGACGCACCTGGCGACGCTGTACCACGACGACGTGATGGACGAGGCGGACGTACGCCGCGGGGTGGACAGCGCCAACACCCGCTGGGGCAACTCCGTCGCCGTCCTGACGGGCGACTTCCTCTTCGCCCGTGCCTCGCACATCCTGGCCGACCTCGGTCCTGAAGCCGTCCGCATCCAGGCGGAGGCGTTCGAACGCCTGGTCACCGGTCAGATCCTGGAGACCGCGGGCCCGCGCGACGGACGCGACCCCGTCGACCACTACATGGACGTCCTGGGCGGCAAGACCGGCTCGCTGGTCGCCGTGTCCGGCCGGTTCGGTGCCCTGATGTCGGGGGCGGACGAGTCGGTCGTCGACATCCTCACGCAGTACGGCGAACGCCTCGGCATCGCCTTCCAGCTCGCCGACGACGTCCTGGACATCGCCTCCGACTCCCACGAGTCGGGCAAGACGCCCGGCACCGACCTGCGCGAGGGCATTCCCACCCTGCCGGTCCTCCATCTGCGCGCGAGGGCGGCGGCCGAGGGCCGCCCGGAGGACAAGGAGCTCGTGGAGCTGCTCGACGGCGACCTCGGTGACGACGCCCGGCTCGCGGAGGCGCTCCGCGCCCTGCGCGCCCACCCGGCGCTCGAGCAGGCGCGGCGCGACACCGTGCGTTACGCCGAGGAGGCCAGGGCGACGCTGGCACCGCTGCCCGAGTGCTACGCCAAGGCCGCGCTCGAAGAGCTGTGCGACGCCGTGGTGCACCGCGCGGGCTGACCCCCCGAGTCTCCCGTCCGGAGCATCCCGGGCGGAGGACCCCTAAGGGTGCCCGCACCCCCGGTGCTCAGGGGTCATCCCGGAGAGGTACGCACAGTTGCTCCCGAGGGCTGACGCTTGTTCCCGCCCGATTTGGTCAGATGGACAACAACCACTCCTGACCACATCGGGTGAGAATGGCGGCGGGGAGTGGACACGCGTAACGGGATGGCTAGCCGCCGACCACGGAGGTAGAGCACACATGGCACCGAACGACAGCGCAGAGACCAACGGCGAGGCCACGGGCACTGTCGTGGGCCGCCGGAAGGCGGCGCGCTACATCGTCCCGTTCGCGGTGGCGGGCGTGGCGGCCGCGACGATCGGACTCGTCCCGGCGCTCGCGGACTCCGGAGACCCGGAGCTCCCGGACATCACCGCGCAGGAACTCATCGAGAAGATCGCCTCGTCGGACGAGGAGCAGCTCTCCGGCACGCTGAAGGTCAGCACCGACCTCGGCATCCCGTCGCTCGGCGGGTTCGCGGACTCCTTCGCCCCGGACGCCGGATCCGGATCGGGCGAGTCGAGCGCGTCCCCCGACACCAAGCTGATGGAGCTCGCCTCCGGGACGCACACGCTCCGGGTCGCGGCCGACGGCCCCGACAAGCAGCGCCTCTCGATCCTCGGCGAGGGCTCCGAGTACAGCGTCGTCCACAACGGCGACGACATCTGGGGATACGACAGCGGGAGCAACGAGGTCTACCACGCGGAGTCCGGCGAGAGCGGGCGTCCGAGCGGCAAGGCCGAGAAGCACAAGGCGCCGGAGGGAGTGCCGGCCACCCCGAAGGAGTTCGCCGAGAAGGCGCTCACCGCCGCGGGCGACACCACGTCCGTCACCGTCGACGGCACCGCCCAGGTGGCGGGGCGCGACGCCTACAAGCTCGTGATCAAGCCGAAGCAGTCCGGTTCGACGATCGGCTCCGTCACCGTCGCGGTCGACGCCTCGACGGGCGTACCGCTGAAGTTCACGCTCGCCCCGAGCAGCGGCGGCAAGGCCGTGGTCGACGCCGGGTTCACGAAGGTCGACTTCGCGAAGCCCGACGCCTCGTCCTTCTCCTTCACCCCGCCCAAGGGCGCGAAGGTGACCGAGGCGGACGAGATGAAGGCCGAGGCGGAGAAGCAGGGCAAGGCGGCCAAGGCGGACAAGGCGCAGAAGGACCTGGGGGCCCTGGAGGGCTTCAAGGGCCTCAACGTCATCGGCGAGGGCTGGAACGCCGTCGCCGAGATCGAGGTGCCGGGCGAGGCGGGACTCCCCACCAAGGGCTCCGGCGACGTACCCGCGCAGGGGCAGCAGCTCCTGGACGCGCTCGGCGACAAGGTCACCGGCGACTTCGGCTCGGGCACGGTCTTCGAGACACGCCTGGTCAACGCGCTGCTGACGGATGACGGCAAGGTCTACGTCGGTGCGGTCACCAAGGACGCGCTGGTCAAGGCGGCCGACACCGCCAAGTAGGACGCACCGTACGCCCCGCCCCGTCGTACGCTCCGTACGGCGGGGCGGTTCGTGCGACGGGGCGGCCCGTGCGGCGGACCCCGTCGCGGGGTGCCGGACACGGCGGGACAGGACCGGGAGTGCGCATGACCGACACAGCGGCCGCGACGGCGGGGCCGGACACGGGGCCGGAGCCCGGCGTGGTGATCGAGACACGCGGGCTCACCAAGCGCTACCGCGGCGGGCAGTTGGCCGTCGACGGGCTGGACCTCACCGTCCCCGCCGGGAGCGTCTTCGGCTTCCTCGGGCCCAACGGCTCCGGCAAGACCACCACGATCCGGATGCTCATGGGGCTCATCGACCCGACCTCCGGCACCGCGCACGTCCTGGGCCGCCCCATGCCGGCCGCCGCCCGGACGGTGCTCCCGCAGGTCGGCGCGCTCATCGAGGGACCCGCGCTGTACGGGTTCCTGACCGGCCGCGACAATCTCGTGCGCTTCGACTCCGCCGACCCGGCCGCCGACCCGAGGACCCGGCGCGCGCGCGTGGAGAACGCCCTGGAGCGGGTCGGGCTCGCCGCCGCCGCGGGCAAGAAGGCCAAGGCGTACTCGCTGGGGATGAAGCAGCGCCTCGGGCTGGCCGCCGCTCTCCTCCAGCCGCGCGGACTGCTCGTGCTGGACGAACCGACCAACGGCCTCGACCCACAGGGCATGCGTGAGATCCGCTCCCTGGTCCGGGAGCTGGCGGGCGAGGGCACCACCGTCTTCCTCTCCTCCCACCTGCTCGACGAGATCGAACAGGTCTGCACCCACGTGGCGGTGATGGCCCGCGGCCGCCTCCTCGTCCAGGGCCCGGTGGCCGCGCTCGCCGCGGGCGCCCGCGGCCGGCTCGCCGTGACGACCCCCGACCCGGGTGACGCGGCACGCGTCCTCGCGGAGCACGGGACGACGGGGATCGTGACCGACGGGGACCGGGTGAGCGCCGACGCGCCGCCGGGCGAGGTGGAACTCGCGGACCTCAACGCGGCCCTGGTGCGCGGTGGTGTCCGCGTACGCGCCTTCGGCGTCGAACGGGCCTCGCTGGAGGACGCCTTCGTAGCACTCACCGGAGAGGGATTCGATGTCGCAGGCTGAACTCACGGCTGTCCCGGCACCCCGCGCGGCGCGCGGGGCGCTGTGGACCCTCGGGATCCTCCGCTCCGAGCTGGCCACCACGCTCCGCCGGTGGCGCACCCTGGCCCTGCTCGGTGTGCTGGCGGCCGTGCCCGTCCTCATCGGGATCGCCGTCAGGATCGAGACGGGAGACGGCTCACGGGGCGGACCCGGCGGTGGCGGCCCGGCCTTCCTCTCCCAGATCACCGACAACGGCCTGTTCCTGGTCTTCGCGGCCCTCTCGGCGACGCTCCCCGTCTTCCTCCCGATGGCGGTCGGCGTCATCGCGGGGGACTCCGTCGCGGGCGAGGCGAGCGGAGGCACCCTGCGCTATCTGCTGGTCGCGCCGGCGGACCGTACCCGGCTGCTGCTCGCGAAGTACGCGTCCGTGCTGGTGTTCTGCCTGGTCGCCACCCTGGTCGTGGCGGCGTCGGCGCTGGCGGCCGGGGCGCTGCTCTTCCCCGTCGGGGAGGTCACGACGATCTCGGGTACCCGGATCGGCTTCGGCGAAGGACTTCTGCGGGCCGGACTGATCGCCGTCGCGGTGGCGGCGTCCCTCATCGGCTTCGCGGCGCTGGGCCTCTTCGTCTCGACGCTCACCAACAGCGGGGTCGCGGCGATGGCGGCCACCGTCGGGGTGCTGATCACCGTGCAGATCCTGGACACGATGCCGCAGCTGGACGGGATCCACCCGTATCTCTTCCCGCACTACTGGCTGTCCTTCACGGACCTGCTGCGCGACCCGGTCTACTGGGACGAGATGGCCAGGAACCTGGGTCTGCAGGCGCTGTACGCGGCGGTGTTCGGCTCTGCGGCCTGGGCGCGGTTCACCACGAAGGACATCACCGCCTGAGGGGACCGGCACGGGGCCGTCCGTACCGTCGGCCGGTCGAGCCGTCCCCCGATCGGCTCGTCGCGGCACGAACGGCACGAACGGTGTACTGCGCGGAACGTCACGACACGGTACGTTCCGTTTCCAGCGTGGTCATTGTTCGACTTTTGGCGACGACCTGTCAATAAGCGGTGGGCGGAATCCCCCTATGCTCACCGAATGATCACATCGCCGAGTTCCCTGCGCCGCAGCGAGAGGTCACGACGGGCGACGCTGGACGCCGCTCTGGAGCTGTGTACGGAGAAGGGGTACGGCCGGGTCACCATCGAGGCCATCGCCGCCCGCGCCGGCGTGAGCAAGAAGACGATCTACCGCTGGTGGCCGTCGAAGGTCGCCGTGATGCTGGAGGCCTTCGCCCAGGTGCTCGTCGGCGCCACACCGTTCGCGGAGACGGGCGACATCGAGGCTGACCTCCGGGCACACATCAACGGTCTGGTGAGGCTGTTGTCGACGCCGCCGTACGGGCCGGCCTACTCCGGGATCCTGTCGGAGATGCATCACGACGACGAGCTCGCGCGGGCGGTCCGTGAGCAGTTGGTCGACCCCCGCTTCGAGGCGGCCGTGGGGCGCCTGCGGCGAGCCCAGGAGCAGGGGCAGATACCGTCCGGCGCCGATCTGCCGCTCGCGGTGGAGCTGCTCTACGGCCCCGTCTACTACCGCCATGTGCTGCGGAAGCCGGCGCAGGACGAGGCTACGGTCGCCACGCTGGTCTCCCATGTCCTGCGGTCCCTGACGGGCGGAGGCGACCCGGCGGGGGCTCCGGGCGGCACCCCCGCTCCGGGCGGCGCCCCTGCTCCGGGCGGCACCCCAGCTCCGGAGGGCGTTCCCGGAGTGGAGCGCCTCAGCTGAAGAAGGTCTTCGCCCGCGATGTGGCCCCGGTGTCGGTCAGCACGTCACCGGGCCTGCTGCCGTTGCCCAGCAGCACCCCGCCCCACCGCATCCCGAGGTAGCGCGCCGAGTTCCGCAGGGTCCCCACGAGGGGCTCGGCGACCTCGGGGTCGCTGTCCGCGAGGGCGGTGACCCCCCACAGCGTCTTGCCGGCCATCCGCCGCTGGAAGTCGGCCCCGGGGGCCTCCAGCCAGCCCGACCAGTGGTCCAGGTAGCGCTTGGTGGCGGTGGAGACCGCGTACCAGTACAGCGGTGAGGCGATGACCACGTCGGTGGCGGCGAGTGTCGCCTCCAGCAGTGCCGCGGAGTTCCCCGCAGGGGCCGGGTGGCCGTCCCCGTGCCGCCGGTCCTCGAAGTCGGGCAGCGGAAGGTCACGGAGGTCAATCCACCGCTGCCCCGTACCGGCCGGGAGCTGTTCGGCCGCGAGCCGGGCCAGAGTCTCGGTGTTGCCGCTGTCACGGCTGCTGCCGAGCAGGAAGAGGAAGTCGCGCGTGGTCATGCTGTGCCCCCAATTGATTGCGTACAGCTTTTACCGGCGTACGCATCATATGCATGTGCATGGAGTTTAGGGGAGATGCTTTTCGGCCGCCAGGTGTGGAGATCTCTCGGGCGGTGGCACGTGGTCTCCGGCGAAGAGCCGTTCGAGCACCACCGCGACGCCGTCCTCCCCGTTCGAGAGCGTGATCTCGTCGGCGGCCGCCCGCAGCTCCGGGTGTGCGTCGGCCATCGCCACCCGGTGGCCGACGCGGCGGAACATGGGCAGGTCGTTGGGCATGTCGCCGAACGCCACCGCGCCGGCGAGGTCGCGGCCCAGCAGCCCGGCGGCAAGCTCGATCCCGGTGCCCTTGTCCACGCCGAAGGGCGCCAGCTCCACCGTCCCCGGGCCCGCCATCGTGACGGACGCCAGATCGCCCACCGCCCCGCGGGCGGCCGCCGCCAGCTCGTCGTCCGTCAGCTCCGGGTGGCGCATCAGGACCTTGATGACGGGCGCCGCCCACAGCTCGGCGCGACGCCCGGCCCGCTGCGCGGGGAGCGAGGGGTGCGGCATGCGGTAGCCCGGCTCGATCAGGGTCCGGCCGTCGGCGCCGTCCTGGTCCACCGCCGCGAACACCTGCCCGACCTCGGCCTCGATCTTGCCGAGCGCGGTGTCGGCCAGCTCCCGGTCGAGCGTCGCCGAACTGAGCATCCGGGCCGCCCCGGCGTCGTACACCTGCGCACCCTGCCCGCAGGCCACGAGCCCGTCGTAGCCGAGGTCCGTGAGCAGTGCGCGTATGCCGGGAACCGGCCTGCCCGTGACGATCAGATGCTGTGCGCCGGCCGACGAGGCACGGGCGAGGGCGGCACGGGAGCGAGCGCTCACGGTGTCGTCGGAACGCAGCAGCGTGCCGTCCAGATCGGTGGCGACGAGGGTGTATGCGGCGAGTGGCGTGAACATGAGGTCAGCCTAGAGAGATCGCTTTGCCGTCGTACGCCGCTGACCTGCGCGGACGGTCGCCCCGTCAGCCGACACGGAATGCGCGGCCCTCCCGCGCCCTCACCGCGCCCTCCCCGTCGTCCCTGGGGGCGGTCCGGTCACCGTGGCGGGCAGGCCCCGCAGGCGTGTCCGTGGCACGCGGCCAGCAGTTCCCCGGCCGCCGTGCTCACCGCCGGATCGCCGTCCGTGGCCAGCCGCTCGGCCGTCGTCCGACCGGCCAGGACCGCACGGTGCGCGTCCCTGGTCCACTCCGCGTGGTGGGCATGGCCATGGGCGAGGATCGTCCCCAGCAGGCCGAGCACTCCGGCGCGGTCCTTCACCGTCTCCATGGAGGCGAGTTCCCAGAGGAACGGCACCGTGGCCACCGTCGCGTCGAACACGGCCATGGCACCGATCGCCCGGCCCAGATCGCTCAGGGCGTCCTCGGCCGACTCGCTGTCGCCCCAGGCGATCCGTGACAGCAGACCGGGGACCTGGGACGCGGAGCCCTGGGCATGGCGCAGCTCATGCCACTGAACGTGCCTCATGTCCCTCAGGATCGTCCCCATCCGGGCACTCAATCAGCCTTTACGGGTGCCGTCCACCGTGCTTGCCACACTCGTTCCTGCGGGCGCCGAGGCCTGGGCCGCCCGTACGGCCAGGCGCAGGGCCTCGGCCCTCGTACGCCGTGCCGTCCGCAGCGCGTCCCAGGTCAGCAGGGCCAGCGCCACCCAGACCAGTGCGAAGCCGGCCCACCGCTCGGGCGGCATCTCCTCGTGGAAGTACAGGATGCCCAGCGCGAACTGGAACACCGGCGCCAGATACTGCAGCAGGCCCAGGACGGACAGCGGCACCCGGATCGCCGCCGCGCCGAAGCAGACCAGCGGGATCGCGGTGACGAGCCCGGTCACGGCGAGAAGGGCACCGTGCCCCGCACCCGCGGACAGGAACGTCGAGTCGCCGCTCGCACCGAGCCACAGCAGGAAGCCGAGGGCGGGCAGGAACAGCACGGCGGTCTCGGCGGCCAGGGACTCCAGGCCGCCCATGCCGACCTTCTTCTTCACCAGGCCGTACGTCGCGAAGGAGAACGCCAGTACCAGTGAGATCCACGGCGGCTGCCCGTAGCCGACCGCCAGCACGAGCACCGCGGCGAAGCCGGTGGCCACCGCGGTCCACTGCGCCGGCCGCAGCCGCTCACCGAGCAGCAGGACGCCCATGGCGATCGTGACCAGCGGATTGATGAAGTAGCCGAGTGACGCCTCGACGACGTGGCCGTTGTTGACGGACCAGATGTAGAGGCCCCAGTTGACCGAGATGACGGTCGCGGCGATCGCGATCAGCCCCAGCCGGCGGGGCTGCCGGATCAGTTCGCCGATCCACGCCCAGCGGCGCAGGAACAGCAGGGCGATACCGACGACCCCCAGCGACCACACCATCCGGTGGGCGAGGATCTCCACCGCCCCCGACGGTTCCAGCAGCGGCCAGAAGAGGGGCACGAGACCCCACATCACGTACGCGCCGGCTCCGTACAGCAGGCCTGCCCGCTGTTCGTTCTTCCCCTTCACGGGCCCTCCCGGCATCCCTGTGCCGGCGGTCGGCCGACTGCACGACGGTAGCGCCGGAAGAGCCTCCTGTCATTGCCGTCTCAGGGAGACGGTCATGACAGGCGCGGGCGCGCCCGTTCAGGCGGAGGCGACCGCCGAGGCGACGGTGTCGGCCAGGGGGGTGGCCGGCCGGCCGATCAGGCGGGCCAGGTCGCCGCTCGTCCCGGCGAGCAGGCCGCGTGCGATGGCCTCGTCGACGTCGACGAGGATCGCGGCGAAGGGCTCGGGCAGCCCGGCCCCGACGAGGATCTCCTGGTGCACGGCGGCCGGGACCCGCTTGTAGGTGATCTCCTTGCCGGTGGCCGCGGCGACCACCGCGGCGTACTCGTCCAGCGACCAGCTCACGTCGCCGCTCAGCTCGTACGCCGCGCCCAGGTGCCCCTCGCCGGTCAGCACGGCGGCGGCGGCGTCCGCGTAGTCGGCCCGCGTGGCGGAGGCGATGCGCCCGTCGCCCGCGTTGCCGACGACGGCGCCGTGCTCCAGGACAGGGCCCAGGTTCGCCGTGTAGTTCTCGGTGTACCAGCCGTTGCGCAGGAAGGTGTGGGGGAGACCGGAGTCCAGGATCAGCTGCTCGGTCACCTTGTGCTCCGCGGCCAGCAGGAAGTCCGCGTCGGGTCCGCCCAGCACTCCCGTGTACGCGAGCTGTGCCACCCGCGCCGCCTTCGCGGCCTCGATCAGGGCGGTGTGCTGCGGTACGCGCCTGCCGACCTCGCTCGCCGAGATCATCAGCACGCGGTCACCGGCCCGGAACGCGCCGGCGAGGGTCTCGGGGCGGTCGTAGTCGGCGATGCGGAGCTCGACGCCCCGGGCGGCGAGCGGCGCGGCCTTCTCCTTGTCGCGGACGACGGCGACGATCCGGCCGGCCGGGACCGTGTCGAGCAGCCGCTCGACGACGAGACGGCCGAGCTCGCCGGTGGCTCCGGTGACAACGATGCTCATGAGGGTTCTCTCCTGGTGGCGCTGAATCATGCTGCGAGTGGAACAGCACTCACCATAGGAGGTGTACTAACTCTGGGAAAGTACCCACTTTGAAGTAAGGTACTGGTATGACGGTAAGCATCCTGGACGAAGTGGGCGGCTGGCGCGCGGACGTCAACCAGCAGAACTGCCCCTCCCGGCTGATCCTCGAACACATCACCAGCCGGTGGGGCGTGCTCGTGCTGGCCGCGCTGCTGGAGCGCTCCTACCGGTTCGGCGAACTGCGCCGCACGGTCGGCGGCGTCAGCGAGAAGATGCTGGCCCAGACCCTCCAGACCCTGGAGCGCGACGGTTTCGTGCACCGGGACGCGAGGCCGGTGATCCCGCCCCGCGTGGACTACTCGCTCACTCCGCTCGGCAGGCAGGCCGCCGACCAGGTCTGGGCGCTGGCGCGCTGGTCCGAGCGGCAGGTGGACCAGGTCGAGTCGGCCCGCGCGGCATACGACGGGGCCCGGAGCCAGTCGGCTCCGGACCCCGGTGGGCAGGCGTGACGGCGGATCAGCCGACCACGGTCCAGGTGTCGTTGCCCGCCAGCAGGTTGCTCAGGTCACCCTTGCCGTGCTGCTCGATCGCGGCATCGAGCTGGTCCGACATGAGGGAGTCGTAGACGGGGCGCTCGACGCTGCGCAGAACGCCGATGGGCGTGTGGTGCAGGGTGTCCGCGTCGGCCAGCCGGGACAGCGCGAACGCGGTCGTGGGGCTGGGGTTGTGGGCGTCGTGGACGAGGACCTGGGACTGGTTCTCCTCGGTGACCGCGACGACGCCCAGGTCCCCCGTGAGGGGATCGCGGACGACACCCTTGTTGCCCTCGGCGCCGAAGCGGATCGGCTTGCCGTGTTCGAGGCGGATGACCGCCTCCTCCGCCCGCTCCTTGTCCTTGAGCACCTCGAAGGCGCCGTCGTTGAAGATGTTGCAGTTCTGGTAGATCTCCACCAGCGCCGTGCCCGGGTGGTCGGCGGCCGCGCGGAGCACGCTCGTGAGGTGCTTGCGGTCGGAGTCGACGGTGCGGGCGACGAAGGAGGCTTCGGCGCCCAGGGCGAGGGAGACCGGGTTGAAGGGGGCGTCCAGCGACCCCATCGGCGTCGACTTGGTGATCTTGCCGACCTCGGAGGTGGGACTGTACTGCCCCTTGGTGAGCCCGTAGATCCGGTTGTTGAACAGCAGGATCTTGAGGTTGACGTTGCGGCGCAGGGCGTGGATGAGGTGGTTCCCGCCGATGGACAGCGCGTCGCCGTCGCCGGTGACGACCCAGACGGACAGATCGCGGCGGGAGGTGGCCAGGCCCGTCGCGATGGAGGGGGCGCGGCCGTGGATGGAGTGCATCCCGTACGTGTTCATGTAGTACGGGAAGCGGGACGAGCAGCCGATGCCGGAGACGAACGTGATGTTCTCCTTGGCCAGCCCCAGTTCGGGCATGAAGCCCTGCACGGCCGCGAGGACCGCGTAGTCGCCGCAGCCCGGGCACCAGCGCACCTCCTGGTCGGACTTGAAGTCCTTCATGGACTGCTTGCCCTCGGCCTTGGGGACCAGTTGGAGGAGTTCGTTGGCGTCAGGCATCAATGGCCTCCTTGAGGGCGGTGGCGAGCTGCTCGGCCTTGAAGGGCATTCCGTTGACCTGGTTGTAACTCCGGGCGTCCACGAGGTACTCGGCCCTCAGCAGCAGGGCGAGCTGCCCGAGGTTCATCTCCGGGACCACGACCTTGTCGTAACGCCTCAGCACCTCGCCGAGATTCCGCGGGAACGGGTTGAGGTGGCGCAGATGTGCCTGCGCGATCGTCTCGCCGGCGGCACGCAGCCGGCGTACGGCCGCGGTGATCGGCCCGTACGTCGAACCCCAGCCCAGGACCAGGGTGGTGGCGCCCGCCGGGTCGTCGACCTCGACGTCGGGGACCCGGATGCCGTCGACCTTCGCCTGCCGGGTGCGGACCATGAAGTCGTGGTTGGCCGGGTCGTAGGAGATGTTCCCCGTGCCGTCCTGCTTCTCGATCCCGCCGATCCGGTGCTCCAGGCCCGGGGTGCCCGGCACGGCCCAGGGGCGGGCCAGTGTCTCCGGGTCCCGCTTGTACGGCCAGAACACCTCTGTGCCGTCGGCCAGTTCGTGGTTCGGGCCGGTCGCGAACTGTGTCCGCAGATCCGGGAGGCTGTCGGTCTCGGGGATCCGCCACGGCTCGGAGCCGTTCGCCAGATACCCGTCCGAGAGCAGGAACACCGGCGTCCGGTAGGTCAGCGCGATCCGGGCGGCGTCGAGCGCCGCGTCGAAGCAGTCCGCCGGGGTCTTCGGCGCCACGATCGGGACCGGCGCCTCACCGTTGCGCCCGTACATGGCCTGAAGCAGGTCAGCCTGCTCCGTCTTGGTCGGCAGACCGGTGGACGGACCGCCCCGCTGGATGTCGATGATCAGCAGCGGCAGCTCCAGCGAGACCGCCAGGCCGATCGTCTCCGACTTCAGTGCCACACCCGGGCCCGACGTGGTCGTCACGCCCAGCGACCCGCCGAACGACGCGCCGAGAGCCGCCCCGATGCCGGCGATCTCGTCCTCCGCCTGGAACGTCCGTACGCCGAAGTTCTTGTGCTTGCTGAGCTCGTGCAGGATGTCGGACGCCGGGGTGATCGGATACGAGCCCAGATACACCGGCAGATCCGCCTGCCGGCCCGCGGCGATCAGCCCGTACGACAGTGCGAGGTTCCCCGAGATATTGCGGTACGTGCCCGTCGGGAAAGCGTGCGAGGCCGGTGCGACCTCGTAGGAGACGGCGAAGTCCTCCGTCGTCTCACCGAAATTCCAGCCCGCGCGGAAGGCGGCCACATTCGCCTCGGCGATGGCCGGCTTCTTGGCGAACTTCGACCGGAGGAATGTCTCCGTCCCCTCGGTCGGACGGTTGTACATCCAGGACAACAGCCCGAGCGCGAACATGTTCTTCGACCGCTCGGCCTCTTTGCGGGAAAGGCCGAACTCCTTCAATGCCTCGATCGTCAAGGTCGTCAACGGCACAGGATGCACGTTGTACGCCTCGAGCGAGCCGTCATCGAGAGGGGACTCGGCGTATCCGACTTTCGCCATCGGACGCTTGGTGAACTCGTCCGTGTTCACAATGATGTCGGCCCCGCGCGGCACATCGTCGATATTCGCCTTCAGGGCGGCGGGATTCATCGCGACCAGCACGTTCGGCGCGTCGCCCGGTGTCAGGATGTCGTGGTCCGCGAAATGCAGCTGGAACGACGACACGCCGGGCAGCGTACCGGCGGGCGCCCGGATCTCGGCCGGGAAGTTCGGCAGCGTCGACAGGTCGTTCCCGAACGACGCGGTCTCCGACGTGAACCGGTCACCCGTCAACTGCATGCCGTCGCCCGAGTCACCCGCGAAACGGATGATCACCCGGTCCAGGCGGCGGATTTCCTTCTCGGCGGCACCCGTACGATCAATGTGCGGGGCGCGCTGCTCCCCGACGACAGCCTCGCTGGCCTCATCGGACTTTCCGGCTGGGCTACTGACCTGGCTGGTCACTGAACTGGACCTCCCTCGGGGCGGCGGCTCGGGACCGGCCGACCCGCCGGCGGTCCAGGCCCCACCCTACTTCTGTAAGGGTCGCCTTCCTCGGACCGGTCATATGGTGGACGCGTTTTCGAGACATGAATGCGTCCTGCTTTGCCATATTTTTCCGGATCCTTCGGTCACTGGACGAACCCCTCGGCACTCATCCTTTCGTCTTAGGCCTGAGGTTTCGCCGCGCTGCGGTGGATCATCCAGATGATCGTGAGTAGATCATCGCTTCGTCAGGAGTTCAGATAAGTGAGAACGGCGAGAACGCGCCGGTGATCCCCGTCACTGGGTGACAGGCCGAGTTTCAGGAAGATGTTGCTGACGTGCTTCTCCACCGCTCCGTCACTGACCACCAGCTGGCGGGCGACGGCCGAATTCGTACGCCCCTCCGCCATCAGGCCCAGCACCTCCCGCTCGCGCGGCGTGAGCCCCGCCAGGACGTCCTGCTTGCGGCTGCGGCCCAGCAGCTGTGCCACGACCTCGGGGTCCAGGGCCGTCCCGCCCTGCGCCACCCGCACCACGGCGTCCACGAACTCCCTGACCTCGGCGACCCGGTCCTTCAGGAGGTAACCCACCCCGCGGCTGCTGCCGGCCAGCAGCTCGGTCGCGTACTGCTCCTCGACGTACTGCGAGAGCACCAGCACCCCGATCTCCGGGTAGTCCTTGCGCAGCCGCACCGCCGCTCGCACGCCCTCGTCGGTGTGGGTCGGCGGCATCCGCACGTCGGCGACCACCACGTCCGGCAGCGCGCCCTGCCCCGCGAGGTCGCCCACCGTCTTGATCAGCGCCTCGGCGTCCCCGACCCCCGCGACGACGTCGTGCCCGAGATCGGTCAGCAGCCGGGTGAGTCCCTCCCGGAGCAGCACCGAGTCCTCGGCGATGACGACCCGCACTCTTTCCTCCACGACGTTGTGTCCCCCACTGTCGGTGTTCCGTGTGTTCGTGTGTTCGTGTGTTCGCCGCTGTTCGCGGCCGCTCGTGTGTCCAGCATTCCAGCATCGGCGCCCGTACGGGCCGTACACCGGTGGTTCCGGTGCCACGGGACGCGCCGCAGTGCCCCGGCCGCCGTCGAGGCGGCCGGGGCACTGCGGCTTCGGTGCGGAGCCGGTGGTCAGCCCCGCCAGGGCAGCTCGGCTGTGACCGTCGTCGGGCCGCCGGCGGGGGAGTCGACGACGAGGATGCCGTCCACCGCGTCCAGCCGCTCCGTCAGCCCGGCCAGCCCGCTGCCCGTCGACACACCGGCTCCGCCGCGCCCGTCGTCGCCGACCTGGAGCATCAGCCGGTCCCCCGCCCGCCATACGTCGACGGAGGCGCGGGTGGCCCGGGCGTGCTTGCTGACGTTCTGGAGGAGCTCGGAGACCGTGAAGTACGCGATGCCCTCTATGGCCTGCGCGGGCCGCGACTCCAGGTCCACCGCGACCTTCACGGGGACGGTGCAGCGTGAGGCGATGGCGGAGAGTGCGGCGTCGAGTCCGCGGTCGGTGAGGACGGCGGGGTGGATGCCGCGGGCGAGGTCGCGGAGTTCCTGGAGGGCGACCTTGACCTCGCCGTGGGCCTCGTCGACCATGCGGGCGGCGGCTTCGGGGTCGTGGTCGAGCTTCTCCTTCGCCAGCCCCAGATCCATCGCGAGGGCGACGAGGCGGGCCTGTGCGCCGTCGTGGAGGTCGCGTTCGATGCGGCGCAGGTCCGCGGCGGCCGTGTCCACGACCACACCACGGTCCGACTCCAGCTCCGAGACCCTGGTGGCCAGCCGGGAGGGGCTGAGCAGACCCAGGACCATCGCCCGGTCCACGCTCGCCAGACCACGGATGATCCACGGCGTGACCAGGACGAGAGCCAGACCGAACGCGCTGGTGACCGCCAGCTCGAAGGGCGAGTCGAGGTAGAACTGGTGCGTCTGGTCGCCGTACAGCTGGATGCCGTCGATACCCGCGTACGCCGGGAAGACCCAGCGCCACAGCGGGTAGGTGAACGCCGCCCAGCCGTACGCCCAGAACGCCACCGCGACGCTGAACGCGAAGACCGCCCACGGCATGTGCAGCAGCGCGTAGAGCAGATGCCGCCAGGACACCCCGCTCTTCAGCACCGCGCCGACCCAGGACATCAGGCCGCCCTTCCCGCGCGCCGGCGCGGGCTCCGCGATGTCCAGCCTCAGCAGCCCGCGCGCCCGGCCCCGCTCCACGACACCGAAACCGCGGCACATGACGAGGCCGGCGGCGAGCACCGGGATGCCGAGGAAGGTGATCAGCAGACCGAGGCCCATGGACACCATGGTGATCGCGAAGCTGAACAGCACCACGCTGATCGGCAGGCTCAGGAACAGATAGGCCAGCTCGCGCCACGTACGCGCCTCGAAGGGCGCGCGGAGCGCCGCGGGGAAGAAGTGCTTCGCCGGCGGGTAGCCCCCCGGCCCGGGTCCGGGGCTGTAGCGGTCCCGCGTGTCCGGTCCGTATGCCGTGGCCATCAGAGGCGTCCGTCCGTTTCTTCTGAGCGGGAACTCCCCGCGGGCCGATACAACGGCTGATATCCCAAGACTGCTGTGCCGGGGGCCTTCACACCATGAGGAGGGTCTCCGTATCCGGCAGGGGGTTTTCCCCACCATGGGGATTCCCGTGTCATGCCGCACCGGCCCGGTCGGCCGCGGTGTCCAGGCGGTCACGCCAGGGCAGCTCCGCGGTGACCGTGGTGGGGCCGCCCTCGGGGGAGTCCAGGACGAACAGCCCGTCGACCGCGCCCAGCCGCTCCGCCAGCCCCGACATGCCCGTACCGCCGTCGAGCCGGGCGCCGCCCGCCCCGTCGTCACGGACCTGGAGCATCAGCCGGTCCCCGGACCGCCACACGTCGACCGCGGCCGCACCGGCGCGGCTGTGCTTGCTGACGTTCTGGAGGAGTTCGGAGACCGTGAAGTAGGCGATGCCCTCGATGGCCTCGGCCGGCCGTCCCGGCAGCTGCACCGACACGGTCACGGGGACGGTGCAGCGTGAGGCGATGGCGGAGAGTGCGGCGTCGAGTCCGCGGTCGGTGAGGACGGCGGGGTGGATGCCGCGGGCGAGGTCGCGGAGTTCCTGGAGGGCGACCTTGACCTCGCCGTGGGCCTCGTCGACCATGCGGGCGGCGGCTTCGGGGTCGTGGTCGAGCTTCTCCTTCGCCAGCCCCAGGCCCATCGCGAGGGCGACGAGGCGGGCCTGTGCGCCGTCGTGGAGGTCGCGTTCGATGCGGCGCAGGTCCGCGGCGGCCGTGTCCACGACCACACCACGGTCCGACTCCAGCTCGGCGATCCTGCGCTCCAGCTCGTCGGAGGGCGGGAGCAGCGTCCGCACCATCGCCCGGTCCGCGTTCGTCAGCCCGCGCGCGATGTACGGAAGTACGGGCCAGAGGACGAACAGGCTCACCAGCGTCACGGCGAACGTCGCCACACCCCACGGCAGCCGGATGAACGAATACAGCAGGGTGCGCCAGCCCACCGGATCCTTCAGCCCCGCCCACAGCCAGGTGAAGAACCCCTGGTCCCGGCGGCCGCGCACCATCGGGCTCGGCTCGTCGATCCGCACCCCGAGCATCCTCCGTGCCCGGCCGCGCTCGGCCCGTCCGAGACCGCGCGCACCCTGTAGTCCCACCGCCAGCAGGGGCAGCCCGATCACGGTGACGGAGAGTCCGGCACCCACGGCGACCAGGAGCACGGTGTAGACGAACCCGGCGACGGCCATCGGCAGATTGGCCAGGAGATACGCGATCTCCTTCCACGTCCACCGGTCGAAGGCGAAGCGCGCGGGCGGCGGCCGGTCGTTGTCCGGCAGGGAGGGGCTCATGGTCATACGACCAGCGTGCCGGGCCGGGCGCGCCCACGCCATGGGGTTCGTGGGTGGGGCCGAGTAGGGATAACCCCACCTCGCCGGTCACCTCCCGCCCCACCTGTTCAGCGACGGGGCTGCTTACCGTCTCTTTAACAGGGCCTAGACTCCCGTGCGTACAGACCGTCGAACAGGTTGAGGGAGCGAGGGGCGGACGTGGCGGACGTGCCGGGACCGACCGTTCTCGCGTCGGACTACTTCCAGAGTTACTCCGTGGTCGGACTGCTCGCCTTGGTGGGCGTGCTGTTCGTCGCCGTCGCCTTCGGTGCCGGCCGGCTGCTCAGGCCCGTGGTCCCGACGCCGGAGAAACTCCTCACGTACGAGTGCGGCGTGGATCCCGTGGGCGAGGGCTGGGCCCACACCCAGGTTCGCTATTACGTGTACGCCTTCCTGTACGTGATCTTCGCCGTCGACTCGATCTTCCTGTTCCCGTGGGCGACGGTCTTCGCGGCCCCGGGATACGGGGCGACGACGCTGGTGGAGATGTTCATCTTCCTCGGTTTCCTGGCCGTGGGACTGCTCTACGCATGGAAGAAGGGCGTCCTCGAATGGGCGTGACGAGCCGGCCGAACCCCGAACCCCCCGTGTCGCTGCCCGACCCGACGCCGCTGCCCGGCAAGAAGCTCGGCGTGCTGTCCCGGCTGGCGCCCGAACCGATGAAGGTGGTCCTCAACTGGGGCCGCCGCTACAGCCTCTGGGTCTTCAACTTCGGACTCGCCTGCTGCGCCATCGAATTCATCGCCGCCTCCATGGCACGGCACGACTTCATCCGGCTCGGCGTCATTCCCTTCGCGCCCGGTCCCCGGCAGGCCGACCTGATGGTCGTGTCCGGCACGGTGACGGACAAGATGGCCCCCGCGGTGAAGCGGCTCTACGAGCAGATGCCCGAGCCGAAGTACGTCATCTCCTTCGGGGCCTGCTCCAACTGCGGCGGCCCGTACTGGGATTCGTACTCCGTGACGAAGGGCGTCGACCAGATCATCCCCGTCGACGTCTACGTACCCGGCTGCCCGCCCCGGCCCGAGGCGCTCCTCCAGGGCATCCTCAAGCTCCAGGAGAAGATCGCCCGCGAATCGCTCGCCGAGCGGTACAGCACGGAAAACACGCCCCGCCCCTCGGCCGCCGCCCTGCGCAGCGGTCTCGTGGCGGCCCCGAAGACACCGGGGGAGGGGGGCAAGTGACCGCTGCGGACCTCTACAGCACGCTGCCCGACGCCGTCACCGACGTCTTCGGCGCGGACGCCACCGCCGCGCACGCGTACGACCTGCTGACGGTCGACGTCCCCGCCGCCTCCTGGATCGCCGCGCTCGAAACGGCCCGCGACGAGCTGGGCTGCACCTACTTCGACTGGCTGAGCGCCGTCGACGAGCCGGGCACCGGCTTCCGCGTCTGCGCCCATGTCGCGGCCCTCGGCGGCGGCATGGTGCGGCGCCTGCTGGTCCGGACGACCGTCCCGCACGACGCGGCCACCCTGCCCACCGCCGTCGACGTCTACGCGGGTGCCGCGTGGCACGAGCGTGAGACGCACGAGATGTTCGGCATCGGCTTCGAGAACCACCCTCATCTGGTCCCGCTGCTGCTGCCCGAGAGCTTCGAGGGCCACCCGCTGCGCAAGGACTTCGTCCTGGCGGCCCGGGTCGCCAAGGCCTGGCCTGGGGCGAAGGAGCCGGGCGAGTCCGAACACGGCGGGCCCAAGCGGCGCACGATGCTGCCGCCCGGCGTGCCCGATCCCAATGAGTGGGGCCCACTCAAGGGGCAACTGCCGCCCGCACCGGCCCGTCCGGCCCGCGGGGCACGCGCGGCGGGGGACCGCCCGGCGCGCCGGGCACGGACCGCGAGCGAGGGTTCGGCGGCCCAGCGGCCTGACGGCTCGGCGAGCCGGAAGGCGCCGGTGACCCCGACGCCGGCCACACCGGCCGAGGCTCCAGGCACAGATCGGGACGCACCGTGGCACGACGCCCGCCCGGCATTCGACGAACCTGGCGAACCCGGTGAGCCCGGTGAATCCCAGCCCCTCCGGCGTTCGAGGAGCGGGGGCCCGGGGGCGGAGCCCCCGGTTCGGGAAGGGGCGGGCAGGGGAGACGCCCCGCGCAGCGGCACCCCCGACGCCCCGGTCTCCGAACCCCCCGCCGAACTGACCCCCGATGCACCGGCGCCCGAACCCCCCGCCGAGCCGACCCCCGATGCACCGGACACCCCCGAGGCCCCCCGACCCCCCGACACCCCCGCCGGAGGCGATACCGCGTGAACGACGTACTCGACGTCGCCCTCCGCCTCGTCATCGTCTTCGCCGTGTTCATGGTGGTCCCGCTCGTGGTGGGACAGGCCGAACACAAGGTGATGGCCCACATGCAGGGCCGCCTCGGCCCCATGTACGCCGGCGGCTTCCACGGCTGGGCCCAGCTCGTCGCGGACGGCGTGAAGTTCGCGCAGAAGGAAGACGTCGTACCGGCCGCCGCGGACCGCCGCATCTTCCAGCTGGCGCCCGCCGTCGCCCTGCTCCCGTATCTCCTCGTGATCGTCGCCATCCCGATCGGCCCCGGCGAGGGGGCGGTCGGCCAGGTCGTCGACGCGGGCATCTTCTTCGTGCTGGCCGTCATGGGCGTCGGCGTGCTCGGTTCGCTGATGGCGGGCTGGGCCTCGGCCAACAAGTTCTCCCTCCTCGGCGGTCTCCGCACCGCCGCGCAGCTCCTCGCGTACGAACTGCCGATGCTCCTCGCCGCGGCCTCCGTGGCCATGGCGGCCGGTACCGTCTCGCTCCCCGGCATCCTCAACGCCTTCGAGTGGTGGTGGCTGCCCTGGCAGATCGTCGGCGCACTCGTCTTCTTCGTGGCGGGGCTCGCCGAACTCCAGCGCCCGCCCTTCGACATGCCGGTCGCCGACTCGGAGATCATCTTCGGGGCGTACACGGAGTACACGGGCCTCCGCTTCGCGTTGTTCCTGCTCGCCGAGTACGCCGGGATCGTCGTCCTGTGCGGCCTGACGACCGTCCTCTTCCTCGGCGGATGGCACGGACCGCTGGGTGCCGACGGGCTCGGCTGGGTCTGGACCCTGCTCAAGACCGGTGTACTCGCGTTCGTCGTCATCTGGCTCCGGGTCACCTACCCCCGGCTGCGCGAGGACCAGCTGCAGAAGCTCGCCTGGACCACGCTCATCCCCCTCGCTCTCGCGCAGATCGCGCTCACCGGCATCGTGAAGGTGGCGATCAACTAGTGCCCCCGATCCCCGGCTCAGGCCTGGCCAAGGGTCTCGCCGTCACCCTGCGGACCATGACGAAGCGCACGGTCACCGCGCAGTACCCGGATGTCCAGCCCGAACTGCCGCCCCGCACCCGGGGCGTCATCGGACTGTTCGAGGAGAACTGCACGGTCTGCATGCTCTGCGCCCGTGAATGCCCCGACTGGTGCATCTACATCGACTCCCACAAGGAGACGGTGCCCCCGGCCGCCCCCGGTGGCCGCGAGCGCAGCCGTAACGTCCTGGACCGATTCGCGATCGACTTCGCCCTGTGCATGTACTGCGGTATCTGCATCGAGGTCTGTCCTTTCGACGCGCTGTTCTGGTCGCCGGAGTTCGAGTACGCGGAGACGGACATCCACGAACTCACCCACGAGCGCGACAAGCTCCGCGAGTGGATGTGGACCGTTCCGGAACCGCCCGCGCTCGACCCGGGAGCCGAGGAGCCCAAGGAGATCGCCGCCGCCCGCAAGACGGCCGACAAGCTCCAGGCCCAGGAGGCCCAGGCGGCCGAGGAAGCCCAAGTGGCCCAGCAGGACCCGTCGGACCAGGCAGCGGAACAGGAGGGGCAGGAGTGACCCTCGCGGCTGCCGGCCACCCCGGCTTCCTCTCACCGAGCGGCGTCGAGATCGCCTTCCTCCTGGTCGGGCTCGCCACCCTCGGCGCGGCCCTCATCACCGTCACGACCAAGCAACTCGTCCACGCGGCCCTCTGGCTCGTCGTGGCACTCGGCGGCATAGCGGTGGAGTACCTCCTCCTCACCGCCGAGTTCATCGCGTGGGTTCAGGTCCTGATCTACGTCGGCTCCATCGTGGTCCTCCTCCTCTTCGGGCTGATGCTCACCAGAGCCCCCATCGGCCGTTCACCGGACGCCGACTCGGGCAACCGGTGGATCGCCCTCGGCGCGTCCGTCGCCGCCGCGGCCGCGCTCGTCTGGGTCGTCGTGGACGCCTTCCGTACGACCTGGATCGATCTCGACGGCCCCGCCCAGGGCTCCACCAAGGCCTCCGGGGAGTTCCTCTTCCGGCACTGGGTGCTCCCCTTCGAAGCGCTCTCCGTCCTGCTGCTCGCCGCCCTCGTGGGCGCGATCGTCCTGTCCCGCAAGGACCGCCAGGACAAGCGGGGCAAGCAGAGCCCGCAGGGCAAGCAGGGCCGCCGGCCCGGCCAGGACCGGCCGGCCGTGAACCGGGAGGACAAGAGCTGATGCACCTCGCCTATCCCGCCGTCCTCGCCGTCCTCCTCTTCTGCACCGGGCTGTACGGCGTACTCGCCCGCCGTAACGCGATCCTCGTCCTGATGTCCGTCGAGCTCATGCTCAACGCCGTCAACCTCAACCTGGTCGCCTTCGACGTCTGGCTCCGCGACGCACTCCACACGGGCCAGGCCCTCACCCTCTTCACCATCGCCATCGCCGCGGCCGAGATCGGCATCGGCCTCGCGATCGTCCTGGCCGTCTACCGCAACCGCGGCAGCTCGGACGTCGACCGCCTCCGTGACACCGCGGAGACCGACGACGCCGAAACACTCCCCGACGACGCGGATGACGCGGACGACGCCGCCCGGGGCACCACCGCAGACCAGGCCACTGCTCCGGCAGGGAAGGCAAAGAAGGCAGAGGCCACCGCGTGACCACCACGACCCTCGCCGTTCTCGTCCCCCTCCTCCCCTTTCTGGGCGCCGCCGCAGGGCTGCTCCTGGGCCGGACCGCGCCCGGCTTCGTACGCCCCCTGGCCGTCCTGCCGACCCTCGCCGCAGCGGTCCTCGCCGTCCTCGTCGCCGCACGCCAGGGCGGCGGCCGGCCCATCGACGCCGCGACCCAGCTGACCCCCACAGGCTCGGTCCCGGTCGACCTGGCCCTGCACCTGGACGGCTTCGCCGTCCTCGTCGCCGTGCTGGTCGGACTCGTCGCCACCTGCGTCCAGATCTACTCGACGGCGTATCTCAAGGACGACGCCCGCTATCCCTCGTACGCGGCTCTCGTCTCCCTCTTCACCTCCGCGATGCTGCTCGTCGTCTACTCCGGCGACCTCATGGTGCTCCTGGTCGGCTGGGAGATCATGGGCATCTGCTCGTACTTCCTCGTCGGCCACTACTGGGAGACCCCCGAGGCCCGCGCGGCCTCCCTCAAGGCCTTCCTCGTCACCAAGCTCGGCGATGTGCCCTTCCTCATCGGCCTGTTCGCGCTCGCCGCCGACACCGGCACCTTCCGCATCACCGGGATCCTGGCCGCCGTCACCAACGGCGGACTCGACCACCCCACCCTCATCGCCCTGCTGCTCCTCGCCGGCGTCGCGGGCAAGTCCGCGCAGTTCCCCCTGCACACCTGGCTGCCCGACGCGATGGCCGGCCCCACCCCCGTCTCCGCGCTCATCCACGCCGCGACGATGGTCGCCGCCGGTATCTACTTCGTGGCCCGTCTCCTCCCCGTCTTCGCCGCCTCCGGCGCCGCCCTCGTCGTCCTCGCCGTGATGGCGGCCGTCACGATGATCGGCTCCGGACTCGCCGCACTCGCACAGGACGACATCAAGCGTGTCCTCGCCTACTCGACGATCGGCCAGCTCGGCTACATGTCCGGCGCCCTGGCCGTGGGCGACCGCGGGGCCGCCGTATTCCACCTCATGTCGCACGGTGCGTTCAAGGCCGTCCTCTTCCTCGCGGCGGGCGTCGTCATCCACGCGGCGGGAACCAACTCACTCGCCGCCATGTCCCGCATGGGCGGGCTGGCCAAGCGCATCCCCGACGCCTACTGGACGATGACCGTCGCCCTCCTGGCACTCGCCGCCATCCCCCCGTTCGCCGGCTTCTTCTCCAAGGAGGCCGTCCTCGTCGCCGCCGAGCACACCGCCTTCGGGGACCGAGACATCGCCCCGGCCGCAGCCGGCTGGACGGTCCTCGTCGCCGGACTCGCCGCCGCGGTCCTCACCGCCGCCTATGCCACCCGGCTCTGGCTCCTCGCCTTCCGGGGGCGCGGCCAGGAGGCCCCCGACCACGGCAGGCAGCCCGCCGCGATGACCTCCGTCCTCTGGGTCCTCGCCGTCCCCACCATCGCCTTCGGCCTCACCACCGGGGTCCTCGTCGACTGGTTCGACGGACACAGCCTCACCCCCTCCCTCACGACCGCCGTCCTCTCCACCGGCGTCGGGCTTGTCGGCGGGCTCGTCACCTACGGGGCGTGGCGCCACACCACGGCGCTCGCCGGCCGCCCCCCGGTCGGCGCGGTCGCCGCCCACCCCGACGCCGAACCCGCCCTCGTGGAGGCCGAGTCGATGGCCTCGCACACCGCGGCCTACGGCACCATCGCGGGCGCCCAGGACCCCTCGGACCCCGGCAGGCTCCTGCTGGGCCCGCTGCACCGCCACGCGGTCACCGGCTTCCACCTCGACGCCCTGTACACGGTGCTGTTCGTCCGCCCCGTGGCAGCCGCCGCACGGCTCGTCCGCTTCCTGGACCGTGAGGTCGTCGACACCTACGTACACGGATCGGGCAGCATCGCCCGCGGACTCGGCACCCTGATCCGCCGCGCCCAGACCGGCAACGTGCAGACCTACCTCGGCGCGCTGCTCGCCGGAACCCTTGTCCTGGCGATCGCCGCCGTCGTCTTTGCCAACGTCTACGCCGGGGCGTGAACCGTGTTCGATATCAGCGCATCCGTGATGCAGTTCCTTCTGGCGTTCATCGTCGTCGTCCCGCTCCTCGGTGCGGCCGGCGCGCTCCTGCCCGCCCCTCCCGGGCTCAAGGGCAGAAACCCCGACCAGGCCGTGCTCCGCCACGGAGTGACCGTCACCGGAGCCGTGCTCCTCGCCGCACTCGTCCTGGCCGCGGGTTTCGACCACGACCACCCGTCGAAGATGCAGGCCACCACGGACATCAGCTGGATCCCGGCACTCGACGTCCGGATCCACCTCGGCACCGACGGCATCTCGCTCCCCCTTCTCGTGCTGACCGCGCTGCTGACCTTCCTCTGCGCGCTCTACAGCTACTTCAAGCTTCCCGCAGGCCCCTCCCCGAAGGCCTTCGTCGCGCTCGTGCTCGTCCTCGAGTCCGGCACCCTCGCGACCTTCGCCGTCCTCGACCTGATGCTGTTCTTCCTGGCCTTCGAGATGGTCCTCATCCCGATGTACTTCCTCATCGCCCGCTGGGGCGGCGACCGGAAGCAGCCCGCCGCCTGGAAATTCATCCTCTACACGCTGCTCGGCTCCGTGATCATGCTGCTGGGGCTGCTCCTCATCGGACTGAAGAGCGGCACCTTCGACATGGTGGCACTCGCCACTGACAACGGCCGGGGCCTCACCACATCCGTGCAGGTCATCGCCGTACTGGCCGTCGGGATCGGCCTGGCGGTGAAGACCCCGATGTGGCCCCTGCACAGCTGGCTCCCCGACGCCCACACCGCGGCCCCGACCGTCGGCTCCGTCCTCCTCGCCGGCGTACTGCTGAAGATGGGCACGTACGGATTCGTCCGCATCCTGCTCCCCGTCGCCCCTGACGGGATGCGGACCTTCGCGCCGTATCTCGCCGCGTTCGCCGTCGTCGGGATCGTCTACGGCTCGCTCGCCTGCCTCGCCCTGGCCCGCCCCGGCGCCAAGGGCGACCTCAAGCGCCTGATCGCCTACTCCTCCGTGGGCCACATGGGCTTCGTGCTCCTCGGCATCGCGACGATGACCCCCACCGGCGTGAACGGCGCGCTCTTCGCGAACATCGCCCACGGCCTCATCACCGGCCTGCTGTTCTTCCTGGTCGGCGCCATCAAGGACCGCTACGGCACCGCGGACCTCGACACCCTGTCCGGGGCCACCGGAGCCGCCCTCTACGGCCGTGCGCCCCGCCTCGGCGGCCTCCTCGCCTTCGCCGCCGTCGCTTCGCTCGGACTCCCCGGCCTCGCCGGGTTCTGGGGCGAGATGCTCACCCTGTTCGGGGCCTTCGACCCCGCCGAAGGGCTCAGCCGCCCCGCCTTCCTCACCTTCATGTCCGTCGGCGCCTTCGGCACCCTGCTCACGGCCGCGTACATGCTGATCGTCGTACGCCGCGTCTGCATGGGCGAGCACCGTGAGCAGCCGCAGCCGGTCGCCGACATCCAGCGCTACGAACTCGCCGCCTGGACCCCACTCGCCGCCCTGACCGTCCTCGCCGGACTCTGGCCCGCCGTCCTCCTCGGGCTCACCGACCCGGCCGTGCAGAAGCTCCTCGCAGGAGGCAAGTCGTGACCGTGGCAGCCGACAGCGCAACCGGGGCCGCGAACCTCGTCCAGTCCGTCGACTGGCTCGCGATCGCGCCCCCCGTCATCACGGCGACCGTGGCCCTGCTCGTCCTCGTCGCCGACCTCTTCGTCGGGGAACGGCACAAGCCGCTCCTCGGCTACGGAGCCGTCGCCGGGCTCGCCGCCGCGCTCGCCATGCTCGTCCCGCTGCGCGCAGGGGGCCGCTCCACCTTCTGCCTCACCGACTCCGCCCAGGCCTGCAGCTACACCGCCGACCACTTCGCCCTCGTCATCCAGGCCCTCGTGCTCGGCGGAGCCCTGCTCACCGCGCTGCTCTCGATCGGTGACACCCGCAAGCTCCCAGCGGGCGAGTTCTGGTTCCTGCTGCTGTCCTCGGCAGCCGGAGCCGCGCTCCTGCCCGCCGCCCGGGACCTCGCCACCCTCGTCGTCGCCCTCGAAGTCGCCTCGCTCCCGGCGTTCGCCCTCGTAGGCATCAAGCGCGGCGACCGCCGCTCCTCCGAAGCGGCCCTGAAGTTCTTCCTGTCCTCCGTCGTGGCCACCGCGGTCATGCTCCTGGGCGTCAGCTTCGTCTACGCGACCACCGGCACCATGCACCTCACTGAGATCGCCGCCCGCCTCGACGACGTGCCAGGACAGTTCTCCACCCTCGCCGAGGCAGGCGTCGTCCTCACCCTCGTCGGCTTCGCCTTCAAGACGGCCGCCGCACCGTTCCACTTCTGGGTCCCCGACACCTACGTGGGAGCTCCGCTCCCCATCGCCGCCTACCTCTCGGTGGTCGGCAAGGCGGTCGGCTTCTCCGGCCTCATCCTCGTCACGGTGATCGGCTTCCCGTCGTACGCCGACGTCTGGGGACCCGCCCTGGCCGTCCTCGCCGCGCTCACCATGACCGTCGGCAATCTCGCCGCACTCCGCCAGGCCGCCACCCGCGCACGGAGCGCCGTGCGCCTCCTCGCCTGGTCCTCCGTCGGCCAGGCCGGCTACCTCCTCGTCCCGATCGCCGCCGCGGCGTACTCCAGCGACGACCAGATCGGCTCGACCGTCGCCTACGCGCTCATGTACGCCGTGGTGAACCTCGGGGCCTTCGCGGTGGCCGCCCTGGTCGCCCGCACCCACCCCGGCAACCGCCTCAGCGACTACCGAGGCCTGTACGCCACCCGCCCCCTGGCCGCACTCGCCATGGGCTTCTTCCTGCTCTGTCTGGCGGGGCTGCCGCCCGGCATCATCGGACTCTTCGCCAAGGTCACGGTCTTCTCGTCGGCCGTCGACGCAGGCCTCGGCTGGCTCGCGGTCGTCATGGCCGTCAACGTGGTGATCGCGTTGTACTACTACCTCCGGTGGACCGCCGCGCTCTTCAGTTCACCGGAGACGGCTCCGGGCTCCGAGGAGGCGTCCACGGCCCCCCGCCAACGGATCCCCGCGCCGGTCACAGCGGCGATCGTCCTCACCGCCGTAGCCGGAATCACACTGTCCGGTGCTCCCCAGCTCATCCTCCGTTTCGCCGCGGTCAGCCTCTTCTGACCGGCTCGGACCAGCTTGCCCAGTGGTCTACGCACAGGGCATGGTCATGCGTGCACGCCTCACGTAACGGAGCGCGCAGAACGAGCACACAAGAAGAGCACAGAGGAGCCAGAGCGGTGCTGAACGGGTTCAAGGACTTCATCCTTCGCGGGAACGTCATCTCCATGGCCATCGGCCTGGCCGTCGGAGCCGCCTTCACCGCCGTGGTCACAGGCTTCAGCAACGCGTTCATCGTGCCGCTGATCGGCCTCTTCACCCGCGGGACCGGCGACTTCAGCAAGGCCACCTTCACCGTCGACGGCGCGATCTTCCCCTACGGCCTCTTCATCAGCGCCGCCATCGCCTTCCTCATCACCGCCGCGGTCCTCTACTTCCTGGTCGTCCTCCCCATGGCCAAGGTCCAGAACCGTTTCACGACCAAGGCGGAGGAGGACAAGGCCGACATCAAGGCCGCCCTCCGCGACTGCCCCCGGTGCTACAGCGAGATCCCCTCCGTCGCCTCCCGCTGCGCCCACTGCACCAGCGACGTCGAGCCGGACTCCGAAGCCCGCGCGCTCGCAGGGCTCCCCGCCCAGCGCTGACCCCCTGCTGGGGCCCGCACGAGCCCCCGTAGGCACTCCCACCCGTACGGCCCAGGGGCGGATCCACCCGGATCCGCCCCTGCTGTCTGTGCCTCCGGCCACCTCGCACAAGGGAACTAGCTTCCGTCGCCTCGCGTTGACCTGTACGGGAGGCTCCACTGGGGAGTGGAGCACCACCGAGCAAGGGTTCCCCTGCTGCACCACTTGGAGGGCGTACCGTGCACCGCCGGCACAACGGGCTGAAAACCGCTGTACTCCTCGGGGGCCTCTCGGCCCTCATCATCGCCATCGGCAGCTTCTTCGGACGGACCGGCCTGATCGTCGCGCTCCTCGTCGCTCTCGCCACCAACGCCTACGCGTACTGGAACAGCGACAAGCTCGCCCTGCGCGCCATGCGGGCACGCCCGGTCAGCGAATTCGAAGCGCCGCAGCTCTACCGCACCGTCCGCGAGCTCTCGACGGCGGCCCGCCAGCCCATGCCCCGGCTCTACATCTCCCCGACGCAGGCACCCAATGCCTTCGCCACCGGCCGCAACCCGCGCAACGCCGCCGTGTGCTGCACCGAGGGGATCCTCCAGATCCTCGACGAGCGCGAACTGCGCGGTGTCCTCGGCCACGAGCTCAGCCACGTCTACAACCGCGACATCCTCATCTCCTCCGTCGCGGGCGCCCTCGCCTCGGTCGTCATGTTCCTGGTCAACTTCGCGTGGCTCATTCCCGTGGGCAGATCCGACGACGACGACGGCCCAGGGCTTCTCGGGATGCTCCTGGTCATGATCCTCGGCCCGCTCGCCGCCTCCGTGATCCAGCTCGCCGTGAGCCGCTCCCGCGAGTACCAGGCCGACGCCTCCGGAGCTCAGCTCACCGGCGACCCACTGGCCCTGGCATCCGCGCTGCGCAAGCTCGACGCGGGGACCAAACAGCTTCCGCTCCCACCTGAACCACGGATCGAGACCGCGAGCCACATGATGATCGCGAACCCGTTCCGACCCGGCCAGGGCGCGTCCAAGATGTTCTCCACCCACCCGCCCATGGCTGAACGCATCGCCCGACTCGAGCAGATGGCAGGGTATCGACCGTGAAGACAATCCTGAACATCATCTGGCTGATCCTGTGCGGGCTCTGGATGTTCCTCGGCTACATGGCCGCGGGGCTCCTGCTCTGCATCACGATCATCGGCATCCCCTTCGGCCTGGCCGCGTTCCGTATCGGCGTATACGCCCTATGGCCCTTCGGCTACACCGTGGTCGACCGCCGTGACGCCGGAGGCGCCTCACTCATCGGCAACGTCCTCTGGGTGATCCTCGCCGGCTGGTGGCTCGCGCTCGGCCACATCTTCACGGGCATCGCCCTGTGCGTCACGATCATCGGCATTCCGCTGGGCATCGCGAACTTCAAGCTCATCCCGGTCTCGCTGATGCCCTTCGGCAAGGAGATCGTCCGCACGGACCAGCCGTTCGCGACCCGCTAGACAGGCAGCCCCGCGGGCAACCGCATCTGTCCCCGCAAGCGTCTTGGCTTGCAGGAACAAGTGACGGGTAGGTTCGCGAACATGAGCATCATCAGTTGGATCATCCTCGGGCTGCTGGCCGGAGCAATAGCCAAGTTTCTTCTGCCGGGCCGCGACCCCGGCGGCATCATCGGCACGACCCTCATAGGCGTCGTGGGCGCGTTCCTCGGAGGCTGGCTGTCGTCCCGCTTCCTCGACCGCCCCATCAGCACGGACTTCTACGACACGGCCACCTGGGTCGCGGCCATCGCCGGATCCCTCGTCCTGCTGATCGCCTACCGCCTGCTCTTCGGCAACTCCCGCAGCCGCCGCTGACCCACGTCAGCACAGCCCTTCGGATACGGCTACGGGGCGGACCATGCCGACCGGCATGCCCCGCCCCGCCCCGCCCACGACCCGCTGCACGCGGCAGCGAACCGCCTACCGGTAGTTGGCGAACTGCACCGCGAAGTCGAGGTCCTTGTCCTTGACCAGCGCCTGCACGGTCTGCAGGTCGTCGCGGCTCTTCGAGCTGACCCGCAGTTCGTCGCCCTGGACCAGCGCCTTGACGCCCTTCGGGCCCTCATCGCGAATGATCTTCGCCACCTTCTTGGCGTTCTCCTGGGAGATGCCCTCCTCGATCGTGGCGAAGATCTTGTACTCCTTGCCGGAAAGCTGCGGCTCGCCCGCGTCCAGGGACTTCAGCGAGATCCCGCGCTTGATCAGCTTGGACTGGAAGATGTCGAGGATCGCCTTGACCCGCTCCTCGCCGTTCGCCTCCATCAGGATCTTCTCGCCGGACCAGGAGATCGACGCACCTGTGCCCTTGAAGTCGTAACGCTGGGAGATCTCCTTGGCGGCCTGGTTGAGGGCGTTGTCGACCTCCTGCCGCTCGACCTTCGAGACGATGTCGAAACTGGAGTCGGCCATGACGTGTGGCTCCTTGCGTCGTATGCGTTGGGTACGCACAAAGCCTAGCCACCACCGCGGGCGCCCGGCACTGATCAATCAGGTGGCGTAGCACCCCTGGGCATCAGGTATCGTTTACGACGTCGCCAAGGACCCCCAACCGGGATCCGACGCGTCGTTCGAGGCGGTGTGCCCGAGTGGCCAAAGGGAGCAGACTGTAAATCTGCCGGCTCAGCCTACCCAGGTTCGAACCCTGGCGCCGCCACACGGACGAGAGGGCCCGTGAACAGCAGAAATGCTGCTCACGGGCCCTTTTGCATGCCCCTAAGGGGCCGTCCAGGGTCTTGCCGGATACCGGGCGGGGCTCGCGCGGACGATGCTCAAGGCTTCGGTCGAAGTGAATCGAAGTGAGGGGCAATCGTCGTGGTGAACAGTCATGCATCGGGTGAACGGCGCAGCCGACGCCGGAGAGGGCGGTCGCGCTTCGCGTGGAGTGCGGCGTTAGCCGTAGCGGTCGGTCTCGCGGGCATGGAGGTCGCGAGTGGGGCGCCAGGCCCGGTGGAGCGCGTGGCGACGGGTGAGGGGCCCGTGCCGGGGCCCGACGGGGCGCGTTCGTACATCGGGTGGAAGCCGTGCGAGGAGGACGCCTCGGCGGAGTGCGGCGCGCTTTCCGTGCCGGTGGACTGGGGCAAGCCGGACGGGGAGCGGTTCGACCTCCAGCTCGCCCGGCGCAGGGCCACGGACCCCGGCGCACGGGTCGGTTCCATGGTGTTCGGGCCCGGCGGGCCCGGGGATTCGGGCGTGGACCGGATCGTGGGGGAGGGCAACATCGGCCGCTTCAGCGACAGGCTCCGCAGCCGGTTCGACATCGTCAGTTTCGATCCGCGCGGTGTGGGGCTCAGCAATCCGGTCCGTTGTTCGCAAGAGCTCCTGGACAGGCGTCCGCCGACGGTCATGAAGAGCCCGGCCGAGTTCGACGCCACGCTGAAGTACAACCGTGAGCTGCGGGAGGACTGCAGGAAGAACACCGAGCACGGGCTCTTCGACCACGTCGACACCCTCAGCATGGTGAAGGACCTCGATGCCGTCAGGGCCGCTCTCGGGGAGAAGTCCCTCACCTTCCACGGCAGTTCGTACGGCACGCTGCTCGGCGAGCAGTATGCGGAGCAGTATCCGAAGCGAGTCCGTGCCCTGGTCCTGGAGGCCGTGGTGGACCACAGCCTCGGCACGAGGGAGTTCCTCTCCACGCAGGCCGCCACGCTCCAGGACTCCTTCGACGAGTTCGTGGCGTGGTGCGGACGGACCGAGAGCTGTGCCCTGCACGGCTCGGACGTGCGGGCGGTCTGGGCGGATCTGCTGGAACGCGCGGGGCGGGGCGAGCTGTCGTACGACGGCGAGGCGCTGCCCGCGTTCGACCTCAACGTCATGGTGATGAAGCGGCTTTACGATCCGGAGTGGGCAAGGCTGAGCAAGGAGCTGCGCGAGCTGAAGGAGAGCACGCCGGAGCCGACGCAGGCGGCCGGACCGGCCGAGGGCGGGCAGGGAACCGCGCTCGGGGAGAACGCCTTCGAGATCTTCTGCCAGGACTGGAGCCTGCCGGTCCGCGGCTACCAAGGGTACGAACGGGAGTTGCGCCGCGTCGCCAGGATCGCCCCGGACATGAAGTACCCCCGGGCCCTGATGTCCGTCTCGGCCTGTCTCGGCGCACCCGAGCCGGGCAATCCGCAGCACCGGCTGAAGGTGAGGAACAGTGAGCCCATCCTGCTCACCAACTCGCTCCACGACCCGGCGGCCGGCTACAACTGGGCCACCCGTGTGGCCGAGCAGCTCGGCAGCAGCGCGGTCCTGCACACCTACGAGGGCTGGGGCCATGGCACGTACAGCAGCAGCCCCTGCGTGCAGGAGGTGGTCGACGCCTACCTGATCTCGCTGAAGGTCCCGCCCCGCGGTTCCAGGTGTCCTGCCGTCGAGCCGGCCGGGGTCACGGCCGGGTAGTGGCCGGGCGCCGCAGGAGGTAGATACCGGCGCACACGACCAGGACGGCCATGCACGCGATGAAGACCAGCCCCGCGTCCTGGAGGCCGATGTGGCCCGAGAGGATGCCCACACCGATCACCGGCAGCGAGATGCCGGCGTACGCCACCACGAACAGGGTCGAGATCACCGCAGCCCGCCCGTCCGCGGGCGACGCCGCGGCCACCTGGGACAGGGCCGCCCTGAAGGTCAGCCCCTGGCCCGCGCCGCCGAGGAGCGCGCTCAGCACGATCAGCGGCAGCAGCTGCCACCAGAGGGCGGCCGCGAGCAGCGCCAGCCCGCCGAGGAGGCCGGCGCAGCCCAGTGGCAGTGACCGCCGCTCACCGATCCTGCCGACCGCCGACTGGCCGGCGACCGAGGCGAAGAAGGCCAGCGCGACGATCAGCCCGCTCACGGCGTGGTTCTCCACGTCCAGGAACTGGGAGAGGAAGGCGGGGCTGACCGAGGTGAACACCCCGAACAGGGCGAACCCCACGAAGGAGGCGAGGGCCGCGGGCCTGAACACCGCCCGGACCCCGGGCGGCAGCCCGGGACGCTGGGGCCGGACGGTGCTCAGGGGCCGTCGCTCGCCCACGGTCTCCTTCAGGCCGAGCAGGAGAGCCGCCGAAGCGGCCACCAGCGCCAGGTGCACGACGAACGGCAGGTGCAGCGGCCAGGGGGCGTACTGCGCGAGGATCCCGGCGAGCAGCGGCCCGCAGCCCAGGCCGCCCATGTTGGCGGCCGTCGCCACGAACGAGGCCCTGGAGGACTTGAGGGGCGCCAGTTCCATGACGTACGCGGTGGCCGCCCCGGTGAACAGCCCGGCCGACAGGCCCGACAGCAGCCGTCCCGCGAAGAGCCAGCCCAGGGCGGTGGCGCACAGGAAGCAGACGGCGCTCGCCGCGGCGCAGCCCAGGCCCCACAGCAGCACGGGGCGTCTGCCCACCGCGTCGGAGGCGTTTCCCGTGAGCAGCAGCACCCCGATGACACCGAAGGCGTACACGGCGTAGACGACCGTCACCGTCAGCTCGGAGAACCCCAGCTTGTCCTGGTAGAGGCTGTAGAGCGGTGTCGGCAGGGTGGTCCCCGCCATGCACACGGCGAACCCCGCTCCGCTGAGGTAACAGGGGAGCCAACCTCGGCGTTCAGGGCCACCGTTCATGTGCCCGACGCTAACCCGCGGACGTTCCGACGAGCCGCAACGCCTCGCCCTGGTCCCGTCCGGCCTACGGGACAGCTTCTCGAAGATCGCGTCGAGGTTCTTCCGATGTGCTGGGAGAGCACCAGCACGCCCGTCTCCGGCCACCGCTCCCGGATCTCCAGCGCCGCGCGCAGCCCCTCGGTGGTGTGCGTCGGAGGCGGAGGACTTTCGGGCCGGACGCCTCGGAGTGCTCAGGGAAGCGGTCGCCGAAGAAGAACGAGTCTCCAAGCCGGCGGGTCGTCACCCCGGGGCAGCCGCCCCGGTCGCCCTCCACGCCGGACACCGGGCCGACGGGACTCGGTCCGCTCGGTCTCAGTTCCCCGCGATGTCCTTCACCGCGACCGACACCGGCTTGCTCCCGCTGATGAGCTCCAGCGTCAGGCCGGCCGTCGCCGAGGTGTCCAGCAGCTCCAGCAGCACCGCCGCCACGTCGTCGCGGGGGATCGGGCCGCGGCCCGTCGACGCGGCGAGCAGGACCCGGCCCTTCCCGGCGTCGTTCGTGAGCATTCCGGGGCGCAGTACCGTCCAGTCCAGGCCGCTCCTGGAACGTACGTACGCGTCCGCCTCGCCCTTGGCCCGCTGGTAGATGTCGAAGACCTCGTCGCCGGGGTGATCGGGGTCGGCGCCCATGGAGGACACCACGACATAGCGCCGCACGCCCGCCTGTTCCGCCGCGTCCGCGAAGAGCACGGCCGCTCCGCGGTCCACCGTGTCCTTGCGCGCCGAACCGCTGTCCGGGCCGGCGCCGGCCGCGAAGACCGCGGCGTCCGCGCCCCGCAGGACCTCCGCGGCCTCCTCGACGGACGCCGATTCGAGGTCGAGGACGACGGGTTCGGCGCCTGCCTCCCTCAGGTCGTCACTCTGCTGCGGGTTACGGATGACGCCCACCGCTTCGTCACCGCGCGCGGCGAGCAGCCGCTCGAGCCGCAGCGCGATCTGACCATGTCCACCTGCAATGACAATGCGCATGCTTCCGACGGTACGCCGCGGGGAGCGCTCGTGCTCAAGGCCCGCCGCCGGGACCGGAATCGGTGCGTCCCTGACGGGGGAGGCCGAGGGCTGCCGCGGCGGCCCCGGAGTCGCTGTACTCGCGTACGGCGCTGGTCCGCGCCACCACGCGTCCGCGGTGCACCACGATCCTGCTGTACGCGAGGGAGAGCGCCCCGGCCAGTCCGTCGCCGCGCACGGCGAGCAGCTCGGCGGGGAAGCCGGCCTCGACGCGTACCCCGGGCAGTCCCAGGACCGCTCTGGCGGTGCCGGCGACGGCGTCGTAGGCGTGTTCGGGGCCGAGGCCCTCCTGGGAGGCCAGGAGGTACGCCGCCTCCAGGGGGTCGCCGCGGCCGACGGGGTTGAAGGTGTCACGCAGAGCCCCGCTGCCCGCGGCCACCCGTACGCCGGCGTCGCGCAGCAGCCGTACGGGAGGCATGCCGCGGAGCCGCGCATCGCGACAGCCGCCCTGGGGGAGGCAGACCACGCTCACGGCGGCGGCGGCGAGCCGGTCGGCGGCGCCGGCCGCCTCGCCGCCGGGAAGCCGCGAGAGGCCCGCGCAGGGGCCCAGACAGACGCCCGGACGGAATCCGGCGGCCATGTCGGTCAGCCGGGCGAGGCGGGCGGGGTCGTCACCGTCCGTGTGCAGATCGACGGGGAGCCCGTGGGCCGCGGCGAGTTCCAGGACCGCTTCGGTGTGGCCGGCCGGGTCGGGGTCGAGGTCGGGCCGGCCGCCGAGTACATCCGCCCCCATGCCGACGGCGTCCCGGAGCGTGGCGAGACCGTCGGCTCCCGCGACCCCGGTGAGGAGCCCGGGTACGGCGACGGTGGTCAGACCGGTGAGGCCGCGCAGGGAACGGCGGGCCGCCAGGACGCCTTCCAGGGGGCCGAGGCCCTGTTCGCCGCCGACGGGCACGTGGGCGCGGAGCGCGGTGGCCCCGTGGCCGAGCTGGAGCAGCGCGGCCTCGGTGGTGCGGCGCCGGACGTCCTCGGGGCTGCCGGAGGGCGGGCCGAGCGCGGTGCCGGTGAGCGCCGTGCCCGGGTGCGCGTGGGGCTCTGCCGGGGCGGGCAGCAGGAGATGGCCGCGCAGGTCCAGGCGGGTCCCCCGGGAGGTGAGCGGGGTGGTGAGGCTGCCCACCGCCCCGACGGCCTCGATGCGCGCACCGCGGATCCGCACGTCGACGGTGCGCCCGTCCGTGAGCCGTGCCCCGCTGAGCAGAAGCACGGGCGCCTCACCGGGACTTTCGGGCATCGCACCGCTCCTGGAAGGAATGCGTGATCACGCAGAGTCCGCCGAGCCTAAGGGCTGTCCCGTCCGCTCCGAGGAGGGCGGATTAGTCGTACGAATGTGGCCCTGTGGGACAGGCGGGGAGGGGGTGCCGTGTGGGCCCGCGAGCTGGTCCGTTCGTGCGGCGTACACGCTGATCAAGGGCCTGATCAGGGGGTCGGTCGCAGGGGCGGGAGAGGGGCCGGTGCGGGCGGAGGAAACGGATTTGGGCGATCGGCGACAGAGCGTGTAATGTCTTCCTCGCTCGCCCCAATAGCTCAGTCGGTAGAGCGTCTCCATGGTAAGGAGAAGGTCTGCGGTTCGATTCCGCATTGGGGCTCTGGTGATCGGGTAACCCCGCTTCGGCGGGGGAGCTCGTCATCAAAGCGGTGTAGCTCAGTCGGTAGAGCAAGCGGCTCATAATCGCTGTGTCACCGGTTCAAGTCCGGTCACCGCTACTAACGGTAGCCGATTGTGGGGTCGGTCCTTCGATCGGCTACTCTTTTATGCGTTCATCCGTCCATCCGTCCAAGGAGCACTCACGTGGCTGCCACCGACGTCCGCCCGAAGATCACGCTGGCCTGCGTGGAGTGCAAGGAGCGGAACTACATCACCAAGAAGAACCGGCGTAACAACCCGGACCGTCTTGAGATGAAGAAGCACTGCCCGCGCTGCAACTCGCACACCGCGCACCGCGAAACGCGCTGAAAACAGGCTCGTACACGAGGCCGTCCCCATTGGGGGCGGCCTCGTGTCGTTTTGTCTGATGGCTCGGGCGGTTCTCCGCCCTATTCGACTTTTCATCAGGAGGTACCGGGCTCATGGCGCTCGACCAGTCCTTCGTGGGGCGGACCTATCCGCCCACCCCGGCGTACGAGGTCGGCCGGGAGAAGATCCGGGAGTTCGCGGAGGCCGTGGGTGACACCGGCGCCGCGTACGTGGACCCGGAGGCCGCCAAGGCTCTGGGGTACCCGGATGTGATCGCTCCGCCGACGTTCGTCTTCTCGATCACCTTCAGGGCCGCCGGCCAGGTGATCGAGGACCCGCAACTGGGCCTGGACTACAGCCGTGTGGTGCACGGCGACCAGAAGTTCTCCTACACGCGCCCCGTGCGGGCGGGGGACCGGCTGGCGGTCACCTCGACCATCGAGGGCATCAAGTCCATGGCGGGCAGCGACATCGTGGACATCCGGGGCGAGGTGCACGACGAGTCCGGTGAGCACGTCGTGACCGCGTGGACGAAGCTGGTGGCGCGTGCCGCCGAGGAGGCGTGATGACGGCGACCATTGCTTACGACGCGGTCGAGGTCGGTACGGAACTCCCGGCGCAGACGTTCCCGGTGACCCGGGCGACGCTGGTGCGGTACGCGGGCGCCTCCGGCGACTTCAACCCGATCCACTGGAACGAGAAGTTCGCGCGCGAGGTCGGCCTGCCGGACGTGATCGCGCACGGCATGTTCACCATGGCCGAAGCGATCCGGGTCGTCACCGACTGGGCCGGTGATCCCGGTGCGGTCGTCGAGTACGGCGTGCGGTTCACCAGGCCGGTCGTCGTCCCGAACGACGACACGGGGGTGCTGATCGAGGTGAGCGGCAAGGTCGCCGCGAAGCTGGACGACAACACGGTCAGGGTCGACCTCATCGCGATGAGCGACGGCAAGAAGGTGCTGGGCATGTCCCGCGCCGTCGTCCGCCTCGCCTGAGCGGCGATGTCGTGTACGTGGTCCGGTTGCCGGGCCTGATCGCCGGCGGCGTCCTGCGTGAGGCCGGCGGGGTTCTCGGGGCCGCCTGACCTCCCGTCCTCCGCTCGTGCCGTCCGTACGGTCCATGGCCCGCTCCCGGGGCGTGGACCGTACTCTTGTCCCCGTGCAGGAACTCCACGACGCCCCCCTCGCCCCCCTGACCACCTTCCGGCTCGGCGGCCCGGCCGGCCGCCTTCTGACGGCCACCACCGACGCGGAGGTGGTCGCCGCCGTGCGCGAGGCCGACGACAGCGGCACCCCGCTCCTGGTCATCGGAGGAGGCTCCAACCTGGTCATCGGCGACAAGGGCTTCGACGGAACGGCCCTGCGCGTCGCGACCAAGGGCTTCGCCCTCTCCGGTACGGCGCTCGAACTGGCGGCCGGTGAGGTCTGGACCGAAGCCGTGGCCCGTACGGTCGAGGCGGGCCTGGCCGGGATCGAGTGCCTCGCCGGAATCCCCGGCTCGGCCGGTGCGACACCGATCCAGAACGTCGGCGCCTACGGGCAGGAGGTGTCCTCGGTCATCACCGAGGTCGTCGCCTACGACCGGCACGCCCGGGAGACGGTCACCCTCCCGAACGAGGCCTGCGCGTTCTCGTACCGCCACAGCCGCTTCAAGGCCGAGCCCGACCGCTACGTCGTGCTCCGGGTCCGGTTCGGTCTGGAGGACGCGGGCGGAAGGTCCGCGCCCATCCGCTACCCGGAGACGGCCAGGGCCATGGGCGTCGAACAGGGTGAACGCGTTCCCGCCTCCTCCGCCAGCGAAACCGTCCTCCGGCTGAGGGCGGGCAAGGGAATGGTGCTCGACCCGGAGGACCACGACACCTGGTCGGCCGGGTCCTTCTTCACCAACCCGGTTCTCGACGAGGCGGAGTACGCGCTCTTCCTCGCCCGCGCCGGTGAGCGCCTGGGGGCGGACGTCAGGCCCCCGGCCTTCCCCGCGGGTGACGGCCGGGTGAAGACGTCGGCCGCCTGGCTCATCGACAAGGCCGGCTTCACCAAGGGGTACGGCACGGGCCCCGCCCGCATCTCCACCAAGCACACGCTCGCCCTCACCAACCGGGGCGGCGCGACCACCGAGGACCTCCTGTCCCTGGCCCGCGAGGTCGTCGCCGGGGTCCATGAGGCCTTCGGGGTCACACTCGTCAACGAACCGGTGACGGTGGGCGTCAGCCTGTAGCCCGGCGCGGGGCCGCAGGCTCAGTAGGCGACCCCCACGCCCTGCTTCACCGCGGCCGGCTCGTCGACCAGCGCCAGCATCGCGTGGGCCACATCGGCCCTTGCGATGGACCGGCCGCTCCGAGGGGTGCCGCCCACGACCGTCCGGTACGTCCCCGTCAGCGGCCCGTTCGTCAGCTTCGGCGGCCGCACCGACGTCCAGTCCGTCGAGCTCGCGGCCAACGCGGCCTCCATGCGGGCCAGATCCGCGTACACCTCCTTGAGGACCGTGCCGATCACCCGGCGGACCACGCGGTCCAGCAGTGGGTCGTCCGCGGGCTCCGGACCGACCGGGGCCGCGCTCACGACCACCAGCCGCCGGACCCCCTCCGCCTCCATCGCCTCCAGCACCTGCCCGGTGAGCCGCTCCGCGACGTCACCGGCCTTCCGGCCCCGGGCGCCGAGCCCCGAGAGCACGGCGTCCCGTCCTGCGACCGCCGCGCGCACCGCCACCCCGTCGCCCAGCGGTACGACCGCGTGCAGAGCGGCGCCGTGGAGCCCGTCCGGGAGCCGGGCGGGATCGCGGACCACCGCTGTCACCTCGTGCCCCGCCGCCAGCGCCTGCCGCACGACCTCCTGGCCGACCGCCCCCGTCGCCCCGAACACTGTGAGCCTCATCGCGCACGCCCTTCTAGGTGGGTGAGTATTCACTCACCCTTAGGATGAGTGGGCACTCACCCTCTCGTCAAGCCTTGCTGGAGCATCCATGGAGCAGAAGCCGGCCCGCGTCCGCATCATCGATGCGGCCCACGAGCTCATGCTCGGCATCGGCCTCGCGCGGACGACGACGAAGGAGATCGCCAAGGCCGCCGGCTGTTCCGAGGCCGCGCTGTACAAGTACTTCACGAGCAAGGAAGAGCTCTTCGTGACCGTGCTCGGCGAGCGCATGCCGAGGCTGGGCCCACTCCTGGGCGACCTGGAGGCGGGCCGGGGGGACCTGGGGCAGAACCTCACCGAGGTCGCCCGCCAGGCCGCGCTGTTCTACGAGCAGACCTTCCCGGTGCTCGCCTCGCTGTACGCCGAGCCCCGGCTCAAGCACCGCCACGAAGCGGCCATGCGCGAGATGGGCACCGGACCGCACAAGCCGATCCAGGGCCTCGACGCCTATCTCCGAGCCGAACAGCAGGCGGGCCGGGTGGGGCCGGGGGCCGACACCTACGCGGCCGCCTCGCTGCTGCTGGGCGCCTGCGCCCAGCGCGCCTTCGCCTACGAGGTGGGCGCTGCCCCGCAGTCACTGGACGACTTCGCCGCATCCCTCGCCCGCACCCTGCTGGCCGGCATCAGCTAGCCGGCGCCAGCCACGCGTCGATCCCGCTCAGCAGCTTCTCCCGCACCTCGACGGGCGCCACCGATCCCCGCACGGACTGCCGTGCCAGCTCGGCCAGTTCCTCGTCGGTGAACGCGTGATGGCGGCGTACGAGGTCGTACTGCGCGGCCAGCCGGGAACCGAAGAGCAGCGGGTCGTCCGCTCCGAGCGCCATCGGTACCCCGGCGTCGAACAGAGTGCGCAGGGGTACGTCGGCGGGCTTCTCGTAGACACCGAGCGCCACGTTGGACGCGGGGCAGACCTCGCAGGTCACGCCCCGCTCCGCGAGCTTGCGCAGCAGCCCCGGATCCTCGGCCGCCCGTACGCCGTGCCCGATCCGGGAAGCGTCGAGGTCGTCCAGGCAGTCCCGGACACTGGAGGGGCCCGAGAGCTCGCCGCCGTGCGGGGCCGCGAGCAGCCCGCCCTCGCGGGCGATGGCGAAGGCGCGGTCGAAGTCGCGGGCCATCCCGCGGCGTTCGTCGTTGGAGAGCCCGAAGCCGATGACGCCCCGGTCCGCGTACCGCACGGCGAGCCGGGCCAGCGTCCGGGCGTCCAGCGGATGCTTCATCCGGTTCGCCGCGATCACCACCCGGATCCCGAGCCCGGTCTCGCGTGCCGCGCGGTCCACGGCGTCCAGGATGACCTCGATCGCGGGGATGAGCCCGCCGAGCAGCGGGGCGTACGAGGTCGGGTCGACCTGGATCTCCAGCCACCCGGAGCCGTCCGCGACGTCCTCCATGGCCGTCTCGCGCACCAGTCGCTGGATGTCCTCCGGGGAGCGGAGGCAGGACCGGGCGATGTCGTAGAGGCGCTGGAAACGGAACCAGCCGCGCTCGTCGGTGGCCCGCAGCTCGGGCGGCTCGCCGCCGGTCAGGGCCTCGGGCAGGCGCACCCCGTACTTGTCGGCGAGTTCGAGCAGGGTCGTGGGCCGCATCGACCCGGTGAAGTGCAGGTGCAGGTGGGCCTTGGGCAACAGCCGTACGTCACGCTCCATTGGCCGATCTTGCCGCACACGAGGGGCGCGGCGGTAGCCGGATCCCCTTGTGAGTTACCCGTCGAACAAAAATGTGGCCCCCGGCCGGAGCCGGGGGCCAACCTGCTCACGTGAGCAGGATGATCAGTCGCGGGCCTCGCCCAGCAGCTTCTGGAGCCGGGAGACACCCTCGACGAGGTCGTCGTCGCCCAGCGCGTAGGACAGCCGCAGATAACCCGGCGTGCCGAACGCCTCGCCCGGCACCACGGCGACCTCGGCCTCGTCCAGGATGAGAGCAGCGAGCTCGACGGAGTCCGCCGGGCGCTTGCCGCGGATCTCCTTGCCGAGCAGTCCCTTCACCGAGGGGTACGCGTAGAACGCGCCCTCGGGCTCGGGGCAGAGAACGCCGTCGATCTCGTTGAGCATGCGCACGATCGTCCGGCGCCTGCGGTCGAAGGCGGTCCGCATCTCGGCGACCGCGTCCAGGCTCCCCGTGAGGGCGGCCAGCGCGGCGGCCTGCGCGATGTTGTTGACGTTGGAGGTGGCGTGCGACTGCAGGTTGGTCGCGGCCTTCACGATGTCCTTCGGGCCGATGATCCAGCCCACCCGCCAGCCGGTCATGGCGTAGGTCTTGGCGACACCGTTGACCACGATGCACTTGTCACGCAGCTCGGGCACGACCGCGGGGAGCGAGGCGGCGGCCGCGCCACCGTAGACCAGGTGCTCGTAGATCTCGTCCGTCATCACCCACAGCCCGTGCTCCACGGCCCAGCGGCCGATCGCCTCGGTCTCGGCCTCGCTGTAGACGGCACCCGTCGGGTTGGACGGGGAGACGAACAGGACGACCTTGGTGCGCTCTGTACGCGCCGCCTCGAGCTGCTCGACCGAGACCCGGTAGCCGGTGGTCTCGTCGGCCACGACGTCGACCGGGACACCGCCGGCGAGACGGATCGACTCGGGGTAGGTCGTCCAGTACGGGGCGGGGACGATGACCTCGTCACCCGGGTCGAGGACGGCGGCGAAGGCCTCGTAGATGGCCTGCTTGCCGCCGTTGGTCACCAGGACCTGGGAGGCGTCGACCTCGTAGCCGGAGTCGCGCAGCGTCTTCGCCACGATGGCGGCCTTGAGCTCGGGGAGCCCGCCCGCCGGGGTGTAGCGGTGGTACTTCGGGTTTCGGCACGCCTCGATCGCGGCGTCCACGATGTAACCGGGGGTCGGGAAGTCGGGCTCGCCGGCGCCGAAGCCGATCACCGGACGCCCGGCGGCCTTGAGAGCCTTTGCCTTGGCGTCGACGGCGAGGGTGGCGGACTCGGAGATCGCACCGATGCGGGCCGAAACCCGGCGCTCGGACGGAGAAGTTGCAGCGCTCATGCCCCCCATGCTCGCAGACCGGAAATCCCCTCGGCACAGGGGTTTCAGGGACCGGACAGGACTCGGACAGCATGCGGACAGGACCGGTCGGTAGTTGTCTGTTCGACGCGGCGGCCCTGAACACGTACACTCACCTGTCGTTGGCCTTCATCAGCCACACCGTTTTCCCCACCGGCCCACCGGCGAGGATGCGGTAGGTTGGTGGAAACCACAAAGGGTCGTAGCTCAATTGGTAGAGCACTGGTCTCCAAAACCAGCGGTTGGGGGTTCAAGTCCCTCCGGCCCTGCTACACACTCCTTCGCCAGGATGTGTGCGCATGTACGTACTTCAATGCACCGCCGTGCGGCTCCACCGGGCGCGGCACGGCCACGACCCGGAATCAGGTGAGTAGCGTGACGGACGCCGTGGGCTCCATCGACATGCCTGATGCCGAGGACGAAGCCCCCGAGTCGAAGAAGAAGGCCCGGAAGGGCGGCAAGCGCGGCAAGAAGGGCCCTCTGGGCCGTCTCGCGCTGTTCTACCGCCAGATCGTCGCCGAGCTCCGCAAGGTCGTATGGCCTACGCGCAGCCAGCTGTCGACGTACACGGCCGTGGTGATCGTGTTCGTGGTCGTCATGATCGGTCTCGTCACCGTGATTGACTTCGGATTCGCGCGGGTCATCAAGTACGTCTTCGGCTGATCCCCGCGGAGGGCGCCTCATCGGCGCCCCTTTCGCATGTTCCACCCATTTGTATCCAGGAAGAAGCAGCCATCGTGTCTGACCCGAACCTGAACGACGACGCCGAGCCCACGGCGAGCGCCGTCGAGTCCGCCGAGGACGAGCTCGACATCGTCGAGGCGGCGGATGCCGTGGCCCCGGACCAGGTCGACGCTGCTGACGCCGCCGCGGGCGAGCCCGCCGAGCAGGACGCCGTGCGTGCCGAGTCCGACGAGGACGTCGAGGCCGCCGAAGCCGACGAGGACGCGGAAGCCGCCCAGGACGACGTGGCCGCCGCTGACGAAGAGACCGCGGACGAGCCCGACGCCGACGAAGAGGACGCCGAGCCGGCCGCCCCCGTCGACGCCGTCGCCGCCCTGCGCGAAGAGCTGCGAGCACTTCCCGGTGAGTGGTACGTCATCCACACGTACGCCGGTTACGAGAAGCGCGTGAAGGCCAACCTGGAGCAGCGCGCCGTCTCGCTCAACGTCGAGGAGTTCGTCTACCAGGCGGAGGTCCCCGAGGAAGAGATCGTCCAGATCAAGAACGGTGAGCGGAAGAACGTCCGTCAGAACAAGCTCCCGGGATACGTCCTGGTGCGCATGGACCTGACGAACGAGTCCTGGGGTGTCGTCCGCAACACGCCGGGCGTCACCGGCTTCGTGGGCAACGCCTACGACCCGTACCCGCTGACCCTGGACGAGATCCTCAAGATGCTCGCCCCCGAGGCCGAGGAGAAGGCGGCCCGCGAGGCCGCCGAGGCCGAGGGCAAGCCGGCTCCGTCCCGCAAGGTCGAGGTCCAGGTCCTGGACTTCGAGGTCGGCGACTCGGTCACCGTCACCGACGGGCCGTTCGCGACCCTGCAGGCGACGATCAACGAGATCAACGCCGACTCGAAGAAGGTCAAGGGCCTCGTCGAGATCTTCGGTCGCGAGACCCCGGTCGAGCTCAGCTTCGACCAGATCCAGAAGAACTGACGGTCTTTCCGCCCGTTCCTGGACACATGCCTACCGAGCAGGTCAGACAGGCTTCGCAGCCGGTCTGACCTGCTCGGTTTTTGGTCGCGCAGCTATACCCGTTATCGTTGTGCGGTATGCCTCCATCCGGATGACCGGAATGGCGGCGAAACACTCTCACTAGGACCCGGAGAGAGCAATGCCTCCCAAGAAGAAGAAGGTCACGGGGCTTATCAAGCTCCAGATCAACGCCGGTGCGGCCAACCCGGCGCCGCCGGTCGGTCCCGCACTGGGCCAGCACGGCGTCAACATCATGGAGTTCTGCAAGGCCTACAACGCCGCGACCGAGTCGCAGCGTGGCATGGTCGTGCCGGTGGAGATCACGGTCTACGACGACCGCTCCTTCACCTTCATCACGAAGACTCCGCCGGCCGCCAAGCTGATCCTCAAGGCCGCTGGTGTGGACAAGGGCTCCGGCGAGCCGCACAAGACCAAGGTCGCCAAGCTCACGGCCGACCAGGTCCGCGAGATCGCCACGGCCAAGCTTCCCGACCTGAACGCCAACGACCTCGACGCCGCGTCGAAGATCATCGCTGGCACCGCCCGTTCCATGGGCATCACGGTCGAAGGCTGAGTCAGCCCCGTAACCCCTCAGTGGTAGGACCAAGCGCTGGTCCGCACCACGACTCCACACTCTGAACCCACAGGAGTAGCAGTGAAGCGCAGCAAGAACCTCCGCGCTGCGGACGCGAAGATCGACCGGGAGCGTACGTACGCCCCGCTCGAGGCCGTCCGTATCGCCAAGGACACCGCCGCCACCAAGTTCGACAGCACCGTCGAGGTCGCCTTTGCCCTGGGTGTCGACCCTCGCAAGGCCGACCAGATGGTCCGTGGCACCGTGAACCTCCCGCACGGCACCGGCAAGACCGCCCGGGTCCTGGTCTTCGCGACCGGTGACCGTGCTGCGGCCGCGGAAGCCGCGGGCGCCGACATCGTCGGCGCCGACGAGCTCATCGACGAGGTGGCGAAGGGCCGTCTGGACTTCGACGCCGTCGTCGCCACGCCGGACCTCATGGGCAAGGTCGGCCGCCTGGGCCGCGTGCTCGGTCCGCGTGGTCTGATGCCGAACCCGAAGACCGGCACCGTCACCCCCGATGTCGTCAAGGCTGTCAACGACATCAAGGGCGGAAAGATCGAGTTCCGCGTCGACAAGCACTCGAACCTGCACTTCATCATCGGAAAGACCTCTTTCGATGACACGAAGCTGGTCGAGAACTACGGCGCGGCGCTGGAGGAGATCCTCCGTCTGAAGCCGTCCGCCGCGAAGGGTCGCTTCATCAAGAAGGCGACCATGAGCACGACGATGGGCCCCGGCATCCCGCTGGACTCCAACCGCGTGCGCAACCTCCTCGTCGAGGAGGACCCGGCCGCCGTCTGAGCCCCCGCGCTCACCCGGTAGCCGCGTCACGGCATGGGACGGGCCCCGCAGCCTCTTCGGAGGGTGCGGGGCCCGTCCTCGTACGCGGGGCCGCTCCTGGCCGCCCGGGAAGCCCTTAAACCTCTCGCACCGGTCGAACCGGGACGGATTTGCTCCGGACGACTCCGGTCGCGTACTCTCACGAAGAAGCCAAAGACCGCTGGTCGTCACCGGCTCCTCGTAAGGGGAAGCGGTGACCGAAGGATCCGTCAAGAACGGACGACCTGCGCAGGTGACCGTGGAAAGCTCCCGGATTCGTCCGGTCGAGCTACGCCCTGGCGCCTGCGCCGGGGCGTTTCGTCTTTCCCGGCCCCTTCTGAGCGGTCCTCATCACCCGGAAGGAGGCCGACGCTCATGGCAAGGCCCGACAAGGCTGCCGCGGTAGCCGAGCTGACGGACCAGTTCCGCAGCTCGAACGCCGCTGTGCTGACCGAGTACCGGGGTCTCACCGTGGCACAGCTCAAGGAGCTGCGCCGTTCGCTCGGTGAGAACGCCCAGTACGCCGTGGTGAAGAACACGCTGACCAAGATTGCGGCCAACGAGGCCGGGATCGACACGCTGGACGACCTGTTCTCGGGTCCGACGGCGGTTGCCTTCGTCACCGGTGACCCGGTGGTGTCGGCGAAGGGTCTTCGTGACTTCGCCAAGGACAACCCCAACCTCGTCATCAAGGGCGGTGTCCTTGATGGCAAGGCGCTGTCCGCCGATGAGTTCAAGAAGCTCGCGGACCTCGAGTCCCGCGAGGTTCTGCTCGCCAAGCTGGCCGGCGCCATGAAGGGCAAGCAGACTCAGGCTGCGCAGCTCTTCCAGGCTCTGCCGTCGAAGTTCGTCCGCACCGCGGAAGCGCTTCGCGCCAAGAAGGCCGAGCAGGGCGGTGCCGGTACGCCGGCTCCCGCCGATGCCGAGGTGGCGGAGTAACACTCCGCTCCAACGGCTCGCAGCGGGCCCGTACGCCCGCCGACATATACATCCGGCACCTGCCGAATTAGTGGAAGGACGCCATCATGGCGAAGCTCAGCCAGGAAGACCTGCTCGCCCAGTTCGAGGGGCTCACCCTCATCGAGCTCTCCGAGTTCGTTAAGGCGTTCGAGGAGAAGTTCGACGTCACCGCCGCCGCCGCGGTCGCCGTCGCCGGTCCCGCCGCGGGTGGCCCCGCCGCCGAGGCCGAGGCCGAGCAGGACGAGTTCGACGTCATCCTCACGGGTGCCGGCGAGAAGAAGATCCAGGTCATCAAGGTCGTGCGTGAGCTGACCTCGCTGGGTCTCAAGGAGGCCAAGGACCTCGTCGACGGCACCCCGAAGCCGGTCCTCGAGAAGGTCGCCAAGGAGGCCGCCGAGAAGGCTGCCGAGTCCCTCAAGGCCGCCGGCGCTTCCGTCGAGGTCAAGTGACCCTGCGAGTCCTCTGACTCCTCAGGAACGTCCCTGCCGCGAGGCGGGGATGTCACATCGCAAAGGGCGATCACCCATCCGGGTGGTCGCCCTTTGGCGTGCCCCTGGAGGCTGCCTTGAACTTCCCCGCACGACGAGTAGGGTGATCTTCGCCGTGCGTTTCTCCGGGGGCGCCGTGAGGCGTCAACCGGCGTCCTCCCGGCGCAGGTGAAGATCGCCGGGTGTCCGCCGAGACCCTGGGGGCCTTGACGAACCGCACGCGGCGCGCAATTCTCAGGACGCGTCGTCATCTCGATCCGCATCCGAGGCATGGATCGAGTGCGAAGAGGGCAGTAAAGAAGAGCGCACACCGCGCGAGGGCTATTCATAGGTGTTGAGAACAGCTGTTGAGAGCAACGTGGGTCTCTGAGAACCCCGACTGGACATCAGTGTGCCGCTTGGCTACACTGACCCTTTGCGCTGCCTGTTAGCTGCCTCCTGCCCGTCACCAGGGGCATGCCCACGCCTAGCACCGATGACCGGACTTCCCTGACCTTGGGATTCCTGTCTCTGTGTGCGGCTTGGGGCCGGTACGCGCGTAGTGAGTCCGAGCCCTCGGAAGGACCCCCTCTTGGCCGCCTCGCGCAACGCCTCGACCTCGAATACGAACAACGATGCCAGCACAGCCCCGCTGCGCATCTCTTTTGCAAAGATCAAGGAGCCCCTCGAGGTTCCGAACCTCCTCGCGCTGCAGACCGAGAGCTTTGACTGGCTCCTCGGTAACGCCGCGTGGAAGGCTCGCGTCGAGGCTGCTCTGGACAGCGGACAAGACGTCCCCACCAAGTCCGGCCTGGAGGAAATCTTCGAGGAGATCTCCCCGATCGAGGACTTCTCCGGGTCGATGTCGCTCACCTTCCGCGACCACCGTTTCGAGCCCCCGAAGAACTCGATCGACGAGTGCAAGGAGCGCGACTTCACGTTCGCCGCACCGCTCTTCGTCACGGCCGAGTTCACCAACAACGAGACCGGCGAGATCAAGTCCCAGACGGTCTTCATGGGCGACTTCCCGCTCATGACCAACAAGGGCACCTTCGTCATCAACGGCACCGAGCGTGTCGTCGTGTCGCAGCTCGTCCGCTCGCCGGGTGTCTACTTCGACTCCTCCATCGACAAGACGTCCGACAAGGACATCTTCTCCTCCAAGATCATCCCGTCCCGGGGTGCCTGGCTGGAGATGGAGATCGACAAGCGCGACATGGTCGGTGTCCGCATCGACCGCAAGCGCAAGCAGTCGGTCACCGTCCTCCTGAAGGCTCTTGGCTGGACCACCGAGCAGATCCTGGAGGAGTTCGGCGAGTACGAGTCGATGCGCGCCACCCTGGAGAAGGACCACACCCAGGGCCAGGACGACGCGCTGCTCGACATCTACCGCAAGCTGCGTCCGGGCGAGCCGCCGACGCGCGAGGCCGCTCAGACGCTGCTCGAGAACCTCTACTTCAACCCGAAGCGCTACGACCTCGCGAAGGTCGGACGCTACAAGGTGAACAAGAAGCTCGGCGCCGAAGAGCCGCTCGACGCCGGTGTCCTCACCAGCGACGACATCATCGCCACCATCAAGTACCTGGTGAAGCTGCACGCCGGTGAGACCGAGACGCTCGGTGAGTCCGGTCGCTCGATCATGGTCGAGACCGACGACATCGACCACTTCGGCAACCGCCGTATCCGTAACGTCGGTGAGCTGATCCAGAACCAGGTCCGTACGGGTCTCGCCCGTATGGAGCGTGTCGTGCGTGAGCGCATGACCACTCAGGACGTCGAGGCGATCACGCCGCAGACCCTGATCAACATCCGGCCGGTCGTCGCCTCCATCAAGGAGTTCTTCGGCACCAGCCAGCTGTCCCAGTTCATGGACCAGAACAACCCGCTGTCGGGTCTGACGCACAAGCGTCGTCTCAACGCGCTCGGCCCGGGTGGTCTCTCCCGTGAGCGGGCCGGCTTCGAGGTCCGTGACGTTCACCCGTCGCACTACGGCCGCATGTGCCCGATCGAGACGCCCGAAGGCCCGAACATCGGCCTGATCGGCTCGCTCGCTTCCTACGGGCGCATCAACCCGTTCGGTTTCATCGAGACGCCGTACCGCAAGGTCGTCGAGGGCGTCGTCACCGACGACGTCGACTACCTGACGGCCGACGAAGAGGACCGCTTCGTGATCGCCCAGGCGAACGCGACGCTCTCCGAGGACATGCGCTTCACCGAGGCCCGTGTCCTGGTCCGCCGTCGTGGCGGCGAGATCGACTACATCCCCGGTGACGACGTCGACTACATGGACGTCTCGCCGCGCCAGATGGTGTCGGTCGCCACCGCGATGATCCCGTTCCTCGAGCACGACGACGCCAACCGTGCCCTCATGGGCGCGAACATGATGCGTCAGGCCGTCCCGCTCATCAAGAGCGAGGCGCCGCTGGTCGGCACCGGCATGGAGTACCGCTGTGCCACCGACGCCGGTGACGTGCTCAAGGCCGAGAAGTCGGGTGTGGTCCAGGAGGTCTCCGCGGACTACATCACCGTGACGAACGACGACGGCACGTACACCACGTACCGCATCGCCAAGTTCTCGCGCTCGAACCAGGGCACCTCGGTGAACCAGAAGGTCGTCGTCTCCGAGGGCGACCGGGTCATCGAGAGCCAGGTCCTCGCCGACGGGCCGGCCACCGAGAACGGTGAGATGGCGCTCGGCAAGAACCTGCTCGTGGCGTTCATGCCCTGGGAGGGTCACAACTACGAGGACGCGATCATCCTGTCGCAGCGCCTCGTGCAGGACGACGTCCTCTCCTCGATCCACATCGAGGAGCACGAGGTCGACGCCCGTGACACCAAGCTCGGCCCGGAGGAGATCACCCGGGACATCCCGAACGTCTCCGAAGAGGTCCTCGCCGACCTCGACGAGCGCGGCATCATCCGTATCGGTGCCGAGGTCACGGCCGGAGACATCCTCGTCGGCAAGGTCACGCCCAAGGGCGAGACCGAGCTGACGCCGGAGGAGCGCCTGCTCCGCGCGATCTTCGGTGAGAAGGCGCGCGAGGTGCGCGACACCTCGCTGAAGGTCCCGCACGGCGAGATCGGCAAGATCATCGGCGTCCGCGTCTTCGACCGCGAAGAGGGCGACGAACTGCCGCCGGGCGTGAACCAGCTGGTCCGCGTCTACGTCGCGCAGAAGCGCAAGATCACCGATGGTGACAAGCTCGCCGGCCGTCACGGCAACAAGGGCGTCATCTCCAAGATCCTCCCGATCGAGGACATGCCGTTCCTTGAGGACGGCACCCCGGTCGACATCATCCTCAACCCGCTGGGTGTTCCGTCCCGAATGAACCCGGGACAGGTCCTGGAGATCCACCTCGGCTGGCTCGCCAGCCGCGGCTGGGACGTCTCCGGTTTCGGTGACGAGTGGGCCCAGCGCCTGCAGGCCATCGGCGCCGACCAGGTCGCCCCCGGCACCAACGTCGCCACGCCCGTCTTCGACGGCGCCCGTGAGGACGAGATCACCGGCCTCTTCCAGGCCACGATCCCGAACCGCGACGGCGACCGGCTGGTCCAGCCCTCGGGCAAGGCCAACCTGTACGACGGCCGCTCCGGTGAGCCGTTCCCCGAGCCGGTATCGGTCGGGTTCATGTACATCCTCAAGCTGCACCACCTGGTCGACGACAAGCTCCACGCGCGTTCGACCGGCCCGTACTCCATGATCACGCAGCAGCCGCTGGGTGGTAAGGCGCAGTTCGGTGGGCAGCGATTCGGCGAGATGGAGGTGTGGGCCCTTGAGGCTTACGGCGCCGCATACGCCCTCCAGGAACTCCTGACGATCAAGTCCGACGACGTGACCGGCCGCGTGAAGGTGTACGAGGCCATCGTCAAGGGCGAGAACATCCCCGAGCCCGGCATCCCCGAGTCCTTCAAGGTGCTCATCAAGGAGATGCAGTCGCTCTGCCTCAACGTGGAGGTGCTGTCCTCGGACGGTATGTCCATCGAGATGCGTGACACGGACGAGGACGTCTTCCGCGCGGCGGAGGAGCTCGGTATCGACCTGTCCCGGCGCGAGCCGAGCAGCGTCGAAGAGGTCTGACGGGTTGGCCGGCCGGATCCTCGTGATCCGGCCGGCTCTCCCCGGACCCGTTCAGACCATTGCTGAAGTGCCCCGATTTCTCGCGTGAAGCGAGGGGGCTCGAACCCCCGAAAGAGGGATTGACGACAAGTGCTCGACGTCAACTTCTTCGACGAGCTGCGGATCGGCCTTGCCACCGCGGACGACATCCGGACCTGGTCCCACGGCGAAGTGAAGAAGCCTGAGACCATCAACTACCGCACGCTCAAGCCCGAGAAGGACGGACTCTTCTGCGAGAAGATCTTCGGTCCGACCCGGGACTGGGAGTGCTACTGCGGCAAGTACAAGCGTGTCCGCTTCAAGGGCATCATCTGTGAGCGCTGTGGCGTAGAGGTCACGCGCGCCAAGGTGCGTCGTGAGCGTATGGGCCACATCGAGCTTGCCGCTCCCGTCACCCACATCTGGTACTTCAAGGGTGTCCCGTCGCGTCTGGGCTACCTGCTGGACCTCGCGCCGAAGGACCTCGAGAAGGTCATCTACTTCGCCGCGTACATGATCACGTTCGTCGACGAGGAGCGCCGCACGCGTGACCTCCCGTCGCTGGAGGCGCATGTCTCCGTCGAGCGTCAGCAGGTCGAGAACCGCCGTGACTCGGACCTCGAGAACCGTGCCAAGAAGCTCGAGACCGACCTGGCCGAGCTCGAGGCAGAGGGCGCCAAGGCCGACGTACGCCGCAAGGTGCGCGAAGGTGCCGAGCGTGAGATGAAGCAGCTGCGTGACCGTGCGCAGCGCGAGATCGACCGCCTCGACGAGGTGTGGAGCCGCTTCAAGAACCTCAAGGTCCAGGACCTCGAGGGCGACGAGCTGCTCTACCGCGAGCTGCGTGACCGTTTCGGCACGTACTTCGACGGCTGCATGGGTGCTGCTGCCCTGCAGAAGCGCCTGGAGTCCTTCGACCTCAACGAGGAGGCCGAGCGCCTCCGCGAGATCATCCGTACCGGCAAGGGCCAGAAGAAGACCCGTGCGCTCAAGCGCCTCAAGGTCGTCTCCGCGTTCCTGCAGACCAGCAACAAGCCCAAGGGCATGGTGCTCGACTGCGTGCCGGTCATCCCGCCGGACCTGCGTCCGATGGTGCAGCTGGACGGTGGCCGCTTCGCGACCTCCGACCTGAACGACCTGTACCGCCGTGTGATCAACCGCAACAACCGCCTCAAGCGTCTCCTTGACCTCGGTGCCCCCGAGATCATCGTGAACAACGAGAAGCGGATGCTGCAGGAGGCCGTCGACGCGCTGTTCGACAACGGCCGCCGTGGTCGCCCGGTCACCGGTCCCGGTAACCGTCCCCTGAAGTCCCTCAGCGACATGCTGAAGGGCAAGCAGGGCCGTTTCCGTCAGAACCTCCTCGGCAAGCGTGTGGACTACTCCGCGCGTTCCGTGATCGTCGTCGGTCCGCAGCTCAAGCTGCACCAGTGCGGTCTGCCGAAGGCGATGGCGCTGGAGCTCTTCAAGCCGTTCGTGATGAAGCGCCTGGTGGACCTGAACCACGCGCAGAACATCAAGTCGGCCAAGCGCATGGTCGAGCGTGGCCGCACCGTCGTGTACGACGTCCTCGAAGAGGTCATCGCCGAGCACCCGGTGCTGCTGAACCGTGCGCCCACCCTGCACCGCCTCGGCATCCAGGCCTTCGAGCCGCAGCTGGTCGAGGGCAAGGCCATCCAGATCCACCCGCTCGTCTGCACCGCGTTCAACGCGGACTTCGACGGTGACCAGATGGCCGTGCACCTGCCGCTCTCCGCGGAGGCGCAGGCCGAGGCCCGCATCCTGATGCTGTCCTCGAACAACATCCTGAAGCCGGCTGACGGCCGTCCCGTCACCATGCCGACCCAGGACATGGTGCTGGGCCTCTTCTTCCTCACCACGGACGAAGAGGGCCGCAACGTCAAGGGCTCGGACCGCGCGTTCGGCTCCACGGCCGAGGCCACCATGGCCTTCGACGCCCGCGAGCTGTCGCTCCAGACGAGGGTCGACATCCGCTTCCCGGTGGGCACCATCCCGCCGCGTGGCTGGGTGCCGCCGGTCGCCGAGGAGGGCGAGCCCGAGTACCAGCCGGGTGACACCTTCCGGCTGCGTACGAGCCTGGGCCGCGCGCTCTTCAACGAGCTGCTGCCCGAGGACTACCCGTTCGTCGACTACTCGGTGGGCAAGAAGCAGCTCTCCGAGATCGTCAACGACCTGGCCGAGCGCTACCCCAAGGTCATCGTGGCGGCGACGCTCGACAACCTGAAGGCGGCCGGTTTCCACTGGGCGACCCGCTCCGGTGTGACCGTGGCCATCTCCGACGTCGTCGTGCCCGAGGCCAAGAAGGCCATCGTCAAGGGCTACGAGGAGCAGGACGAGAAGGTCCAGAAGCAGTACGAGCGCGGTCTCATCACCAAGGACGAGCGCACGCAGGAGCTCATCGCGATCTGGACCAAGGCGACCAACGAGGTTGCCGAGGCGATGAACGCGAACTTCCCGAAGACGAACCCCATCTTCATGATGGTCGACTCGGGTGCCCGAGGAAACATGATGCAGATGCGTCAGATCGCGGGTATGCGTGGTCTGGTGTCGAACGCCAAGAACGAGACGATTCCTCGTCCCATCAAGGCGTCCTTCCGTGAGGGCCTCACCGTTCTGGAGTACTTCATCTCCACGCACGGTGCCCGTAAGGGTCTGGCGGACACCGCCCTGCGTACCGCCGACTCGGGTTACCTGACCCGTCGTCTGGTGGACGTCTCGCAGGACGTGATCATCCGCGAGGAGGACTGCGGCACCGACCGCGGCCTCAAGCTGAAGATCGCCGTCAAGGGCGCCGACGGCGTGCTCCGCAAGACGGAGGACGTCGAGACCTCGGTCTACGCCCGCATGCTCGCCGAGGACGTCGTCGTCGACGGCAAGGTCATCGCGCCTGCCAACGTCGACCTCGGTGACGTCCTGATCGACGCCCTGGTGGGCGCCGGCGTCGAGGAGGTCAAGACCCGCTCGGTCCTGACCTGTGAGTCCGCGGTCGGCACCTGTGCCTTCTGCTACGGACGCTCGCTCGCCACCGGCAAGCTGGTCGACATCGGTGAGGCGGTCGGCATCATCGCCGCCCAGTCCATCGGTGAGCCCGGCACCCAGCTGACGATGCGTACCTTCCACACCGGTGGTGTGGCCGGTGACGACATCACCCAGGGTCTGCCGCGTGTCGTCGAGCTCTTCGAGGCGCGTACGCCCAAGGGTGTCGCCCCGATCTCGGAGGCCAAGGGCCGTGTCCGGATCGAGGAGACCGAGAAGACCAAGAAGCTCGTCGTCACGCCGGACGACGGCAGCGAGGAGACGCCGTTCCCGATCTCCAAGCGTGCCCGTCTGCTGGTCGGCGAGGGCGACGCGGTCGAGGTGGGCCAGAAGCTCACCGTCGGTGCCACCAACCCGCACGACGTGCTGCGGATCCTCGGTCAGCGCGCGGTCCAGGTCCACCTGGTCGGCGAGGTCCAGAAGGTCTACAACTCGCAGGGCGTGTCGATCCACGACAAGCACATCGAGATCATCATCCGGCAGATGCTGCGCCGTGTGACGATCATCGAGTCCGGCGACGCGGAGCTGCTGCCGGGCGAGCTCGTCGAGCGGTCGAAGTTCGAGACCGAGAACCGTCGTGTGGTCCAGGAGAGCGGTCACCCCGCCTCCGGCCGACCGCAGCTGATGGGTATCACCAAGGCCTCGCTGGCGACGGAGTCGTGGCTGTCCGCGGCTTCCTTCCAGGAGACGACCAGGGTCCTGACGGACGCGGCGATCAACGCCAAGTCCGACTCCCTGATCGGCCTCAAGGAGAACGTCATCATCGGTAAGCTCATCCCGGCCGGTACGGGTCTGTCCCGCTACCGCAACATCCGGGTCGAGCCGACCGAGGAAGCCAAGGCCGCGATGTACTCGGCCGTCGGCTACGACGACATCGACTACTCGCCGTTCGGCACGGGCTCCGGCCAGGCCGTTCCGCTGGAGGACTACGACTACGGTCCGTACAACCAGTAGAAGTGAGTGAGAAGGGCGCCCACCCCGTCGAGTACCGCGACGGGGTGGGCGCCCTTCTGTGTGGCTGGCGCAGGAGGCCGTGAGGTCGGTCACCCCGGGTGACCGGAGACCGGAGGGTGACCTTCGGGGCGTATGACCTGATGCGGGCTGCCGTCAGGTCGTTCAGGCTGGTCGGAGGGGTTGTGCCGGCCCTGCGGCCGCCGCCCGGGGTGGTCCGTGCGTCCGGTCGCGCCGAGTCATCAGGGCCGGGGGCTCGGGGTGGACGGCATTTGTTTTGACCCAGCTCCGTGAGGTAGGTACGCTCAAGCCTTGTGCCTGGGGTGTGCCTGGGCTCGGGTGCGTGTCCTCAACCGCATGGCGAGTCCGTAAGTGGCCACCGCAATCTGTCATTCTCCTGCCGTTCGGCAGGGGCTTGCAGTATTCGACACACCCGACCGCGTGGGTCGGCGAGTGTTCCAGGTTAGTTTCACGAACGGCACACAGAAACCGGAGAAGTAGTGCCTACGATCCAGCAGCTGGTCCGGAAGGGCCGGCAGGACAAGGTCGAGAAGAACAAGACGCCCGCGCTCGAGGGTTCGCCCCAGCGGCGTGGCGTCTGCACGCGTGTCTTCACGACCACCCCGAAGAAGCCGAACTCGGCGCTCCGTAAGGTCGCGCGTGTGCGTCTGACCTCCGGTATCGAGGTCACGGCCTACATCCCGGGCGAGGGACACAACCTGCAGGAGCACTCCATCGTGCTCGTGCGTGGCGGCCGTGTGAAGGACCTGCCGGGTGTTCGTTACAAGATCATCCGCGGCTCTCTCGACACCCAGGGTGTCAAGAACCGCAAGCAGGCCCGCAGCCGCTACGGCGCCAAGAAGGAGAAGTAAGAATGCCTCGTAAGGGCCCCGCCCCGAAGCGCCCGGTCATCATCGACCCGGTCTACAGCTCTCCTCTTGTCACCTCGCTGATCAACAAGATCCTCCTCGACGGCAAGCGTTCCACCGCCGAGCGGATCGTGTACGGCGCCATGGAAGGCCTCCGCGAGAAGACCGGCGCTGACCCGGTCATCACGCTGAAGCGCGCGCTTGAGAACGTCAAGCCCTCGCTCGAGGTCAAGTCCCGCCGTGTCGGTGGCGCCACCTACCAGGTGCCGATCGAGGTCAAGCCCGGTCGTGCCGCCACCCTCGCCCTCCGCTGGGTCGTCGGTTACTCCCGCGCCCGTCGCGAGAAGACCATGACCGAGCGCCTCATGAACGAGCTGCTCGACGCCTCCAACGGTCTTGGCGCTGCCGTCAAGAAGCGCGAGGACACCCACAAGATGGCCGAGTCCAACAAGGCCTTCGCGCACTACCGCTGGTAGTCGCTTTCCCCATCGAGACCGAGAGAAGATTGAGCCTTATGGCCACCACTTCGCTTGACCTGGCCAAGGTCCGCAACATTGGGATCATGGCCCACATCGACGCGGGCAAGACGACCACCACTGAGCGGATCCTCTTCTACACCGGCGTTTCGTACAAGATCGGTGAAGTCCACGACGGCGCAGCCACGATGGACTGGATGGAGCAGGAGCAGGAGCGCGGCATCACGATCACGTCCGCCGCGACGACCTGTCACTGGCCGCTCAATGATGTTGACCACACCATCAACATCATCGACACCCCCGGTCACGTCGACTTCACCGTCGAGGTGGAGCGTTCGCTCCGCGTCCTCGACGGTGCCGTCACCGTGTTCGACGGTGTGGCCGGCGTCGAGCCCCAGTCCGAGACTGTCTGGCGTCAGGCGGACCGCTACGGCGTGCCGCGTATCTGCTTCGTCAACAAGCTCGACCGGACCGGCGCGGAGTTCCACCGCTGCGTCGACATGATCGTGGACCGCCTCGGTGCGGTTCCGCTGGTCATGCAGCTTCCCATCGGTGCCGAGTCCGACTTCAAGGGCGTCGTCGACCTCGTGTCGATGAAGGCCTTCGTGTGGTCGGAGGAAGCCGCCAAGGGCGAGATGTACGACACCGTCGAGATCCCGGACACCCACAAGGAGGCCGCCGAGGAATGGCGCGGCAAGCTCCTTGAGGCCGTCTCGGAGAACGACGACCAGATGATGGAGCTGTACCTCGAGGGCGTCGAGCCCACCGAGGACCAGCTGCACGCGGCGATCCGTCGGATCACCCTCGCGTCGAAGGGCACGGCTGACTCCGTCACCGTTTCCCCCGTCTTCTGTGGCACCGCGTTCAAGAACAAGGGCGTCCAGCCCCTGCTCGACGCGGTCGTCCGCTACCTGCCCTCTCCCCTGGACGTCGAGGCCATCGAAGGCCACGACGTGAAGGACCCGGAGAAGGTCATCGCGCGCCAGCCTTCGGACAGCGAGCCGTTCTCCGGCCTGGCGTTCAAGATCGCGAGCGACCCGCACCTGGGCAAGCTCACCTTCGTCCGGATCTACTCCGGTCGCCTCGAGGCCGGCACCGCGGTGCTGAACTCGGTCAAGGGCAAGAAGGAGCGCATCGGGAAGATCTACCGTATGCACGCGAACAAGCGTGAGGAGATCCCCTCGGTGGGCGCCGGCGACATCGTCGCCGTCATGGGCCTGAAGCAGACCACCACCGGTGAGACGCTGTGTGACGACAAGAACCCGGTCATCCTGGAGTCCATGGACTTCCCGGCGCCGGTCATTCAGGTCGCCATCGAGCCCAAGTCCAAGGGTGACCAGGAGAAGCTGGGTGTCGCCATCCAGCGGCTCTCGGAGGAGGACCCCTCCTTCCAGGTGCACTCCGACGAGGAGACCGGCCAGACCATCATCGGTGGTATGGGCGAGCTTCACCTCGAGGTGCTCGTCGACCGCATGAAGCGCGAGTTCCGCGTCGAGGCGAACGTCGGCAAGCCCCAGGTCGCGTACCGCGAGACGATCCGCAAGGCCGTCGAGCGCGTCGACTTCACGCACAAGAAGCAGACTGGTGGAACCGGCCAGTTCGCGAAGGTGCAGATCGCCATCGAGCCGATCGAGGGCGGCGACGCGTCGTACGAGTTCGTCAACAAGGTCACCGGTGGCCGCATCCCCCGGGAGTACATTCCCTCGGTGGACGCGGGTGCTCAGGAAGCCATGCAGTTCGGCATCCTGGCCGGTTACGAGATGGTCGGCATCCGTGTGACCCTGCTCGACGGTGGTTACCACGAGGTCGACTCCTCGGAGCTGGCCTTCAAGATCGCCGGTTCGCAGGCGTTCAAGGAGGGTGCCCGCAGGGCGTCCCCCGTGCTCCTCGAGCCGATGATGGCCGTCGAGGTCACCACGCCCGAGGACTACATGGGCGATGTGATCGGCGACCTCAACTCCCGCCGTGGCCAGATCCAGGCCATGGAGGAGCGCAGCGGCGCTCGCGTCGTGAAGGGCCTCGTGCCCCTCTCGGAGATGTTCGGCTACGTCGGAGACCTCCGCAGCAAGACCTCGGGTCGCGCAAGCTACTCGATGCAGTTCGACTCCTACGCCGAGGTTCCGCGGAACGTCGCCGAGGAGATCATCGCGAAGGCCAAGGGCGAGTAACTCTTCCGAGCTCACGCTTTAGGCTTGTCACCGGAGACCGGTCGGGCATTCGTCGCAGCGCGTAAGCAGCGTGGCGGTTGCCCCCGGCACCGGCATTCCAGCAAAGATCACCTGGCGCCGATGAAGCAAGGCGTACAGAACCACTCAGGAGGACCCCAGTGGCGAAGGCAAAGTTCGAGCGGACTAAGCCGCACGTCAACATCGGCACCATCGGTCACATCGACCACGGTAAGACGACCCTCACGGCCGCCATTACCAAGGTGCTGCACGACGCGTACCCGACCCTGAACGAGGCCTCGGCCTTCGACCAGATCGACAAGGCTCCTGAGGAGCGTCAGCGCGGTATCACGATCTCGATCGCGCACGTCGAGTACCAGACGGAGTCGCGTCACTACGCGCACGTCGACTGCCCGGGTCACGCGGACTACATCAAGAACATGATCACGGGTGCGGCGCAGATGGACGGCGCCATCCTCGTGGTCGCGGCCACCGACGGCCCGATGCCGCAGACCAAGGAGCACGTGCTCCTGGCCCGCCAGGTAGGCGTGCCGTACATCGTCGTCGCGCTGAACAAGGCCGACATGGTGGACGACGAGGAGATCCTGGAGCTCGTCGAGCTCGAGGTTCGTGAGCTCCTCTCCGAGTACGAGTTCCCGGGCGACGACCTTCCGGTCGTCAAGGTCTCGGCGCTCAAGGCTCTTGAGGGCGACGCCGAGTGGGGCAAGACCGTTCTCGACCTGATGAAGGCCGTCGACGAGTCCATCCCGCAGCCCGAGCGTGACGTCGAGAAGCCGTTCCTCATGCCGATCGAGGACGTCTTCACGATCACCGGTCGCGGTACGGTCGTCACCGGCCGCATCGAGCGTGGTGTCCTCAAGGTCAACGAGACCGTTGACATCGTGGGCATCAAGCAGGAGAAGACCACCACCACGGTCACCGGCATCGAGATGTTCCGCAAGCTGCTCGACGAGGGCCAGGCCGGTGAGAACGTCGGTCTGCTGCTTCGTGGCATCAAGCGCGAGGACGTCGAGCGCGGCCAGGTCATCATCAAGCCGGGTTCGGTCACGCCGCACACCGAGTTCCAGGCCCAGGCCTACATCCTGTCGAAGGACGAGGGTGGCCGTCACACCCCCTTCTTCAACAACTACCGCCCGCAGTTCTACTTCCGTACCACGGACGTGACGGGCGTTGTGACCCTTCCCGAGGGCACCGAGATGGTCATGCCGGGTGACAACACCCTCATGGACGTCGCGCTGATCCAGCCGGTCGCCATGGAAGAGGGCCTGAAGTTCGCCATCCGTGAGGGTGGCCGGACCGTGGGCGCCGGCCAGGTCACCAAGATCGTCAAGTAATCACCTGACTGTCTGACCTGGTTGCTCCGCACAGAGCACCGAGAGGGGCCCCGGCCCACCGCGCGAGCGGTGGGCCGGGGCCCCTCTTCTGTCGTGTCTTCTGTCGTGGCGTACGGGCTACGGGCGCCACGCCCAGGGAAGGGCGTCCGTCCCCAGCCCCACCACCACCGGGCGCCCGTCGTCACCGGGGCGGAGTGCGGCTCCGTCCAGCGCGCCGGGCCCGTGCGACCGTACGGAGAGGCGCGTGCCCGTGCGGAGCTGGATCAGGCCGTCCGCGGTGCGGCCGAGCAGGGCGGGGCCGGCGGCGGTCAGTTCTCCGTATCCGTCGAAGCCGGTGAGGTCCGTGGCCGTCCCGCCCCGCACGGCCGTCGTCACGGCCCGCGCCTGGCCCCGGTAGAACAGGTCCACGGATCCGTCGGCCGCCGGCAGCGCTGCGGGGGTGTCGCCGCCCGGCACGGGCCCGGCGTCGATCTGCGTACGGGCGGTGAGTCCGGCACCCGGCGTGTCCTGGGTCCAGTGGTGCACCGCGTGGTGGCCTGCCCCGTACACATGGACCCGGCCGACACTGTCCACCACGGCGCTCAGGCCGTCCTGGACCTCTCCGCCGCCCAGGTCGCGCCATCCGCCCCAGGTCCGGTCCGCCTCCCGTACGCGCGCGCTGAGCCCCTTCTCCGCGTTGCGTACGAAGAGGTGGACGCGGCCGTCCGGCGCCGTGACGGCGACGGGTACGCCGATGCGCCGTCCGTCGTCCCGGCCGGGCGAGGGCGTGCCGAGACCGCGCCAGGCGCGGAAACCGCCGCCAGGGGCGCTCTGCTCCAGCAGGACGATCTCGCGCTCGTTGTCGGCCCCGTGTCCGCCGAGCGCCGCGAAGCGCAGCCCGAACAGCAGCAGCGCGCCGTCGGCCGTGGCCGTCGATCCCAGCGCCGGGGCGAGCGGTCCGCCGCCGAGGTCGGCCGGCGGGCCCCAGGTCCCGCCGGCGGCGTCGGTCTCGCGCCACCGGACGAGGCGGAGCCCCACCACCGCGTACGCGGCGAGCGGTCCGCCGGGTTCGGCGGCGACGACGGTACGGGCGCCCGGATAGCGGTGGTGGGTGGAGCGGACCCAGCCCTTCCTGTTGGTCAGTGGCCGGTCGCCGCCGACGTTGTAGTCGCCGCACCCCGATGGGTTGCCGCAGCCCCAGCCGGGCGAGCCACCGTAGGGGACGAGAGGGGCGGCCTTCCCGTCGAGCACGCCGGGCGGCAGGTTCTTCGGCCAGTGCCGGTTGTAGTACCCCCGGAACGAGGTGACGGCGAAGCCCGGTATCCGCCCGCCGTCCCGTGTGCTCCTGGCGACCCAGCGGATCATCGCCGCCCAGGCGAAGCAGCCCGCCGCGGTGTGGTCGGCGTGGTCGGAGTACCCGCGTTGCTCACTGTCCGCCCGCCGGACCGCCTCGGTGCTGTGCTGGATGTCCGGATCGGGGTCCAGGGTGTGCACGACGGTGGGTCGGCAGCGTTCCAGCAGCCCGGCGATGACGTCTATCAGCCCGTCGTACGTGTACGAGCCGGCGCGCCGCAGTGGTGAACCGTCGGCGACGACGGTACGCAGCACGAGCCGGCGGTCCTGCCAGAGGCTGGGCAGCCCGAGCCGGTGGTGGCCGGTGTGCATGGCCGTGTTGAGGAAGATCAGTTCGACCCGGCGGTCCCCGGCGGTCAGGGTGTTGACCTCGGCCCGGTGCCCGTCACCGAGCTCGGCGACCGATATCTCCCAGGGGGTGAACTTCTCCAGCCCGAGGAGGGTCGCGTACGCCTGTCGTAGCCCCTGGTGGCGTGCCGAGGAGTAGGCGGCCTTGTCCGGGGCGGGTCGGGCGCGGCCGGGGACCTTGTTGACTCCGTCGGCCTCTCCGGCCGTGAGGTACACGCAGACCAGCGGTGTCCCGTCGTCGAGGGCGCGCCGGGTGTCCGGGTTCATGAAGTACAGGTCGTCGTCCGGGTGGGCGAGTATCTGCATGACCAGCGCCCGCCGCGCGGTGCTGACGGGCAGGCCGGGTGCGGGATCCGGGGCGGGGTCCGTGCGCCGGGGTGCCGGGACGGAGCAGGCGCTGAGCGCCGCGCCGGCGGCGGCCATGGTCATGACGGTGCGTCTGCGCACACCGTTTCCGGGCAGGGCAGGTCCATTCGTCACGCCACGCACTCCGTCCGCGTCCCCCCGCAGCGGGCGGGCGGGTGCCCAGAGCTGCGTGCTGTCGGTCAGCGCAGGTCAGGGCTTTGCGCCTCTTCCTGCGGGGGGATAGACGGGGATCCGGGTGGCGAGGTTGCCCGGCGAGATGCGCGGTGCCCCCACGGGACGATCACAAGAGCGTCACGGAATGCTGAGTTCTCTTGTCCGTGTTCACACGCCCCGGATGAAGTTGCCCTGACAACTGCATGGGGGAGTGGGCAGAACGATGAGCACGAGCACGCCAGAAGGATCTCCTGATCACGGGGAGGGCGCGGTTCCCGTCTCCGACGAGCAGTGGGCGGAGCTGATCCGGCGGGCGGAGGAGGGTGGGGCCGACGCTCCGAAGGAGCCCTCGGCCCGCGCCCGGATGGTCACCGCGCGGCTGCGCGCGCTGGACGAGCAGGCGGCGGGCGGGCGGCGCCGGAGCCGTAAGGGCAAGCCGGCCGAGCAGTGGCAGCCGGAGGGCTGGCGCACGGGCCCGCCGACCGGGGGCGGCCGTTCCCGGAAGAGACGGCGCCTCGCGGCGGTCCTGGGGTTCCTCGTGGTCCTGGGGATCTTCGTGGTCGCCATGCGGCCGAGCCTCCTGACCGATCACCTGCCCGGCGGGGACGACGAGCCCGGCCGGGCCGGGCCGACCCCGGAGCAGCCGTTCCTCGGGTCGCCCGCGGCCGACTGGGCGGACGGGGCGACGGGGATCGAGCTCCCCGAGGCCGAGGCCGTCGGAGGGATGAGCAAGGACGAGGTCGAGCAGGCCCTGCGGGCGACCCGGCAGCTGATCATCGCCGCCAACCTCGACCCGGCCACCCTGCGGGGCGAGAAGCCCGACAGGGCGCTGGAACTCCTCGATCCGATGCAGAAGGGGGAACGGGAGCGGCTGGAGCGGTCGTTGGCGGAGCCCTCCGAGGAACAGGACCCGCTGATGCTGTTCAGCCGGTTCGACCCGGGCGAGACGCGGCTGGTGGGGGAGGTCGTCAAGACCCTCGGGCAGACGACCTTCGAAGCGGGCGACGCGGGGTCCGTGGAGGTGCACTCCGACTACACCTTCGTCTATCCGCTGGTGCGGCCGGGCGGTGACGAGGTGGCGCGCACGATCGTGCGGCGGCGGCTGACGACGGTGCTGCACGACCCCCAGCGGTTCGAGGCGACGCGCGGCAAGCTCTCCGTCCTCACGTCGGAGCAGAACTTCGGTAACACCGCCTGCGAGATCAACGACGGCTTCCTGCACCCGTCCTTCCCGAGCGACACCCCGGCCCCGGGCCCCACCGGAGACGACGTGGACCCGTACGACCGGGGGGAGTGGCAGCCGGACGGGGCCTGCGGCACGCTCACGCGTACGTGACGCACGCGTGGGCCCGGGTCACTCGTCGCCGAAGATCTCCTCGGCGGAGGTGGCGGTGACGGCGCGGCTGAACCACCGGTCCAGAAGTCCTCCAGACGCAGGTCGCGATCCTCGGGGTAGACGGTGTGCAGGACGGGGCGCCGCCACCGCAGGCAGGGCCCCAGGTTCCGGAGGACCCCCTCGGCCCCGTGGGCGAGGACGGCGCGGGCGCGGGCGGAGCGCTCCGCCTCTACGCGGGCCTGGGCGTGGTCGCTGTGCGGCGCGATGATCGTGTCGTAGTAGGTCCGCATCGCCCGGACCAGCTCCTCCCGCATGTCCGGCTCGGCCAGGCGCGGCGCCCACGCAGGGGCTCCGGTGCGCCCGAGTACGCCCACCTCGTCCAGGACGCGGCGTGGCGGGGTGGCCCGGATGGCTTCCAGGCCGCTGTCGAGGCCTTCGGATGCCTCGGGCGGGGTCAGGAAGTCCGGGAAGTAGGCGGCCCGGGGGACCAGAGGCAGCAGGAGCGTGCGCAGGGTGCGGGTGAACTGGCCGGCGTGCAGCCGGTCGCGGGACGTGCGGTACCAGTCGGCGTAGGCCCAGCGGCCGTGGCGGGTCTGTAATCGGTGCAGGCTCGTGCAGATCTCCCACAGCGGGTCCGGCCCGGCGGCCATGCGGGTCCTGATCAGGTCGGCGTCGGTGAAGTGGATACGGAGCACGGCATCTCCCCCTGATGCGGCGGGCCCGTCGGTCCGTACGAGGAGCCCCTGTCGGTCATGCTCCCGCCGGGCAGGGGCACCGCGCAAAGCGGCGCGAGGGGGATCGTGCGACCACCTGCGGGACCGGCAGACGCGTGCCCGGCCCGCGTACTGCTCAGCGGGCCGGGCACGCGTGCGCTGTCGGTGTCAGGTCAGCAGGCAGGGCAGGCGTTGGCCGCCCGCTTGAAGGCGGCCTGGGTCCCCGATCCGGCGACTCCGTCGATCGCGCCGGTGTAGCCGAAGTGCTTCTTGAGGTAACGCTGCAGAGCCTTCACGGTGTTGGGGCCGACGACTCCGTCGATCGCGCCGGTGTAGCCCCAGCTCTTCTTGAGGAAGCGTTGCAGCGCCTTCCAGCTGTTCGTGCCGAGCTGCCCGTCGATCGCCCCGGTGTAGCCCCAGTTGGCCTTCAGGACACGCTGGATGGCCTTGGCCTGCGTGGAGCTCAGCCCGAGGTTGACCGTCGCGAGCACACCGGCCTCGGCGCTCGCCGCCGTCGTGCTCTGCGCGGGTGCCGCGAAGCTCGCGCTCGCCCCCGCCAGGCTCCCGGCGGCGATCCCGACGACGGTGGTGAGGCTGACGAGCGTCCTTGTCAGAACCTTCTGTCGCATGCGTTCCCCCATGGGTCCGTGAAGCGGCCGCACCGTGCACCGGCCCCGCCCGCTCCGTGGTGCGGCAGGGGCGGCGTTCCCCCTGCGGCGCTGGACCTGAGCTTCCCCGGAACAGCGGGACCGGACCAGGTTCTTCGGCGCCGCCCGAAAAGCCCAGAACAGGGGGGAGGAGGCGCATGCTCCGGGTCTACGGCGTCCGCACCATGAAGACGTCCACCGCGTCCTCGCGCTCCAGGGTGAAGCCGTGCCGTTCGTACAGCCGGCGGGCGGCGCTGCCCTGGAGGACCTGGAGGCGGACGGGCACGCCCTCGGCGTCCGTACGCGCCAGGAAGCCGGCCAGGACGGCGGTGCCGATGCCCCTGCCCTGGAGCTCCGGGGCGAGGTAGAAGTGCTCCAGCAGCCGGCCGTCCTCGAAGGGCCGCAGGGCGACACATCCGGCCGGGGCCCCGCCCGCCTCGATGACCGAGGTGTGCTCGGGGGCGTAGGCGTCACGCAGGCGCTGCCGGACGCGGTGCTCGGCGTACCGCCCCAGTCGCTCCAGGTCGGGGCGCATGACGACGGCCCGGAGCTCGGCTATGGCCTCGATGTCATCGGGGACGGCGGGCCGCAGGGACCACACTTGAGTGGTACGTACAGACATGACGGGAGTCTCTCAGAGGCGAACGCCGGGCCCCCGTCCGACCGGATGGTGGACAGGTTCAGGCTCGGCGGAGCCCGTCGGGCCCGGTCAGCCAGCGCATGTGGTCGACCAGCCTGCCGACCGCGCCTGAGTCGCGAAGGATGACACCGATCTCGACATTGCGGCTCAGACCGCGACCCGTAGGTTCGCGCTGCCCAACAGGGCTGTATGGCGGTCTGCCGCGATCACCTTGGCGTGAAGGCTCGTGCGCCCTCCGTAAGCCGGACGCGCGCGGAGACTTCGGACGGTAGCGGCGTGGCAGGGCTCCCCGCTACCGTCCGGGCAAGCCGGTCAGTGACCCTCGGCGAAGACTTCTTCGGCGGTGGTGACGGTGGTGGCGCGGTGGAGCCACTGGTGAAGGAGCTGGGGATCGGTGCAGGTGGTGATCTTCTGCCGGAGCTCGTCGGTGAGGGCGATGCCGCGTGCTTCGAGGATCAGCAGGAGGCCTTCGGCTCGGCCTTGGGCTCGGCCTTCGTCCCGGATTTCTTCGGACATGAAGGACTTGTAGAAAGACGTGTCCACGGCCACCAGGTGCCTCCACTGTTGTGCGGCCGGGCGGTTGCCCAGGCCCTGTGCGATCAGTTCAGCGATGGGTTCGGCGATGCTTTCCGGTGTGTCGCGTAGTGCGGCGGAGAGCGTTTTCAGTATGGCATCGACGTCCGGATTGTCGGCGTGTGTGATGGCCGCGAGAGTGGCGAGCGCGAGGTCCTTGCGGGCCTCGGCGACGTTCTTGATGACGGGCATGTTGTGCGGGCCGGCGACGAGTGGGTTGAGGGTGAGTGTCTGCCATTGGCGGAGGCCGATGGTGATGGGGCGGGCGGCCCATTGGGCGGTGGCGTGGTCCTGGCAGACGACCAGGAGCAGGACGGGCAGGGCGCCGTATCTGTTGTGGAGATAGCTGACGTAGTAGGGCCAGCTTGCGGTCTTGCGTGGGTCCTTCTTGCCCTGGGCCTCGATGGCGAGGAGGAAGGGGCCGTCGCCCTGCGTTTCGATGCGCAGGAGGGTGTCGACACGGCGTTCGACAGGGCTGTTCTCGGTGAGGTCGGTGGCAAGGACGGTGGCTGAGGTGGGCGTCGGGATGTTGACGCCGAGGACTTCGGATACGCGGGAGAAGAGGCCGGGGTACTCCTGGAAGATGCGGTGCATTGCTTCGTGGGGTGAGCTGACCATGTGGGTCCGTTCGGGGTGAGGGTGGCCGTGGCTGTCAGGCTGCGGCTGTGTGCAGGTCTTGGCGTGCGTCGATTCGGCAGTCGCGGCAGTGTCCTGGCTCGGTGGCGCGGAAGGCGCGGTCGCAGGTGTCGCAGTTCTGGAGCGGGATCACGATGACCTTGCGACGGGGCGGCGGGGTGAGGTCTGCGGTGCCGGGGAGTGGGGGCGGCAGGAGCGTGGTGATGCGGCTGCGGACGAACTTCGCCGGGTGTTTGACGGGAGTCGGGAGGTCGCTGGTGAGGGCGTGGCGGATGGTGTCGGGGTGGGCGTCGCGTTCGAGCCAGACGGCGACACCGGGGGTGAGTGCTTCGATGTCCGCTTCGGCGAGGGTTAGTTGGGGCGCATGGCGGCGGAGGTCGGCGAGGAGCGCTGTGGCGGCCCGGCGGAGTTCCTCGGTGGGTGCGTGGGGGTGGGGGAGCGGCGCGGGCTGTCTCCTCGGGGCCGTGGGAGCCGGTACGTGGACGGGGGTGGCCGGCGGCAGGAGTGCCGGGGCTGCGGGTGGGGCAGCAGGCGGCGGAGGTGGTACCTCGACGGCAGCCGGGGGTGGGGCCGCTGCCTCGCGGGGCGGTGCGGGCGTTGGCAGGACGGCGAGGACGGATGGTGGCTCGCTGTGGCGGGGCTGGGGGCGCGGCGCGGTGGCCGTGGCGCCGGGCCGGTTGTACGAGACCGTGCGCGTGACCAGGCGGCCGTCGGGGAGGCGTACGCGGCTGCGGTGGAGGTAGCCGGTGGCTTCCAGCTCGTGCAGGGCGGCGGCGATGCGGGCTTCGCTCTCCGGGAAGCGGGCGGTCAGGGCCTTGATGCCGACCTTGGCCCCGGCGGGCAGCGACTGGATGTGGGCGGCGAGCCCGATCGCGACGAGGGAGAGGCCGCGGTGCTGGGCGAGGTGGTTGCCGATGACCGTGAAGCCGGAGACGTGGCGGACGGTGACGTGGAGGACGCCGGATGTCGGCGTGACGTCGGGCTGAGCGCCGGGGGAGCCGGGCTGGGCGCACGGGGGCGCGGTAACCTGCGGGGTATCCATCGGGAAGGTGATCTCTTCCTCGTGGTCAGGCCTCCGGTTGAGATTTGCCGTCTCGGTCGGGGGCCGTCTCGTGTCTGTGGTTGTCGCGGCGAGCATATGCCAGCCAACCCGCCCCAAATCCAGCCCTGTTGCGATATGTCACCCGTGCGAGTGATGCAGGTCAGGACGGGGGTGGGGTGGGGTTTGGTCGGGTTTCTTTCCCGAGTTCTTTAAAAGCCTTTAGACGTCGTGGGTGGCCGCGTCGCGGGTCACCGGGTCGTGGCCGACCGGGTCGTGGGTGCCCGCGACCCGGTGGAGCCGGTCACGGCGTGAGGTCGAGCTCCGCCCAGACCTTTTTGCGCGGGACCGGGCCCGGGGTGACGCCCCAGCGGTCGGCGAGGGCCTCGACGATGAGCAGGCCGCGCCCGCCCCCGGCGGGTGGGGGAGAGCAGCACCGTGAACGTGCGTTCGGTGGCCGGGAGTTGAGGGGTGGCGGTTTGTTGGTTCATGTCACTCAGCGTGGCCGGGTCTGCGTACCGTGCCCAGTGACTGAGCCCTTGCGTACGGTGATTGTCCCGGGCTTGTCCAGTGCTGTCCCAGCTGTCCGGAGTGACGTGCGGGGAACAGAGGCGGTTGAGGGAGAACGGCACGCACGTCGGAAGTGGGGCACGGATGAGTGTGGACGGGGTCGGTACGGAGCAGGGTGGCGGCGGGGCGGACGAGCCCGGCTGGGATGTCGATCCCGATGACGAGTCGGGCGTTGCGGTGGTCGCCGCCGTGGGGCGCCAGATCAAGGCGTGGCGGGAGGCGGCCGGGATGCGGGCTTGTGAGTTCGGAGCCGCGATCGGGTACGGGGAGGACCTGGTCCGCAAGGTGGAGGGCGGGCGGCGGATCCCTCGGCCGGAGTTCCTGGACAGGTCGGACGAGGTCCTGGGAGCGGGCGGCAAGATCGCCGCGATGAAGCGCGATGTGGCGGCGGTCCGGTACCCGAAGAAGATCCGGGAGCTCGCGAAGATGGAGGCGCAGGCGGTGGAGCTCTCTGCTTACGGGAGTCACAACCTCCACGGCCTGTTGCAGACGGAGGAGTATGCACGGGCGCTGTTCGGGATGCGCCGGCCCGCCTTCTCGCCGGATGAGGTGGAGAGGCTGGTGGCTGCCCGTATGGCCCGGCAGTCCATCTTTGACCGCTCTCCCGGACCGGAGCTCAGCTTTGTCCAGGAAGAGGTGACGCTGCGGCGGCACCTCGGGGGCAGAATGGTGCTACGGCCACAGCTCGAACGGCTCTTGGAGGTGGGGCAGTTGCGGAACGTCGAGATCCAGGTGATGCCGACCGGCCGCGACGATCACGCCGGAATGGGCGGGGAGATGCAGGTGCTGAAGTTCAAGGACGGCTCGGCGGTGGGGCGCTCCGAGGGCGACTTCGGCAGTCGCCCGGTCTCGGACCCGAAGCATCTCCGGATCGTTGAGCTGCGCTGTGGCATCATCCGGGCTCAGGCTCTCACGCCTCGGGAGTCGCTGGCCTTCATCGAGCAAGTGCTGGGAGAGACATGATCAGCGAGACCTCTGCTGGAGACGCTTCCCGGCTGGAGTGGTTCAGGAGCAGCTACAGCGACAGCAGCAACAGCAACGAATGCGTAGAGGTTGCGGCTGCGCCTGACTCGGTGCACGTGCGCGACTCCAAAGACGTGCAGGGGGGCCGTCTCGCCTTCGCCCCCGACGCATGGGCGGGCTTCGTCCCGTACGCCGCCGGGCGCTGACCCCCCTATATACGTACCGGGACCAACGACGCGTCCCGGATCCCCCGCAGCGCCTCCGCCCCGATCTCCGCCAGCCGGTGGGCCGATGGCGGGGTTGCGCCGAGCCCGATCGCGTACCCCGTGCGGCCGTCGGCCGTGAGAGGGCGCGGCCAGATGCGGCAGTCGGCGGCGCCCGCCTCGGTGAGGGCGGCGGCCAGGGTGAGGAGGCGGCCGCGCAGGCGCCCCTCGGCGGGTCCGCCCGTGGGTACGGAGGCGAGGGCCCAGGACGGGTGCAGTTCGGGGAGGCTTGACGGCGCGCACAGCAGGGGACGCGGGTCGTCCCCGTCCCCGGCCGACTCCAGGATCTCCCAGGCGCGGTACAGCTCGGCTGAGAGAAGATCGCGGCCTGCGGCGGAGACCTGCGTGGTGCAGGAACGTACGGGGGGAGTCGGGGCCAGCACCGTGACGGGGGCCCCGGTGGGGGCAGCAGGGCCCACTGGCTCTACCCAGTCCCATGCCGCCCAGATCGCGAAGAAGTGCCGGAGCAGCGCGCGCGGCGGAAGGTTGCCCGCCTCGTGTGCGGTACGGGCCGCGAGCACCGCGTCGGCGTCGCTCACCGCGCTGAGCGCGATCGCCGCCGAGTGCGTCCGCATGTTCCGTGCCCCCGGTGAGTAGCCGTCCCGGCCGGTCACACCAGGGGCGGTGGCGTGCGGCCCCCGACCGAATATCGCGGCACGGTGCACGAGCCGGCCGTCGCGGGTCGCGCCCGCGTTTGAGCCGTCCCTCGCAGGGGGTAAGATCCCCGGCCCGATTGGCCAGCGCCACAGCCCGTGTGGCACACTAGCCAGGTTGCTCGGTTGAGTGTCAATGCTGCGCGCCTCCCGCCGGGAGGACCGGAAGCGAGTCCCACAGTACTCGTCGACCCCCAGGGCCGGACGTACGGGAATCTTTCGGGAAGTTCAGCAGGGCGCAGACCAGGCACCCGGTGGGTGTTCTACCCCCGGCCGCGAGGTCTCAGGCCCGCACCCCCTTGGTTGGGATCTCCTTCGGGAGATCTTCGTAGAGGGGATGCGACACGCCCGACCGCGTGGGTCGGAGGTGGAGTTACGAGAACTCCCGGGTTCCAGAGCGTTATGAGAGACAGGACTACTAGTAGCCATGGCGGGACAGAAGATCCGCATCCGGCTCAAGGCCTACGACCACGAGGTCATCGACTCCTCGGCGAAGAAGATCGTCGAGACGGTGACGCGCACTGGTGCGTCGGTCGCGGGCCCGGTGCCGCTGCCCACTGAGAAGAACGTGTACTGCGTCATCAAGTCGCCGCACAAGTACAAGGACTCTCGCGAGCACTTCGAGATGCGCACGCACAAGCGCCTCATCGACATTCTCGACCCCACGCCGAAGACGGTTGACTCGCTGATGCGCCTCGACCTGCCGGCGGGCGTCGACATCGAGATCAAGCTCTGAGGGGACGGGCCGAGATGAGCAAGAACATCAAGGGCGTCCTGGGCGAGAAGCTCGGCATGACCCAGGTCTGGGACGAGAACAACCGGGTTGTCCCGGTGACCGTCGTCAAGGCCGGGCCGTGCGTCGTGACGCAGGTTCGTACGAACGACAGCGACGGCTACGAGTCGGTCCAGATCGCCTTCGGCGAGATCGACCCGCGCAAGGTGAACAAGCCCCTCAAGGGCCACTTCGCCAAGGCCGACGTGACCCCGCGCCGCCACCTGGTGGAGCTCCGCACCCCTGACGCCAGCGAGTACACGCTGGGCCAGGAGGTCACTGCCGAGGTGTTCGAGTCCGGCGTCAAGGTTGACGTCACGGGCAAGAGCAAGGGCAAGGGCTTCGCCGGTGTCATGAAGCGTCACAACTTCAAGGGCCTCGGCGCCGGCCACGGCGTCCAGCGCAAGCACCGTTCCCCCGGTTCGATCGGTGGCTGTGCCACCCCTGGGCGTGTCTTCAAGGGCATGCGCATGGCCGGTCGTATGGGTAACGAGCGCGTCACCACCCAGAACCTGACCATCCACGCGGTTGACGCGGAGAAGGGTCTGCTGCTCATCAAGGGCGCGGTCCCCGGTCCGAACGGCGGCCTCGTCCTGGTCCGTACCGCGGCCAAGGGGGCTTGAGGTAATGAGCACCATTGACATCCTTTCGCCGGCAGGCGACAAGGCCGGTACCGTCGATCTCCCCGCGGAGATCTTCGACGCGAAGACCAGCGTTCCGCTGATCCACCAGGTCGTTGTCGCACAGCTGGCAGCTGCCCGTCAGGGCACGCACAAGACCAAGCGCCGCGGCGAAGTCCGTGGTGGTGGCCGCAAGCCGTACCGCCAGAAGGGCACCGGCCGCGCCCGCCAGGGTTCGACCCGTGCGCCGCAGTTCGCCGGCGGTGGCGTCGTCCACGGCCCGCAGCCGCGTGACTACTCGCAGCGCACCCCGAAGAAGATGAAGGCCGCCGCCCTGCGCGGTGCCCTCTCGGACCGGGCGCGTCACTCCCGCATCCACGTCGTCACCGGCGTGGTCGAGGGTGGGATCTCCACCAAGGCCGCCAAGACGCTGTTCGGCAAGATCTCGGAGCGCAGCAACCTGCTCCTGGTCGTCGACCGCGCCGACGAGGCCGCGTGGCTGTCCGCGCGCAACCTGCCCCAGGTGCACATCCTGGAGCCGGGCCAGCTGAACACGTACGACGTGATCGTCTCTGACGACGTGGTCTTCACCCAGGCCGCTTTCGAGTCCTTCGTGTCTGGCCCCCAGACCGCTGAGACCGAAGGGAGCGCCGCCTGATGAGTGAGGCGACCGTTACCAGCAAGACCTACTCGGACCCGCGTGACGTTCTCGTCAAGCCGGTTGTCTCCGAGAAGAGCTACGCACTGCTCGACGAGAACAAGTACACGTTCATCGTCGCGCCCGGCTCCAACAAGACCCAGATCAAGCAGGCCGTGGAAGCGGTCTTCTCGGTCAAGGTCACCGGGGTCAACACGATCAACCGGCAGGGTAAGCGCAAGCGCACCAAGACCGGTTTCGGCAAGCGCGCCGACACGAAGCGCGCCATCGTGACCCTCGCCGAGGGCGACCGTATCGACATCTTCGGCGGCCCGACCTCCTGACGGAGGTCGAGTCGTCCGGAATCGGACGAGGACTGAGAAATGGGTATCCGCAAGTACAAGCCGACGACCCCGGGCCGTCGTGGCTCCAGCGTCGCCGACTTTGTCGAGATCACGCGGTCCACGCCGGAGAAGTCGCTGGTCCGCCCCCTGCACAGCAAGGGCGGCCGTAACAACGCCGGTCGTGTGACCGTTCGCCACCAGGGTGGTGGCCACAAGCGCGCCTACCGCGTGATCGACTTCCGTCGTCACGACAAGGACGGCGTGCCGGCCAAGGTCGCGCACATCGAGTACGACCCGAACCGCACCGCGCGCATCGCGCTGCTGCACTACGCGGACGGCGAGAAGCGTTACATCCTCGCCCCGCGCAGCCTGACGCAGGGTGACCGCGTCGAGAACGGTCCGGGCGCAGACATCAAGCCGGGCAACAACCTGGCGCTGCGCAACATCCCGGTCGGTACGACCATCCACGCCATCGAGCTGCGGCCCGGCGGCGGCGCGAAGTTCGCCCGTTCCGCGGGTGCCTCCGTGCAGCTGCTGGCGAAGGAGGGCACGATGGCCCACCTTCGTATGCCTTCCGGTGAGATCCGGCTGGTCGACGCACGCTGCCGCGCCACGATCGGTGAGGTCGGCAACGCCGAGCAGTCGAACATCAACTGGGGCAAGGCCGGCCGTATGCGCTGGAAGGGCGTCCGCCCGACCGTCCGCGGTGTCGCGATGAACCCGGTTGACCACCCGCACGGTGGTGGTGAAGGCAAGACCTCCGGTGGACGTCACCCGGTCTCGCCGTGGGGTCAGAAGGAGGGTCGTACTCGCTCGCCGAAGAAGGCATCGAGCAAGTACATCGTCCGCCGCCGCAAGACGAACAAGAAGCGCTAGGAGCGGGTTTAGATGCCGCGCAGTCTCAAGAAGGGGCCCTTCGTCGACGGCCACCTCGTCAAGAAGGTGGACGTACAGAACGAAGCAGGCACCAAGAACGTCATCAAGACCTGGTCCCGTCGCTCGATGATCATCCCGGCCATGCTGGGTCACACCATCGCGGTGCACAACGGCAAGATCCACGTCCCGGTGTTCGTCACCGAGTCGATGGTCGGCCACAAGCTCGGCGAGTTCTCGCCGACTCGCACCTTCCGCGGCCACGTCAAGGACGACCGGAAGTCGAAGCGCCGCTAGCGCGGGGTGGAAACGACTATGACTCACACCGAAGGGACAACCATGGAAGCCAGGGCCCAGGCGCGGTACATCCGCGTCACGCCCATGAAGGCCCGCCGAGTGGTGGACCTCATCCGTGGCATGGACGCCACGGAGGCTCAGGCGGTCCTGCGTTTCGCCCCGCAGGCCGCGAGCGTGCCGGTTGGCAAGGTGCTTGACAGCGCCATCGCCAACGCTGCACACAACTACGACCACCCTGACGCCTCTTCGCTGGTCATCAGCGAGGCGTTCGTGGACGAGGGCCCGACCCTGAAGCGGTTCCGTCCGCGTGCTCAGGGCCGTGCCTACCGGATCCGTAAGCGGACCAGCCACATCACCGTGGTCGTCAGCAGCAAGGAAGGAACCCGGTAATGGGCCAGAAGGTTAACCCGCATGGGTTCCGGCTCGGCATCACCACGGACTTCAAGTCCCGTTGGTACGCCGACAAGCTGTACGCGGACTACGTCAAGGAAGACGTCGCCATTCGTCGCATGATGACGAAGGGCATGGAGCGGGCCGGCATCTCGAAGGTCGAGATCGAGCGCACCCGCGACCGCGTCCGTGTTGACATCCACACCGCCCGCCCGGGCATCGTCATCGGTCGCCGTGGCGCCGAGGCCGACCGCATCCGTGGCGAGCTGGAGAAGCTGACCGGCAAGCAGGTCCAGCTGAACATCCTCGAGGTCAAGAACCCCGAGGTGGACGCTCAGCTGGTGGCCCAGGCCGTCGCCGAGCAGCTCTCCTCCCGCGTCTCCTTCCGTCGTGCCATGCGTAAGAGCATGCAGAGCACGATGAAGGCCGGCGCAAAGGGCATCAAGATCCAGTGCGGTGGCCGCCTCGGCGGCGCCGAGATGTCCCGCTCGGAGTTCTACCGCGAGGGCCGCGTGCCCCTGCACACGCTCCGTGCGAACGTCGACTACGGCTTCTTCGAGGCCAAGACGACCTTCGGCCGTATCGGTGTGAAGGTCTGGATCTACAAGGGCGACGTCAAGAACATCGCCGAGGTCCGCGCCGAGAACGCAGCGGCTCGTGCCGGCAACCGTCCGGCCCGTGGCGGCGCTGACCGCCCGGCCGGCCGTGGTGGCCGTGGTGGCGAGCGTGGCGGTCGCGGCGGCCGCAAGCCGCAGCAGTCCGCGCCGGCAGCGGAGGCCCCCAAGGCCGACGCTCCCGCCGCCGCTGCTCCGGCTGAGAGCACCGGAACGGAGGCCTGACCGAAATGCTGATCCCCCGTAGGGTCAAGCACCGCAAGCAGCACCACCCGAAGCGCAGCGGTATGTCCAAGGGTGGCACGCAGGTTGCGTTCGGCGAGTACGGCATCCAGGCGCTGTCCCCGGCGTACGTGACGAACCGCCAGATCGAGGCAGCTCGTATCGCGATGACCCGCCACATCAAGCGTGGCGGCAAGGTCTGGATCAACATCTATCCGGACCGCCCCCTGACGAAGAAGCCTGCCGAGACCCGCATGGGTTCCGGTAAGGGTTCTCCCGAGTGGTGGATCGCGAACGTCAAGCCCGGTCGGGTGATGTTCGAGCTGTCCTACCCGAACGAGAAGATTGCTCGTGAGGCGCTCACCCGCGCTGCTCACAAGCTTCCGATGAAGTGCCGGATCGTTCGGCGCGAGGCAGGTGAGTCGTGATGTCGGCCGGTACCAAGGCGTCCGAGCTGCGCGAACTGGGCGGCGAGGAGCTTCTCGACAAGCTTCGCGAGGCCAAGGAAGAGCTGTTCAATCTCCGCTTCCAGGCGGCGACGGGCCAGCTCGAGAACCACGGTCGGCTCAAGTCCGTCCGTAAGGACATCGCCCGGATCTACACCCTGATGCGCGAGCGCGAGCTGGGCATCGAGACGGTGGAGAGCGTCTGATGAGCGAGAAGACTGTGACTGAGACCACTGCAGACAAGAGCGGTTCCACCGTGGGTGACCGCGGATTCCGCAAGACCCGTGAGGGTCTGGTCGTCAGCGACAAGATGGACAAGACCGTCGTCGTCGCTGTCGAGGACCGTGTCAAGCACGCGCTGTACGGCAAGGTCATCCGCCGTACGAACAAGCTCAAGGCACACGACGAGCAGAACGCTGCAGGCGTCGGCGACCGCGTTGTCATCATGGAGACGCGTCCGCTGTCCGCCACGAAGCGCTGGCGCATCGTCGAGATCCTCGAGAAGGCCAAGTAATTCCTGAGGGGCATCCCCCGCAGGTAAGTTCCGCCAGGCTCGGTGGGGACTCCTTCACCGGAGTCCCCGCCGGGAACCGGCAGACGATCAGGAGATAGACGTGATCCAGCAGGAGTCGCGACTGCGCGTCGCCGACAACACGGGTGCGAAGGAAATTCTCACCATCCGTGTTCTCGGTGGCTCGGGTCGCCGCTACGCGGGCATCGGTGACGTCATCGTCGCCACCGTCAAGGACGCGATCCCCGGTGGCAACGTGAAGAAGGGTGACGTCGTCAAGGCCGTCATCGTTCGCACCGTCAAGGAGCGTCGTCGTCAGGATGGCTCGTACATCCGCTTCGACGAGAACGCCGCTGTCATTCTCAAGAACGACGGCGACCCCCGCGGCACCCGTATCTTCGGCCCGGTGGGCCGTGAGCTGCGCGAGAAGAAGTTCATGAAGATCATCTCGCTCGCGCCGGAGGTGCTGTAAGCATGAAGATCAAGAAGGGCGACCTGGTTCAGGTCATCACCGGTAAGGACAAGGGCAAGCAGGGCAAGGTCATCGTTGCCTTCCCCACGCAGGACCGTGTCCTCGTCGAGGGTGTCAACCGGGTCAAGAAGCACACCAAGGCCGGTCAGACGGCTCGCGGTTCGCAGACGGGTGGCATTGTCACCACCGAGGCCCCGATTCACGTCAGCAACGTACAGCTGGTTGTGGAGAAGGACGGCAACAAGGTCGTCACCCGCGTCGGTTACCGCTTTGACGACGAGGGCAAGAAGATCCGCGTTGCCAAGCGGAACGGTGAGGACATCTGATGACGACCACCACTGCGCCGCGTCTCAAGACGCGCTACCGCGAGGAAATCGCCGGCAAGCTGCGTGAGGAGTTCTCGTACGAGAACGTCATGCAGATCCCCGGTCTGGTCAAGATCGTGGTCAACATGGGTGTGGGCGACGCCGCCCGCGACTCCAAGCTGATCGACGGGGCCGTCAAGGACCTCACCACGATCACCGGCCAGAAGCCGGCCGTCACGAAGGCCCGCAAGTCGATCGCGCAGTTCAAGCTGCGCGAGGGGCAGCCGATCGGCTGCCACGTCACCCTCCGTGGTGACCGCATGTGGGAGTTCCTGGACCGTACGCTGTCGCTCGCGCTTCCGCGTATCCGTGACTTCCGTGGCCTGTCGCCGAAGCAGTTCGACGGCCGTGGCAACTACACCTTCGGTCTCACGGAGCAGGTCATGTTCCACGAGATCGACCAGGACAAGATCGACCGGGTCCGGGGCATGGACATCACCGTGGTCACCACGGCGACCAACGACGACGAGGGTCGTGCCCTGCTTCGTCACCTCGGCTTCCCGTTCAAGGAGAACTGACCGTGGCGAAGAAGGCTCTGATCGCTAAGGCCGCCCGTAAGCCGAAGTTCGGCGTGCGCGGTTACACCCGCTGCCAGCGCTGCGGCCGGCCCCACTCCGTCTACCGCAAGTTCGGTCTCTGCCGCGTGTGCCTTCGTGAGATGGCTCACCGTGGCGAGCTTCCGGGCGTGACCAAGAGCTCCTGGTAATTCTTCTTCGCCCTTTGGGCGTTGGAGGACCAGGAGGCTCTCGGTAAGTATCTGGTCGGCAAGGGCCCCGCTCTTCATGCCGTAGGCTTGAAGGGTTGGGCGCCTGCCGCCCTGACCGACTTACTACGCCGTAGGTCCCCGCACCGCACCCGTCCCGCCACTGAGTGGGGAGAGGGATGGCGCATACAGGAAACCCCGGCGAGAGAGGCCGAAGGCCAACTCATGACCATGACTGATCCCATCGCAGACATGCTCACGCGTCTGCGTAACGCGAACTCGGCGTATCACGACGATGTCGCGATGCCGCACAGCAAGATCAAGTCGCACATCGCGGAGATCCTCCAGCAGGAGGGCTTCATCACCGGCTGGAAGGTCGAGGATGCCGAGGTCGGCAAGAGCCTCGTTCTCGAGCTGAAGTTCGGGCCGAACCGCGAGCGTTCGATTGCCGGCATCAAGCGCATCTCGAAGCCGGGTCTGCGTGTATACGCAAAGTCCACCAACCTGCCGAAGGTCCTCGGCGGCCTGGGCGTGGCGATCATCTCCACGTCCCACGGTCTCCTGACCGGCCAGCAGGCAGGCAAGAAGGGCGTAGGTGGGGAAGTCCTCGCCTACGTCTGGTAGTCGGGAAAGGAAGGAAAGCTCATGTCGCGAATCGGCAAGCTCCCCATCCAGGTTCCCGCCGGTGTGGACGTCACCATCGATGGCCGCACGGTCGCGGTGAAGGGCCCCAAGGGTTCCCTCTCCCACACCGTCGCAGCGCCGATCGAGGTCACCAAGGGTGAGGACGGCGTGCTCAGCGTCGTCCGCCCGAACGACGAGCGTCAGAACAAGGCCCTTCACGGCCTGTCCCGCACGCTGGTGGCGAACATGATCACCGGTGTGACCCAGGGATACACCAAGGCGCTCGAGATCAGCGGTGTCGGTTACCGCGTCCAGGCGAAGGGCTCCAACCTGGAGTTCGCCCTGGGCTACAGCCACCCGATCCTCATCGAGGCTCCGGAAGGCATCACCTTCAAGGTCGAGTCGCCCACGAAGCTCAGCGTCGAGGGCATCGACAAGCAGAAGGTCGGCGAAGTGGCCGCCAACATCCGCAAGCTGCGGAAGCCCGACCCGTACAAGGCCAAGGGCGTCAAGTACGCCGGCGAGGTCATCCGGCGCAAGGTCGGAAAGGCTGGTAAGTAGCCATGGCATACGGTGTGAAGATCGCCAAGGGCGACGCGTACAAGCGTGCCGCTCTCAAGCGGCGCCATATCCGCGTCCGCAAGCACATCTCCGGTTCGCCGGAGCGTCCGCGCTTGGTCGTGACGCGTTCCAACCGTCACATCGTCGCCCAGGTCATCGACGACATCGCGGGCCACACGCTCGCGTCGGCGTCGACCCTGGACACGTCGATCCGCGGTGCGGAGGGTGACAAGAGCGCCCAGGCCAAGCAGGTCGGCGCGCTTGTCGCCGAGCGTGCCAAGGCCGCAGGCGTCGAGGCCGTCGTGTTTGACCGCGGTGGTAACCAGTACGCCGGGCGGATTGCCGCTCTGGCTGACGCCGCCCGTGAAGCCGGGCTGAAGTTCTAAGCCCCGGTTCCAACGCACAGCGGACGTAACAGAGAGAGGTAAATCCAATGGCTGGACCCCAGCGCCGCGGAAGCGGTGCCGGTGGCGGCGAGCGGCGGGACCGGAAGGGCCGTGACGGTGCTGCGGCCGAGAAGACCGCGTACGTCGAGCGTGTCGTCGCGATCAACCGCGTCGCCAAGGTAGTGAAGGGTGGTCGTCGCTTCAGCTTCACCGCGCTGGTCGTGGTGGGCGATGGTGACGGCACCGTCGGTGTCGGATACGGCAAGGCCAAGGAAGTTCCCGCGGCCATCGCCAAGGGCGTCGAGGAAGCCAAGAAGAGCTTCTTCAAGGTCCCGCGTATCCAGGGCACCATTCCTCACCCGATCCAGGGCGAGAAGGCTGCGGGCGTCGTTCTGCTCAAGCCTGCTTCCCCCGGTACCGGTGTGATCGCGGGTGGCCCGGTGCGCGCCGTTCTGGAGTGCGCCGGCGTCCACGACATCCTGTCGAAGTCGCTCGGTTCTTCGAACCCGATCAACATCGTGCACGCGACCGTGGCGGCCCTCCAGGGCCTGCAGCGTCCCGAGGAGATCGCGGCCCGCCGCGGTCTGCCCCTCGAGGACGTCGCCCCCGCGGCTCTGCTTCGTGCACGTGCGGGAGCGGGTGCGTAATGGCTCGCCTCAAGATCACGCAGACGAAGTCGTACATCGGCAGCAAGCAGAACCACCGCGACACCCTGCGTTCGCTCGGGCTCAAGCGCCTGCACGACGTGGTTGTCAAGGAGGACCGCCCCGAGTTCCGCGGAATGGTTCACACCGTCCGCCACCTCGTGACGGTTGAGGAGGTTGACTGACATGGCGGAGAACAGCCCGCTGAAGGCCCACAACCTCCGGCCTGCCCCGGGCGCCAAGACCGCCAAGACCCGTGTGGGTCGTGGTGAGGCGTCCAAGGGTAAGACCGCAGGCCGTGGTACCAAGGGTACGAAGGCTCGTTACCAGGTTCCGGAGCGCTTCGAGGGTGGCCAGATGCCCCTCCACATGCGTCTCCCGAAGCTCAAGGGCTTCAAGAACCCGTTCCGCACGGAGTACCAGGTCGTGAACCTGGACAAGCTCTCGACGCTCTACCCCGAGGGTGGAGAGGTCACGGTGGCCGATCTGGTCGCCAAGGGCGCTGTGCGTAACAACCACCTCGTCAAGGTCCTCGGACAGGGCGAGATCTCCGTGGCGCTGCAGGTTTCGGTTGACGCCGTCTCCGGCTCCGCCAAGGAGAAGATCGCCGCTGCCGGCGGCACCGTCACCGAACTCGTCTGAGACAACTCGGACAGGTCTGTGGCCTGAACACCCGACCGGGGATGCCTCTCATTTGGGGCATCCCCGGTTGGTCGTTCCTAGGGGGGCATGTACGCCGGTAAGGTGGCGTGCGCTGTGGTAAGCCCTGGGCAAACGCCCCGGGTCCTTTGACTGTTACGTAATCGTCGATCCTCAAGACCGTCACCTCACGCTTTTGCGCGGGGGTCGCAGGAGGCACCGTGCTCACCGCGTTCGCCCGGGCGTTCAAGACGCCCGACCTGCGCAAGAAGCTGCTCTTCACGCTCGGCATCATCGTGCTCTACCGTCTCGGTGCGCACATTCCCGTACCGGGGGTGAGCTACGAGAACGTCCAGACCTGTGTTGACCAGGCCAGTCAGGGCAACAACAGCCTGTTCGGTCTGGTGAACATGTTCAGCGGTGGTGCACTGCTGCAGATCACGATCTTCGCGCTCGGCATCATGCCGTACATCACGGCCAGCATCATTCTCCAACTGCTGACCGTGGTCATCCCCCGACTCGAAGCCCTCAAGAAGGAGGGGCAGTCGGGCACGGCCAAGATCACGCAGTACACGCGTTATCTGACCGTCGCGCTCGCCATCCTCCAGGGCACCGGCCTGGTGGCCACCGCTCGCAGCGGTGCGCTGTTCAGCGGCTGTTCCGTCGCCGACCAGGTCGTCCCGAACCAGTCGATCTTCACGACCATCATCATGGTGATCACCATGACCGCGGGTACCGCCGCCGTCATGTGGCTCGGTGAGCTCATCACCGACCGCGGCATCGGCAACGGCATGTCGATCCTGATGTTCATCTCGATCGCCGCCAGCTTCCCCGGCGCCCTGTGGGCCATCAAGAAGAGCGGCAAGCTGGCCGAGGGCTGGATCGAGTTCATCACCGTCATCCTCATCGGCTTCGTGATGGTCGGCCTCGTCGTCTTCGTCGAACAGGCCCAGCGCCGGATTCCGGTGCAGTACGCGAAGCGGATGATCGGACGCCGGTCCTACGGTGGTACGTCCACTTACATCCCGCTGAAGGTGAACCAGGCGGGTGTGATTCCCGTCATCTTCGCTTCTTCGCTGCTCTACATTCCTGCTCTAATCGTTCAGTTCTCCAACTCCACCGCGGGCTGGGCGACCTGGATTCAGGACCACTTCGTCAAGGGCGACCATCCGTACTACATCGCCACGTACTTCCTGTTGATCGTGTTCTTCGCATTCTTCTATGTGGCGATCTCGTTCAACCCCGAGGAAGTCGCGGACAACATGAAGAAGTATGGTGGCTTCATCCCGGGTATCCGGGCAGGTCGACCTACTGCCGAGTATCTGAGCTACGTGCTCAACCGGATCACTTGGCCGGGCTCGCTGTACCTGGGTCTGATCGCTCTGGTGCCGACGATGGCGTTGGCAGGCTTCGGTGGCGCTAACCAGAACTTCCCGTTCGGCGGGACGAGCATCCTGATCATCGTGGGTGTGGGTCTGGAGACCGTGAAGCAGATCGAGAGTCAGCTCCAGCAGCGCAATTACGAAGGGTTCCTCCGCTGATGCGAATCGTCCTCGTCGGGCCGCCCGGTGCCGGCAAGGGTACGCAGGCTGCGTTCCTTGCCAAGAATCTGTCGATTCCGCACATCTCCACGGGCGACCTCTTCCGCGCCAACATCAGCCAGGGCACCGACCTTGGCAAGCAGGCCCGCTCCTACATGGACGCGGGACAGCTGGTGCCGGACGAAGTCACCATCGCGATGGCCAAGGACCGCATGTCCCAGCCGGACGCCGAGAACGGCTTCCTGCTGGACGGCTTCCCCCGCAATGTGGGGCAGGCCGTGGCGCTCGACGAGATGCTGCACAGCGAGGGCGTCGACCTCGACGCGGTTCTTGACCTCGAGGTCCCCGAGGACGAGGTGGTCAAGCGCATCGCCGGCCGCCGTATCTGCCGTAACGACAGCGCGCACGTCTTCCACGCGGCGTACAACCCGCCGAAGACCGAGGGTGTCTGTGACACCTGCGGCGGCGAGCTGTACCAGCGGGACGACGACACCGAGGAGACGGTCCGCACCCGTCTCGAGGTCTACCACACGCAGACCGAGCCGATCATCGACTACTACAGGTCCCAGGGCCTGGTCGTGACGATCTCCGCGCTCGGCAAGGTCACCGAGGTGACCGAGCGGGCCATGGAGGCCCTCAAGAAGTCCGACGAGAGCTGACCCTCCCGTCTCATGTCACTGCGGCCGGCCGCGGCGCCCTCGGGCGTCGCGGCCGACTGTTTGTGCGCCGTATCGTGGAGTACGGCTTCAACCGTTCCCCTTCGTACCCAGAGAGGCGCCCAGCGATGGTGCAGATCAAGACCCCCGAGCAGATCGCGAAGATGCGCGAGGCGGGCCTCGTGGTCGCTGCCATTCACGCCGCCACCCGCGAGGCGGCCGTCCCCGGCGCCACCACGAGTGACCTGGACGAGGTCGCGCGCAAGGTGATCGCCGACCACGGCGCGAAGTCGAACTTCCTGGGCTACGGGGGATTCCCCGCGACGATCTGCACCTCGGTCAACGAGGTGGTGGTGCACGGCATCCCGGACGAGAAGACCGTCCTCAAGGACGGCGACATCATCTCGATCGACGCCGGTGCGATCATCGACGGCTGGCACGGCGACGCGGCGTACACGGCCTTCGTGGGCACCGGTCACGCCCCGGAGCTCGTCGAGCTCTCCCGGGTGACCGAGGAGTCCATGTGGGCCGGGATCGCCGCGATGAAGGTGAACAACCGGCTCGTCGACATCTCGAAGGCCATCGAGTCCTACATCCGCCGCCAGCCCCGTCCGGCGACCGGCAAGTACGGGATCATCGAGGACTACGGCGGCCACGGCATCGGCACCGAGATGCACATGGACCCGCACCTGCTGAACTACGTGTCCCGCAAGCGGGGCAAGGGCATCAAGCTGGTCCCCGGTGTGTGCCTGGCCATCGAGCCGATGGTCTCGCTGGGCACGGCGCAGACGAAGGTCCTCGCCGACGAGTGGACGGTCCTGACGACCGACGGCACCTGGTCCTCGCACTGGGAGCACTCGATCGCCCTCACCGAGCAGGGCCCGCTGGTCCTGACCTCCCCGGACTGCGGCCGGGCGAAGCTCGCCCAGCACGGTGTCGAGGCGGCGCCGGACCCCTTGGGCTGACCGTCGCCGACAGGACTGTCCGGCTGATCTGTGTCTAAGGATCAGCGGAAGTGGGCAAACTTGACGGATTCGTCTTTTGGAGTCCGCTGACGTAGACTGACTCGTCGGCTCTCGTGCATCCGTGTGTCTTCATGCGGCGGCGTGAGTCGATCAAGGTAGCCGATTCGAAAGGCGAAGCGTGGCCAAGAAGCAAGGTGCCATCGAAATTGAGGGCACCGTGATCGAGTCTCTCCCTAACGCCATGTTCAGGGTGGAGCTCCAGAACGGTCACAAGGTCCTCGCGCACATCTCCGGCAAGATGCGGATGCACTACATCCGTATCCTCCCGGATGACCGGGTCGTCGTGGAGCTGTCTCCGTACGACCTGACGCGTGGCCGGATCGTCTACCGGTACAAGTAGATCTTGTCGCCACCCCGCTTCGGCGTGGTGAGGGGCACTGACCCGGAGAACCTGACATCCCATGAAGGTCAAGCCGAGCGTCAAGAAGATCTGCGACAAGTGCAAGGTGATCCGCCGTCACGGCCGGGTCATGGTCATCTGCGACAACCTGCGCCACAAGCAGCGCCAGGGCTGACGCACGACCCCCTGCATCTCGCAGTTCTTCGCGCGACGCACGTAAACGTACATACGCAGAGCCCGTCCAAGCTTCGGCTGACGACACCTCCGGCGGGGGCCGGGGACCTGGGCGTACCACCTCCTCGCACACGGGTGAGGTCGGCGGTCGGGAGTGGCACTGTGGAAGACCCCCGAAATAACAACTGGAGCCATTGAATGGCACGCGTTTCAGGTGTTGACATCCCGCGCGAAAAGCGCGTGGAGGTTGCCCTCACCTACGTCTTCGGCATCGGGCGTACCCGGTCCAAGGAGATCCTCGCCAGCGCCGGCGTGAGCCCCGACACCCGCGTTCGTGACCTGGCCGAAGAGGACCTGGTCAAGATCCGCGAGTACGTGGACGCCAACCTGCGCACCGAGGGTGACCTTCGTCGCGAGATCCAGGGCGACATCCGCCGCAAGATCGAGATCGGCTGCTACCAGGGCATTCGTCACCGCCGTGGTCTGCCGGTGCACGGCCAGCGCACCAGCACGAACGCTCGTACCCGCAAGGGCCCGCGTCGCGCGATCGCCGGTAAGAAGAAGCCGGGCAAGAAGTAGTCCTCAGCGGACGCACTGCGGGTGTCCGGGCCACCGGACGTTCGCGGAAACCAGCGGTCTTCGCTGTAGGACCGATCACCTCCCCTCTCCATCTGGAGTAAAGACATGCCCCCCAAGGGTCGTCAGGGCGCAGCCAAGAAGGTGCGTCGCAAGGAAAAGAAGAACGTCGCTCATGGGCACGCCCACATCAAGAGCACGTTCAACAACACCATCGTCTCGATCACGGACCCCTCGGGCAACGTGATCTCCTGGGCCTCCGCCGGCCACGTCGGCTTCAAGGGCTCGCGCAAGTCCACCCCCTTCGCCGCGCAGATGGCCGCCGAGTCGGCCGCCCGCCGCGCGCAGGAGCACGGCATGCGCAAGGTTGACGTCTTCGTCAAGGGTCCCGGCTCCGGCCGCGAGACCGCGATCCGCTCCCTCCAGGCCACGGGCCTCGAGGTCGGTTCGATCCAGGACGTCACCCCGACGCCGCACAACGGCTGCCGTCCGCCGAAGCGTCGCCGCGTCTGATCCGCTACGGCCGGTGACGGCCGTGCGTCAGTAGCGCCGGATGCGGGCGGCATGTCCCTTCGGGGGTGTGCCGCCCGTACCCTTGTCTTATCTGTCGGGCATCAAATAGCGGGTGCCCACGACTGAAGGATCACCACATGCTTATCGCTCAGCGTCCGTCGCTGACCGAAGAGGTCGTCGACGAGTTCCGCTCCCGGTTCGTGATCGAGCCGCTGGAGCCGGGCTTCGGTTACACCCTCGGCAACTCCCTGCGTCGTACCCTCCTCTCCTCGATCCCCGGTGCCGCTGTCACCAGCATCCGGATCGACGGCGTCCTGCACGAGTTCACCACCGTGCCCGGCGTCAAGGAGGACGTGACCGACCTCATCCTCAACATCAAGCAGCTGGTCGTCTCCTCGGAGCACGACGAGCCGGTCGTGATGTACCTGCGCAAGCAGGGCCCCGGCCTGGTCACCGCTGCTGACATCGCCCCGCCGGCCGGTGTCGAGGTCCACAACCCGGACCTGGTCCTTGCCACGCTCAACGGCAAGGGCAAGCTGGAGATGGAGCTGACCGTCGAGCGCGGTCGCGGCTACGTCTCCGCGGTCCAGAACAAGCAGGTGGGCCAGGAGATCGGGCGTATTCCGGTCGACTCCATCTACTCCCCGGTGCTCAAGGTCACGTACAAGGTCGAGGCGACCCGTGTCGAGCAGCGCACCGACTTCGACAAGCTGATCGTCGACGTCGAGACCAAGCAGGCCATGCGTCCCCGTGACGCCATGGCGTCGGCCGGTAAGACCCTGGTCGAGCTGTTCGGTCTGGCGCGCGAGCTCAACATCGACGCCGAGGGCATCGACATGGGCCCGTCCCCGACGGACGCCGCGCTCGCCGCCGATCTGGCGCTGCCGATCGAGGAGCTCGAGCTCACGGTCCGTTCGTACAACTGCCTCAAGCGCGAGGGCATCCACTCCGTGGGTGAGCTCGTGGCCCGCTCCGAGGCGGACCTGCTCGACATCCGCAACTTCGGTGCGAAGTCGATCGACGAGGTCAAGGCGAAGCTGGCCGGTATGGGCCTCGCGCTCAAGGACTCGCCTCCCGGCTTCGACCCGACCGCCGCGGCGGACGCCTTTGGTGCGGACGACGACGCGGATGCGGGTTTCGTGGAGACCGAGCAGTACTGAGTCGCCTCCCGGCTGGGGGTGCCCGGATTTTTGGGTGCCCCCGTGCCGGGGCTGAGGCTTTGTCCTCAAACGCCGGACGGGCTTGATTTTGGCTGACGTCCGGTGAGAGTCGGACGGGCTTGAATTTGGTGACGTCCGGTGAGAGTCGGACGGGCTTGATTTTGGCTGACGTCCGGTGAGAGTCGGACGGGCTTGATTTTGGTTGACGTCCGGTGAGAGTCGGACGGGCTTGAATTTGGCCGATGTCCGGCTGACGTCTGAAGACTTCCGCGGGGCGGCCGCCTCGCGGGAACTGACACCGGTACCTGATACGGCCGGTGCAGCACACAAGGAGAAAACCATGCCTCAGCCCGCCAAGGGTGCCCGTCTGGGCGGCAGCGCTGCGCACGAGAAGCTTCTTCTCATCAACCTTGCGAAGTCGCTGTTCGAGCACGGCCGCATCACGACGACCGAGGCCAAGGCTCGCCGCCTGCGTCCGGTCGCCGAGCGTTTCATCACCAAGGCGAAGAAGGGCGACATCCACAACCGTCGCCTGGTGCTGCAGTCGATCACGGACAAGGGCATCGTGCACACGCTCTTCACCGAGATCGCCCCGCGGTACGAGAACCGCCCCGGTGGCTACACCCGCATCACCAAGATCGGCAACCGTCGTGGCGACAACGCCCCGATGGCCGTCATCGAGCTGGTCGAGGCACTGACCGTGGCGCAGGCCGCCACCGGTGAGGCCGAGGCCGCCACGAAGCGTGCCGTCAAGGAAGACGCCCTCAAGAAGGACGAGGCTCCGGCCGAGTCCGCCGAGGACGCCAAGCCGGCTGACGCCGCTGCTGAGGAGTCCAAGGACGCCTGAGCGTCCTGAGACCCCGGTACGGGCCCGCATCACCCTTCGGGGCGGTGCGGGCCCGTTCTGTATTGAGAGGATGCGCTGGTGAGTGATGAGGCAGAACCCGGCTTTGTACGGGTACGGCTGGACCTTTCCTACGACGGCAAGGACTTCTCCGGCTGGGCGAAGCAGACCAGCAGGCGCACGGTGCAGGGCGAGATCGAGGACGCGCTGCGCACCGTGACGCGGTCGTCGGTGACGTACGACCTGACGGTCGCCGGGCGCACCGACGCAGGAGTGCACGCGCGCGGGCAGGTGGCGCACGTCGACCTGCCGGCCGAGGTGTGGGCCGAGCACGCGGAGAAGCTGCTGCGGCGGATGGCCGGGCGCCTGCCGCTGGACGTACGGATCTGGCGGGCGGCCGAGGCCCCGGCGGGGTTCAACGCACGCTTCTCCGCCCTGTGGCGGCGTTACGCGTACCGGGTGGGAGACAGACCGGGCGGTGTGGACCCGCTGACCCGAGGCCATGTGCTGTGGCACGACCGGCCGCTGGACCTGGACGCGATGAACGAGGCGGCGGCCCTGATGGTGGGGGAGCACGACTTCGCCGCGTACTGCAAGAAGCGTGAGGGTGCGACGACCATCCGTACGCTCCAGAAGCTGCACTGGACACGGGACGCGGAGTCCGGCGTGCTGACGGCGACCGTGCAGGCCGACGCGTTCTGCCACAACATGGTGCGGGCGCTGATCGGTGCGGCGCTGTTCGTCGGGGACGGACGCAGGCCGGCCGGGTGGCCTGCCGAGGTGCTGGCGGCGAAGGTGCGGGATCCCGCGGTGCACGTGGTGCGGCCGCACGGGCTGACGCTGGAGGAAGTGGCGTACCCGGCCGACGCGCTGCTGGCGGCCAGGGCCCTGGAGGCCCGGAACGTCAGGACGCTGCCGGGGGCCGGCTGCTGCTGACCGGTCTGCGGCGCAGGGCGCGGAGCAGTCCGGCAGCGAAGTACAGGGCGAGGGCGCTTGACGCGGTGGAGCGGAACCAGCCGATGTCCGGGGCCCACCAGGCGTAGACCGCCGCCGCGGTGAAGAACAGCAGCCCGGCCGCGCGCAGCACCCACCAGCGGGCCGGGTGCGTCTCGTCCGGGGCGGGGGCCTCCGGGTGGACGCCGTCCTTCGTGGTCATGGTGTCCCGCATGCCCGCGAGGAACCCGCGCCTGGTCAGTACCCGGGCGCCGGGGAGCCGGTCCAGGATCTCCAGCTGGCCGCCGTAGCCGGCGGGCAGCGGCGGGAGGCCCAGGGCGGCGACGAGCTCCCCCTGGTGGCGGGCGGGGTCGCCGGTGGCCCGCAGGATGTGGGCCAGGGGCCTTGGGTCGCTCAGCCTGTACACCCGGGCGAGTGCGGCGGCGGCCGTGGTCGCCTCGGCGTGGTCGGTGGCGGGTGCGGCGGTCTCCCAGGTGTGGTCCGTCACCTTCCTGCCCCGGTGCAGCAGGGTGAAGCTGCTGCGTTCCGGCGTGCGGTGCAGGACCAGGGCGGGCCACTCCTCGGCCGTGGTGAAGTTGTCGGCCGCCGAGGTGAGCGGGTCCTCGGGGAGCAGGGCCGCGCGCCTGCCGCGTACGGGTTCCGGGACGATCTCGACGTATGTGTGATGGCTGCCGGCCGGTGCCGTCCGCAGGCTGTGGCCGCAGATCAGGGCGGCCTGGGCCACCTCGGTGGGGCCGGTGGAGACGATGGCGAGCGACCGTGGTGCCAGCTCGCGCTCCCAGTCGGGTGCGCCGGTGGCCGGTGGCTCGGGGGACGGGCGGAAGAAGGGGAGCTTCATCGCCAGCTCGACGCGGGTGTCGGAGCGGGCCTCCAGGAATTCGGCCCGTGCCTCGCCGAAGTAGGTCCACGGGTAGGTCGTGGCGTGTACGCCGATGCTGCGGAAGGCCGTGAGCGCCTCCTCGTAGCGGTTCATCGACCACAGGACCAGGGCCAGGTGGTTGCGGAAGCCGGCGGCCTCGCGGTCTCCCGGGGCGTAGCTGTCGGACAGGGCCTGCGCACGGGTCACCGCCGCTTCGGCGCGGAGGGTGTGGTCGGCGACGGATTTCTCCTCGTCGGCGATCAGGTACTCGACGACGGCCTGGAGCGGCAGGGCGTGCAGCCGCGAGCCGGGAGGTGCCTGGCCGGCCGCGCGCTCCGCGAAGGCGAACATCTCCTCGTGCGAGCCGTACCACTTGTGACAGAGGTACTGGAGCGCCTGGATGTGGCAGCCCTCGTGGTGCGGGTCGCGTGCGTTCGCCTCGGCCAGGTAGGTGTCGAAGATCTCCCGTGGGGCCTGGATGCCCCGGGCCTGGGTCAGTGCGATGCGCCAGGGGACCGGGTCGTCGGGGTTGAGCTCGGCGGCGGCGGAGATCACCGGCACGGAGTCCCGCAGCACCGCGTGGAACGCCTGGAACTGGTCGGACTCCACGTGTTGGGCGCGGGCCCCGGTCCGTATCTGCCACGCCTGGTAGACGTACTGGTCGGCTTTGACCAGCACGGCGTCAGGGTTCTCCGGACAGTCCTCCAGCCAGCTGTCCAGCCACCCGGGGTGATGCAGCGAGGCCCGCGCGAGGCGGGAGACACAGGTGTCCCTGCGCTCCCACTGGGCGTGCTCACGGGTGAGGGCGAGCAGTTCGGCGGCCGGGGCGTGGTCACCGGCCGCCGCGGCGGCGAGGGCCACCCGCAGCGAGGGGTCGGGGGCGTCGAGGACGACGGCTTCGTCCGGGGGCAGGCCGGCGCCTATCGCGTCGCTGTGGCGCAGGACACGCGGGAGGGTGAAGAGAGTGGTCAGACGCACGGCGGCGGGTCCTCGGTCGGGAGGGGGGACGGGGACTGGTGCGTGGGGGGAGCGGACGGTCAGGCGACGGGGGCCCCGGCGGCCGCCGAGGCCTGGAGCTCGCCGCGGTGGACGATCTGGCGGAAGGCGAAGTCGGTGAGGTCGTCCCCGGCCTCGTAGACGTCCTTGGCCGCCGTGGTGACGTCCTTCCCGCTGGTGTAGCCGCCGACCGTGAAGTAGGCGTAGCGGCCGTAGGAGTTGGCGGTACGCCGGCAGAAGGTTCCGCCGCGGCAGAAGGTGGGGACTCCTGAACCGCTGAGGGAGGCGAGGCCGCCGGACGCCTGCTGGGCCGCCTTCCTGGCCTCCGCCTCGGTGCCGAAGACGGCGAGGCCGATGGTGACCGCGACACCGCTCCTGCTGTACGTCGCGCGGATGACCTGGTCGCAGCCGTTGCTGTCGAGGATCGAGCCGAGGGCGCCCTGTGTCGTCGTGGCGCAGTTCGCCGTACGGGCGGTCGCGCCCTTGGCGTAGACACGGTCGCCCATGGTCAGCTTCTTGCCGGGGAAGAAGGCGTCGACCGTGACCGGGGCCTTGTCCTTCTTCTCGTCGGCTATGTAGTCCTTCGGGTCCGGCGGGGGCGGCGGTGCCACCGAGGAGAAGGAGGGCTCCGGCGCGGAGGACTCCGAGGGCAGGTCTGCGGGGGCCGGTAGCTCGCTGGCGTTCTTGTCCGACCCGGAGGCGCCGCCGCCCCCGCCGGTCGTGATGACAGCGGTGGCCACGATCGCGGCCACCGCGGCGGTGGCCAGCGCGCCACCGCCGATCAGCAGCCACTTCCTGCGCCTGCCGCGTGCGGCGGACTCGTCCGCCAGCGCCGTCCAGTCCGGAGTCCGGCTCTCTCCCGGTCCTCCCGGCCCCCAGGAGGGCCCCCCTTGCCCAAAGCTCATGCGGCGAATCCTAGCGCCGTGGCACCGGACCGTAATCCGGTTGGGTCAACGGTTCGCCAGCCGTGACAATGCTCTGCATGGGACATCTTGAAGCGGGCCATCTGGAGTACTACCTACCGGACGGACGGGTGCTGCTCGGCGACGCTTCGTTCCGGGTGGCCGACGGCGCCGTGGTCGCCCTCGTCGGCGCGAACGGGGCGGGCAAGACGACGCTCCTGAAGCTGCTCGCCGGGGAGCTCCAGCCGCACGGTGGCTCGGTCTCGGTGAGCGGCGGGCTCGGCGTGATGGCCCAGTTCGTGGGTTCCGTACGCGACGAGCGGACCGTCCGCGACCTGCTGGTGTCCGTGGCCCAGCCCCGTATCAGGGAAGCGGCGAAGGCGGTCGACGCGGCCGAGGAACGCATTCTCACCGTGGACGACGAGGCCGCGCAGATGGCGTACGCGCAGGCGCTGAGCGACTGGGCGGAGGCGCGGGGGTACGAGGCCGAGACGCTGTGGGACATCTGCACGACGGCCGCGCTCGGCGTCCCGTACGAGAAGGCGCAGTGGCGCGAGGTGCGCACGCTCAGCGGGGGCGAGCAGAAGCGGCTGGTCCTGGAGGCGCTGCTGCGGGGACCGGACGAGGTGCTGCTCCTGGACGAGCCGGACAACTATCTGGACGTCCCCGGAAAGCGGTGGCTGGAGGAGAGGCTCAAGGAGACCCGTAAGACGGTGCTCTTCGTGTCCCACGACCGGGAGCTGCTGTCGCGGGCCGCCGAGAAGATCGTGAGCGTGGAGCCCAGCCCCGCCGGCTCGGACGTCTGGGTGCACGGCGGCGGATTCGGTACGTACCACCAGGCCCGCAAGGAGCGCTTCGCGCGTTTCGAGGAGCTCCTGCGCCGCTGGGAGGAGGAGCACGCCCGGCTGAAGGCGCTCGTCCTGCGGATGCGGCAGCAGGCGGCGAACAGCCCCGACATGGCGAACCGCTACCACGCGATGCAGACCCGCTTCAAGAAGTTCGAGGAGGCGGGGCCGCCCCCGGAGCCGCCCCGCGAGCAGGACATCAGGATGCGGCTGCGCGGCGGGCGGACCGGGGTGCGGGCGGTGACCTGCAAGAACCTGGAGCTGACCGGCCTGATGAAGCCGTTCGACCTGGAGGTCTACTACGGCGAGCGGGTCGCCGTGCTCGGTTCCAACGGGTCGGGGAAGTCTCACTTCCTGCGGCTGCTGGCCGGGGATTCCGTGGCGCACACCGGTGAGTGGAAGCTCGGGGCGCGGGTCGTGCCCGGCCACTTCGCGCAGACCCACGCCCACCCGGAGCTGCTCGGCAAGACACTCGTCGAGATCCTGTGGACGGAGCAGGCCAAGGACCGGGGCGGTGCGATGTCGGTGCTGCGGCGCTACGAGCTGGAGCGCCAGGGTGACCAGGCCTTCGAGAAGCTGTCCGGCGGGCAGCAGGCACGGTTCCAGATCCTGCTCCTGGAGCTGTCCGGCACCACCGCGCTGCTGCTGGACGAGCCGACGGACAACCTGGACCTGGAGTCGGCCGAGGCCCTGCAGGACGGACTTGAGGTGTACGACGGGACGGTCATGGCCGTCACACACGACCGCTGGTTCGCGAAGTCCTTCGACCGGTATCTGGTCTTCGGCTCGGACGGGGTGGTCCGGGAGTCCACGGAGCCCGTCTGGGACGAGCGCAGGGTCGTGCGGGAGCGGTAGGACCGGCGCGTTTTGACCCGTCCCGGGCGGGGCGGGTACTGTCGGTGGTTGTTATACGTATCGGCTCTGTCGTTCTCACGCGCACAGCTCTTACGTAGGTTCTCTGGAGCAGTTACCAGTGGCTCGCATACGGGCACCGTTCCCGGCATTGTGTGCCCCAGCTGCATGATCGCTTCAGGGGTGCCATGTGTTGTCTGGACCTCATCCACTGAAGAAGCGAAGGCTACGAAGTGCGTACGTACAGCCCCAAGCCCGGCGATGTCACTCGCCAGTGGCACATCATCGACGCCGAGGACATCGTTCTCGGCCGTCTGGCCACCACGGCTGCGAACCTCCTCCGAGGCAAGCACAAGGCGATCTACGCCCCCCACATGGACATGGGCGACTTCGTCATCATCATCAACGCCGAGAAGGTTCACCTCTCCGGCAACAAGAAGACCCAGAAGATGGCGTACCGCCACTCGGGCTTCCCGGGCGGTCTCCGTTCCGTGCGTTACGACGAGCTCCTCTCGAAGAACCCCGAGAAGGCTGTCGAGAAGGCCATCAAGGGCATGATCCCCAAGAACACCCTGGGTCGTCAGATGATCTCGAAGCTCAAGGTCTACGCGGGCGACCAGCACCCGCACGCTGCGCAGCAGCCGGTCCCGTTCGAGATCACCCAGGTCGCGCAGTAGTTCCGGCCTCCCCCCTAAGACGTAAAGAAAGATCTGAGGAGAATCGTGGCCGAGACCACTGTTGAGACGCCCGTCGAGGGCACCGAGGGCGAAGAGACCTTCGCCGAGGTGACCACCTTCGAGTCGGAGGTCCCCGTCGAGGGTGAGTACACCTCCGAGTCGCTCGCGGGCCGCTTCGGCGACCCGCAGCCCGCGGCCGGCCTTGGCCGTCGCAAGAACGCCATCGCCCGCGTCCGGATCGTTCCGGGCACCGGCAAGTGGAAGATCAACGGTCGCACCCTTGAGGACTACTTCCCCAACAAGGTGCACCAGCAGGAAGTCAACGAGCCCTTCAAGGTGCTCGAGCTCGACGGCCGCTACGACGTCATCGCCCGCATCTCGGGTGGCGGCGTCTCCGGTCAGGCCGGCGCCCTGCGCCTCGGCGTGGCCCGCGCGCTGAACGAGGCGGACGAGGACAACAACCGCGCCACGCTGAAGAAGGCCGGCTTCCTCTCCCGCGACGACCGTGCGGTCGAGCGCAAGAAGGCCGGTCTCAAGAAGGCCCGTAAGGCCCCGCAGTACAGCAAGCGCTAAATCTCGCCTGCTCGTCTGCTTTACACGTTCGCCCCGGCGGCACACCTCGTGCTGCTGGGGCGTTCGTTTATCAGCCCGTGCGGGCGTATAACGGCTTAAGACGTTTGCACGTTTATAGGGTCAGCGACCTCAGTCGCACCCTTCCTTGTCGTGCCTTGCCTCGCTTTGCCTTGTTTTGATTACTTTGGTTTTGTGGTTTCGGAGCACCTTCGGAGGACACCAGTGGGACGACTCTTCGGCACGGACGGCGTGCGCGGCGTCGCCAACGCGGACCTGACAGCCGAGCTCGCGCTCGGACTCTCGGTCGCGGCGGCGCACGTGCTGGCCGAAGCGGGCACCTTCGCGGGGCATCGGGCGACCGCTCTGGTGGGGCGTGACCCCCGCGCGTCCGGAGAGTTCCTGGAGGCCGCCGTCGTGGCGGGCCTGGCCAGTGCCGGAGTGGACGTGCTGCGTGTCGGGGTGCTCCCCACCCCCGCCGTCGCGTATCTCACCGGAGCGCTGGGCGCGGACATCGGCGTCATGCTCTCGGCCAGCCACAACGCCATGCCGGACAACGGCATCAAGTTCTTCGCGCGCGGCGGGCACAAGCTCGCCGACGAGCTGGAGGACCGCATCGAGACGGTCTACGACCAGCACCGCACCGGTCAGCCGTGGAGCCGTCCCACCGGCGGCGGCGTAGGCCGTGTCACCGACTACACCGAGGGCTTCGACCGTTACGTCGCGCACCTCATCGGTGTCCTCCCGAACCGGCTCGACGGGCTGAAGGTCGTCCTCGACGAGGCGCACGGTGCCGCCGCCCGCGTCTCGCCCGAGGCGTTCGCCCGTGCCGGTGCCGAGGTCATCACCATCGGCGCCGAACCGGACGGCCTGAACATCAACGACGGCTGCGGCTCCACCCATCTGGAGCTGCTGCGGTCCGCCGTCGTCGCGCACGGCGCCGACCTCGGCATCGCGCACGACGGTGACGCGGACCGCTGCCTGGCCGTGGACGCGACCGGCTCGGAGGTCGACGGCGACCAGATCCTGGCCGTGCTCGCCCTCGCCATGCGCGAGTCCGGCCATCTGCGCAAGGACACCGTCGTCGGCACGGTCATGTCGAACCTCGGCTTCAAGATGGCGATGGAGCGGGAGGGCATCCAGCTCGTCCAGACCGCTGTCGGCGACCGCTACGTCCTGGAGTCGATGAAGGCCGAGGGCTTCGCGCTGGGCGGCGAGCAGTCCGGCCACGTCATCGTCCTGGACCACGCCACGACGGGTGACGGCACGCTGACCGGGCTGATGCTCGCGGCCCGGGTCGCCGCCACCGGACGTACGCTCGCCGACCTGGCGGGTGTGATGCAGCGCCTCCCGCAGGTCCTTATCAACGTGCCGGACGTCGACAAGTCCCGTGTGGACACCTCGCCCGAGGTGGCCGCCGCGGTGTCCCAGGCCGAGCACGCGCTGGGCGACACCGGCCGCGTACTCCTGCGCAAGTCGGGCACCGAGCCGCTCGTACGGGTCATGGTCGAGGCCGCCGATCTCGAACAGGCGCGCGCCGTGGCGGGACAGCTGGCCGACGTGGTCAAGTCCGCGCTCGGCTGACAGGCACTCAACTCCCGGAAGGGCCCGGCCTCACGGCCGGGTCCTTCCGACGTTGTGCCGTCCACAGCGCCTTCTGGACCAGCAGCGTCAGAGTCCCCGCCACCACGATGCCGCCCAGGTTGGCCAGCAGCTGCGCCGAGGAGCCCCAGGTCTGCGCGAAGTCCTGGTAGCTGAAGGCGACCGCCGCGTTGGCGGCTGCCGGCACGGTGGTCACCGAGATCGCCACTCCGATCAGCGCCCCGGACTTCGCCGAGGTCAGCGAGAGCGTCCCCGCGACGCCCGCCAGGAGCGCCACCACGAACGACATCCAGTCCGGGTGCCAGATGAAGCCGGTGTTCGGCCGGTCCGCCGTGACCATGCCGGCGTCGAACAGGCCGAACGCGTCCATCAGCCAGGCAAATCCGGCCGTCAGTACCATCGCCGCGGCGAAGCCGCCGATCAGCGCCCACAGCGACCGTGCCACCAGCCGGGGCGCGCGCTGCACCACCGCCGTCGAGATCCCCGCCAGCGGGCCGAACTCCGGGCCGACCGCCATCGCACCCACGATCAGGATCGCGTTGTCCAGCATGACCCCGCAGGCCGCGAGCATCGTCGCGACGGCGAGGAAGGCCACATAGGTGGCGCTGAACGTCGACTCCTCATGGGTCACCTCGCTCAGCTCTTCCCAGAGCACGGCGTCCGCGCCCTCGCCCGGGGCCGCGCGTTCGGCCTCGTCGGCGCGCCTGGATAGGGTGAGGTCCATGTTCTCGACGGTGATGGAGCCGCAGTCGTCGATGCCCATCTTCCGCAGCGCGCCGATGAGTTCGTCACCCGCCTCCCGCGCCACGTCGCACAGGATCACATCTCCCACAGGGCTCCGCGCGGCGCCCGTGAGCACCGCGACATGGGCGGTGCCCACGGTCCGCTCGATCAGCCCGACGACCTCGTCGCTTCGGTCGGCGGGCACGATGAGGCGCAGATGCAGCACGGGCGCACCCTTTCGGAGTCAGAGTTTGCGCAGTGACAGGCGCTGGACCTTGTGGTCCGGCCCCTTGCGCAGCACCAGGGTGGCACGGCCGCGCGTCGGCGCCACGTTCTCCAGCAGATTGGGCTTGTTGATGGTCCGCCACATGGTGCGCGCGTAGTCCAGCGCCTCCGCCTCGGAGACCTGGGTGTACTTGCGGAAGTACGAGAACGGGTTCTGGAAGGCCGTCTCGCGCAGCCTGCGGAAGCGGTTGAGATACCAGGTCTCGATGTCCTCGGCCTTCGCGTCCACGTACACGCTGAAGTCGAAGTAGTCGGCGAGCCCGACCCTGGTCCGGCCGTCCTTGCCGGGCAGCGCGGGCTGCAGCACGTTCAGCCCCTCGACGATCAGGATGTCGGGGCGGCGTACGGTCAGCCGCTCGCCCGGCACGATGTCGTAGATCAGATGCGAGTAGACGGGAGCCGTCACCTCGTCCTTGCCGGCCTTGATGTCGGCGACGAACCGGGTCAGCGCCCGCCGGTCGTACGACTCGGGGAACCCCTTGCGAGACATCAGCCCCCGCGACTCGAGCTCCTTCATCGGCAGCAGGAACCCGTCGGTCGTCACCAGCTCCACCCGTGGGTGCTCCGGCCAGCGCGCCAGCAGCGCCTGGAGGATGCGTGCGCTGGTGGACTTCCCGACGGCGACACTTCCGGCGACCCCTATGACGAACGGGGTACCGCGCTGCTCCCCGTGCCCGTTGCCCGCGTCCCCGAGGAAGGTGTTCAGGGCGCCGCGGAGGCCCGACGTGGCCTGGACGTAGAGGTTGAGCAGCCGGGAGAGCGGCAGATAGACGTCGCGGACCTCGTCGAGATCGATGACGTCGCCGAGCCCTCTCAGCTTCTCGACCTCCTCGGCGCTCAGCGGCAGCGGAGTCTTGTCACGCAGCGCGCTCCACTCGGCCCGGGTCAGGTCGACGTAGGGCGTCGGCGCGTGCTCGGTGCGGCGGGGGGTCCGTGCGGGTGAGGTGATCACGTATTCATTGTTGCGGGAGTTCGAACGGAGTGGGGGGTGGGGTCGGTCACGTACCTGCGGTTCCGCGATGGCGGAGCGCCGGGTACGGGGCTCGCCTACGGTCTTTGTACATGCCCCACATGCACCTGCCGGGAGACGCCGGATGTCCGTGACCCAGATCGACGTAGACGATGACGCGCTGGAGCGGACCATGGCGCTGTCCAAGGCCAGGACCAAGGGAGAAGCCGTCAATCTGGCGCTCCGGTACTACGCGGAACAGCAGGACCGTGCGGCGCGTATCGGTCGGCATTTCGAGCGTGCGCAGCGCTGGGGGGCTGTGGAGGATGCCGAGCGCCGTCACCGCGCGGAGAAGGACGATCGGTGATCTACCTGCTCGACACGTCCGGGCTTGTCCGGTTGCTCAGTGACGCCGAGTTGCAGTCCGCCTGGTACGACACTATCTGTGCCAATGCCGGTGGATGTCCGCCGCGTGGCGGTCGTACAGCCCGGCGAAGAGCTCCGGATCGTCGAGGGACCCGGCGATCATCTCGGCGTCGTCCGGACCGCCTGGTGGCGGTGGTCGTCTTCCGGGCACAGCGCTTCCAGCGGTCCGGTTCGGTGCGTCTGGCACCGACACCGTATCGCCGCAGGCCCCCTGGTCGTACGTCCTTCAACTCCCGCACGACAGCCGGGCGCCCGGGCGGGGGCTCCTCCTCGTGCAGAGCTGCGCCGACAACTGGGGCGGTACCGGCTCGGCGACGACTTCTTCGGCCGCAACGGCAAGCTGCTGTGGTTCGAGCTCGCTCCCAGCCCGGAGATGGTCCCTGCGGCCTGAACGTACGCCTGGTCGAGTACGTGGAGCGGGCCACGGCGCTCGCGGGTGCGACCACCCCATCTGGACGCCCCGTTCCCGCTGGCGATCGATCCGGCTGGGCTCTCCCGGCAGTAGTCGCGGTCCGACGATGACGACCTGTGCACGGCCGGGCCGCTCGGGCATGTCGGAAGCCGGGCGGAGGGGTGGTGCGGGCCTTATGGTGCCGATATGTGCGGAATCGTGGGTTATGTCGGGGTGCAGTCGGCGCAGGATGTCGTCGTCGCGGGGCTGAAGCGGCTGGAGTACCGGGGGTACGACTCCGCCGGGGTCGCCGTCCTCGCGGATGGGGGGCTGGCCTCCGCGAAGAAGGCGGGGAAGCTCCTCAATCTGGAGAAGGAGCTCAAGGACCGGCCGCTCCCGGCCGGGAACACCGGGATCGGGCACACCCGTTGGGCCACGCACGGCGGGCCCACCGATGCCAACGCCCACCCGCATCTCGACAACGCCGGCCGGGTCGCCGTCGTGCACAACGGGATCATCGAGAACTTCGCCGCGCTGAGGGAGGAGTTGGCGGGGCGTGGTCATGATCTGACCTCCGAGACCGACACCGAGGTGGTGGCCCATCTGCTCGCCGAGGCGTACTCGTCGGGCGGTGACCTGGCGGAGGCCATGCGGGAGGTGTGCCGGCGGCTGGAGGGGGCGTTCACCCTGGTCGCGGTGCACGCGGACGAACCGGACACGGTGATCGGGGCCCGGCGGAACTCGCCGCTGGTGGTCGGGGTGGGGGACGGGGAGATGTTCCTCGCCTCCGACGTGGCCGCCTTCATCGCGTACACGCGGGACGCGATCGAGCTCGGCCAGGACCAGGTGGTCGAGCTGCGCAGGGGCGGGGTGACGGTCACCGGCTTCGACGGCCGGCCCGCCGACGTACGCGAGTACCACGTGGACTGGGACGCGTCGGCCGCCGAGAAGGGCGGCTACGCCTCCTTCATGCTCAAGGAGATCGCCGACCAGCCCAAGGCCGTCGCCGACACCCTGCTCGGCCGGATCGACGGCTCGGGCGCCCTCCACCTCGACGAGGTGCGGATCCCCGCGGGTGAGCTCCGTGAGGTCGACAAGGTCGTCGTCGTCGCCTGCGGGACCGCGTTCCACGCAGGGATGATCGCCAAGTACGCCATCGAGCACTGGACCAGGCTGCCCTGCGAGACGGAGCTCGCCAGCGAGTTCCGCTACCGCGACCCGATCCTGGACCAGCGCACCCTCGTCGTCGCCATCTCGCAGTCGGGCGAGACGATGGACACGCTGATGGCGGTCCGGCACGCCCGTGAGCAGGGGGCGAAGGTCCTCGCCATCTGCAACACGAACGGGTCGACCATCCCCAGGGAGTCGGACGCCGTCCTCTACACGCACGCCGGACCGGAGGTCGCGGTCGCCTCCACCAAGGCGTTCCTGACGCAGCTCGTCTCCTGCTACCTCGTCGCGCTGTACCTGGGACAGGTGCGCGGCACCAAGTGGGGCGACGAGATCCGCACGGTCGTACGCCAGCTCTCCGAGATGTCCGGCGCGGTCGAACGCGTGCTGGGGACCATGGAGCCGGTACTCGAACTGGCCCGCTCGCTGGCCGGCCACGACACGGTGCTCTTCGTGGGCCGGCACGTCGGCTACCCGGTGGCCATGGAAGGCGCGCTGAAGCTCAAGGAACTCGCGTACATGCATGCCGAGGGCTTCGCCGCCGGGGAGCTCAAGCACGGGCCGATCGCCCTGATCGAAGAGGGGCTGCCGGTCGTGGTGATCGTGCCGTCCCCGCGCGGCCGTTCGGTGCTGCACGACAAGATCGTGTCGAACATCCAGGAGATCAGGGCCCGTGGCGCACTTACCGTCGTCATCGCGGAGGAGGGCGACGAGGAGGTCGTCCCGTACGCCGATCACCTCATCAGGATCCCGGCTACGCCTACGCTGCTTCAGCCGCTGGTCGCCACGGTGCCGTTGCAGGTCTTCGCCTGCGAGCTGGCGACCGCCCGGGGCAACGAGGTGGACCAGCCGCGCAACCTGGCGAAGTCCGTGACAGTCGAATGAGTGAGTGAGCGCGTGATCATTGGGGTCGGGATCGATGTGGCGGAGATCGAACGCTTCGGCGCGGCGCTGGGGCGCACGCCCCAGCTGGCCGAGCGGCTCTTCCTGGAGCGGGAGTTGCTGCTGCCCGGCGGGGAGCGGCGGGGGATCGCCTCGCTGGCGGCCAGGTTCGCCGCGAAGGAGGCCCTGGCCAAGGCGCTCGGCGCACCGGGCGGGCTGCTCTGGACCGACGCCGAGGTGTGCGTCGAGGAGAGCGGGAAGCCGCGCCTTGAGGTCACCGGCACCGTCGCGGCTCGGGCGGCCGAGCTCGGTGTGCGCAGCTGGCACGTGTCGCTGAGCCATGACGCGGGGGTGGCGTCCGCCGTGGTGATCGCGGAGGGTTGAGGGCATGAGACACGCCTACAGCGTCGAGACCGTACGGACCGCCGAGAAGGCGCTCATGGCACGGCTCCCGGAGGGCGCGCTGATGCAGCGCGCCGCCGCCGGGCTCGCGGTGGCCTGCGGTGACCTGCTCCGCCGCAACGGGCGGGTGTACGGGTCCCGGGTCCTGCTCCTCGTCGGCAGCGGCGACAACGGCGGCGACACGCTGTACGCGGGCGCCCGGCTGGCCCGGCGCGGAGCGGGTGTACGGGCCGTGCTGACCTCGCCGGACAAGGTCCACCGGGCCGCGCTCGCCGCCCTGCTGGCCGCGGGCGGGCAGGTCCTGGACACCCCCGACGGCCTGGGCCCCGTCGACCTCGTCGTCGACGGCATCACCGGGATCGGGGGACGCGGCGGTCTGCGTCCCGGGGCGGCGGAGCTGGTCAGCGCGGTCACCCGGGGGCACGCGCCCGTGCTCGCGGTGGACCTGCCGAGCGGGGTCGAGGCGGACACCGGCCAGGTGCTCGGCGCCGCCGTACGGGCGGACGCGACGGTCACCTTCGGCACGTACAAGCCGGGGCTGCTCATCGACCCGGCCGCCGAACGCGCGGGCGCGCTCCGGCTCGTCGACATCGGGCTCGCGGCGGAGCTGCCGGCACGTCCCGACCTGGAGGCCCTCCAGTACGCCGATGTGGCAGCCCTGCTGCCCGAGCCCGACGCCGAGAGCGACAAGTACCGGCGCGGGGTCGTCGGGGTGGCCGCGGGCTCGGAGCGGTACCCGGGCGCGGCCGTGCTCGCCGTCGCCGGGGCGCTGCGGGGCGGCGCCGGAGCCGTGCGGTACGCGGGCCCCGGGGCCGACGCGGTGATCGCCCGCTTCCCGGAGACGCTGGTGCACCCCGGTCCGCCGTCGAAGGCCGGGCGCGTCCAGGCGTGGGTGGTCGGGCCCGGACTCGGTGACGGCACGCAGGCCGCCACGGCGGTTTCCGACGTGCTGGCCGCGGACGTCCCCGTGCTGGTCGACGCGGACGGACTCCGGCTGATGGACGCCGGCGCCGTACAGGAGCGGACCGCCGCCACCGTCCTCACCCCGCACGCCGGTGAGGCCGCCGCGCTGCTCGGTGTGGAGCGCGAGGAGGTCGAGGCGGGACGGCTCGCCGCCGTACGGGAACTGGCCGCGCGCTACCGGGCCACGGTGCTGCTGAAGGGCTCGACGACCCTCGTAGCCGAGTCCGGGGACACGCCCGTGCGGGTGAATCCGACCGGCACCTCCTGGCTGGCCACGGCGGGCAGCGGCGATGTGCTCTCCGGGCTGACCGGCTCGCTGCTTGCGGCGGGCCTCGATCCGCGCGACGCCGCGTCGGTGGGCGCCTATCTGCACGGGCTCGCGGCACGCCGGTCCTCCGACGGGGCGCCTGTCACCGCCCAGGACGTCGCGGACGCGCTGCCGGCTGCGTGGCGGGACGTGCGGGCCTGATCCAGGCTGGAAGCACGGGAACGGAAGGTGGTCGGTGTGGGCAGCGGCAGCAAGATCCGCGTACGCAGGGTGTACGACCCGCCGGAGGAGGACGACGGCACCCGTGTGCTCGTCGACCGGCTCTGGCCGCGCGGGATCTCCAAGGAGCACGCGGCGGTCGACCTGTGGGCCAAGGACGTGACCCCTTCGACGGAACTCCGCACCTGGTACCACGAGGCCCCCGACGGCCGGTACGACGACTTCGTGGACCGCTACCGCACCGAGCTCGGCGACCCCGCGCACACCGAGGCCGTCCAGGAGCTGCTCGCCCTGCTGCGCCGGGGCGGCGCCGTCACCCTCGTCACGGCCGTGAAGGACGTCCCGGCCAGCCATGTCCCCGTCCTCGTCGAGCATCTGGAGCACGCCCTCGACCACCGCTGACCGCCTCACCGGGCACAGAGGTCGAGGGCACAGGCGTACGGCTCTGAGACACTGGGCGCGATGAACGAGACAGCGACCCTGAGAGCCCGTGCCGAGATCGACCTCGCCGCGTTGCGCGCGAATGTGCGCGAACTGCGAGCGCGGGCGTCCGGGGCACAGCTCATGGCCGTGGTGAAGTCCGACGCTTACGGGCACGGGGCGCTGCCCTGCGCCAGGGCGGCGCTGGAGGCCGGCGCGGACTGGCTCGGCACCGCCACCCCGCAGGAGGCTCTCGCGCTGCGTGAGGCCGGGATCGCCGGCCGGGTGATGTGCTGGCTGTGGACGCCAGGCGGCCCCTGGCGCGAGGCGGTCGAGGCCGACATCGATGTCTCGGTGAGCGGGATGTGGGCACTCGACGAGGTCGTCGCCGCGGCCACGGAGGCCGGGATCCCGGCACGGGTCCAGCTCAAGGCCGACACGGGCCTCGGACGCAACGGCTGCCAGCCCGCGGACTGGCCGGAACTCGTGGGCGCCGCCCGCGCCGCCGAGGACGCGGGCGCCCTGCGCGTCACGGGACTCTGGTCGCACTTCGCCTGCGCCGACGAGCCCGGCCACCCGTCGATCGCCGCTCAGCTGGACGTCTTCCGCGACATGGTGGCCTACGCCGAGAAGGAGGGCGTCCGGCCCGAGGTGCGGCACATCGCGAACTCCCCGGCGACGCTCACGGTGCCCGAGTCCCACTTCGACCTCGTACGCACCGGTATCGCGATGTACGGCATCTCGCCCAGCCCCGAGCTGGGCACCCCGGCCGACTTCGGGCTGCGGCCCGTCATGACGCTCGTCGCCTCCGTCGCCCTGGTCAAGCAGGTGCCCCCGGGGCACGGCATCAGCTACGGGCACCACTACACGACCCCCGCCGAGACGACGCTCGCGCTGGTGCCGGTCGGCTACGCGGACGGCATCCCGCGCCATGCCTCGGGACGGGGCCCCGTCCTCGTCGGCGGCGCCGTACGCAGGATCGCGGGCCGGGTGGCGATGGACCAGTTCGTCGTCGACCTCGGGGGCGACACCCTCGACGCGGGGGCGGAAGCGGTGCTGTTCGGGCCGGGGGACCGGGGAGAGCCGAGCGCCGAGGACTGGGCGCAGGCGGCGGACACGATCGCGTACGAGATCGTCACACGCATCGGTGCGCGCGTGCCCCGCGTCCATCTCCACGAGGGCCCTCAAGACCGGGACTGACAGTCCGGCCTGCGAGGATCATGGTCCGACGACTACGAAGGAGCGCGGCACGGTGAGCGAGACCAGCCCCGAGGACGTGGTGGCGACGGCGGCCGCCGCGGCGGCCGGCTGGCGCCGGGCGGGCGTCGCCGGGGCGGCGATAGGCGTCATCGCCGCGGGCGCGGCCGCCGGCGTCGCCGTCGAGCGGCTCACCGTGGGCCGGGGCATGCGGAAGAGGGCCAGGCTCGCGCTGGACGCCTCCGGTCCGTACGGCTCGCTGCGCGGGCTGCCCGGCCGTGCGGTCGCGGACGACGGCACCGAGCTGTACTACGAGGTCGACGAGATCGAGCCGGACGGCGGGACGGGCCGGGCGGGCGGGCGTGCCCCCGCAGGCTCCGGGCCGCGCCGGCGCAGGCTCTTCGGCAGCAAGGACCCCGCACCCCTGACCGTCGTCTTCAGCCACGGCTACTGCCTCGGCCAGGACTCCTGGCACTTCCAGCGCGCCGCGCTGCGCGGCCTGGTCCGCACGGTCCACTGGGACCAGCGCAGCCACGGCCGCTCCGAGCGGGGCAGGGCGCAGGCCGAGGGTGTGCCGGTCGGCATCGACCAGCTCGGCCGTGATCTCAGGGCGGTCCTCGACGCGGCGGCCCCCGAGGGCCCGCTGGTGCTGGTCGGGCACTCCATGGGCGGCATGACGATGATGGCGCTCGCCGACCGCTACCCGGAGCTGATCCGCGACCGGGTGGCCGCGGTCGCGTTCGTGGGGACGTCGAGCGGCAAGCTCGGCGAGGTGAACTTCGGGCTGCCGGTGGCGGGCGTGAACGCGGTGCGCCGGGTGCTGCCCGGGGTGCTGAAAGCGCTCGGCTCGCAGGCCGAGCTGGTCGAGCGGGGGCGGCGGGCGACGGCCGACCTGTTCGCGGGGCTGATCAAGCGGTATTCGTTCGGGTCGAGGGATGTGGACCCGGCGGTCGCGCGGTTCGCGGAGCGGCTCATCGAGTCCACCCCGATCGATGTGGTCGCCGAGTTCTATCCGGCCTTCACCGAGCACGACAAGAGCGGGGCCCTGCCCGCCTTCCGTGGGCTTCCGGTGCTGATCCTGGCCGGTGACAAGGACCTGGTGACGCCGAGTTCGCACAGCGAGGCCATCGCGGACGAGCTTCCGGAGGCCGAGCTGGTCATCGTGCCGGACGCCGGGCACCTGGTGATGCTGGAGCACCCCGAGACGGTGACCGACCGGCTCGCGGACCTGCTGGTGCGGATCGGAGCCGTTCCGGCGGAGCCGGGCTGATCCTCTACCGTTGGGCTCCATGGAAGCAGCGCACAACGGCCCCGCCGCACCGGGCACCGTCACCCTGGATATCGCGGTCGAGTCCCCCGAGGAGATGAAGGAGCTGGGCCGCCGGATCGCCGGTGTACTGGCCCCCGGCGACCTGGTGATGCTCACCGGTGAGCTCGGCGCGGGCAAGACCACCCTGACCCGCGGCCTCGGCGAGGGCCTCGGGGTACGCGGGGCCGTCACCTCGCCGACCTTCGTGATCGCCCGGGTCCATCCGCCGCTGGGCGAGGGCCCCGCCCTGGTCCACGTCGACGCGTACCGCCTCGGCGGCGGTCTCGACGAGATGGAGGACCTGGACCTCGACGTGTCGCTCCCGGAGTCGGTGATCGTCGTGGAATGGGGCGACGGCAAGGTCGAGGAGCTGTCGGAGCACCGGCTGCGGGTGGTGATCGACCGTGCGGTCGGCGACACGGACGACGAGCGCCGCACGGTGACCCTGACGGGGATCGGCGCGCGCTGGTCGGGACTGGGCGCGGAGCTGGCGGGGAGCTGAGAGCGCGCCGGGGTCCGCTCCGGTACCCCTGAGCCCCGGGCCCCCTGCGCTCCTATACTTTCCGACAGGTCGTCGGTAAAATGTTGCGCGGGAGAGGCCCGCCGTGGTCACATGGGAGACAGGGGCTGGTTAGGGCTACCTAACCACGCCTCTCGCCGAAGCCCGAGGAGGCATCCATGCCGGCACCCGAGCGTGAAGTGCAGCCGCAGTCGTCGCGGTCGTCGCAGGCGTCGCAGGCGGGGCCACCGTCGGTGTCCGCGGTGTCGATGAAGGACCTGCTGGCCTCCTGCGCCGCCGCGACGGCGGTGTCGACGCCGCCCAGCGACGAGCGGGCCGACGAGGACGCCGAGGCCGCCGGGAACACGGAGCGCGACGCGGCGTAGCCGCGGGCGTCAGGGGACGACGACGACCTTCACGCCGACCGTGGCGAAGGTCCACAGCGCGTTGCCGTCGGCCCGCTTCATCCGTACCCCGCCGGTCTTCATCGTGGGGTCGGGGCTCTCCATGGAGTCGTCCTGCGCGGCGCTGAAGCCCACGGACACGTCGTCGACGTTCGCGAAGCGCACCACGTGCTCGATCGGGACGCCGTCCGAACCCTTGATGCTGCCGGAGCGTGACGTGACCTGGTACGCGTCGGGCGGCGGGCTCACGGAGCTCGGCATGACGGTGAACGTCCGGAGCGCCTTCTCCTTGTCGTCCACGATCCACACCCGGCGGTCCTTCAGCGCGTACACGACGCGGGTCCCGGTCCCGGAGCCGTCGGGGACCGCGAGCGGCTTCTTCGCCGGCTTGGGCTTCCTGGTGGGAGGGGCCGTCGTCCCTGAGGCGTCGGCCGAGGGTGCGGCGACCGTCTCGGGTGCGCTCGCCGACGCCTGGTAGGCGAGGAAACAGACCCCGGCCAACGCCGCGGCGGTGAGCCCGGCCACGATTCCCGAGCTGCCCCTTGCCACCGTGAGGTCCCCTTTCACATGCCGTCCGTCGCATGTCGTACAAGCATTTACGTCGTACACGCGTATACCCGGCGACGGTACCAGCAGCGGAAGGGGAGACCGGGACGTTGTGCAGGCTGCCATGACCGGGTCGGCGGAGCCGTAGGCTGTTTGTGTGCTGCTGCTCGCCATGGATACCGCCACCCCCGCCGTCACCGTCGCCCTCCACGACGGGTCCTCCGTCGTCGCCGAGACCGGGCAGGTCGACGCCCGCAGGCACGGGGAGCTTCTGCTGCCTGCCGTCGACCGGGTCCTCGCCGAGGCCGGGGTGAAGCTCGACGCCGTGACCGACGTGGCCGTAGGGGTCGGCCCCGGCCCCTACACCGGGCTGCGCGTCGGGCTCGTCACCGCCGCGACCTTCGGCTCCGCGCTCTCCGTGCCGGTGCACGGCGTGTGCACGCTCGACGCCCTCGCGTACGCCGCCGGCCGGGACGGCCTCGAAGGCCCGTTCGCCGTCGCGACCGACGCGCGCCGCAAGGAGGTCTACTGGGCACGGTACGAGGACTGCCGCACCCGGGACGCCGAACCCGCCGTCGACCGGCCCGCGGACGTCGCGGACCGGCTCGCGGGACTGCCCGTCGTCGGCGCGGGCGCGCTGCTCTACCCCGAGGCCTTCCCGGACGCCCGCGGACCGGAACACGTCTCCGCCGGCGCGCTCGCCGCCCTGGCCGCCGAGCGGCTCGCCGCGGGCGCCGCCCTGCTGCCTCCGCAGCCGCTCTATCTGCGCAGGCCCGACGCCCAGGTCCCGAAGAACTACAAGGTGGTCACCCCCCAGTGACCACCGCGACCGCTGTGCTCCGCGAGATGCGCTGGTGGGACATCGAACCGGTGCTGGAGCTCGAACACGAACTGTTCCCCGACGACGCCTGGTCGGCCGGCTTGTTCTGGTCCGAACTCGCCCGTGCGCGCGGGCCCCGGGCCACCCACCGCTACGTCGTCGCCGAGGACCCCGCCGACGGCCGGATCGTCGGCTACGCGGGCCTCGCCTCGGCGGGCGACCTCGCCGACGTCCAGACGATCGGGGTCAGCCGGGGCCGCTGGGGCAGCGGCCTCGGATCCGAACTGCTCACCGACCTCCTCCGGAACGCCACCGCCCTGGAGTGCACCGCCGTGCTCCTGGAGGTCCGTGTCGACAACACCCGCGCGCAGAAGCTCTACGAACGCTTCGGCTTCGAACCCATCGGCTTCCGCCGTGGCTACTACCAGCCGGGCAACATCGACGCACTCGTCATGCGCCTGACCGTACAAGGAACAGAGACAGACTGATGGCTGACGAACCGCTCGTACTCGGTATCGAGACCTCCTGCGACGAGACAGGCGTCGGCATCGTGCGCGGGACGACACTGCTCGCCGACGCCGTCGCGTCCAGCGTCGAGACGCACGCCCGCTTCGGCGGTGTCGTCCCGGAGATCGCATCCCGCGCCCACCTGGAGTCGATGGTCCCCACCATCGAGCGCGCCCTGAAGGACGCCGGGATCAGCGCCCGCGACCTCGACGGCATCGCCGTCACGGCCGGCCCCGGGCTCGCAGGGGCGCTGCTCGTCGGCGTATCGGCCGCCAAGGCGTACGCGTACGCGCTGAACAAGCCGCTGTACGGGGTGAACCACCTGGCCTCGCACATCTGCGTCGACCAGCTGGAGCACGGCCCGCTGCCCGAGCCGACGATGGCGCTGCTGGTGAGCGGAGGGCACTCCTCGCTGCTGCTGGCACCGGACATCACGAGCGACGTACGCCCGCTGGGCGCGACCATCGACGACGCGGCGGGCGAGGCCTTCGACAAGATCGCCCGGGTGCTCGACCTCGGCTTCCCCGGCGGCCCGGTCATCGACCGGCTGGCGCGGGAGGGCGACCCGAAGGCGATCGCCTTCCCGCGTGGACTGAGCGGCTCGCGCGATCCCGCGTACGACTTCTCCTTCTCCGGCCTCAAGACGTCCGTGGCGCGCTGGATCGAGGCGAAGCGCGCGGCCGGTGAGGACGTTCCCGTACGGGATGTGGCGGCGTCCTTCCAGGAGGCCGTGGTGGACGTCCTCACCCGCAAGGCCGTCCGGGCCTGCAAGGACGAGGGCGTCGACCACCTGATGATCGGCGGCGGCGTCGCGGCCAACTCGCGGCTGCGCGCGCTCGCCGAGGAGCGGTGCGGGAAGGCGGGAATCCGGCTGCGGGTCCCCAGGCCGGGGCTCTGCACGGACAACGGGGCCATGGTCGCCGCGCTGGGTGCGGAGATGGTCGCCCGCAACCGCCCGGTGTCGGACCTGGACCTCTCGGCGGACTCCTCGCTGCCGGTCACCGAGACCCATGTGCCGGGTGTCCACGCGCACGGCCACGACCATGTGCACGAGATCAGCAAGGACAACCTCTACTCATGACCGTCGCCCTGATGTGGGAGGCCCGTGCCGCGGAGGGCCGCGGCGCGGAGCTGCTGGAGTGGGCCGGGGCACGTGCGGCCGAGCTGGCCCGGGAGCCGCTGCGCAGCGAGCTGCTGCGCGCCCCGCAGGACCGGGTGCTCGTGCTGACCTGGTGGGACGCGGCGTATGAGGACGAGCTGCCGGAGCTGCCGGAGCCGGACGCCGGGCTGATCAGCCGCCCGGTGCACCGGTGGCGCTTCGAATCCCTCGGTCCGGCGGGCGGCTGAAGGGCGCCCGGGCCGCGCGTGTTCCGATGAGTTCCCGGCGCGGGACCGGTCTACCTTGCACAGCGAACGACGACGTTCACATGCGAGGAGAAGACCATGCAGAAGATCAGGCCCTGTCTGTGGTTCGACAACCAGGCGCAGGAAGCCGCCGAGTTCTACGTCTCGGTCTTCGGCGGTGATTCCCGCATCGAGAACATCTCCTACTGGAACGAGGGCTCCCCTCAGGCGGGCTCGGTGCTGACCGTCGACTTCGTGCTCGCCGGCCAGGAGTACCTCGGCCTCAACGGCGGCCCGGAGTTCACCTTCAGCGAGGCCGTCTCGCTCAGCGTGGACTGCGCGGACCAGGAGGAGGTCGACACCCTGTGGGCGAAGCTCACCGAGGGCGGCGAGGAGAGCCAGTGCGGGTGGCTGAAGGACAGGTACGGCCTGTCCTGGCAGATCGTCCCGCGCGCACTGCCCGAGCTGCTCGGCGATCCCGACCGCGCCAAGGCGGACCGTGTGATGAAGGCGATGATGGGGATGGGGAAGCTGGACGTCCAGGCCCTGCGGGACGCCTGAGGCCGTCGGGCGGCCTCTGAGCCGCGCGGCGCGCACGCCGTGCGGGGGCGGGGGATCGGGCGCCCGCGCACGCCGTGCGGGGGCGGGGGATCGGGCGCACCCTGGAAGCAGGAATCCCGGGAGGTGACCGACATGATGGAGACCACGGTCGGCTGGCACATCGAGCTGGAGTTCGAGGAGGACACGCACCGGACCCGCGCGGCCGCGATGGTGCGGCTGAGCGACGGGACCGAGGTGCGGGCCCACGGATACGCCAGCCGCCACCCCTCCGACGCGGAGCAGCCGAGGGTCGGCGAGGAGATCGCCGGTGCCCGTGCGCTCAACGAGCTGGCGATGAAGCTGCTCACCAAGGCGCACGACGAGATCGACGAGGCGTCCGGCCGTACGTCGTACCCGCTGGGCTGATCCCCCGGGCTGCTCCACTGCCGGAGACGGAACCGCGCACTCGGTAATGTCTGGGCCATCGGAATGTCTGGGCCATCGGTAATGTCTGGGCCATGCCCAGTCGTTCACCGCTTCCGCCGTCCCCTCCGCCTGTGGAGATACGCACGTGGCCCGACCGCGACGCCCTGCTGAGCGACCGGGGTGTGGTCCTCGGCGAGCTGGTGAAGATGTTCATCGGGCCCGGCCGCCTCGGGATCCTGTGGATGTGGTCGGGGGTCGCCGCGCTGGGCTGGTCCCTCATGGGCTCGGCGTTCCTCATGTTCGAGGACGCCTACGACACCCTCGGTGTGATCCCGGGGGTCATCTTTCTGGCCGTCGGCGCCGCCGTGCTGATCCCCGCGGCCTTTCTCGTGGCCGTGGGCGTGGCCAGGGACCTGCGGATCCACCGCCTCCTCGTGGAGTGGGGCGGGCTGGACCGAGACCCGGAGAGGGACGCGCTCCTGCGCCGGCCGCGGGCGAGCGTGGCCTGGCTGCTGCTGTCGTTCATGCTCTGCGCGACGGGACTCTTCGGCTGCGTGGCCGTCCCGGGGGCAGCCAGGGCGGGCCAGGAGACGTACGGCCTGGTGGCCTGGCTGATGGGGCTCGGATTCCTCGCCTGGCTGACCGGGCTGACCGGCCTCGTCAAGGCGTTCGCCCACCGCCGCTGGGTGCTGCGGGTGCTGGGCGTGACGCCGCCGGAGCCGCTGATCACGGTCGACGTCTGATCAGGCCCGCTTCACCGGCTGCCCGATCAGCATGGTGGGGGCCCCGGCCACCCGGGTCAGGAAGACGGTGGCCGCGTGCGGCCCCTGGAGCTTCATCTTCCGGCGCAGCTCCTCGGGTTCGACCGCCGATCCGCGCTTCTTCACGGTCAGGACGCCTACCTGACGCTCCCTCAGCAGGGCTTTCAGCTTCTTCATGTTGAAGGGCAGCTGATCGGTGATCTCGTACGCGGCCGTGGTGTCGGACTCGTACGGCCTGTCGCTCGTGACGTACGCGATCGTCTCGTCGATCAGCCTGCCCCCGCACGACTCCACGACCTGCGCCACCAGATGGGCGCGGATGACGGCGCCGTCCGGCTCGTACAGATACCGCCCCACGGGACCGACCGGCGGGGCGGGGAGCGGGCCGACCGAGGCGAGGGTCGTGCGGGACGGGAGCAGCGTGGCCCGGAAGGTGCCGGAAGCGAAGCCCTCGCCGAACCAGAGCACGGCCTCCTTCACATCACCGCCGTCCGAGATCCACTCGGCCTCGGCCGCCGGCTCGATGGCCTCGTGCGGGACTCCGGGTGCGATCTTCAGCGCGGCGCGAGGGGCCTTCAGCGCGGCCCCGGTCGCCCAGGAGAGCGGCGGCGAATAGGCCTCGGGGTCGAAGATCCTGCCCCGCCCGCCGCGCCTCGCCGGGTCGACGAAGACCGCGTCGTACGGGGAGGTGTCGACCTCCGTGACGTCGGCGCACCGCACCTCGACGAGGTCCTGGAGGCCGAGCGCCTCGGCGTTGGCGCGGGCGACCTGGGCGGTGAGGGGGTCGCGGTCCACCGCCAGGACCGCGATACCCGCCCGGGCCAGGGCGATCGCGTCCCCGCCGATGCCGCAGCACAGGTCGGCCACGCTCCGTACGCCGAGCTCCGCGAACCGTCCGGCCCGGTAGCCGGCGACCGAGGTGCGGGTCGCCTGTTCCACGCCGTCCGGGGTGAAGAACATGCGGTACGCGTCCGCCGCCCCGAACTTCGCCACCGCGCGCTGGCGCAGCCGCGCCTGGCCGAGCGCCGCCGACACGAGGGCGGCGGGGTGCGTGCGGCGCAGCCGGGTCGCGGTCGCCAGCTCCTGGGCCGGGTCGTGGTCGCGCAGCTCGTCCAGGAGTGCCGCGCCCTCGGGGGTGCGCAGGGCGGCGAAGGCGGCGAGCGGGTCGGCGGGGTCGGCCTGATCGGCGGGGGGAAGGGCGTTCACGAGTCCATTGTGAGCCAGCCGGATGACCTGGCGGGCCGCTCGGAGGTGTCGCGGGAGGCGGCCGGTGGCCCGGTGGCAGGATGCGGCGCCATGCAACTAGTACGACAAAAGGAAAAGTCTGCCATGAACCGGCACAGAACGACCTGCGCCGTCCTGGCCGCCCTGCTGATCGGTGCTGCGGCCTCCGGGTGCGCGGACGGTACGGACGAAGGGGACGCAGGGCGCCACGGGCCGGCCGCCGGGCAGTCGGCCGCCGCCGCCCCGCCGCAGGCGGGTCCCGCGGGGATCGAGGCCAGGACGGCGCGGCTGAAGCAGGAGCTCGCCGCCCGCACCGCCGTCGCGAAGAAGTGGGGCCTGGCGAAGGTCCCGCTGGTCGCGCCCGCACCGCCCGTCGAGAAGCCGCACATCACCACCCGTAAGGGCTTCGAGGTCGAGGGCGGGGAGGAGCTGCCGCCGGTCTTCACCACCGTGCCCACCAAGGAGCGGATCGTCTTCCTGACCATGGACGACGGCGCGGAGAAGGACCCCGAACTGCTGAGGATGATGTCGGAGCTGAAGCTTCCGTACAGCGCCTTCCTCAGCGACTACGAGGTCAGCGACGACTACGGGTACTTCAAGGACATGCAGGCCCGCGGTGTCACCCTCAACAACCACACGCTCAACCACCGTTATCTCCCGGGGCTCTCCGAGGAGGAGCAGCGCCGGGAGATCTGCGGCTCGCAGGACAAGATCGAGAAGCACCTGGGGAAGCGGCCCGTGCTCTTCCGCCCGCCGTACGGCAACTACAACGGTGACACCCTGCGCATCGCCAAGTCCTGTGGCATCAAGGCGGTGCCCCTGTGGGCCGCCGAGGCGTTCCCCGACCACATGGAGTGGCGCGAGTGGGACCGGGACCTGCATCCCGGCGACATCGTCCTCACCCACTTCCGGGGCCGTGAGGACTGGGACGGCTCCATGGCCGACATGATCCGCAACGTCATGAAGACGATCACCGACAAGGGGTACGCCGTGGCCAGGCTGGAGGACTACGTCTGACGGGCCGTCCGTCGCGGAACCCTGTGGAGATCTCCCGCGTTGTCCGGGCGTGCGCCGGTCCCACGGCGCCACGCGAGGGTGGTGAATTGGCACTCCGCTTGACCGAGTGCTAATCGCGGTCATAGTCTCAGTGCTGGCACTCCCCGATGGAGAGTGCCAGCACAACCGCGCGACAGGGCAGGTCCGGCACCCGCGACGACGGATCGACCTGGTCGCCACCCCACAGACTGTTAAACCCCGTGAGATCTCCGAAGGGGGAGACCGGATCGTGTCGACCACCAGCTCCAAGGTTGCGATCAAGCCGCTCGAGGACCGCATTGTGGTCCAGCCGCTCGACGCCGAGCAGACCACGGCTTCCGGCCTGGTTATTCCGGACACCGCCAAGGAGAAGCCCCAGGAGGGCGTCGTCCTGGCCGTGGGCCCGGGCCGCTTCGAGAACGGCGAGCGGCTTCCGCTCGACGTCAAGAGCGGCGACGTCGTTCTGTACAGCAAGTACGGCGGCACCGAGGTGAAGTACAACGGCGAGGAGTACCTCGTCCTCTCGGCGCGCGACGTTCTCGCGATCGTCGAGAAGTAATTCACCCACGTTTGCTTCTGTTCTGCGCCCCTGGCCCCCTGCGAAAAACTAGCCGGGTGGCGAGGGGCGCAGTTCGTTTGAGAGGACACTCAGCCCATGGCGAAGATTCTGAAGTTCGACGAGGACGCCCGTCGCGCCCTTGAGCGCGGCGTCAACAAGCTTGCCGACACGGTGAAGGTGACGATCGGCCCGAAGGGCCGCAACGTCGTCATCGACAAGAAGTTCGGCGCCCCCACCATCACCAACGACGGTGTCACCATCGCGCGCGAGGTCGAGCTCGACGACCCGTACGAGAACCTCGGCGCCCAGCTGGTGAAGGAGGTGGCGACCAAGACCAACGACGTAGCGGGTGACGGCACCACCACCGCAACCGTGCTCGCCCAGGCCCTCGTCCGCGAAGGCCTGCGCAACGTCGCCGCGGGCGCGTCCCCGGCCGCCCTGAAGAAGGGCATCGACGCCGCCGTCAAGGCCGTGTCCGAGGACCTCCTCGCGACCGCCCGCCCGATCGACGACAAGGCTGACATCGCCGCCGTGGCCGCGCTCTCCGCGCAGGACCCGCAGGTCGGCGAGCTCATCGCGGACGCGATGGACAAGGTCGGCAAGGACGGTGTCATCACCGTCGAGGAGTCCAACACCTTCGGGCTGGACCTCGAGTTCACCGAGGGCATGGCCTTCGACAAGGGCTACCTCTCCCCGTACATGGTGACCGACCAGGAGCGTATGGAGGCCGTCCTCGACGACCCGTACATCCTGATCCACCAGGGCAAGATCGGCTCCATCCAGGAGCTGCTCCCGCTCCTGGAGAAGGTCATCCAGGCCGGTAGCTCCAAGCCGCTGCTGATCATCGCCGAGGACGTCGAGGGCGAGGCGCTCTCCACCCTCGTCGTCAACAAGATCCGTGGCACCTTCAACGCCGTCGCGGTGAAGGCCCCGGGCTTCGGCGACCGCCGCAAGGCCATGCTCGGCGACATCGCCACCCTCACCGGTGCGACCGTCATCGCCGAAGAGGTCGGCCTGAAGCTCGACGGCGCCGGTCTCGACGTGCTGGGCACCGCCCGTCGCGTCACCATCTCCAAGGACGACACGACCATCGTCGACGGCGGCGGCAACTCCGCCGACGTCAAGGGCCGGATCAACCAGATCAAGGCCGAGATCGAGTCCACGGACTCCGACTGGGACCGCGAGAAGCTCCAGGAGCGCCTCGCGAAGCTGGCCGGCGGCGTGTGCGTGATCCGTGTCGGTGCCGCCACCGAGGTGGAGCTCAAGGAGAAGAAGCACCGTCTGGAGGACGCCATCTCCGCGACCCGCGCCGCGGTCGAGGAGGGCATCGTCTCCGGTGGTGGCTCCGCTCTGGTCCACGCCGTCAAGGTCCTCGAGGGCAACCTCGGCAAGACCGGCGACGAGGCCACGGGTGTCGCGGTCGTGCGCCGCGCCGCCGTCGAGCCGCTCCGCTGGATCGCGGAGAACGCGGGCCTCGAGGGCTACGTCATCACCTCGAAGGTCTCCGAGCTCGAAAAGGGCCAGGGCTTCAACGCCGCGACCGGCGAGTACGGCGACCTGGTGAAGGCCGGCGTCATCGACCCGGTCAAGGTCACCCGCTCCGCCCTGGAGAACGCCGCTTCCATCGCGTCGCTGCTGCTCACGACCGAGACCCTGGTCGTCGAGAAGCCGGCCGAGGAAGAGGCCGATGCCGGCCACGGCGGCCACGGCCACAGCCACTAGTACGGAACCGAGGCCCGGTACCCCCGTCGCGGGGGCACCGGGCCTCAGTGCTGTCGTGGGGCGCCCGGCCGGCTACCGCGGCCCGTAACTCCGGCCCGCGCGGGAGGTGACTCCGCCGAGAAGACTGCGGGGCGTCAGCTTCACCAGGCCCATCAGCGCCTTGTAGCGCGGGTCCGGGATCGACACCGACCTGCCCCTGGCCAGGTCCTCCAGGGCCGAGGCCACCAGCTTGTCCGCGTCGAGCCACATCCAGTCCGGGATGTTGCCCGTCCCCATCCCCGCGCGCTGGTGGAACTCGGTCCGCACGAAGCCCGGGCACAGTGCCATCAGCCGCACCCCCGAACCCGCGAGGTCCTTCGCGGCGCCCTGGGTGAACTGGACGACCCAGGCCTTCGACGCCCCGTACGTCCCCCGCGGGAGGAAGGCCGCGACGGAGGCCACATTGACGACTCCGCCGCGACCGCGCTCCCGCATCGAGCCGGCGGCGGCCGAGGTCAGACGCAGCACCGCCTCGCAGTGGACCTTCAGCATCATCAGCTCATCGGTCATCGGGACGTCCAGGTAGCGCCCCTTGTTGCCGAAGCCCGCGTTGTTGACCAACAGGTCGACAGGGCTCACACGGTCCGTCAACCGCGCGGCGACCGTCTCGATCCCGGAATCCGTGGACAGGTCGGCCGTCAGCACCTCGGCCTCGATGCCGTGTCCGTCGTGCAGTTCCGTGGCCTGGGCCCGCAGGCGCTCCGTGTCACGGGCCACCAGCACCAGATTGTGCCCGTCACCCGCGAGCCGCCGTGCGAAGGCGGCCCCGATCCCCGCCGTCGCGCCCGTAATCAGTGCAGTCGTCATAGGCGGCACGTTAGTACCCGCTGGTACGGGCGCTGGACCCGCCTTCTTCCACGCGCTCGTACATTTTGCGGGCGGCTACGTCACAGATGGGGGAGCAGCGCGTGCAGCGCCGGGTTGTCGTTGGTGCGCGGATCATCCCCAGGTCCAGGGAGAGCGGTTACGCGGTCGGCATCGTCGAGGCCGGCATGACCGCCATCGGCCACACCGCCGGACCGGTCCGCCCTCCGCTGAGGGACCTCACCGGGGGCGAGCTCGCCGAACTCACCGCGCTCATCGCGGGCATCCCGGCCCCGACCGCCTGCCGCGGCACTAGGAGGCGGCGGCGTTCAGCTTCGCCACGTACGCCCGTGCCGCGTGCAGGGTCTCCGCGTGCAGCGCGTCACCGGCGTCGAGTACACGCGGCAGCAGCTCCCGCTCCGTGGTCGTCGCCCGGAACTCCATGGCCGTGGTGATCCCGTGGCCGGGGACGGACAGCACCTCGACCGGGTCACCGGAGCGGATCGCCCCCGGCTCGATCACCCGGAAGTACGCGCCCGTCGCCCCCTCGCGGGTGAACCGCTTGACCCAGCCCCGCTCGCCCATGTGGCCCGCGAACGTACGGCACGGGATGCGGCCGGACGTCACCTCCAGGACCAGCTCGTCGCCGATCCGCCAGCGCTCCCCGATCAGGGCGTGGCTCACGGTGAGGCCGAGGGTCGTCAGGTTCTCACCGAAGGAGCCGTTGGGCAGGGGCCGGCCGAGCTGCTTCTCCCAGACGTCGAGCTCCTCGCGTGCGTACGCGTACACGGCCTGGTCCGAACCGCCGTGGTGCCGGAGGTCGCACACCGTGTCACCGGACAGGCCACTGCCGCCGGTGCCCTTGGGGCCGGGGTCGGCGACCCGCACGGGACCGTCGGACGGATGCTTGGCGATCCCGGTGAGCCCGTCGGCCCCGTCGGTGTGGGGAGAGGGCGTGGGACGGCCGAGATTCACGGTGAGCACCTTCATAACGGGAAAGGTTAACCGCGATGTCTCAAAGCTGCCCACGATTAATCAGCCGACGCTGCAAGAGTCGCTTATGGTTGAGGGGTGATCGAAGCCCGTCATCTCCGTGTCCTGCGCGCCGTGGCCACCACCGGTTCCTTCTCCGCCGCCGCGCGGGAGCTCGGCTGTACCCAGCCTGCCGTCAGCCAGCAGATGAAGGCACTGGAGAGCTCGGCGGGCACCCCGCTGCTGATCCGTACGGGGCGCGAGATGCGTCTCACCCAGGCGGGTGAGGCGCTGGTGCGGCATGCCTCCGGCATCCTCGCGGGGCTGACCGCCGCCGAGGAGGAGATCGCCGCGATCGCCGGACTGCGGGCCGGCCGGGTCCGGCTCGTGTCGTTCCCGAGCGGGAGCTCCACCCTGGTCCCCGGCGCCCTGGCCGCTCTGCGCGCCGCGCACCCCGGCACCCAGGTCTCGCTCGTCGAGGCGGAACCGCCGCGCTCGGTGGACATGCTGCGCGACGGGGACTGCGACATCGCGCTGGCGTTCCGCTACGGGACGACCGGCGGCGAGTGGGACGACCTGGTCGTGCGCCCGCTGCTCAGTGACCGGCTGGTCGGTCTGGTGCCCGATGGGCACCGGCTGGCGGGGGCGGACGCGGTGGGCATCGGGGACCTGGCCGACGAGCCGTGGATCGCCGGCTGCCCGCGCTGCCGGAGCCAGCTGGTGGAGGTCTGCGAGGACTCCGGATTCACCCCTCGGATCGACTTCGCCACGGATGACTACCCGGCGGTGATCGGCCTCGTCGGAGCGGGTCTCGGGGTCGCCGTCCTTCCCCAGCTGGCTCTTGAGTCCGTACGGCACAAGGGAGTGCGCACCGTGACCGTGGAGCCGGCCGTGGAGCGGGAGATCGTCGCCCTCACCCTGCCCGACCTCTCCCGGGTGCCGGCGGTGGCGGCGACCCTGGAGCAGCTGTCCCTGGCTGCCGCACGCTGACTGCCCCGCCCGCCGCACCCGTGGCGTCAGGTCCGACAGCAGGGGTGCCAGGCGTGAGGAAACGTTTCTGCATTCGGCGGGTCGTGCGGAGTGTCAGGTGTGACCGGCCTCCGGGGCCGATGCCGAGTGGGCGGAGATCAGGCGGTTGCGGGCGCGGCCCATGAGCTCCTCGCGTTCGTCCTCGGTCAGGCCGCCCCATACGCCGTAGGGCTCCCGTACCGCGAGTGCGTGCGCAGCGCACTCGGCGCGGACCGGGCAGCGCATGCAGACCTCCTTCGCCGAGGTCTCACGGGCACTCCGGGCTGCTCCGCGTTCTCCTTCGGGGTGGAAGAAGAGTGAACTGTCGACCCCGCGGCAGGCGGCCAGCAGCTGCCAGTCCCACAGGTCCGCGTTGGGTCCTGGAAGGCGGGAGAAATCTGCCATTGCGTGTCCCCTCGAAACCTTGCTGGTTCGGAAACGGCTTCCTCGACCGTTGGTGCTCGTCGGTGACCTGAGTCCCGACCGTACATCTACGGTGTTAGTAGATGTAAATATGACTGATCGGAAATCTAGCCTCAGACGCCAGCAAAAGGGAAGAAAACCCGCTAAATGGGGCAGGTCGCCGAGAGGGAGATCAGTTGACGGGTGAATGATCCCGTGTCGCTCTCCTCCGTGTACGGGCCCTCACTTAGAGTGCCGAACCGGATGCTTTGGCCCGTAACTCTTTCGAGTGACCGTCGTTGATGGGGGAGAGGCGGTTGACGGAGAACGAGCTCGGGCAGATGTCCGAGGGGGTCAATCGCACAGGTGACGACTTGTATCAGCCTGGAGGCTCAAGGTGACGCGCATCAGCTGCGGAGGGCGGTCATGACATCCGTCCTCGTCTGCGACGACTCCCCGCTTGCCCGAGAAGCGCTCCGCCGCGCGGTTGCGACCGTGCCCGGCGTCGAGCGTGTGACGACGGCGGCCAACGGTGAGGAAGTCCTCCGCCGCTGGGGGGCCGACCGTTCGGATTTGATTCTGATGGACGTACGCATGCCCGGTCTGGGGGGTGTGGAGACGGTCCGGCGGCTGCTCTCGGCGGACCCCGGGGCCAGGATCATCATGCTGACCGTCGCCGAGGATCTGGACGGCGTCGCACTCGCGGTCGCCGCCGGTGCCCGCGGCTATCTGCACAAGGACGCCTCGCGCGCCGAGCTGCGTGCGACCGTGACCCAGGCGCTCGCCGATCCGACGTGGCGGCTCGCCCCGCGCCGGCTGCGGTCCGCCGAGATGGGGGCGGCGCCGACCCTCACCGCCCGGGAGATCCAGGTGCTCGAAGGTATGAGCCACGGTCGTTCCAACGCGGAGATCGGGCGCGAGCTGTTCCTCTCCGAGGACACGGTGAAGACGCACGCGCGACGGCTGTTCAAGAAGCTCGGGGCCTCGGACCGCGCGCACGCCGTCGCGCTCGGATTCCGCTGGGGTCTGGTCCGCTGATGACGCGGCGCGGCCGGTAGCCGTGCGATCCCGTCCGCATGCCGGCGGACGGGGCGACGGTGGCGGGCGGACCTGCGGCCGGGCCCTCCCCACCAGCGCTATGTGACGCTTCCCGGCCGATGCCGCATCCTTGAGGGTGTGGAGTTCCTCGGGGAACATTCGGTCGAGCGGAAGGGGAGGGCGCAGGACATGACATCCGGCGCACCCGCTCAGAACGCTGGAGCACTCGTTCACAACGCCGGCGACGCACATACCGGCGCACGTACGGAGGTGGTCGCCGACGTCCGTGCCGACCGTTCGGAGCCGGCCGCGGAGCGTTCGGGCCCGTCCGCGGGTCCCGTCGGCGTACCCGCTGATAACGCTTCGGTGCACAACTCGGGACGCGATGTCTCGGATCGGACGGCGCCAAGGCACCATGGTCCGATGCGCGAGGACGGGACGACGGTGATCGGTGCTCTGGTGCACCGTGCCGTCGACGGTGACGCGCAGGCCACCCATGATCTGCTGGCCCATGTCCACCCCCTCGCTCTGCGCTACTGCAGGTCCCGGCTGAACCGGCTGCCCGGTGATGCCCGTCACTTCGTGGAGGACCTGGCGCAGGAGGTCTGTGTCGCGGTGCTGATGGCGCTGCCGCGCTACAAGGACACCGGCAGACCGTTCGAGGCGTTCGTCTTCGCGATCGCGGGCCACAAGGTCGCCGACCTCCAGCGGGCCGCGATGCGGCACCCGGGATCGACGGCCGTGCCCTCCGACGAGATGCCGGAGCGGCCCGACGACTCACTCGGCCCCGAGGAGCGGGCGCTGCTCAGCAGTGACGCGGCCTGGGCCAAGAACCTTCTCGCCAATCTTCCGGAGAACCAGCGCGAGCTGCTGGTCCTCCGGGTCGCGGTCGGGCTGACCGCCGAGGAGACCGGGCAGATGCTCGGAATGTCCCCGGGCGCCGTCCGTGTCGCCCAGCACCGCGCACTCAGCAGGCTGCGGGCCCTCGCGGGCCAGTAGGCGGCTCCCTCGGGCTTCTTCGGTGTGGAGGAAGCCACAGAACCACCAGGTGATCTTGCTCGTGGAATGAGACACCCCGCGGGGCCGTTAGCATGGACATCCGCACCGATCAAGGCCATTTGGGGAAGGTGTCATGACTGCAAACGTCGACGGAGTGCCCGAGAAATTCGCGACGCTCGGGCTGACATACGACGACGTGCTGTTGTTGCCGGGTGCGTCGGAGGTCCTGCCCAACGCGGTCGACACCTCGTCCCTCATCTCGCGCAACGTACGAGTGAACATCCCTCTGCTGTCTGCTGCGATGGACAAGGTGACCGAGGCCCGGATGGCCATCGCCATGGCCCGTCAGGGCGGCGTCGGCGTGCTGCACCGGAACCTCTCGATCGAGGGCCAGGTGAACCAGGTCGACCTGGTCAAGCGGTCCGAGTCGGGGATGGTCACCGACCCGATCACCGTGAACCCCGACGCCACACTCGGTGAGGCGGACGCCCTCTGCGCGAAGTTCCGCATCAGTGGAGTGCCGGTCACCGATCCGGCGGGGAAGCTCCTCGGCATCGTGACCAACCGTGACATGGCCTTCGAGTCGGACCGGGGCCGCCAGGTGCGCGAGGTCATGACGCCGATGCCGCTTGTCACCGGGCGCGTCGGGATCTCCGGCGTGGAAGCCATGGAGCTGCTGCGCCGCCACAAGATCGAGAAGCTGCCGCTGGTCGACGACGCGGGCATCCTCAAGGGCCTCATCACGGTCAAGGACTTCAAGAAGGCCGAGCAGTACCCGAACGCCGCCAAGGACGCCGAGGGCCGTCTGCTGGTCGGAGCGGCCGTCGGCGCCAGCCCCGAGGCGCTGGACCGTGCGCAGGCGCTCGCGTCCGCGGGGGTCGACTTCCTGATCGTCGACACCTCGCACGGACACAACAGCAACGCCCTCGACTGGATGGCGAAGATCAAGTCGAGCGTCGGCATAGACGTCATCGGCGGCAACGTCGCCACTCGCGACGGTGCCCAGGCGCTGATCGACGCCGGTGTCGACGGCGTGAAGGTCGGTGTCGGCCCCGGCTCGATCTGTACCACCCGCGTGGTCGCCGGTATCGGCGTCCCGCAGGTCACCGCGATCTACGAGGCCGCGCTCGCCGCGCGTGCCGCGGGCATCCCCGTGATCGGCGACGGCGGCCTGCAGTACTCCGGCGACATCGGCAAGGCGCTCGCCGCCGGGGCCGACAGCGTGATGCTGGGCAGTCTCCTCGCGGGCTGCGAGGAGTCCCCGGGCGAGCTGATGTTCATCAACGGCAAGCAGTTCAAGTCGTACCGCGGCATGGGCTCGCTGGGCGCCATGCAGTCCCGTGGACAAGGGCGGTCGTACTCCAAGGACCGCTACTTCCAGGCCGAGGTGTCCTCGGACGACAAGCTGGTACCCGAGGGCATCGAGGGGCAGGTGCCCTACCGCGGCCCGCTGGCCAACGTCCTCCACCAGCTGGTCGGCGGCCTCCGCCAGACCATGGGCTATGTCGGCGCCGCCGCCGTCGACGAGATGGAGAGCAAGGGCCGCTTCGTCAGGATCACCTCGGCGGGTCTCAAGGAGAGCCACCCGCACGACATCCAGATGACGGTCGAAGCGCCGAACTACAGCAGGAAGTAAGACCGACCGGCAACTGGGGGGCGGACCGGGGTTCCCGGGACCGCCCCTCATCCGCGTGTCGGGGATACTGGTCAGCGCAGACGTAGAGGGAAAGGCCACACATCGTGACTGAGATCGAGATCGGGCGCGGCAAGCGCGGCCGCCGGGCTTACGCATTCGACGACATCGCTGTCGTACCGAGCCGCCGCACCCGGGACCCGAAGGAGGTCTCGATCGCCTGGCAGATCGACGCCTACCGCTTCGAGCTGCCCTTCCTGGCCGCCCCCATGGACTCGGTGGTCTCCCCGCAGACCGCCATCCGTATCGGTGAGCTCGGTGGCCTCGGCGTCCTCAACCTCGAGGGGCTGTGGACCCGGCACGCCGACCCGCAGTCGCTCCTCGACGAGATCGCCGAGATGCCCGTCGAGACCGCCACCCCGCGGCTCCAGGAGATCTACTCCGCCCCCATCCAGGAGGAGCTGATCGGGCAGCGCATCAAGGAGGTGCGCGACTCCGGTGTCGTCACCGCCGCCGCGCTCTCGCCGCAGCGCACCGCGCAGTTCTCCAAGGCCGTCGTCGACGCCGGCGTGGACATCTTCGTCATCCGCGGTACGACGGTCTCCGCCGAGCATGTCTCCGGTGCCGCCGAGCCGCTCAACCTGAAGCAGTTCATCTACGAGCTGGACGTCCCGGTGATCGTCGGCGGCTGCGCCACGTACACCGCCGCCCTGCACCTGATGCGTACCGGCGCGGCCGGTGTCCTCGTCGGCTTCGGCGGCGGCGCGGCGCACACCACGCGCAACGTCTTCGGCATCCAGGTCCCGATGGCGACCGCGGTCGCCGACGTGGCCGGGGCCCGCCGCGACTACATGGACGAGTCGGGCGGCCGTTATGTGCACGTCATCGCGGACGGCGGCGTCGGCTGGTCCGGAGACATCCCGAAGGCCGTCGCCTGCGGCGCGGACGCCGTGATGATGGGCTCCCCGCTGGCCCGCGCCACGGACGCGCCCGGCCGCGGCCGGCACTGGGGCATGGAGGCCGTCCACGAGGACGTGCCGCGCGGCAAGCTGGTCGACCTCGGTTCCGTCGGTACGACGGAGGAGGTCCTCACCGGGCCCTCGCACAACCCCGACGGCTCGATGAACATCTTCGGCGCGCTGCGCCGGGCGATGGCCACCACGGGGTACAGCGACCTCAAGGAGTTCCAGCGCGTCGAGGTGACGGTGGCGGACTCGCAGCACCGCCGCTGATCTCTCCTCCGCACGCACGGCGGCCCGGACCATTTCCCTGGTCCGGGCCGTCGTGCGTGTGCGAGAGATCAGGCCGCGCGCTTGGCGCCACCGAAGGCGGCCACCGGGCCGAGGACGAGGAAGAGGTACGTCATGAAGTCGGCCTCGTCCTTCCAGATGTCGAGGACATCGCTGAAGTGGTCGAAGAACACCTCGGAGAAGCCGACGCCCAGACCGTCCGCGAGGATCATCGACATGCCGACGAGCTGGCCGAGGAAGACGGCGACCAGGGAGAAGACGGCACTGGCGCCGAGGACGGCGGGGTTGGCGCCGCCGACCTTGCTCCCGACGAAGCCGACGAGGAAGCCGACAGCGATGGCCGCGTAGCCGACCTCACGCTCGATGGACCCGGCGAGGACGCCGTAGAGGATCGCGGCCACGATCGCGGTGCCCAGTGCGGCCAGGACGCCGAGTCCGACCTTGTTGGCGGCCGCCGGAGGGGCGGGCTGGAACGGGGCGCCCGCGAACTGGCCCTGCTGACCCGCGAACTGGCCCGGCTGCTGGCCCGGCTGACCCGCGAACTGGCCCGGCTGCTGACCCTGCTGACCCGCGAACGGGTTGCCCGTCGGCGCCGGAGGCTGCTGACCGGCGTACGGGTTGCCGGGCTGGGCGGGCTGCTGACCGGCGTACGGGTTGCCGTCGGCCGGCTGTCCGCCACCGTAGGGCTGCTGAGGCTGGTTCGGCGGCTGCACGGGCTGGCTCATGGTTGATCTTCCCCCTGTGACGGTTACGCGCACGACTGTGCGAGACGTGACGCCGCAGGCTAGCAGTCCATGCCGACACAGCCCACCGTAATCCTTGGGGGCACTGGCCTCGGAGGCACTTCCTACAGTCGGTGCGCTGCGCCCGCCGGGGTCGCTCCCCGTGTGTCCAGGAGAAGTTGGGCCTTCACGGCGAGACCCTGGAGGTCGTACGTACGGTGGTGCTGGAGCAGCACCGTCAGATCGGCCCCGGCGGCGGCCTCGTAGAGCGAGTCGGCGCGGGGGACGGGCAGATCGCGCACCCGCCAGTCCAGGACGTGCGGATCGTGGTAGCCGATCTGGGCACCCATGTCCATCAGCCGGGTCGCGATCTCGCGGGCGGGCGAGGCCTCCTGGTCGGCGAGGTCCGGTTTGTACGTGACGCCGAGCAGCAGGACCCGGGCCCCCCGGACGGACTTGCCGTGCTCGTTCAGCAGGGTCGCGCTGCGCTGGATCACATAGCTCGGCATCCGGTCGTTGATCTCCTTGGCCAGCGAGACCATGCGCAACGGGTGGCCGGGAGTACGGCTGTTGTACGGGAAGTAGCCGGGGTCCACCGGGGCGCCGTGGCCGCCCACACCGGGGCCGGGACGGAACGGCTCGAAGCCGAACGGCTTGGTCTCGGCGCACCTGATGACGTCCCAGAGGTCGACACCGAGGTCGTGGCAGAGCACCGCCATCTCGTTGACCAGTGCGATGTTGACGTGCCGGAAGTTGGTCTCGAGGACCTTCGTCATCTCCGCCTCGCGCGGCCCGCGGGCCCGGACGACCTTGTCGGTGAGCCTCCCGTAGAAGGCGGCGGCCGATTCGGTGCACGCGGGGGTGAGACCGCCGATGACCTTCGGGGTGTTGCCGTACACATGGGTGCGGTTGCCGGGGTCGAGGCGGCCGGGGGAGTGGGCGAGGTGGAAGTCCCTGCCGGCACGCAGCCCGGAGCCCTCCTCCAGCAGGGCGCGCACGACGTTCTCGGTGGTGCCGGGCGGCACGGCCGACTCCACCAGGACGGTGGTGTGCGGCCGCAGCCGGGCGGCGAGTGCCCGGGCCGCGTCGATGACGGCGCCGAGGTCGAGGGTGCGGTCCGGTCCCAAGGGGGTGGGGGCGCAGATCGCGGCGGTGCGCACCCGGCCCAGCTCGGCCGGGTCGGCGGTGGGCCGGAAGCCGCCCGAGACCATCCGCCGGATGTCGGACGCGCTGAGGGATCCCTCGACCGGAGTACGGCCGGCCGAGAGTTCCGCGAAGGGGCGCGGGTCGGTGTCGTAGCCGACGGTGTGGATTCCCGCCCCGACGGCTGCTTGGGCGAGGGGCAGGCCGAGGTGACCGAGTCCGATGACGGCGAGGTCTGCGGGCATGTGGGCCGTCCTTTCCCTAAGGCCAAGTGGCAGAAAGCGCAACTGCTGGGGACAGTGCTATGTCAGACTAGGCGTAAATATGACCTATATGTCGCATTCCGTGACTCGTGTGGGGTGGGTGTTGTCCACAGGCGGTGGCTGAAGTCGTGGACCGCGGACAGAATCGAGGGGTGGGCACGGGCGCCCGGCCCTCCGGCCGGTCTCCGCTCACGTGCCGTACGACCCCCGATGCACCGGGATTATTACCGGGAGGCAGCAGTGAGGACAGCGACACTGGGACCCGCGGAGCGCGCAGATGCGCTGACCGCGATGGCCGAGCGCGAACTGGACGTGCTGGTCGTGGGAGCGGGCGTGGTCGGCGCCGGGACCGTGCTGGACGCCGCCACCAGAGGACTATCGACGGGACTGGTCGAGGCGAGCGACTGGGCGTCCGGCACATCGAGCAGGTCGAGCAAGCTGATCCACGGCGGGCTGCGCTATCTGGAGATGCTGGACTTCGCGCTCGTACGGGAGGCACTGAAGGAGCGCGGGCTGCTGCTGGAGCGGCTGGCGCCGCATCTGGTGAAGCCGGTGCCCTTCCTCTACCCGTTGCAGCACAAGGGCTGGGAGCGGCTCTACGCGGGCTCCGGCGTCGCGCTGTACGACGCGATGTCCGTGTCGTCCGGCCATGGCCGCGGGCTGCCCATGCACCGGCACCTCTCCCGGCGCCACGCCCTGCGGGTCGCCCCCGCGCTCAAGAAGGACGCCCTGGTCGGCGCCCTGCAGTACTACGACGCCCAGATGGACGACGCGCGCTATGTGGCGACCCTGGTGCGCACGGCCGCGGGCTACGGCGCGCATGTGGCCAACAGGGCACGGGTGACCGGCTTCCTCCGGGAGGGCGAGCGGGTCGTCGGCGCGCGGGTGCAGGACGTCGAGGGCGGCGAGGAGTACGAGATCAGGGCCAAGCAGGTGGTCAACGCGACAGGGGTGTGGACGGACGACACCCAGGCGCTGATCGCTGAGCGCGGCCAGTTCCACGTCCGTGCCTCGAAGGGCATCCACCTCGTGGTGCCCAAGGACCGCATCCACTCCTCGACCGGGCTCATCCTGCGGACCGAGAAGTCGGTGCTCTTCGTGATCCCGTGGGGGCGGCACTGGATCATCGGAACGACCGACACCGACTGGGACCTGGACAAGGCGCATCCGGCCGCGTCCAGTGCCGACATCGACTATCTGCTCGAACACGTGAACTCGGTGCTGAACACCCCGCTGGGCAGGGACGACGTCGAGGGCGTCTACGCCGGGCTCCGTCCCCTGCTGGCAGGCGAGTCCGACGCCACGAGCAAGCTCTCGCGCGAGCACACGGTGGCCCACCCGGCGCCCGGGCTCGTCGTCGTCGCGGGCGGCAAGTACACGACGTACCGCGTGATGGCGAAGGACGCCGTCGACGAGGCGGTGCACGCGCTGGACCAGCGGGTGGCGGACTGCGTCACGGAGGACATCCCGCTGCTGGGTGCCGAGGGGTACCGCGCGCTGTGGAACGCCCGGGCCAGGATCGCGGCCCGCACCGGTCTGCATGTCGTCCGGGTGGAGCACCTGCTCAACCGCTACGGCTCGATGACCGAGGAACTCCTGGAGCTCGTGAAGGGCGATCCCTCGCTGGGTGAGCCCCTGGCGGGCGCCGAGGACTATCTGCGGGCCGAGGTCGTCTACGCCGCCTCGCACGAGGGCGCCCGGCACCTCGACGACGTCCTGACGCGGCGCACCCGGATCTCCATCGAGACCTTCGACCGGGGCACCCGCTGTGCCCGCGAGTGCGCGGACCTGATGGCGCCGGTGCTCGGCTGGGACACCAGCCAGGTCGAACGGGAGGTGGAGCACTACCGCAAGCGCGTGGAGGCGGAGCGGGAGTCCCAGCGGCAGCCGGACGACCTCACGGCGGACGCGGCACGGCTGGGGGCCCCGGACATCGTGCCTCGCTGAGGGCGTTTCAGGAAGCCGCGTCAGGGGCCCTGCCCGGGCCCCTGACGCGGCTTCGGCCTGATCAGGGGCGGGTGGCCGCAGTCTGCCCGGACGCGGTCGGCCGCCGGGGTTCCGGGCTCGCGGAGTCGTGTTCCTCCTCGCCGCCGGGGTGTTGCGGCGTGCCGGAAGGGCGGCCACCGGGGCATGGCCCTCGACGGCGGGCCGGGGCAGGTAGGACGATGCGGTCGTGAGGTGTGGTTCGCTTGGCAGGCTCGCGCTTCCCAGGGCGAGCGGCGTAAGCACCAGCGGGGCGGACAGCAGTGCCCTGAATGTCGGCATGGCCGGGGGTTCCTACCTCCGTCGCATCACGGCCGACCCCGGACCCGGCACCATGACCGGTCCAGGGGTGAGGGACAATGAACGCTCTGCCAGGGCGGGTTGATCGCAGAGGGGACGCATGTCGGAGGCGGAGCAGGCGCGGGAGCCCCAACGGGACAAGGACGGACGTCTCCTCGCGGGGCGGTACCGTCTCGGGGAGGTGCTCGGCCGGGGCGGCATGGGCACGGTCTGGCGTGCTGCCGACGAGACGTTGGGGCGTACGGTCGCGGTCAAGGAACTGCGGTTCCCGTCGGCCATCGACGAGGACGAGAAGCGGCGTCTCATCACACGGACCCTGCGTGAGGCGAAAGCGATCGCGAGGATCCGCAACACCAGCGCGGTGACGGTCTACGACGTGGTCGACGAGGACGACCGCCCGTGGATCGTCATGGAGCTCATCGAGGGCAAGTCCCTCGCCGAGGTGATCCGTGAGGACGGGACTCTGACGCCGAGGCGCGCGGCGGAGGTCGGACTCGCCATCCTCGACGTGCTGCGCTCGGCGCACCGCGAGGGCATCCTGCACCGCGACGTGAAGCCGTCCAACGTGCTGATCTCGGAGGACGGCCGGGTCGTCCTGACCGACTTCGGGATCGCCCAGGTCGAGGGCGACCCCTCCGTCACCTCGACGGGCATGCTCGTCGGCGCCCCCTCCTACATCTCGCCCGAGCGGGCCCGCGGCCACAAGCCGGGGCCGCCCGCCGACCTGTGGTCGCTGGGCGGGCTGCTGTACGCGAGCGTCGAGGGCCGCCCGCCGTACGACAAGGGCTCGGCGATCGCCACGCTGACCGCGGTGATGACGGAACCGGTCGAACCGCCGGCGAACGCGGGCATGCTGGAGGAGGCCATCTACGGCCTGCTGGCCAGGGACCCCGACGAGCGACTGGACGACGCCGGGGCGCGTGTCCTGCTCAACGCGGTGGTCAACGCCCCGGATCAGCCCGTCGCACCGCCGGCCGACTCCACCCAGATCATGGCGCTGCCCACGATCGGTGACGCCAGGAGCGACAAGAGCAAGAGCAACAAGAGTGACAGGGGAGGCCGGAGCGGCAGGGGCGACACCAAGAGCGGTGGCAAGAAGGCCGCTGCTGCTGCCGCCGCCGCTGCTGCCGTGTCCACCACGGCCGGCGAGGGCGGCGGGTCCAAGGCCGCCACGGGCTCCGGGAGACCGGCCACCGGCGGTTCGGTCCCGGCGGAACAGGCTTCCGGCTCCGCCTCCCCGGCGGCTTCTCCGGGCGTCATGTCCGGGATCGCCGAAGGCACACGGGACCGGCTGCGCGGCGCCCTGCGGTCCGTACGCAACGCGAAGTCCCCGGGTGCCGCCGTTCCCCCGGCGCCCTCGCACGCGCCGGGCACCACCGCCACCACGGCATCGGCCTCCGGGCCCGCCGCGGGACCCGGGCGTCCGGCCGTGACCCGTGCGTCGATCACCGATGTCGTGCCGCGCCGCACGCTGGCGGTCATCGCCGGTGTCGTCGTGCTCGCCGTCCTCGGCACGGTCCTGGCGCTCACCCTCGGCGGCGACGAAACCGGCAACGAGGGCGGTGGCTCCAAGGGTGACACCGCCGCGTCGGCCGGCGGCGACGGAGAGCCCGCCACCGGCGGAGGCTCGGGCAAGGACGACGACAGCAAGCAGGACGGCGGCAAGGACGCCGGCGATGACGGCCAGGGGCAGGGCAAGGGGGAGGCGTCCGGCGACACCTCCCCCTCGCCTGAGACCGGCGATCCGACACCGGACCCGGACGCCCTGCCCGCGGGATTCAAGACAGTCACCAACAAGCAGTTCCACTTCTCCATGGCGATGCCGGGGACCTTCAAGTTCGACAAAATAGCGGGACAGAACTCCGGCGCCATCTACAACGCCGACGGTGGTTTCCCCCGCGTCCAGATCGACTACAACTCATCGCCCCAGGACGACGCGGCAGCCGCCTGGGCAGGGGCGGTCGCGGCCACCAAGAGTCTCAGCAACGGCTACAAGCACATCGGCATAAGGAAGGTCGAGTACAACGGCTACCCGACCGTCGCCGACTGGGAGTTCACGCGCGATCAGCAGGGCATGCGGATCCGGGTCCTCAACCGGGGCTTCAAGGCCGACGCCACCCACGGCTACTCGATCATGATCAGCTGCAAGGCGGACGCCTGGGACGACGAGGAGTGCCGGACGCTGCGCGAGACGGCGTTCGCCACGTTCGAGCCGACCGACTGATCCGGCGGTCCGGCCCGGTCGTCCGGCCTGGCCGGCGGCCCGTCCGGGCCAACCGGGCCGCCCGCCGGGCGGGCGGGTTGCCGTGACACGGACGCGTGTCCGCGACTTGCCACGTATTGTGAGAGGCCGAGGACCGTACGCAGCCGGAATGGTGGGTCAATTGCACAGCAAGTGACCGCAATTGATGGATTCATGCGGTCTCGGTGACCGGGGGACAGCGCGCTCTGGGGAGGCGTCGTGGACGACTACGCGGGTCGGGTGCTTGCCGACCGCTACCGCCTTCCGCTGCCCCCGTCCGATGCCTTCGAGCTGGTCGAGACGCGGGCCTTCGACACATACAGCGGTCAGGAAGTCCTGGTACGGCAGGTGCCGTTGCCGGAGGTCGTGGACGCGGAGGTGCTCGACGCCGACGGTCTGACCTCGGCCAGGCGTGCCACCGGGCGCACGGCCCGGCGGCCCACGGATCCCGCGGTCCGGCGGGCGATCGAGGCCGCACAGGCGGCCGCCCAGGTGCCCGACCATCCGCGTCTGGACCAGGTCTTCGACGTGTTCGCCGAGGCGGGATCGCTCTGGATAGTGAGCGAACTGGTCGCCGCCCGGTCGCTCGCCGCGCTTCTCGCCGAGCGGCCCCTCAATCCCTACCGGGCCGCTGAGATCGGCTCCGACGTACTCACGGCGCTGCGGGTGCTGCACGCCCACGGCTGGACGCACCGCAACATCACGGTCCGCACGGTGCTGGTCTGTGACGACGGCCGCGTCGTGCTGACGGGGCTCGCGGCGGGCGCCGCCGAGGAGGCGCTGTGCGGATACGTTCCGGCGCCCCAACCGGATCCGGACGAGGAGAACGCCTACGGCCCGCCGGCGGTCGAATCGGGCCCCACCGGCCCGTACGAGCCCCCGGCTGCGGAGTCCGCCCCGTACGAGCCCCCGGGCGTGGAGTCCGCCCCGTACGAGCCCCCGGGCGTGGAGCCCGGCCCGTACGAGCCCCCGGCCGTCGGGTCAGGCCCGTACGAACCCCAGGCGTCGCTCGAACCGGATGCCGCCCCGCCCGCACCCGAGGCCCTGCCCGCCCCCCGGACGTCCACCGACGGAGTGCCGGTCCCCGGTGCCGAGATCGAGGTCGCGCCACCCGCCGCCCTGCCCGTGGTGGAGCCCGGGGCGGGGAGCGCGGCGCAGCTGCGCGCAGCCCGCGCCGGAGCCATCGCCGCCTACCGTGCGGGCGCCCGTGCGGCGGCCCGCGCCGGCGAGGACCGGAAGCACGAGGAACACGACCGCGACGACGGCCCGGACACGGACGAGCGCGAGGAGCCCACAGCCTCTCCCGTCGCACCTCCCGCCCCCGGTCCACCGCAGCTGACCGGCACCTGGGGCCGGGCGGCCGACGACCCGTACACCTACGCGTACGACGACGAGGACGACGAGGACGACGACGAGGACCCCGGTCCCACGCCCCCCGGCCGGCGTGTCCACCTCGCCGGCACGTGGGACGACGGCCCCGGCTCCGGCCGCCCCGTGCCCGCGGGCGGCTCCGGAGGATCGGGCGGCTCCGGGGAGGACGCGTTGCGCGCCGACGCCCGGCGCCTCGGCAGCGGGCCCGTGGAGCGCCAGGACCGGCTGCCGCAGCCGGCGGCCGCCCGTACACCCGCCGGTGGGTGGGACGAGGTCGTCGCCGGAAGCGGCACCACCCCCGCCTACCGGGGCCCCGCCACGCCCCTCGCCGCCGAACGTGCCCGGCAGGCCCGGATCGCCGTGGTCGGCGCCGTCACCGAGCGGTGGGCGCCCGAGCAGGCGGGACCGGTCCACGACAACTGGCAGCTCGCCCCGCCCATCGGCCCCTCCACCGACCTGTGGGCGCTCGGCGCGCTGCTCTACCGCGCCGTGCAGGGCCACGCGCCGTATCCGGAGGAGAACGCCGCCGAGCTCGTCCAGATGGTCTGCGGCGAACCGCCCGCCTTCGCGGAGGAGTGCGGCCCCCTGCGGCCCGTCGTGGAGTCACTGCTGCGCCAGGACCCCACGGAGCGCCCCGACTTCGAGGAGCTGCGCGGCTGGCTGCGCTCCCTCGTGCGCTCGGCCCCTGAGCCCGAGGCAGGCGCCGACATCGTCGCACTGCCGCCCGCCGACGCCACCCGCCTTCCGGTCGTACGCCGCCGGGGCGAGCTGGTCCGCCGCCGTCGGGGCCGCGGGGGCGTGGCGCACGGCCGGCACCGCCAGGGAAAGCCGCAGCGCCGCGAGAAGCAGCAGACTTACGAGCAGCCGCAGGTGCACGAGAAGCCGGCGCGCGCGCCCCGCGAACCCAAGGGGCCCAAGGTGCTGCGCCAGCCGCCGCCCGGCGGCCGGCCGCCGCGACGGCTGGGGCGGCTGCTGCTGGTGCTGGTCCTGCTGGTGATGGCTGCCGCCGTGGCCTACGCCATGCTGTTCATGCCCGAGTCGGGACCGGGGACAGGCGCGGGGGCCTCGCCCTCGGACTCCGCCGCACCGGGCCCCGGCAACAGCCCGTCCGACGGCGCGACGGCATCCGGCGGGCCGTCCGAATCGGCTTCGTCGGGCTCGTCGGGCTCGTCGGGCTCGGAGAAGCCGCAGACCAGCCGCTCCGCCGCCGCTCTCGCGCCGGGCTACGAGCTGCGCAAGGACCCCGAAGCGTTCGAGGTCGGGGTGCCGAAGGGCTGGCAGCGCGGTGCGTCCGGGACCAACCGTCAGGTCCGTTACGGCAGCGACGGGTTCACCGTGCTCGTCGTGCCGGGACGGGACACCGTCAAGGCCAACGGGAGCGACCCGCTGGACTACCAGCGGACGGCGGAACCCGAGCTGAAGCCCTTCCGGGAGTCCAGCTGGGCGACGTCCACGGGTCTTCGCCGTGTCGACATCGGGCGACAGGCCATGGCGGAGGGGCAGTTCACCTGGCAGGAGAGCGACGGCCGTCAGGTGTACGTCCGTAACCTCGCCATGATCGTGGACGGCAGGTACCACATCGTCCAGGTCATCGGCCCGGAGAACGAGCGGGACAAGGTGTCCGAGATCTACGAACAGGCCATATCCACCTACCGTGCGGGCTCCTGACAACGCGACAGCGGCACGCGAGAAGCATCACAGTGCGGTCTCGTGGGCGATGTGAGGTTTCGTGGTACGGCCTCCCGTCCGTACCCTGTCGTCCCAAGGAACGGGGCGAACACACGTGGAACACGCGCAGGGTACGAACGCGGGAATCGTGCTGGCCGGACGGTACCGGCTGGGTGAGGTCCTCGGCCGGGGCGGCATGGGCAAGGTGTGGCGCGCCCAGGACGAAGTGCTCCACCGGACGGTCGCCGTCAAGGAGTTGACCGCCGGACTGTACGTCGCCGAGGCGGACCGGGCCGTGCTGCACGCCCGCACGCAGAAGGAGGCGCGCGCGGCGGCCCGGATCACGCACCCGGGGGTCGTCACCGTCCACGACGTCATCGAGTACGACAACCGCCCCTGGATCGTCATGCAGTACGTCGACGGGCCCTCGCTCGCCGACGCGACGAAGGAGTCGGGCGAGGTCGATCCGCGCGAGGCGGCCAGGATCGGGCTCTACGTGCTGAGCGCCCTGCGGGCCGCCCACAGCGCCGGTGTCCTGCACCGGGACGTGAAGCCGGGCAACGTCCTGCTGGCCCGGGACGGCCAGGTCCTGCTGACCGACTTCGGGATCGCCGCGATCGAGGGCGACTCCACCATCACCAGAACCGGTGAACTGGTGGGTTCCATCGACTATCTGGCACCCGAGCGGGTGCGCGGCGGCGACCCGGGCCCCGCGTCCGACCTCTGGTCGCTGGGTGCCACGCTCTACGCGGCCGTCGAGGGAAGTTCGCCCTTCCGCCGCACGTCCCCCATCTCCACCATGCAGGCCGTCGTCACGGAGGAGCCGCCCCCGCCGCTGCGCGGCGGTGCGCTGGCGCCCGTGATCACCGCCCTGCTGCGCAAGGACCCCGCGGACCGCCCGACGGCCGAGGAGACCGAGCGCATGCTCCTGGACGCGATGGAGGGGCGGAAGCCGCGTGCCGCGCAGGCGCACGTGCCGACTCAGCGGGTCTCCGAGGACGATCTGCGGGCCTTCTCCGCCCCGGACGGTTCCACCGCGCAGCTCTCCCAGCCCCTGCCCCCGCCGGCCGCGCCCCCGTACAACCCGCCGCCCGCCACCCGGCGTGGCCGGGGCCGGTGGCGCACCGTCCTGCTGGTCGTGGTGGCGGCCGCCCTGATCGGCGGTGCGGCGGGCCTGATCGCGATGAAGGGGCAGGGGAGCGGCGGCGGCACGGCCGGAGGCGCGAAGGAGCGGACCACCGCCGGTCCGGCTCCCACCCCCACCCCCTCCGAGGACTCCTCCGGCAAGGGGGAGGAGACCGCCCCGCCGGAGATACCCGACGGCTGGAAGAAGATCACCGCCCCCGAGGGCTTCAGCCTCGCCGTGCCCGAAGGCTGGGAACGGCAGACGGACAGCGAGCAGATCGACTACTCCCCGGACAACGGCGCGCACAGCGTGCGCATCAGCCTCGATCCGGATCCCGACTTCGGTAACTCCTACGCGCACATGCAGAGCATCGAGAACGACCTGTCCGTACGCCTGCCGGACTACGAGCGGCTGGTCCTCGAGGAGAACGTCTTCCGCGACCGGCCGGGATCCCGCTGGGAGTTCACCTGGGTCGAGTCCAAGGACCAGCCTGGCCCGCGCCACGGCATCGACCAGATGTACTTCGCCGAGGCGGGCGGGCCGGAGTACGCGCTCTACATGACCGGGCCCGAGGAGGACCAGGCCGAGGACCAGGAGCGCTTCGAGACGATGCTGCGAAGCTGGGAACCGCCGGAGCAGACGGACTGAGGGCCGGATTCACGATTTCTGACACCCGATCCCCCGAACGGCGGCGGATCGCCCCTGATCAGCAGTTATGCCGCCAGTGATCACTGGCTGTATGGCCGGGCGAGGAAGAAGTCCCTGGCGGGGTTGGTGAAACCTGTTACCCACGGGTACCCAAAGTGGGCGGGTGGACATACTCTCGCCCTCATGACGGACTCGCAGGCATCCACGACCACCTCCGCCGCCTCCGGCACCCGCGTCGGTACCAATCCGGTGGCCGCGGCCCCGGCGGGCGCGCGCACCGCCGCCGACGTGGTCACACCCGAGGTGATCGCGCAGCTGACCCGTGACGTCGTCGGTTCCGGCCGCACGGCCAACCACAGCCCCTTCACCGGGGAGAAGCTGGCCGACCTGCCCGAATCCACCCCCGAGGACGTCGCGTCCGCCTTCGACCGGGCCGGGGCCGCCCAGCCCGCCTGGGCCGCGACGCCCGTCCGGGCCAGGGCCGCCGTGCTGCTCCGCTTCCACGACCTGGTCCTGCAGCGACAGTCCGAGGTCCTCGACCTCATCCAGCTGGAGACGGGCAAGGCCCGGCTGCACGCCCACGAGGAAGTGCAGGCCGTCGCCGTCTCGGCCCGGCACTACGGGCGCAGGGCCGCCTCCTACCTCAAGCCGAAGCGGCACACCGGGGTCGTCCCCACGCTCACCAAAGTCACCGAACTGCGCCAGCCGCGCGGGGTCATCGGCCAGATCGTCCCCTGGAACTACCCGCTGGCACTCTCCGTCGGCGACGCGCTCCCCGCCTTCGTCTCCGGCAACGCCGTCGTGATGAAGCCCGACACGGAGACCGCGCTGACCGCGCTGTGGGCCCGTGACCTGCTGATCGAGGCCGGACTGCCCGCCGAGGTGTTCCAGGTCGTCATCGGCGAGGGACCCGTCGTCGGACCCGAGGTCGTCAGCCGTGCCGACTACGTCTCCTTCACCGGCTCCACCCGGACCGGCCGTGAGGTCGCCCGGGGCGCCGCCGCCCGGCTCGTCGGCGTATCCCTCGAACTCGGCGGCAAGAACGCCATGCTCGTCCTGGAGGACGCCGACGTGGAGAAGGCCGCCGCGGGCGCCGTCCGCGCCTGCTTCTCCTCCGCGGGGCAGCTCTGCATCTCCATCGAGCGGCTGTACGTCCACGAGTCGGTCGCCGACGAGTTCGTGGAGCGCTTCGCGGCCCGCACGAAGGCCATGCGGCTCGGTAACTCCCTCGCGTACGGCGCCGACATGGGCTCCCTCGCCGGCGAGCGACAGATGGAGACGGTCAGCCGGCATGTGGCCGAAGCCGTCGAGAAGGGCGCCACGCTCGTCGCGGGAGGCGTCGCCCGCCCCGACATCGGCCCGCTGTTCTACGAGCCGACGATCCTCGACGGTGTCGAGGCACCCATGGCCGTCTGCGGCGAGGAGACCTTCGGCCCGGTCGTCTCGATCTACCGCTTCGGCGACGACGACGAGGCCGTGTCCCTCGCCAACGCCACCCCGTACGGCCTCAACGCCAGTGTCTGGACGAAGAGCGCCGGACGCGGGCACCGCGTCGCCGCGCGGCTGCGGACCGGCACGGTCAACATCAACGAGGGGTACGCACCCGCGTACGGCAGTGTCCAGTCGCCCATGGGCGGCATGAAGGACTCCGGCCTCGGCCGGCGGCACGGCTCCGAGGGCATCCTGAAGTACACCGAGGCCCAGACGGTCGCCCAGCAGCGGCTGATGCCCCTCGCGCCGGCCTTCGGGATGGACGACGAGAAGTACGCCGCCTTCATGAGCCGCAGCCTCAAGGCGATGAAGGCCTTCCGGCTGCGCTGACCCCTCTCGACCCGCCCTTTACCTGTCCTTTTCGTACGGAGGAGAGCCATGTCCCAGGACAGCCCTGCCCAGAACCAGGCCGGCCCGGCCGTGCCGGCGGCGGACGACGACGCGTACGACTACGACGTCCTCGTCGTCGGCTCGGGCTTCGGCGGCGCGGTCTCGGCCCTGCGGCTGAGTGAGAAGGGATACCGGGTCGGCGTCCTGGAGGCGGGCCGCCGCTTCACGCGCGCGACGCTGCCCAAGAACTCCTGGGACATCAAGAACTACCTGTGGGCCCCCGCGCTCGGCCTGTTCGGCATCCAGCGGGTGCATCTGCTGGGCAAGGTGATGGTGCTGGCCGGCGCGGGTGTCGGCGGCGGCTCCCTCAACTACGCCAACACCCTGTACGTGCCGCCCGCGCCGTTCTTCGAGGACCGCCAGTGGGCGGACATCACCGACTGGAAGGCCGAGCTGGCGCCGTACTACGACCAGGCGCAGCGGATGCTCGGGGTGCGGCTCAACCCGACCATGACCCCGGCGGACGTCCACCTGAAGTCAGTGGCCGAGACCATGGGCGTCGGCGACACCTTCCATCTCGCCCCGGTCGGCGTCTTCTTCGGCGACGGCAAGGACGCCGACGGCACGGCGCACACGAAGCCCGGCGGGGAGACCGCCGACCCCTACTTCGGCGGCGCGGGCCCCGCGCGCAAGGGCTGTTCCCAGTGCGGCGAATGCATGACGGGCTGCCGTCACGGCGCGAAGAACACACTCAACGAGAACTACCTGTACCTCGCGGAGAAGGCCGGTGCCGTCATCCACCCGATGACGTCCGTCGTCGCGGTCACGGACGGCCCTGACGGCGGCCACCGCGTGTCGACCGTCCCCACGAACCGGCGCCGCAAGGCCGCGCCGTCCGTGCTGCGGGCCCGGAAGGTGGTCATAGCCGCGGGCACGTACGGCACCCAGACCCTGTTGCACACGATGAAGGACGAAGGGCTGCTGCCCCGGCTCTCGTCCCGGCTCGGCGAGCTGACCCGCACCAACTCCGAGGGTCTGGTGGGGGCGCAGACCAGCGACCGCCGCTACCGCAGGAAGCACGGCACCGAAAAGGCCGACTTCACCCAGGGCGTCGCCATCACCTCGTCGATCCACCCCGACGAGAACACCCACATCGAACCGGTGCGTTACGGCAAGGGCTCCAACGCCATGGGCGCGCTGACCATCCTCCAGGTGCCCTACAGCACCCACCGGGTGCTGAGCTGGTTCGGCAACGTGGCCAGACACCCGTGGCTCCTGATGCGCTCGCTGTCCAACCGGCGCTGGTCGGAGCGGACCATCATCGGGCTCGTCATGCAGTCGCTGGACAACTCGCTGACCGCGTACCGCAAGCCCGGCGGCCTCGGCAAGGGCCTGCTCACCGCCCGGCAGGGCCACGGCTCGCCCAACCCGACCCAGATAGCCGAGGCAACCCAGGGTGCGACGCTGCTCGCCCAGGAGATCAACGGCTTCGCCGGTTCGAACGTCGGCGAGCTGATGGGCACCCCGCTCACCGCGCACTTCCTCGGCGGCTGCCCGATCGGCGCGAGCCCGGAGGAGGGCGTCATCGACCCGTACCACCGGCTGTACGGGCACCCGGGCATCTCCGTGGTCGACGGCTCCTCGGTCTCCGCCAACCTGGGCGTCAACCCGTCGCTGACCATCACGGCGCAGGCGGAGCGCGCGATGTCCTTCTGGCCCAACAAGGGCGAGCCGGATCCGCGTCCGGCGCAGGACACGGCGTACGAACGGCTCGCCGCCGTCGAGCCGAAGGCGCCCGCCGTGCCTGAGGAGGCGTTCGGCGCGCTGAAGCTGCCGTTCCTGGGGATGCCGACGGTGCCGCCGAAGAAGACCGCGTCGGACGCCTGAACCCAACTGCCCCGCAGGAACGCGAGGGAACGCCAAGGGGGGCTGCACCGCCCTCCGAGTGCAGCCCCTCACGGTCCTACGGGCGAGGCGCCCTACGCGGCGGCGTCACCGTTCCTGCGGCGCCGCAGGACGAACATCGCACCGGCACCCAGCACAGGAATGAACGGGCCTGCCGTTGTGGGGCACGGAACGAGCCGGTGTGTTCGCCATGCGCGACCTGTGAAGTGGACTGACTTTTGTCCCCGGCTTCACAGAATCTTTATGTGGTGCCCGCCACATCCGCACACCGTGCTCAATCCGTGATCTTGGCCGGAGCAACTGTTCGTACCGCTGCGCGGTCGAACCCGTACTGCGTCACAGCAGTCACACAGCTCCGCCGATCCCCAGAGGTTCGCGATGACACGTCTTTCCCCGAGAACAGCGCTGCGCCGTACGGCAGGCGGCATCGCCGCCGCCGGGCTGCTCGCCGCCGGTTCGCTCGCCGTCGCCGCCCCCGCGCAGGCCGACGGCCCGGTCTTCACGCTCGGCGGCCCCGCCGAAACGGCCCTCCACCCCTATCCGGACAGCGGGAGCCCGCAGAGGTCCTCGCTCGGACTCACCGTCCACAACCCGGACCCGGACGAGGAGAGCATGGGTTACGAGGGCGAGGTGACCTACACCCTGGACCTCAGCGGCATCGCAGGCGTCGCACAGCTCTCCCCGGCCGAGGACACGGGATCCGACTGCGAGATCACCGGTGCCACAGCCGTCTGCCACGACTACGGCGTCTACGCGGGCCTCAGCTCCATCGCCGACTTCGACCTCGCCGCGGCCAAGGGCAGCGAGGACGGTGCGTCCGGCACCATCGAGGTGACCGGCTCGGCCGACGGGGTCACCTTCACCCCCTTCTCGGCGAAGGTGACCGTCGGCGGCCCCGACCTGGTCATGAAGCAGCTCCCCTTCGAGCAGGAGCTGAAGCCGGGCGACGTACAGCCCGCGCCGGTCACCTTCACCAACAAGGGCACCACGGCCGCCGACGGCGTCCTGCTGACCCTGATGTACTCGCGCGGGCTGGACATCCCCGAGCGCTACTCCAACTGCGAGTACAACGGGGACGCCGGGGAAGAGCCGTTCGACGGCTTCGTCTGGGCCACCGCCCTGTGCTCGTTCGAAGGCTCCTACGAACCGGCCGCCACGTACACCCTGGCGGACCCGCTGTCCGTCGAGGCCACCGAGCGCGCGTTCTACGACACCCTCATCTACCGCATCAACGAGGACAGCTCCGCACAGCGCTCCGCACAGCGCGCCGCCGCGTCCTTCGCCCGGGGCACGGGCCCCGAACTGAGCCTCAGGAAGGTCACGTCCTCCGCCCGGAGCGCGGACCTCGACCCCTGGGACAACCAGCAGGAGGCCGACTTCCGTACGGAGAACACCGCGAACTTCGTCGCGGTGGGCGGCAAGGCCGAAGGCGCCGTCGGAGAGACCGTCACGGCGGACATCGGCTTCCGTAACGACGGGCCGGCCTGGATCGGCTACATCCGGTCCGGCGAGCCTGTCGCGTCCTTCGACTTCACCGTCCCCGAGGGCGCCGAGGTCACCGGCAAGCCGGAGTCCTGCCGGGGCGTGACGGCGGAGGGCAAGTACCGCGAGGACCAGAAGAGCGCGGCGCCCCGCTATGTCTGCAACACCACCATGACCGTGCGCGACGGCGCGGAGGCCTCGCTGCCGTTCGAGCTGAAGATCACCGAGCTGGTGCCGAACGCCGAGGGCGCCGTCCGGATCCGCTCCACCTGGCTGAGCGACCCCGAGCTGCCCTTCGACCCGAAGCCCGCCGACAACACCGCGCGCCTCGTGCTCAACGACGACGGCTCCGGCTCGGAGGACACGGGCGGCACCTCGGACGGCACCACCGGAACGGGCGGTGCCACGGAGGGTTCCGCCGGGGGTGACACAGAGGGCCGGGACTCGCAGACGTCCGGCACCCCGGGCACGTCGTCCGGTGCGGGATCGAGCGGGAGCACGGGAACATCCGGCTCCGCGTCGCCCGGCACGGGCGGCGGCCTCGCCTCCACCGGCTCGGTCGCGCTGATGGCCTCCGGTGCGGCGGTGATCGCCCTGGCCGCCGGCGGCGTGCTGTACGCGACGAACCGGCGCCGCGCCCGGCAGGTCTGAGACCGCCGTTCACGACGGTTCCGTAGGCGGCCGGTCCCGGGCGTCCCCGGAACCGGCCGCAGATGGGGTGACCGGGTTGCTGTCCCCTGCCGCCCGGTCACACGCGCCGGGTCGTGGTCCCACGGCGTACCTGAGGTACGCCACACGTCCCGGCGGAGCCACGCGTGGATTCCTACCGCTGCCGCCCCTGGCTGGCACGGACACACGGATCAACGAAGCGGCCCGGGCCCCGGTCACGCGCCGTACGGGTGAGACCGGGCCCGAACGCGGGTGCGGCCGTACAGCCTTCCCGTACGTCACACCCGGCCGCGGCACAGCTCCAGCAGCGTCATGGCGAGTGCCGTGCCCGGCCTTCCCAGGGCGTCGCTGTAGTGGCTGAGGACGTCCATCTCGCGGGAGAGGTTCACCCGGCGGCCCCCGGACGTGATCCTGGCCTCCTGGATGACCGCCGAGACGGCCATCCGTTCCTGGACGAGACCGATGATCCGGTCGTCCAGCGCGTCGATGCGCGTCCGGGCGCCCCCGATCAGGGACGCGGCCTCGTCGGTGTGCGCGCCGGTGCGCTCGGCGGCCGTCTTCGTGGGTGCGGTGCTGGTCATCTGTGACTCCCGGTGGGCTGAGGCCCCCGGAGCCACAGGCCCGGAACGCCAGAACGCCCCGGGCCTGTCGGCCCGGGGCGCCTGGAGAAGTTGCTCGTCAGTTGCTCAAGCAGCACGACCATGGCAGCCGGCGGGCCGGGTGCCATAGGTAAAGACGAAGGTCGTGTGCTGACGCATGAGGGCAAGTATGGCCCCCGCCCCCGGCCGGGTCCACGCCGGGCCCGGATGGTGAGACGGGAGCCCGGCCGGGCTGTGTTCCACGGCCGGTAGAATTGGGAGGACCGACCCCTCTCCACCGCCGGAAGGCCGCCCCCGTGCCAGCAGCACCCCCCGCCGCCCCCGACACCACGACCGACGTCGTCCTGGTTGTCGACTTCGGCGCCCAGTACGCCCAGCTCATCGCCCGACGCGTCCGTGAGGCCCGGGTCTACAGCGAGATCGTCCCGTCCACCATGCCGGTGGCCGAGATGCTGGCCAAGAACCCCCGGGCGATCATCCTGTCCGGCGGACCGTCCTCGGTGTACGCGGAGGGCGCGCCCAGCATCGACCGTTCGCTGTTCGAGGCCGGGGTCCCGGTCTTCGGTATGTGCTACGGCTTCCAGATCATGGCCACCACCCTCGGCGGCACGGTCGACGACAACGGTGCCCGCGAGTACGGCCGCACCCCGCTCACCGTCTCCAAGGCCGGCTCCACCCTCTTCGAGGGCACGCCCACCGAGCAGCCGGTGTGGATGTCGCACGGCGACGCCTGCTCCGCGGCCCCCGAGGGCTTCACCGTGACCGCGTCCACGGACGTCGTGCCGGTCGCCGCCTTCGAGAACGACGAGAAGAAGCTCTACGGCGTCCAGTACCACCCCGAGGTCATGCACTCGACCCACGGCCAGCAGGTCCTGGAGCACTTCCTCTACCGGGGCGCGGGCATCGAGCCGAACTGGACGATGACCAACGTCGTCGAGGAGCAGGTCGCCCTGATCCGCGAGCAGGTCGGCGACAAGCGCGCCATCTGCGGCCTCTCCGGCGGTGTGGACTCCGCGGTCGCCGCGGCCCTCGTGCAGAAGGCCATCGGCTCCCAGCTCACCTGCGTGTACGTCGACCACGGTCTGATGCGCAAGGGCGAGACGGAGCAGGTCGAGAAGGACTTCGTGGCCGCGACCGGCGCGAAGCTGAAGGTTGTCGACGCGGAGAAGCGCTTCCTCGACGCCCTGGCCGGTGTCTCCGACCCGGAGCAGAAGCGGAAGATCATCGGCCGCGAGTTCATCCGCGTCTTCGAGCAGGCCCAGCTGGAGATCCTCCAGGAGGACGGCCCCGAGGTCGCCTTCCTGGTCCAGGGCACCCTCTACCCGGACGTCGTCGAGTCCGGCGGCGGCACCGGCACCGCCAACATCAAGTCCCACCACAACGTGGGCGGTCTTCCCGACGACATCGAGTTCCAGCTCGTCGAGCCGCTGCGCCAGCTGTTCAAGGACGAGGTCCGGATGGTCGGCCAGGAGCTCGGCCTGCCGGACGAGATCGTCCAGCGTCAGCCGTTCCCCGGCCCCGGCCTCGGGATCCGTATCGTCGGCGACGTCACCAAGGAGCGCCTCGACCTGCTGCGTGACGCCGATGCCATCGCCCGCGAGGAGCTGACGGCGGCGGGCCTCGACCGCGACATCTGGCAGTGCCCCGTGGTCCTGCTCGCGGACGTCCGCAGCGTCGGGGTCCAGGGCGACGGCCGCACCTACGGCCACCCGATCGTGCTGCGCCCGGTCTCCTCCGAGGACGCCATGACGGCCGACTGGTCGCGCCTGCCGTACGAGACGCTGGCGAAGATCTCCACCCGCATCACCAACGAGGTCGCCGACGTCAACCGCGTGGTGCTCGACGTGACGAGCAAGCCGCCGGGGACGATCGAGTGGGAGTAGCCCTCCCGGCAGGGTCAATGCCGATGCCGTCGCTCATTCGTTTGGGCGGCGGCATCGTCGTATCGGATGGGTACGCTGGCCGAGGAGACGAGACTCTGCCCCATGGGAGCAATCATGAGTGCCGCACCCGACGATGAAGTGACCGAGCACTACCACTACCCCGTGCCCCCGCCCCAGGGCTGGGTGGCGGAGGACCTCGATCGGCTTCCGGATCTGCCGCGGCACACCGAGCTGATCGACGGGGGTCTCATCTTCATGAGTCCGCAGACCAGGTTTCACATGCGGACCATGCGTCTGCTGGAGAACTCTCTCCTCGACCAGGCACCGGACGAACTCGATGTATTTCGTGAGTTCAGCGTCAAGCTGGACAGCCGGAACCGGCCCGAGCCGGACGTGCTCGTGGTCTCGTTGGACGCGGATACAGGCCCCAAGGAGACTTGTCTCCGACCGGAAGACGTCCTTCTGGCGGTGGAGGTCGTCTCGGAGGAGTCCGCGGTCAGGGACAGGGATGTCAAACCCCGGAAGTACGCCGCCGCCGGTGTCCTGCACTTCTGGCGGGTCGAGCAGGGTGCCGACGGTCTGCCCGTCGTGTACGTCTACGAACTCGATCCGACTCTCAGGGCGTATACCGCGACGGGGATCTACCACAACACCCTCAAGCTCGACGTGCCCTTTTCCTTCGACATCGACCTCACCGCGATCCACCGGCGGCACACCCGCTAATTCGGTGGCAGCGTTCCTTCGCCGGTGGCATGGTGCACCCCCATGTCCGCCGAAGAAGTCCGCGCCCTCATGTCCGCCCCCGGCAATGACCGCCTCACCTGGAACACCCCGCTCTCCGAGGAGCACGCCGCCCACCTGATCTCGGCCTGCGCCCCCGCTCCCGGTGCCCGGATCGCCGACTTCGGCAGCGGCTGGGGCGAGCTGCTGATGCGCCTGGTCGAGGCCGCGCCCGGCTCCACGGGGGACGGCATCGAGACCGACCCGGAAGCCGTCGCGCGAGGTCTGCGACTGGCGGAGGCGCGGGGGCTCACCGACCGGGTGCGGTTCCACGAGGCCCCGGCCGCCGAACACCCGGGGGACGGCTACGACCTCGCCGTCTCCATCGGTTCCTCGCACGCCTGGCCGGGCTCCACCCCGGAGGCGCTGAAGGCGCTCCGGGCCGCCGTACGCCCCGGTGGCCGGGTGCTGTTCGGGGACGGGTTCTGGGAGCGCGAGCCCTCGCCCGCCGCGCTGGAGGGTCTCGGCGCCGAACCGGACGACTTCGGCACGCTCCTGGAGCTGATCCGGCAGGCGGAGGCGGCCGGACTCAGGCCGCTCCAGGTGACCGTCGCCGACCAGCGCGAGTGGGACCTCTTCGAGTCCGCCGCCAACATCGGCCGGGGTGAGCGCTGGGCGCCGGCCAACCCCGGGCACCCGCTGCACGCCGAAGTGACCGAGGCCGTGGACCTCCGCCGCACCGGGTATTACGGGGGATACCGCGGCACACTGGGCCTCGCCTACCTCGTACTCAGCGCCTGAAAATCGCACATTTCCACGACACGCGCCCCCGGCCCGCCCCGATGCGGGACGAGCCCGCTCCGTACGGCACAATTCGCAGAAATCAGAGGCGAGTTGGTTGTACCAGAGCAGGAAAGGGCGGCGTTCTCCGTGGCGTTGGACGAGGCGAGGGCGAAAAGCACGCACGGCGGTGGCTGTACGTGCGGCGACTGCCCGCACGGAGCACGCGAAGGGCACCGGCGGGCCGTGGCGGCCTTCCTCACGAAGCGGGACGAACTCGCCGCCGGGCAGGGGCTGCCCGGCGGTGTCGCCCAGTCGGTGTCCGCGTCCCGGCAGTGGGTGTCGGACGAGCTCACCGAGTCGGCCCGCACCGTCGCCGACCGCAGCCGCGAGGCCGGTGACGCCTGGCTCCACGCCCTCTGGCGGCGCACCCTGGCCGTGGTCTGGGGCGGCGTGGTCCTCCTGGTCATCGGCGAGGCGGTCACCGCCATCGGGGCCGGCTGGTCCACCGCCCGCACAGCGGGCCTGCTCGGAGCCCTCGTCACCGCGGGCCTGCTGACAGGCGCCGCCCGCGTCCACCGGGCCCGCGGCGGCCTTCTCGCCCCGATGATCGGCGAGGACAACCGGCTCTCCACCTCGCGTACGGTCGCGGCCGGCTGGGTGCTGCTCGCCGTCTTCGCCGTGCTCGTCCTCGCACTGCAACTGGCCGGCGCGTCCGACCACGATGACCGCGACGCCCTGATCGAGGGCCTGGACCTGGTCCGCTCGGCCGGGGTGCTGTCCGTGCTCGCGCTGGTGTGCGCCGTCACGGTCCTCGTACGCCGGGTGGTGACCGTACGCATCCTGGGGCAGCGACTGCAGAAGCTGCGGGCCGACCGGCCCCGGGCAGCCGATCTGCTGACGGACGACTCCGGACGCGGAAGCTTCACCGATGTGCAGTACGTGCTGGTCAGTACCGTCGCCGTGCTGTTCGCGGCGGTCCGTCTGGCCCGCCGCCCCGAGCAGTTGCCGGACCTGCCGTGGGGCCTGGCGGTCCTGGTGGCCGTCTCGGCGGCGACATATTTCGCGGGGAAGTACGTGGAGGGCGGCCGGCCGGTCATCCTGTCGGTCGTCCGGGCCAGGGAGGCCGGGGACCTGGACGCTCCGATCCGTACCGGCGACGACATCGAGATCCGGGGCGCCGGATTCGTGCCGCCGGGCGCCGGAAGCCCTGACCGGCTGGCGCGGGTGGTCGTCAGGATCGGGCGCGTCCATGTGCACGTACCCCTGATCCCGGTCGCCGGAGGCTTCGCCAACCCGGCGGACACCGTGCTCACCGTGCCCGTGCCCGTCGAGGTCGAACCCGGGGCCGTGGAGGTGCAGGTCGTCACGGCTGCGGGGGTGGAGACCAACTCCTGTCTCATCGATGTCACGGACTGATCCGCACACCTGGTGAGCCGCACCGAACCGGCGTACGTATGGTCTGTCGGAAGGCCAACGGAAAGCGGGACAGTGATGCATGGGTACAGGGGCGGTTCCTACGGGCTGGACGAGCCGCGAAGTCTCCGCGACCGGGCGGGGAAGTACGCGCTCCTTCCTCCGAGGATCTTTCTCGGCGTCACGTTCGTCTACGCGGGGCTCGACAAGCTGACCGACAGCGCCTTCCTGTCCGCGAGCGGGACCGGCTCCATCGGCGAGATGATGAACGCCGTACGCGACGGCGCGGCGATCCCGGGCCTCGTCGACCTGGCCCTGAAGAGCCCCGAGGGCTTCGGCTACGCCATCGCGATCGGTGAGCTCCTCGTCGGCCTCGGCACCCTGGCCGGCCTGTGGGCCCGGCTCGCGGCGTTCGGCGGGGCGCTGATCTCGCTGAGCCTGTGGCTGACGGTGAGCTGGCAGAGCACGCCGTACTACTACGGCAACGATCTGGTCTACCTCATGGCCTGGCTGCCGCTGCTGCTGGCCGGCGCGTCCTACTGGTCACTGGACGCCCTGAGGGGGCACCGGCGCCGCAGGGGACTCTGAGACCGGTCGGCGGGCCGGGTCGGGCATATCGCATATGGGCGGGCACTTCGATGTGAGCGTTCTGAACCCTTGTCCCTCCAGTGCGTTCACCCCGCACGCAAGTTGTTAGCGTGAGCGCAGCGGCGGCGTCCACACAGGTCTGCCGACGTACGGGGAAGGGGCAAGCGCCATGGCATGGGACGAATGGGAACAGCTCAAGAGCGACGCCGCGGAGAGGAGCTCCGCGCGCATGCAGCTCAACGAGGCTCCCGCGGCCGGGGGCGGCGGCAGCGCGTCCAGCGGTGACCTGGTCGTGCACGACGACCAGCTGGGGAAGCTGGGCAACACGGCGTACGAGCTGCGCCAGCAGTTCGGCACGGCCAGTGACTTCGCCCGCCCCAGTACGTTCACCGCGTCGATCGACCTCTTCAACGACGGTCTCGACATGGGGTCCGCGCTGACCGAGCTGCACGACGCGTGGAACAGCCAGACCGGCACCTTGAAGGAGGCGTGCGCGCACATCTCGAACCACTTCGACTTCACGCGCGCACAGCACTCCAAGGACGAGGTCCACATTCAGACGGATATTTCGGTGTCGAAGATCGACGATTACATCAAGTAACTCATCGGCACCGATCGTCGACCGACAACCACGGGGCTGGGCAGCGTTATGGCGGCAGAGATGATGACGGCGCAGGAACTCACCAACCTGCGTCTGGGCACGCTGGACACCGCGGTGTCCGACTGGGAGAAGATGCACGGCAAGCTGGACACCCTGGCAACCGGGGGCGGCGGCGGTGTGAGCGGCAAGGCGCTGGAGACGCAGGCGAAGGCGGCCGACTGGTCGGGCGCCAACGCCACCATCTCCAAGGAGTTCGTCACCAAGATCGCCGTCGAGTTCCAGGACGTGGCCGGCCAGGCCAAGAGCGTGCTCGGAATCCTGCGTGACGCCAGTGCCGCCTTCAAGAAGCACAAGACGGCCCTGGAGACGATCATCGACGACGTCGCCAAGCACAACATCTACATCAACGACAAGGGCGGGGCGATCGCCTCCGTCCCCTCGGGTGCGGCAGCAGGCAAGGGTGACATCCCGCCGCCGACCGACGAGGAACTCGCCGTGGCGGAACGCCGGGTGAAGCGGGTGCTCTGGGAGGCGAGCGAGACCGACCGCATCGCCGCACGGGCCCTGCGCGCACTCGCGAAGAACAAGCACGACTTCACCGGTGACGGCCCCGGCGGGCTCAAGGAGGCCGACGACCGTCAGGGCAAGGCGGACGCCGACTACTGGGCGAAGAAGGCCCAGGAATCCAACCCCGGGGAGTGGAGCGACGAGGACGTCGCGCGCTTCAACGAGACGCTCAAGGACCAGCGGGACAACCCGGGCTTCAGCGAGCGCTTCGCGACGACCCTCGGCGGCGAGGGAACACTCCAGTTCTGGCGGGACATGGCGGCCCCGCCCGGCGGCGCGGTCGAGGGCGACCGGGCCAAGACCCTCGCAGAGGTCCAGGACAACCTGAGCATGACGCTGGCCACGGCGACCCAGAGCGACAGCCCCGCCATGGACACCTGGAAGCGCGAGGTGATCGCGGCCGGCGACAAGCCGTTCCCGATCCAGGGCCTGCCGATGGGACCCAACGGCTACCAGGTCATGAGCAGCCTGATGGACAAGGGCAAGTTCGACGACGAGTTCCTGAACGACTACGGCGACAGCCTGCTGAAGTACGAGCGCGAGTACCCCGGAGACCCGGAAGTCGCCTGGCGCGACACGGCCAACCTCAACTACCCGCCCACGGACGAGCCCAACGACCCGTTCGTCGGCTTCATGGAAGGCCTCGGCCACAACCCCGAGGCGTCGCTGGACTTCTTCAACGACTCGACGACCGCGGACGGCAAGGAGATGGACAACTGGGACTACCTGGTGGCCAAGGGCGACGACGCCCGCGAATGGCCGCCGGGCGAGGACGGCAAGCCACTGGGTCACGACGCCATGGGGCACGCCCTCGAGTCGGCCACCATCGGCGTCCCGCACGACTCTGACGCGACACCGCCGAAGCACTCGGCCGGCAGCTCGGACCTGGTCAACAGGATCGTCGCGGAGTACGGCAAGAACCACGACGTGCTCAAGGACTCCCCGCTGAGCGACAGCCTCGGCAACATCACGGCCGAGTACATGCGTGACGTCCAGGACGGGATGAACGGCGACCGCGATATCAAGACCTACGGCAGCAACGCCAACCTGGGCGACCTGTCGCCGGGGCTGCTGAAGGACTTCCTCGGCGGGGTGGGCAAGGACCCCGATGCCTACGGGGCCATCATCAACTCCCAGCAGGCGGTCACCACCGAGCTCATCAACGAGGGCTACCACGACAAGGCGAAGTACGAGGAGTTCTCGGAGGAGATCGGAAACCGCATCAACCCCGGCGCCGAGATCGCGGGGATCATGGCGGAGTCCCGTACCCAGGCCGTCTACGACGACAAGATCGCCGCTGACGCCGAGTTCAACGAGAGTCTGGCCACCACGGACAAGTGGGCGGACCGCGCCATCGACATGGGGCTGTCCAGGTTCCCCGTCGCAGGAGATGCCGCCGGAATGATCATCGGGGACATCAAGGAAGCAGTCGTGGACCACTACACCCGCGACTCCAGCGACGAGGCGGGGCAGGACCGCAGCGATTTCCTGGAGAGCCAGCGGGTCAAGTCCGCGGATGCCGTTTACGACGCCACTTACCAGGCGGCACGAGAAGCCGGGACCGACCCGGAGAACGCCGCAAGCCAGGCCGACGCCGCCGCCCGCGAGGTCAAGCAGGGCTACGGCATGGGCCGCCAACGGGCAGGGAGCTGAGAAGGACCGTGCAGAACGATGGGACGGCGACGCCGTCGAGCGGCAACAGGCGGAAGAAGACCGCGTTCGGCGCGCTGGGCGTTCTCGTGGTTGCCGGAGTGGGCGTCGCTCTGTTCCTGCCGGATCAGGAGCCGGCCCTCTCCGTGCCCGGCCGGGTGTGCCAGGAAGCGGTGCCCGGTACCCACGTGAAGTCTCTGCTGCCGGAGAAGGGCGAGGCCTTCGAGGAGGGTTCCACGAACTTCATGGCCGATGCGCCGAAGGGGTCGGGGAAGTGCGACCTGTCCGGCGGGGGCAGGGATTTCGAGATCAGGTACAGCAGGATCCAGGACCCCGAATTCACAAGGGAGACGGTGGAGGGCAAGGCCGCGAGGCCCGGCTACACCCCGATCTCGCTCGGGACCGCTGAAGGGTACGTCGGTAGCAACGACAGGGCCGCGCTGTTCGTCGACTGCCCGTACTCCAAGGGGCGTAAGGACCTTCTGGAGGTCTCGGTCGGTGTCGGGGGCCTGCCCGAGGCCGATGCCGAGGACAGCACCAGGGCGGCGGAGCTCTCCGCGCTGACGGCCGACGTCGCCCGTGCGGTCGCGCGCGACGTAGAACGCTGCGAGGGCGCCGCAGACCTCCCCGACAGCGCCCCGAAGATCGGCTGATCCGGGGTGGTCAGCGCACTCCGGTGGAACCACGCGCTGACGCCTCCGCCGATGCCTTCCGCGCCCCGCGCCGTCGCCGCAGCCGGTAGCTGATCCACGTCACCGTGGCCGCCAGCCAGAGTCCGCCGAGGAACACGGGGGCGAAGAACGTCCACGGGGCGTTCCACGCCCCCGCCGCGTCCGCCGCGTAACCGGCCGCCAGGGTCAGCATGACGAGGCCTGCCACCGCGCGGCCCGGCCGGATCTCATGACGCAGCACGGGTGACCTCCAGCTGTCCGATGCCGATTTCCATGCCCAGTTCGACGGTGCCGGCGGGCTTGCTGTTCTCGGCGGGCCCGATGGTCTGGCGGGCCCGCCGGTCGGGGGCGATGTCGATGTCCTTGCGTCGGCTGGACGGGAACTGGATGTCTCCGAGACCCGCTTCGGCGTCCACCTTCACCGTCACCCCGGCCGGTACGACGACGAGTGCGCGGCCCGCTCCGACCTCGATACGGGTGCGCAGGGTCCCGCCCTCCGGGACGGTGATCCCGGAGAGGTCGAGCTCGGCGACACCGGTGCCCAGCTTGTACTGCGGCTGGACCGTGGCCACCGTGGCGGGATGCCACTCCTTGCGGACCCAGTCGGTGCCGATGTCGTCCGGGACGCCTGAGGCTCCCGCCAGCAGTCCCGCGGTGATCACCGCCAGCACGATCGTGCCGAAGCCGGTTCTGCCGAGGACGGAGGCGACGAGCAGGCCGAGGCCGAAGACCCCGAGTGCGGCGGCGAGCCCGATCTGCAGGCTGGGCCCCAGCGGATGGGTCTCCCAGCTCAGGCCAGTGCCGAGGCCGCCCGCGACCAGGGCGAGCAGGAAGACGAGGCCGCCGATCGACCGCGGGCCCCGGGTGCCCTGCGGGCGGTGGGGCGCGCGGTACGGGTCGGCCGGGGTCGGCATGCTCCTGCCGGCCTCCGCCGCCTCGGACACCGCGTCCGCGGGGCCCCACAGATAGCCGGTCCCCGCCGGGCCGGTCGTGCCGTCCTTGACGATCGGGTCGCGCCACCAGGACGGGCTGCCCCGGGTGGGCGGTGCCTTCACCTCGGGCGGCGCTCCGTGGCCCGAGGTGTGCGCCGCGCTTTTCGGGGGGTGCGGCGGCGAGCCCGGCACGTCCTCCGGCGGGGCCGTCCGGCGGTGCTGGGTCCAGACCGAGAAGCCGATCACGGTCAGCGACAGCATCGCGGCGAAGGCGAGCATCCCGCCGTTGTGCAGCATCGTCAGCAGCAGCCCGCACCCCACCAGCGCCAGCAGCAGTGCGATCAGCGAGGCGCCCTCGACCCGGCCCGACAGCAGCCGGCGCGCCTCGTTCTGTTCCTCGCCCTCCACCGGGAGCAGCAGCCACGCGAAGCCGTAGAAGATCAGGCCGATGCCGCCCGTCGCCGCGAGTACGCCGAGCACGATGCGGAAGATCACCGGGTCCACGTCGCAGTACCGGCCGAGCCCGCCGCACACCCCGGCCACCACTTTCTGCCGTGGGCTGCGGTGCAGCCGCGGTGCCGGCTCGGGGGGCGGAGTGACACCGGGGGAGGTGTCCTGGGGAACGGTCATGACTCCATGGTGACGGCCCGTACGCCTTCGTGGGGCCCGCGACGACCCTGGCCGATCCCTGATATTGCGTCCCGGAGACCACTGGGGGGCCGCGTCCTCAGGGTCGAGTCCGGGCAGACCCTGATGCCACGGGCCCCCGGAACGTGTGACGATCGGTGCATGCCAGCAGCCACGACCCGAGCTCCGAGCTCCCATGCCCAGGACCCGGAGGAGCCGGCGCCCCGCAAGCTGTACCGCAGCGCCGACGGGCGGATGCTCGGCGGCGTCGCGCGCGGGCTCGCCGGGCATCTCGGGCTGCCCGTCGCCTGGGTCCGGTTCGTCTTCCTCGGGCTGTTCTTCGCGGACGGCCTGGGCTCGCTGCTCTACGCGGTGTTCTGGATCGTCGTGCCTCTCGGGGTGGGTGGTGTCGCCGGGGCCGGCGGGGTGGAGAGGTCCCTCTTCGAGACCGCCCCCGACGGCCGGCGCAGACTCCGCAAGCCCGACCGGGGCCAGGTCTTCGCCCTGGTCGCGTTGCTCGTCGGCGCCGTGACCTTCGTCGGCAACGTCGACATGGGCAGCAAGGCGGACCGTTACATCTGGCCCGCGCTGCTGATAGGCGCGGGCTCGGTCCTGGTCTGGCGCCAGGCCGACAACGCGCGCAGGGCCCGGTGGATGGAGGTCGGCCGCCGCCGCCGTGTGCTGCACCTGGCCCGAGGACTGGCCGGCGTCGCGCTCGTCGGCCTCGGTCTCGCCGCCTTCATGGTGGTGCGGGGTTCGGCCGCCCAGCTCGGCACCGCGCTGACCGCCGCCATCGCCGTACTCACCGGCATCGCGCTGCTCGCGGGCCCCTATCTCGTACGGATGACACAGGACCTCTCCGAGGAACGCCTGATGCGTATCAGGGCCCAGGAGCGTGCCGAGGTCGCCGCCCATGTCCACGACTCCGTCCTGCACACGCTGACACTGATCCAGCGAAACGCGGACGACGGCGGCGAGGTCCGAAGGCTCGCCCGCGCCCAGGAGCGCGAGCTGCGCAACTGGCTGTACAACCCGGAGGGCACCGGCAAGGAGGAGGCCGAGGAACCGACGAGCCTCGCCGAAGCGGTCAAGCGGGCCGCCGCCGAGGTCGAGGACAAGCACGGAGTCCCGCTGGAGGTCGTCGTCGTCGGTGACTGCCCGCTCGACGAGAAGCTGACGGCACAGATGCAGGCCGCACGCGAGGCGATGGTCAACGCCGCCAAGTACGGTGGCGAGGGCGGTGCCGTCCAGGTCTTCGCGGAGGTCGAGGGCACCACGGTCTTCGTCTCCGTACGGGACCGGGGGCCGGGATTCGACCTGGACGCCGTTCCGGGCGACAGGATGGGCGTACGAGAATCAATCATCGGCCGGATGCAGCGCAACGGCGGCACCGCGCGGCTGCGTTCGGTGCCCGGTGGCGGCACGGAAGTCGAGCTGGAGATGGAGAGGGCGAGCCAATGACCGAGAACACCGAAGCGACCGGGGGCCCGGAGCGCCGGGTACGGGTCGTGCTCGTCGACGACCACCGGATGTTCCGCACCGGGGTCCAGGCCGAGATCGGCCGTACCGAGGAGACCGGGGTCGAGGTCGTCGGCGAGGCCGCCGACGTCGACCAGGCGGTCACCGTGATCACCGCGACCAGGCCGGAGGTCGTGCTCCTCGACGTCCACCTCCCGGGAGGCGGCGGCGTGGAGGTGCTGCGGCGCTGCGCCCCGATGATGGGCGCTGTCGAGAACCCGGTGCGCTTCCTGGCGCTGTCCGTCTCGGACGCCGCCGAGGACGTCATCGGTGTCATCCGCGGCGGCGCCCGTGGCTACGTCACCAAGACCATCACCGGCACCGACCTCGTCGGCTCCGTCTTCCGGGTCCAGGAAGGCGACGCGGTGTTCTCACCGAGGCTTGCAGGGTTCGTCCTGGACGCCTTCGCCTCGACGGACGCCCCGCCGGTCGACGAGGACCTGGACCGGCTGACGCAGCGCGAGCGCGAGGTGCTGCGGCTGATCGCCCGGGGGTACGCGTACAAGGAGATCGCCAAGCAGCTGTTCATCTCGGTGAAGACGGTCGAGTCCCATGTCTCGGCGGTGCTGCGCAAGCTCCAGCTCTCCAACCGGCACGAGCTGACCCGGTGGGCCACGGCGCGGCGGCTGGTCTGAGCCGGCCCGTGTTCAGGCGGGGGCGGCGCTCAGCGAGATGTTGAGCTTCTCGCCGGTCCTGCGGTAGCCGATGGCCGCGTAGATCCGCTCGACGTCGGGGCCGCCCGGCTCCAGCCACACGGTGTGGAAGCCGCGCTCGAAGGCGGTGCGGGTCACCCAGGCGGAGAGCGCCGCGCCCACGCCCCTGCGGCGGAAGGTGTCGGCGACTGCCAGGCCGGCCAGTTCGCCGATCCCGTCGAGCGGGGCCGAGCAGCCGCCCGCGCCGGCGGGCCGGCCGTCCAGGGTGGCCAGGGCCGAGACGCCGCCGCCCGCCGTCGCCGCGCGCAGCCAGGCGATCTCGCCGTCGTCGGGGCCGCCCTCCCCGCCGAATCCGGTGTGCTGGACGGCGGCGGCGGAGGTGAACTCCGTGTCGGTGACGGGCTCGGCGACACGGAGGCCCTCCACCGGCTTGGGCGCCAGGAGGTCGTCGGCCGTGCAGGCCATGACGGGCGCACGGCCCTCCACCGTGAAACCGGCGGCCAGCAGGGCTGGTTCGACGGCGGGCGCCCAGGCGGGCAGGAACTCCAGCCGGGGCAGCCGGTCGTGCTCACGGAACGCCGTGACCAGGTCGGCGATGTCCTGTGCGGTGGGTTCGGCGCCCTGGTCGGGAATGGCGTAGTTGGCGAACTTCAGCTCCCAGCCCGGATTGTGGCGCACCGTGAACGGGCCTACCCGGTAGTGGTCCGGGGACCGGAGGGCGAGGGAGCGGGCGTAATGCTGAATGGCAGTGTCCATGAGGCCCGGAGCCTATGCGACCCGGGTCGCTCCCGCGAAGGGCATTTCGCTGATGGGCGCGATGCGGACCGGGGCGCCGGGGCGCGGAGCGTGGATCATCTGGCCGCCGCCGATGTAGAGGCCGACGTGGGTGACCCCGGAGTAGAAGAACACCAGGTCTCCCGGTGCGAGTTCGGAGGGTGAGACACGTTGGCCCGCCTCGATCTGGGTGTAGGTCGTACGCGGCAGGGAGACTCCTGCCGCGCGCCAGGCGGCCTGGGTGAGGCCGGAGCAGTCGAAGGAGGCGGGCCCGGTGGCTCCCCAGACGTACGGCTTGCCGAGAGCCCCGTACGCGAAGTCGACGGCCTGCGCCGCACGGGCGTTGGGGGCGGCGACCGAACCGCGCGGGACGCCCCGGTCGGCGCGGGCTGCGCTGCCGCCGTGCGCGGCGTCGGCCGAGCTCTCGTAGCGGGCGCGCTGTCCGGCGGTGAGGGTGGCCAGGAGTTCGCGGGCGTCGGCGAGCTTGGTGCGTACCGCGTCCTTGTGCTTCTTGAGCTCGGCCCGGCGCGAGGCGAGGACATCGAGCTCGTCCTGGGCGCGGGCGCGCAGCTGGGCGATGTCGCTGATCTGCCGGCGTACGCCGTCGATCGCACCTGCCTGGCGGTCGCCCGCCCGGTCCTCGAAGGAGGCGCGCTCCAGATACTGGTCGGGGTCGGAGGAGAGGGCCAGCCGGACGGCGGGGTCGATGCCGGCGCTGCGGTACTGGGCGGTGGCGAACGAGCCGAGGGCGTCGCGTGCGGTGTTGAGGCGCTCGGTCCTGCGGGCGGCCTCGTCGCGCAGGGCGTCGACGGACTTCTCGGAGGCCGCTGCCTCCTCCTTCGCGCCGTTGTACTTCTCGGTGGCCACCTCGGCGTCGTGGTAGAGCCGGTCGACCTTGGCCTCGACCTGTGCCGGGGTGAGCTGCGGGTCGGCCTGGGCAGCGCCGTCGAGGGCGGTCGCGGTCGCCGCGCCGGCGAGGGCGAGGGTCGCTGCGGTGCGGGCAGCAGGTCCGGTGAGCAGACGCTGCTTGGGCTTGCGGTGAGCGGCTTTGCGATCGGCGGCCACGGGGGTGGTGCGTCCTTCCGTTCGACTGCCCGGCGGTGGGTGCCGCGGGCCCGCCGGGTCCGGCGGCGGGCCACCACAGGGGGATGTGGCCCGCCGCCGGATTCCTGGCGGGGCGACCGGGGAACCGCCCGGTACGGGGGCGGTGGTGCAGAACCGGTCACCTGGGAGGGACGCTAAGCCCGGCGCACAGCGAAGAGGTGTAATGACAGCTATTGCCCTCATATGCTGTTTCGTTTCCGTCGGGTGACCGGAAAAATCAACAGGAGTCCGGCAATTCGCGCAGAGCTCAGAAGGACTCATCAGTAAGTCGTACCTGGCCGAAGAGTGGTGATATGGCCGTGGCTAGGCTGCGGCCATGGACGCACTCATCAATGTCTTCGTGGCCCTGCACATCATCGGTATCGCCTCCCTGCTGGGCGGCTTCCTGACCCAGATGAAGGCCATGGGGGCAGGCACGGCGCGCTTCGTCCCGGCCATGCTGCACGGTGCGCTCACGATGCTCGTCACGGGTGTCGCGCTGGTCGGGCTCAACCAGGCCGACGACCAGAGCGTGAACAACATCAAGATCGGGATCAAGCTGCTGGTCCTGATCGTGGTCCTGGCGCTCGTCTATGTGAAGCGGGACGAGGAGAAGGTGGACAAGGGCGCGTTCGCCGCCGTCGGCGGGCTGACGGTCGCCAACATCTTCATCGCCACGCTCTGGACCTGAGCCGGACGGGCGGGCCCGGGCCCGCCCCGTGCCCGCCCGCCGATGTCCTCGCCCGCGCGTCAGGCGGGGCGCACGCTGCCGTAGATCGGCATGTAGTAGATCGACTCCTCGCGGACGTTCGCGCCCGGCTTCGGTGCGTGGATCATCATGCCGTCGCCCTTGTAGATGCCGACGTGGCTGATGTCGTCGTAGAAGAAGACCAGATCTCCCGGCTGTAGGTCCGCCGTGGCCACCCGGGTGCCGACCTCGACCTGGTCCCAGGTGGTACGCGGCAGATCGACGCCCGCCTCCTTCCAGGCGGCCTGGGTGAGCCCGGAGCAGTCGTACGACGACGGGCCCGTCGCCCCCCAGACGTACGGCTTGCCGATCTGGGCGCGCGCGAAGGCCAGGACCTTCTCCGCCTTCGTGGCGTAGCCGCTGCCGGAGCCCGTGCCGCCGGTCTCCGTGCCGGTGCCGGCCTCCCCCTTCGCGGCCTCCTCCTTGGCCTTCTCCTCCGCGGCGGCCTGCTGCCGGGCCAGCTCCTCGGCCTTGCGCTCGGCCTCGGCCTCCTTCTTGCGCTCCAGCTCCGCGAGCCGCGCCTTCTCCTCGGCGGTCAGCTTCGACAGCAGTGAGCGGGCCTCGGTGAGCTTCGTCTGCACCTGCTGCTTGCTGGTGCGCAGCGTCTCCTGCGACTCGGTGAGCGTCTCCAGGCTCTTCGTCGCCTCGACGCGCTTCGCCGCCGCCTCCTTCTGCTGCGTGCGGAAGTCGGCGACCGTCTTCTGCTGCTGGCTCGTCATCCGCGCCATCAGCTGGTCCTGGTCGAAGTACGACTGGGGGTCGTCCGCGAGGAAGAACGTCGCCGTCGGGGCGATCGAGCCGCTGCGGTACTGCGCGGCGGCGTAGTTGCCCAGCTCCCGGCGCGTCTCGTTCAGCTTGTCGGCCCGCTTCGCCGCGGCTTCCAGCAGCGCGTCGACCTTGGAGCGCTGATCGGCGGACGCGCCCTTCGCCTTGTTGTACTCCTGCGTCGCGGTACCGGCCTGCCGGTAGAGGGCGTCGACCTTCTTCTGCACTTCCTCGATACCGGGCTTGGGCTCGGAGGGGGCGGCCGTCGCGCTCTGCGTGGAGAGCAGGGTGACGGAGGCGAGCGCCGCCGTCGTGAGACCGACGGCGGGGGTGGTGGTGCGCACCCGGGTGCGCGGCTTGCGATGCGACGCCAAGGCCGGCATCTCCTTCCGTGGACCGCCTACTGGGTTAGCGATGGGGGTCCCCCCAGGCCGTTCAGGCACTGGGGGAGGGTTCGGGCGGAACGGAAGGCTGCCCTACGGTCCTGTGGAGAGGGACCGATTCACCCCGGTGCTGCGTGTGGGTCCCCGGTTCCGCGCTCCCTTCGGGGGAGTACGGATTCGGCGGGGGCGCCCGTGCGGCGCGGTTCGCCTCAAGGGGGTACGGGGCACCCGTCGGAGCACGCTAGCCAACCCGTGGTGTCCCTGTGAAGGTTGATGTTCGATATGCCCGATACATTTTCGTGACCTTTTCGGGGTGGCGGTCCGTGCGGCGGGAATTCACCCTGGAATCTCACGTTGCGTGTACGGGCGGTTCCGGTGCGCGCGCGGCCTCGGGTCCTTCTCACCGATGCGGCCCGGGCTGTCGGTGGGGCCGCCTAGACTCGTCAAGCGATGAGCAGCCTCTTTGACGACAGTTTCCTGACCGGCCTCCAGCAAGCGGACGAGGGCCCCCCGCCGCCCCCTGAGGGGCACACGCCCGAAGCGGTGCCGGAGGGCCTCTTCGAGGACGTCTTCGACGTGCCTCCGCCGCCGCGTGACGCCTATTACCGCGACGGGGCCCCGCGCCCCGTCATCGACTCCGCCGCGCTGCTCGACGGGCTGAACACCGAGCAGCGCGCCGCCGTCGTGCACGCCGGGTCCCCGCTGCTCATCGTCGCCGGGGCCGGCTCGGGCAAGACCAGGGTGCTCACCCACCGGATCGCCCATCTCCTCGCCGAGCGAGGGGTGCACCCGGGGCAGATCCTCGCGATCACCTTCACCAACAAGGCCGCCGGCGAGATGAAGGAGCGCGTCGAGGACCTCGTCGGCCCGCGCGCCAACGCCATGTGGGTCATGACGTTCCACAGTGCCTGTGTGCGGATCCTGCGCCGTGAGTCGAAGCGCCTGGGGTTCACCTCGTCGTTCTCGATCTACGACGCCGCCGACTCCAAGCGGCTGATGGCGCTGGTCTGCCGCGATCTGGACCTCGACCCGAAGCGCTACCCGCCGAAGTCGTTCACGGCGAAGGTCTCGAACCTGAAGAACGAGCTGATCGACGAGGAGACCTTCGCCGGTCAGGCGGCGGACGGTTTTGAGAAGACGCTGGCGCAGGCCTACGCGCTCTACCAGGCACGGCTCCGCGAGGCCAACGCCCTGGACTTCGACGACATCATCATGACGACGGTGCACCTGCTCCAGGCGTTCCCCGACGTCGCCGAGCACTACCGCCGCCGCTTCCGGCACGTCATGGTCGACGAGTACCAGGACACCAACCACGCCCAGTACACCCTGGTGCGCGAGCTGGTCGGTCCGTCCGGCGAGGCCGAAGCCCCGGGCGAGCTGTGTGTCGTCGGTGACGCGGACCAGTCGATCTACGCCTTCCGCGGTGCGACCATCCGCAACATCCTCCAGTTCGAGGAGGACTATCCGGACGCGACCACGATCATGCTGGAGCAGAACTACCGCTCCACGCAGACGATCCTCTCCGCGGCCAACGCCGTCATCGAACGCAACGAGAGCCGCCGCCCCAAGAACCTCTGGACGAACGCGGGCGCCGGAACCCGGATCGCGGGCTACGTCGCGGACACCGAGCACGACGAGGCGCAGTTCGTCGCCGACGAGATCGACCGCCTCACGGACGCCGGGGACGCGAAGGCCGGCGACGTCGCCGTCTTCTACCGCACGAATGCCCAGTCCCGTGTCTTCGAAGAGATCTTCATCCGCGTCGGGCTGCCCTACAAGGTCGTCGGCGGAGTGCGCTTCTACGAGCGCAAGGAGGTCAGGGACGTCCTGGCCTACCTCCGGGTCCTCTCCAACCCCGAGGACACCGTCCCGCTGCGCCGCATCCTCAACGTGCCCAAGCGGGGCATCGGCGACCGGGCCGAGGCGATGATCGACGCTCTCTCGATGCGGGAGAAGATCTCCTTCCCGCAGGCCCTGCGCCGCGTCGACGAGGCGTACGGCATGGCGGCCCGCTCGGCCAACGCCGTGAAGCGCTTCAACACGCTCATGGAGGAGCTCCGCACGATCGTGGAGTCCGGTGCGGGACCTGCCGTCGTGCTGGAGGCGGTCATGGAGCGTACGGGCTATCTCGCCGAACTCCAGGCGTCCACCGACCCGCAGGACGAGACCCGCATCGAGAACCTCCAGGAGCTCGCCGCGGTCGCCCTCGAGTTCGAGCAGGAGCGGGCGGAGGAGGAGGGCGCGGGCACGCTCGCGGAGTTCCTGGAGAAGGTCGCGCTCGTCGCCGACGCCGACCAGATCCCCGACGAGGACGAGGACGGCTCCGGTGTCGTCACACTGATGACGCTGCACACCGCCAAGGGCCTCGAATTCCCGGTGGTGTTCCTGACCGGCATGGAGGACGGCGTCTTCCCGCACATGCGCGCGCTGGGTCAGGTGAAGGAGCTGGAGGAGGAGCGCCGGCTCGCCTATGTGGGCATCACGCGTGCCCGTGAGCGGCTGTATCTGACCAGGGCGTCGATGCGGAGTGCGTGGGGCCAGCCCTCGTACAACCCGCCGTCGCGGTTCCTGGAGGAGATTCCGGAACAGCATCTGGAGTGGAAGCGCAAGGGGCCCATGGCCGCCCCGGCGGGACCGACGTCGGGGATCACGTCGTCGCTGTCCTCGTCGCGCTCGAAGTCCGGGCCGTCGGGGTTCGCCACCCGGCGCACCTCCGACAAGCCCGTGGTCACACTGGTGGCCGGGGACCGGGTCACGCACGACCAGTTCGGTCTGGGCACGGTGACGGCGGTCGAGGGGTTCGGCGACCAGGCCAAGGCGACGGTCGACTTCGGCGACGAGCGTCCCAAGAAGCTGCTGCTGCGCTACGCGCCGGTCGAGAAGCTCTGACCCGGTCCGGCGGCGGGGGCCGGACTCAGTTCGGGTTGATGCCGTGGCTGCGTAGCCACGGCATCGGGTCGATCGCCGAGCCGCCGCCGGGGCGTACCTCGAAGTGCAGGTGCGGGCCGGTGGAGTTGCCGGAGCTCCCCGAGTAGGCGATGACGTCGCCGGCCTTGACGGAGCCCGACCGGATCTTGGTCGTGCTGAGGTGGCAGTACCACGTCTCGGTGCCGTCGGCCGAGGTGACGATGGCCATGTTCCCGTAGGCGCTGTTCCACTGGGTGCGCACGGTGCCGTCGGTCGCCGCCATCACGGGGGTGCCGTAGGTGACAGGGAAGTCGATGCCCGTGTGGACGGACATCCAGTTCACGCCGGCCTGGCCGTAGGTGGCGCTGAGACCGTGCTGCTTCACGGGCAGCACGAACTTGGGACGCGCGGCCTCACGGCGCGCGGCCTCCTCCTCGCGCTTCTTCTTCTCGGCTGCCTGGCGCTCCTTCAGGTTGATGCGCTCCTGGGTGCGGCTGGCGCGGTCGGCGAAGTTCTCGGCGTCGGCGCTGAGGTTGGCGAGCTGGGCGTCCAGCTTGTTGTTGGCCACAGCCGGCTTGACCGTGTCGGCGGCCGCCATGGACGTGGTGTCGTCCTTCGTCTCCTCGCCTCCGCCGACGCCGCCCACCGAGGCCGCGGCGATGCCCGCGACGCTCATGACGCAGGCTGAGGGGACGGCGACGGTGAGGAGCGCGGAACGCTTCGCGGGGGTCCGGCGTCGGCCCCGGCCGCCGGAACGGCCCACGGGGCGCGCGGACACCGCCGCGGCGGCGGACTCCGCGGTGACGTCGACGACGTCCGACATCGGCTCGGGTTCGCCGTCGGTGTCGAGGGCCCCGGCATACTCGGCATAAGGGTCCGCCTGCGCGATCCCGTCCTCGGTGGTCACGACGCCGTCGTGGGAGGGGTGGGAGGCGAACTCGGCGGTCTCGTACGGCTCGTAGGGTGCCGACTGGTGTTCGTACGAGGGATACGACGTCTGTTCGGGGGCGTACGCGGCGTTCTCGGGCGTGGCGCCGGTGTTCCAGGCGGTGGCGTCGTAGGTGCCGGTGTCGGCGGCCGCGTAACTCTCGTAACCCGCGGCCTCGAAGGCGGGGGCGGCGTAGGTGCCGGTCGCGTAGGCCGTGGTGTCGAAGGCGGTGGTGTCGAAGGTGGTGGTGGGGAAGGCGCCGGTGTCGCCCGTCGCCCACTGGCCGGCCTGGCCGGTGTGGTCCCAGCCGGAGGTGTCCCACTGGCCCGTCGCGTCGGGGGCCTGCATGGCCGCCTGGGCTCCGGCCTCGGGCATCCAGGTGGCGCCTGTGTCGTAACCCTGGGGCGCCTGCGGGTGGGCCTGGGCGTCATAAGTGGCGTACTGCGCCTGCTGATGAGCTCCGGTGTCCCACTGGCCGCTGTCGTAACCGCTGCCGTAGCCGACGTCGTACGCGGGGGTGTAACCGCCGCCGTACGGCGTGTCGTGGGAGCTGTCGTGCTGACCCGGAAGGGTCCCGAAGAGCGGGTCGGTCTCGAAGCTGCCGGTGGACTGGCTGCTGTCGTATCCGGCATACCCGGCGTGGGGGTGCTGGTCGTTCACCAACTTCTCTCTCGCCTCGGCAGCAGGACCTGTTCCGGGGTCCGGTGGGGGGATCCCAGGGTGAGTAGTGGCCGCGACTGTACCCGGCGGTAGGTGAGGACGACAATCTTCGGCGGCCTTCACCACCTCAGGAAACGGGCAATCGAGCGCCTTTCGGTGGACCGAGGAGACAGCCTTGGCACTATGTTCGAAAATTGTTCTATTCGGTGGGTGTCCATGAGGGCTCCGGGGAGGGAGATCAGGCGACGGAGGCCGCTCCCGGAGCTTCGAGGGCCGCGCCGTCCGACTCGAGTGCCTGACGGATCGCGGACGCGACCGCGGGGTGGACCGGCAGGGCGAGATGGCCGATTCCCGTGACACGCACATTCACCGCGTCGAGGTCGGGGTGGTCGACGCCGGCCGTCTCGACGGGGAGCATCACCCTGTCCAGCTCGCTCCAGAAGCTGATGAACCGTGTCCGGCAGTTCGGAGCGGGGCGGCGGAGCTCCTCGATCAGGTCCGAGCCGCTGCGCATCTGGCGGACGATGGGGTGTGCTCCTGCCAACGGGGCGGCGGAGGTGCCGCCGTGCGGCGTGCCGAGAGTGACCAGCGTGCGTACCCGGCGGTCCCCGCCGAGCCGCTGCACGTAGTACCGCGCGATCAGGCCGCCGAGGCTGTGGCCGACGATGTCGATCTCGCGGTGCCCGGTGCGGGCGCAGATCTCCTCCACATGGCGGTCCAGCAGCTCGGCCGCCGTGCGGATGTCGCAGGTCAGCGGGGAGTAGTTGAGTGACTCCAGATGGTGCCAGCCGTGCCGGGCCAGGGAGCGGCGGAGCAGGACGAACACGGACCGGTTGTCGATGAAGCCGTGCAGGAGCACGACGGGCGGGCGGGTGCCGGCCGCGGTGGGCAGCGCGGTCGTGTCCGCCGTGGCCGCGTCTTCTGCGTCTGCGGTGTCCGCCTTGTTCACCGTGTTTGCGGTGTCCGGGGTTTCCGTCGTGCTCGCCGTGCCCGCCGGACGGGTGATGCGGTCCGGGTCCGGGCGCGGCCTCGAACCGGGCCGGGGCGTGGACGGCCTGCGCTCCGGGGTGAGGCCGGACGGGTAGATGAGCACATGCCCGGCGAGGATCACCAGCTCCAGCGCGGTGGCTCTGACCAGTGTCGACGACAGCCAGGCGGGGCGCAGACACGGCCTCCGCAGCAGTGGGGATAGGAAGGACAGGACCTTCATGGCCGACCTCCTGCACTGGCATGCGGGGTAGGCGGCTCCCTGCCCCGAACGCCCTCACGGGGGTCGCTGCGGAGGTGGCCGGCAGCCCTGATGCGGCCGGGGCCCGAACCACCGTGCCGTGCGGCTGACGGCACGGTGGTACGGCAACCTCGTTGCGGCTCCCTGGCGGCGCTCCCCGTGCGGCCGATGGGCCGCCCGGTGCTGGGAACGACGCCGGCGAACATGTCCCATGTGTGATTTCCCCCTCCCGGCCCACCGCGAAACGACGACGTGCGGGATGCTGTGGATAACGTTCGTTCACATCACCGGCCCTCCGGGCACGGGAGACGCATGTGGAGGCATTGATGGGTGTGACCGGTCCGATCCGAGTGGTGGTGGCCAAGCCGGGCCTCGACGGCCATGACCGCGGGGCGAAGGTGATCGCGCGGGCGCTGCGGGACGCGGGCATGGAGGTCATCTACACCGGGCTCCACCAGACCCCCGAGCAGATCGTCGGCACCGCGATCCAGGAGGACGCCGACGCCATCGGTCTCTCGATCCTCTCGGGTGCGCACAACACGCTCTTCGCCAAGGTCATCGAGCTGCTGAAGGAGCGCGACGCGGAGGACATCAAGGTGTTCGGCGGCGGCATCATCCCCGAGGCGGACATCGCTCCGCTGAAGGAACAGGGTGTCGCGGAGATCTTCACCCCGGGTGCGACGACGGCCTCGATCGTCGACTGGGTGAACGCGAACGTCCGCCAGCCCGCCGAGGCCTGAGCCCGTCGGGCCCCCGCCCCGCCTCCGTGGTCATCCCGTGCCGTCCTGGGCCAGCTCCGCGTCCATGGCGGCGCGCAGGCGCAGGGTGGAGACCAGGCGCTGGAACGCCTCCGACCAGTAGCCACCCGCACCCGGCGAGGCGCCTTCCGGCTCGTCGGGCGTGGTGGTGAGCACCGCGAGCCGGTCCGCCTCGGCCGGGTTCAGGCAGCGCTCCGCGAGGCCCATCACCCCGCTGAAGCTCCAGGGATAGCTCCCCGCGTCCCGGGCGATGTCCAGTGCGTCGACCACCGACCGGCCGAGCGGCCCGTCCCAGGGCACGGAACACACGCCGAGCAGCTGGAAGGCCTCGGACAGGCCGTGCGCGGCTATGAAGCCGGCGACCCAGAGCGCCCGCTCGGGCGGAGGCAGGGTGGCGAGGAGCTTCGACCGCTCCGCCAGCGACGCCGTCCCCGGACCGCTCGCCAGGGGTGACGAGGGAGCGCCGAGCAGCGCCCGCGCCCAGTCGGGATCCCGTTGCCGCACTGCGGCGCGGCACCAGGCGGCGTGCAGCTCACCGGCCCAGCCGTCGGCGACCGGCAGCGACACGAGCTCATGGGCCGTCCGGCCGCCGAACCTCTCCCGCCACACACCGAGCGGGGCCGACTCCACCAACTGGCCGAGCCACCAGGACCGTTCGCCACGCCCCGAGGGCGGCACCGGCACCACCCCGTCGCGCTGCATCGCGGCGTCGCACTCGTGCGGTGCCTCCACCGCGACGGACACGGCACCGCCCGTACGGTCGGGGTTGACGCAGGTGGTGGCACGGGCCGCCATCCGCCGGGCGAGCGCCGAACCGGGCAGAGCGGACAGCAGCTCCGCTGCCGTGGAGCGTACGTTGCGGCTGCGGTCCGCCAGGGACTCCTCCAGGAACGCCTCGTCGGCCGCGGAAAGGCCGGACCGCAGGGAATCGAGGAACATCAGCCGGTCCTCGGCCCGCTCCGTCGGCCACGTCGTCGCGAGCAGGGACCGGGCCGCACCCGGATCCTGCTCCCGGACGGCACCGAGCAGCGCGACCCGCTCGGCGAAGAGACCCTCGTCCCAGAGCCGGCGCACCGCCTCCGGATCCGCTGTGGCCGGCCGTTGCGCGCCGCGTGACGAGGCGCGCAACGCGAACCTCCACTCCGGGTTCAGGCCGGCCAGCCAGAGTCCGCGCGGCCCGGCGAACGCGAGTACACCCGGGCGCAGATCCGTACGCGCTCTCGCCGCGTCCAGCAGCGCGGGCAGCAGCTCCGCCGGCGCCCGGTAACCGTGCGCACCGGCGGCGGCCAGCCACTGGGGGATGAGCTCGGTGAGGTCGGGAGCCGATCCCCGGCGCCCGCCGCCGGACGGCGCCGACCGGTCCGCGAGCAGCTGGGCGAGCCGGCGGCGGGCGGCCGCGGGCAGCGGTGGCCGGGGATCGGCGGGTGCCGGCGCGGGCGGGGCGGCACCGGTGGCCGGCCGCAGAGCGGCCCTGCGCCGCACGGTGTGCACCGCCGCCGTGTCGAGCAGCGCCGCCGGACCGGTCACGGTGCCGTCATCCCCCCGGAGGGGGCGCCGGTCGGTGCCGAGCAGCGCCGAGGTGACGAGGTCTTCCCACGGGGCGCTCACGGTGACGCCGGCCGTCGTGACGATGGTGGACATCGGGTCCCTTCCGGTGGTCCGGGAACGGTGCTCAGGGGGTCGGGGAGGCGAGGATCGAGGAGGAGGAGGAGGAGTCGAAGGAGGCGGCAATCGAGGGGCGCGGGAATCGAGGGAGCGGGGGAATCACTTGGCGGGGTGTCAGGCGAGCGCCACCGCCGTGTCCGGCGCGCCGTCGGCGGTGGCCTCGGCGCACCAGGCCGCGAGCGGGTCGAAACCCCGGTGCCCGCACTCGCCGAACACCGTCAGCGGGCCGCCCCCGGAGAGCGCCACGAGCTTCCACAGGCCCGGACGCGACAGCGCCGAGGCTGCGACAGGCAGGGCGGAGCCGTCCGCCGCGCCGACCAGCTGCCAGCCGTCCCCTGACGGCACGGGTATGACGTCGCGCAGCGTCACCGGCCAGGCGTCGAGCCAGGGATCGTGGCGCAGCGCGTTCCCGTACGCGGCGACGGCGTCGGCGGTTGTGCCGCCCGGTGGCGGCCCGGTGGTGACGAGGGGCTCGCCGAACTGCGCTCCCAGCTCTCCCCGCAGACCTCCGCCGCCCGGATGGGCCGTCACTTCGGCGTCTATCACCGAGCCCACCGGCAGCGACCGGTCGGGGGTGCGTCCCGGCGCCCCGTAGGACAGCAGCAGCGCGGTGCGCCCCGACTCCCTGCCGTACAGCCAGATGCGGCGGGTGACGATCCTGCCGTCCGGCGTGTCGTACTGGGCGAGGACCAGCCAGCGGTCGCGGACGGCCGGTCCTTCGGCCGATGACGTCAGCCCCACCCTCGTACGCACTGTCGCCGCCAGCGGGCCGGGCAGCCGGTCGAGTCCGAGCCAGGCCGCGTCCAGCAGATGCAGCAGCGCGCACTCTTCGAGCAGCCGCGCCGGCCAGCCGGGCCCCGAAGCGGGCACCGACCCCAACTCACGCACACGGCCCGCGAGTCCAGGGGCCTGTGCGTCGACCATGCGGGCCGCCGTCTCCTCCCACAGCGTGTAACCCGGCCGGTCCGCCGCCGCGAGCCCGCCGCGCAGCAGATCGGTGAGCCGCTGCTCCAGCTCCTGCGCACCGCCCGTGATGCGCTCCGCCCTGCGGTCGGCGCGACGGGCCGCCGCCCCCTCCATCGCCCGGAGCGCCACCGGTCCGGCGGAGCGCCTGGGTTCTCCCCCGTGATTCAGCACCATGGAACCGACGTTAGAGCGCACCACTGACAATCGGTCCCGGCCGTGTGCCGGGGCCGATTGTCAGTGCCGTGGTGCACCGTGGAAACCGCATCGGATCGATGATCCGGAGGGGGATCCATGACCGTGTCCGTACAGACCGAAGCCGCCGACGGCGAAGCCCTGAGGCCGCACGCCGAGCATGCCTTCGCCGATGAGCTCAAGGCGCTCGCCGCTGCCGACGACCGCCCCAGGCCTGCCCGTTGGAAGCTCTCGCCGTGGGCCGTGTCCACCTATCTGCTCGGCGGGACACTCCCGGACGGCACACTGATCACACCGAAGTACGTGGGTCCGCGCCGCCTCGTCGAGGTCGCCGTCACCACGCTCGCCACCGACCGGGCGCTGCTGCTCCTCGGTGTCCCGGGGACCGCGAAGACATGGGTGTCCGAGCACCTCGCCGCAGCCGTCAGCGGCGATTCGACCCTGCTCGTCCAGGGCACCGCGGGCACCCCCGAGGAAGCCGTCCGCTACGGGTGGAACTACGCGCGGCTGCTGGCCCACGGACCCAGCCGTGAGGCGCTGGTGCCGAGCCCCGTCATGCGGGCCATGGCCGAGGGGATGACCGCGCGCGTCGAGGAGCTCACCCGCATCCCCGCCGATGTGCAGGACGCGCTCATCACGATCCTCTCGGAGAAGACACTCCCCATCCCCGAGCTGGGGCAGGAGGTCCAGGCGGTCAGGGGTTTCAACCTCGTCGCCACGGCGAACGACCGCGACCGCGGGGTCAACGAGCTCTCCAGCGCTCTGCGCCGCCGGTTCAACACCGTCGTGCTGCCGCTGCCCGCGACCCCCGAGGCCGAGGTGGACATCGTGTCCCGGCGCGTGGCCCAGATCGGACACTCGCTCGAACTGCCTCCGGCGCCCGACGGCCTGGCTGAGATCCGTCGCGTCGTCACGGTCTTCCGTGAGCTGCGCGACGGCGTCACCACGGACGGCCGCACCAAGCTCAAGTCGCCCTCCGGGACGCTGTCCACGGCCGAGGCCATCTCCGTCGTCACCGGAGGCCTCGCGCTCGCCGCCCATTTCGGGGACGGAGTCCTGCGCCCCGGAGATGTGGCGGCCGGCATCATCGGGGCCGTCGTCCGCGACCCCACGGCCGACCATGTGATCTGGCAGGAGTACGTCGAGACCGTCGTCCGGGAGCGCGACGGCTGGAAGGACTTCTACCGCGCCTGCCGTGAGGCCGCGGAATGACACCCGGCGCCGGAGGGACCGCCGCCCCCGGAGGACCGCTGCTGCTGGGGGTGCGCCACCACGGCCCGGGCTCCGCCCGCGCGGTCCTGGCCGCCCTGGAGTCGGTACGGCCCGATGCCGTGCTCGTCGAAGGGCCGCCCGAGGGCGACGCGCTGCTGCCGCTCGCCGCGCACGGACGGATGCGTCCGCCGGTCGCGCTCCTCGCCCACGCCCTGGACGATCCGGGGCGTGCCGCGTTCTGGCCGATGGCCGACTTCTCGCCCGAGTGGGTCGCGATCCGCTGGGCATCGGCGCAGGGGGTCCCCGTGCGCTTCGTGGACCTGCCCGCCGCGCACTCCCTGGCGCTGGCGGATCAGCGGGAGGACGGCCCGGACGGCGGCCCGGAGGAAGGCAGGGGCATCGATCCGATCGGAATCCTGGCAGGAGCCGCAGGCTACGACGACCCCGAGCGCTGGTGGGAGGACGTCGTCGAGCACCGCGCGGCCGACGGCCGGCCGGCTGATCCGTGTGCCCCGTTCGCCGCGCTCGCCGAGGCGATGACCGCGCTGCGTGAGACATACGGGGACGGGGGGCATCCCCAGGACGCCGTCCGGGAGGCGGCCATGCGCCTTCAGCTGCGCGCCGCCCGGAAGGAGTTCGGCGACGGCATCGCCGTGGTCTGCGGTGCGTGGCACGTGCCGGCGCTCCGCGCGGGGACGACGGTCGCCGCGGACCGGGCGCTCCTCAAGGGGATTCCCAAGGTCCGGACGGAGCTGACCTGGGTGCCCTGGACCCATCGCAGGCTCGCCCGGCACAGCGGATGCGGCGCGGGGATCGAGTCACCCGGCTGGTACGGCCACCTCTTCGGCGTCCCCGACCTGCCCGTCGAACGCTGGATGACGAAGGTGGCCGGACTCCTGCGCGACACGGACCGAGCCGTGTCCTCCGCGGACGTCATCGAGGCCGTCCGGCTCGCCGGGACGCTGGCCGCCCTGCGCGACCGCCCGGCCGTCGGCCTGGCCGAGGCCACCGACGCGGTCAGGGCGGTCATGTGCGAGGGATCCGATGTGCCGCTCGCCCTCGTGCGGGACCGGCTCGTCGTCGGTGAGATCCTCGGCGAGGTCCCGGACACCGCCCCCGCCGTCCCCCTCCAGCGCGACCTGGACCGGCAGCAGCGCACGCTGAGACTCAGGCCCGAGGCGGAGCGGCGCGAGCTGGAGCTCGATCTGCGCAAGGACACCGACGCGGCCCGCAGCAGGCTGCTGCACCGGCTGCGGCTCCTGGGCGTGGACTGGGGCGAACCCACCGCCGGCCGGGGGAGCACGGGGACGTTCCGGGAGAGCTGGCGACTGCGCTGGGAGCCCGAGCTGTTCGTCCGGATCGCCGAGGCCGGTGTGTGGGGCACCACCGTGCTCGGAGCCGCGACCGCCAGGGCCGAGGCGGACGCCCTGTCCGCGTCATCGCTCGCCGGGGTCACGGCGCTCGCCGAGCGGTGTCTCCTGGCCGGCCTGCCCGAGGCCCTGCCCGTCGTGATGAGGGCACTCTCCGACCGGGCCGCCCTCGACGCGGACGTCGGCCACCTCGCCGACGCCCTGCCCGCCCTGGCCCGCTCCCTGCGGTACGGGGACGTGCGGTCCACCGGCACCGCCGCTCTCGGAGAGGTGGCCGTCGGTCTCGCCGAGCGTGTCTGCGTGGGCCTGCCGCCCGCCTGCACCGGCCTCGACGCTGACGCGGCAGCGGAGGCCCGTCGCCGGGTGGACGGCGTGCACACCGCGATCGGGCTGCTCGCCGACGCCGTACGGGCGGAGGGCCTGCCCGAGCGGTGGGCCGGCGTCCTGCGCAAGCTGTCCGCGAGGGACACGGTCGCCGGTGTGATCCGGGGCCGCGCCACGCGCCTGCTCCTGGACGACGGGCGGCTGGCCGAGAGCGAGGCCGCGCGTCTGATGGGGCTCGCCCTCTCACCCGGCACCGCACCGCCCGACGCGGCCGGCTGGATCGAGGGCTTCGTCGGCGAAGCCGCGGGCGGAGGCCTGCTGCTCGTCCATGACGAGCGGCTCCTCGGGCTCGTCGACAGCTGGCTGACGGGCATACCGGCCGACACGTTCCCCGACGTGCTGCCCCTGCTGCGCCGCACGTTCTCGGCCTACGAGCCGGGTGTGCGCCGCACTCTGGGCGAGCTCGTGCGCCGGGGACCGGGTCGTGGCAGGGCGCGCGGCGACGGAGTACCCGCCACGCCGGGCTTCGGTGAAGGACTCGACGAGGAGCGGGCGGACGCAGTCGTGCCCGTGCTCCGGCTGCTGCTCGGCCTGGACACCCCGGCACGGGCGAGCGGATGACCACGAGCGGGGCCGGCACGAAGAACGAAGAGCTGGCACGAAGAACGAAGAGCTGACACGAAGAACGAAGAACGTAGAAGGGGAGAGGGCGATGGACGTGACGCCTGCCGAGGACGAGCGGCTGCGGCGCTGGCGCATGGTGCTCGGCGCGGACAGCGCCGAGAGCACGGGACGCGCGCTCACCGGACGCGACGAGGCGATGGACGGAGCGCTGACCGCGCTGTACGACAACGGGAGGAAGCCCGGCGGCCGGGGTGGAGCCGAGCGTTCCGCGGGGCTCGGGGCGTCCGCCCCGTCGGTGGCCCGCTGGCTCGGCGACATCCGTACGTACTTCCCGGCCTCCGTCGTGCAGGTCATGCAGCGCGACGCGATGGACCGGCTCGGGCTCTCCGCCCTGCTGCTGGAGCCGGAGATGCTGGAGGCCGTGGAACCCGACGTCCATCTGGTCGGCACCCTGCTCTCGCTCGGCAAGGCCATGCCCGAGACGACGAGGGAGACGGCCCGGGCCGTCGTGCGCAAGGTCGTCGAGGACCTGGAGCGCCGGCTGGCCACCCGCACCAGGGCGGCGCTCACCGGCGCCCTGGACCGCTCGGCCAGGGCGGCGGGCCGGCCTCGCCACCGTGACATCGACTGGGACCGCACCATCCGGGCCAACCTGAGGAACTACGTGCCCGTACCCGGCGGCGAAGGGGCCGGCACGGTGATACCCGAGCGTCTCATCGGGTACGGGCGCACCGACCGCTCCGTGAAGAAGGACGTCATCCTCTGTGTCGACCAGTCGGGATCCATGGCGGACTCCGTGGTCCACGCCTCGGTCTTCGGCGCGGTGCTCGCATCGATGCGGAGCCTGGCGACCCGGCTCGTCGTGTTCGACACGGCCGTCGTCGACCTCACGGACCAGCTCGACGACCCGGTCGACGTCCTCTTCGGCACGCGTCTCGGCGGCGGTACGGACATCAACCGCGCCCTCGCCTATTGCCAGTCGAAAATCACCCGTCCGGCGGAAACGGTCGTCGTCCTCATCAGCGATCTCCACGAAGGCGGGATCCGCGACGAGATGATCGGAAGGGCCGCGGCGATGAAGGCGTCCGGCGTGCAGTTCGTGACCCTGCTCGCTCTCTCCGACGAGGGCGCGCCCTCCTACGACCATGAGCACGCCGCCGCGCTGGGGTCGCTCGGAGCCCCCGCGTTCGCCTGTACTCCGGACCTCTTCCCCGAGGTCATGGCGGCGGCGATCGAGAAGCGGCCCCTGCCGGCACCCGACACCGGCCGGTGACCGCACGGACCCCGGGCCGACGGCCGGCCACGGACCGCCCGGCGGGCCCCGGCGGGCCCCGGCGGAGGTGCCGTTTTGTCCCTCGTAACCCGGCCACCAGCGCGGTCTGTGACCGGTATCACCGCTCAGGTGTGATCTGCAATTTAGGGTCCGGTGCGGCGCGGGGGATAACCTGCCGGATGGACATGCCGCGTACCGGGTCACCGTGTGCGCCTCCCTAGTGACTGCGCAGTCACGTTGCCCTCGCGGCACGCCCACGCAGAAAACCAACCGCGAGACCACTAAAAGGGACGGACGCGCGTGGACCTGTTCGAGTACCAGGCGAGGGACCTCTTCGCCAAGCACGGTGTACCGGTGCTGGCCGGTGAAGTCATCGACACGCCTGAGGCAGCCCGCGAGGCGACCGAGCGGCTGGGCGGCAAGTCTGTCGTCAAGGCGCAGGTGAAGGTCGGCGGCCGCGGCAAGGCCGGTGGCGTGAAGCTGGCCGCCACCCCCGACGAGGCGGTCGCCCGGGCGACCGACATCCTCGGCATGGACATCAAGGGCCACACGGTCCACAACGTGATGATCGCCGAGCTGTCCCCGGAGATCGAGGCGGAGTACTACGTCTCGTACCTCCTCGACCGCACCAACCGCACCTTCCTGGCCATGGCCTCGGTGCAGGGCGGCATGGACATCGAGGAGGTCGCGGAGAAGACCCCCGAGGCCCTCGCGAAGGTCCCGGTCAACGCCGTCGACGGGGTCGACATCGTCAAGGCCCGCGAGATCGTGGCCCAGGCGAAGTTCCCGGCTGACGTGGCCGAGGGTGTCGCCGAGGCCCTGGTGACCCTGTGGGACACCTTCGTCGCCGAGGACGCCCTCCTCGTCGAGGTCAACCCGCTGGTGAAGACCAAGGACGGCCGCATCCTGGCCCTGGACGGAAAGGTGTCTCTCGACGAGAACGCCGACTTCCGTCAGCCGGGTCACGAGGCGCTCGAGGACAAGGCCGCGGCCAACCCGCTCGAGGCTGCCGCCAAGGCCAAGAACCTCAACTACGTCAAGCTCGAGGGCGAGGTCGGCATCATCGGTAACGGTGCCGGTCTGGTCATGTCGACCCTGGACGTCGTCGCGTACGCCGGTGAGAAGCACGGCAACGTGAAGCCCGCCAACTTCCTCGACATCGGTGGCGGCGCCTCCGCAGAGGTCATGGCGAACGGCCTGGAGATCATCCTCGGCGACGCGGACGTCAAGTCCGTCTTCGTCAACGTCTTCGGTGGCATCACCGCGTGCGACGAGGTCGCCAACGGCATCGTCCAGGCGCTTGAGCTGCTCAAGTCCAAGGGCGAAGCGGTCACGAAGCCGCTCGTCGTGCGCCTCGACGGCAACAACGCGGAGCTGGGTCGCAAGATCCTCTCCGACGCCAACCACCCGCTGGTCCAGCGCGTGGACACCATGGACGGCGCGGCCGACAAGGCCGCCGAGCTCGCCGCGGCTGCGAAGTAAGGAAGAGGGACTCAGACCACCATGGCTATCTTCCTCACCAAGGACAGCAAGGTCATCGTCCAGGGGATGACCGGCGCGACGGGCATGAAGCACACCAAGCTCATGCTCGCCGACGGCACCAACATCGTCGGCGGCGTGAACCCGCGCAAGGCCGGCACCTCCGTCGACTTCGACGGCAACGAGGTCCCGGTCTTCGGTTCCGTCAAGGAAGCGATGGAGAAGACCGGCGCGAACGTGTCCGTCCTCTTCGTGCCGCCGGCCTTCTCGAAGGCCGCCGTCGTCGAGGCGATCGACGCCGAGATCCCCCTCGCCGTCGTGATCACCGAGGGCATCGCGGTGCACGACTCGGCCGCCTTCTGGGCGTACGCCAACGCGAAGGGCAACAAGACCCGGATCATCGGTCCGAACTGCCCCGGCCTGATCACCCCCGGTCAGTCCAACGCCGGCATCATCCCGGGCGACATCACCAAGCCCGGCCGCATCGGTCTCGTGTCCAAGTCCGGCACGCTGACCTACCAGATGATGTACGAGCTCCGTGACATCGGCTTCTCGTCGGCCGTCGGCATCGGTGGCGACCCGGTCATCGGTACGACGCACATCGACGCGCTCGCCGCGTTCGAGGCCGACCCCGAGACGGACCTCATCGTGATGATCGGCGAGATCGGTGGCGACGCCGAGGAGCGTGCCGCCGACTACATCGCGAAGAACGTCACGAAGCCGGTCGTCGGCTACGTCGCGGGCTTCACCGCCCCCGAGGGCAAGACCATGGGCCACGCGGGCGCCATCGTCTCCGGCTCCTCCGGCACCGCCGCAGGCAAGAAGGAGGCCCTCGAGGCCGCAGGCGTGAAGGTCGGCAAGACGCCGACCGAGACCGCCAAGCTGGCGCGCGAGATCCTCGGCGGCTGACGCCCACCGCGTCACCGCTCACCGCTTCACCGCGGAACGGCGCGGGCCCGCACCCCTGATCGACGGGGTGCGGGCCCGCGCCGTTCCGCGTCCGGAGCCCTCAGGAGGTCAGCCGGAGAGATCCCGCCCGGGGGGTTCCGGTCAGGGAACCCGCGGCACAAGCCGCTCCGGGCCGTGCGTGAGCTCGGCCCTCAGTGATTTCTGCAGTTTCACGTCCTGCGGCGTCAGCTTCTCAGGACCCCCTCGCGGAGGGACGCCGCCGACACGTTCGGCGGGTGCCAGCGGCTGCTCGTACTGGGTGGGGGCCGTGTGCAGGGTGAACGCGGTCGTGCCGATGAGCAGCGCCCCGAAGCAGAGCGCCGCCCGGGTCCAGAGTTCGGCGACGCGTTCGCTGCCCGCGCGTACGGCGGGGGCCGGTGGCGGTTCGGGCACCTCTTCCGCGAGGGCCAGTGCGCCCAGCCGCCCGCGGAGAACTGCGGGCCCGCCTCCGGGTTCCTCGGGCTGCGAGGGTGCGGGCAGCCGCTCGGCGACGGCTGCCCGGGCGTGCAGCAGCCTGTTCGCCGCGGCAGGAGTACTGGCCTCCGTCTCCGCTGCCGTCTCCGGCAGCCCCAGGCCCACACCGTCGTGGAGCAGCAGGGTGCGCCGGTACGAGGACGGCAGGCCGAGCAGTGCGTCGAGCAGCGCACGCCGTGCCGGGTCCTCGGGCAGCGCGTCGGCCCGGCGGTGGGCGCGGCGCAGCCGGTGCCAGGGCGACATCGCGTACTCGTACGACGCCGCCCGCACCCAGCCCCCGGGATCACGGTCCCTGGCCACCTCGGGCCAGCGCTGCCAGGCGATCCGGAAGGCGTGTTCGACGGCCTCCCCGGAGAGCTTCCGGCGGCCGGTCAGCAGATACATCTGCCGGGTGAGGCCGGGCGCGGTGCGGCCGTACAGCGCGTCGTACGCCTCTTCGGCGGTGAGGTCCTGCCGGGGCTGCGGAGCGGGCTCCTGCTCTTCCGGCGCGGTGGGGCCCGGTGCGTTCTCCTCCGGAGTCGTGGCCTCCGGGGGGTGCGCGTCCTGCATGGGGGTGCCAGGGGCCGGGGTGTCCTGGGCCGGCGCCGCCGGCGCGAGGGGGGCCGGGGTGTCCGTGGCGGAACCGGTGCCGGTCGGGGGCGTCGTGCCGCTCCCGGTGGCCTCGACGGAGGAGGGCGGCGCGGCGCGGTGCCCGGCGCAGCCGATCAGCCTGGCGTAGGCCGCGCGCCGGCGGCCCCGCGGGCTGGTGCGGCCTGTTTCCCAGGCGCGGACGGTGGCGGGGGTGACTCCCACGGCCGCGGCGACCTGTGCCTCACTCAGTGCCCTGGCCTCGCGGAGCCTGCGGCGCTCTTTGGGGGAGGGCAGGGGGGCGGCGGGCGCCGTGGTGCTCCTCGTCATGCCCGGCCTCCGGTCCCGATGACACTGCACTGGGTGAAAAAGTACATAAACGTATATTGGGCGACACAACGGCCATTCGCCCGTTACACGAAATAAGCGCGTGTCGTTGGCAGCATGGTCGCGTGACCCAAGTGACCGAACGCAGCTTGATGTTGCCGGCCGAGCGGAGCAGGTCCGCCGCACTGGCCTCCGCCTTCGTGCGCGGAGTGCTGGCGGCAGGGCTTGGGCTGGGTTCGCTGGCGGTCCTGGTCATGGTGCTGTGGATCAGCTCTCCGTACCCCGACAGCGGGCCCGGAGGCGCCCTCCATGTGGCGACCGGTATCTGGCTCCTCGCCCACGGCGCCGAACTCGTCCGGGCCGACACGGTGGGAGGCCACCCCGTGCCCGTGGCGACGGTCCCGCTGCTGCTCGTCGTGCTGCCGGTGTGGCTGGTGCGCCGGGCCGCCCGGGAGTCGGCGGAGGCCCGGGACCCGGCGGAGACGGAGGGGAGGCCGGCGGGGGAGCACTCGGCGGTCGGGGCGTTCTGCGCGGTGAGCGCCGGATACCTGCTGGTGGTGCTGGCCGCGGCGGCTTACGCACGGGACGGCGCGCTGCCCGCCGACCGGGCCTCGATCGCCTTCCCCGTCACCCTCGTGGTGACCGGCGCGGCCGCCGCCGGGGTGTGGACGGCCCGTGGCCGCCCGTTGACTCCGCTGCTGGTCTGGGCGCCGCTGAGGCTGCAGGAGGCCGCTGCCCGCCCCCGATTCCGGTCCGGGGCCGGGGTGGCCGTGCGGTCGGCCGTCGCGGGTGTGATCATGCTGCTCGGCGGCGGTGCGCTGCTGGTCGCGGTCGCACTGGTGTGGCACATGGGTGCGGCACGGGAGTCGTTCGTGGGTCTTTCGGGCGACTGGGCGGGCCGGATCTCCGTCCTCCTGCTGGCGACGGCACTCGTGCCGAACGCGGCGATGTGGGGTGCCGCCTACGGCCTGGGGCCGGGGTTCGCCCTCGGTACGGCGTCCATGGCCACCCCGCTCGCTTTCACCGGGCCCCCCGCGCTCCCGGACTTCCCCCTGCTGGCCGCGGTGCCGTCCCACGGCCCGGGGACGGCGGCGAACTGGGCGGCGGTCGCGGTACCCGCCTTGGCCGCCCTGGTGGTCGCCAGGTTCGTCGCACGGGGGGCGGCTCCGGTGCGCGGAGGGCGTGAGGAGGCGTGGGGTCAGGCCCCTACCGCGCTGGTGGCAGGGCTTGCCGCCGTGGGCTGCGGGGCCGGTGCTGCCGTACTCGCGGCGTCGTCGGGCGGTCCGCTGGGCACCGGGGCGCTGGCGGAGTTCGGCCCCGTGTGGTGGCTGGTGGGCCCGGCGGCCCTTGCGTGGACGGCCGTGATCGGCGTACCGGCGGCGCTGCTGCTCAGGGCGTGGCGGCTGAGGGAACACCGGTGGGGGTGGCGGTGGGAAGCGGCGAAGGGGGCGCAGGCGAAGGCGGAAGCAGGACAGGAGCCGGAGCCGGCGGCGGAGAAGAAGCCCGGGGGAGTGGACGAGGAAGCGGGGCCGTACGACTTCCTCTCGGCCGACCCGTGGCACGAGGACGGGGCGAGGGAGGCGCGCTGGGCCGCGCTCAAGAAGAACTCGGGCGGGCTGATGGCGGACTTCGCGCCGGACGCGGACCAGAACCCGAACCCGGGGCCCGCATCCGGGCCCGTACCGGCTCCCGCGCCGGCCGTCACGCCGTCCCCGGCTCCCGCTGCAACGCCGACTCCGGCTCCCGCGCCGGCCGCCACGCCGTCCCCGGCTCCCGCTGCAACGCCGGCTCCCGCTCCCGCGCCGGCCGTCACGCCGGCTCCGGAGCCCGCCCCCGCTGCGAAGCCGGCTCCCGCCCCCGAGCCCGAAACGCCGGACGGCCGGGTTCCGGATGCCCAAGGGCACTCGGAACCCGGCCGGGAAGCCGCTCCGTAGCGAGCGTCCGGTCCGGAAAGCCCTACTCCTTCACGCCGAAGAAGGGCTCCAGCGGATCCGGCAGCTTGTCGTTGCAGGAGAGCGCACCGGTCTTGGTGAGCGCGTCGTTCACGCAGGTGTAGTAGTCGCGGTAGACCAACTGGACCGTATAGCCGGTGGCCACGATCGCCAGGGCCAGGATGGCCGTCACCAGGCCGCTGACCGCCGCCGTCGTCTGCTGCCGGCTGCTGCCCTGCGCGGCGGCGGGGGCCGTTCCGGGCGCGGCCCCCGGCGGCGGGGGCGTGGTGGCGCGGTCCGGGCTGCTTGTGCCGGACACCGCTGCCTGCGCTGTGCCGTCCGCCTGGGGCTTCCGCGGGCCACCGCGGAGGGCGCTGATCGACCAGTACACGGCGAGGGCGCCGAGGAGCATCGCGATCTCGGGGAAGTCGAAGAGGGCGAAGAAGAACGCCCACATGCCGCCCAGCACCGCATAGCGTGCGCGCCGCTGAGCGGGGTCGGTCGGGTCCCAGCGCAAGCCGCCGGGACTGCCTTCCGGGCCGCCGCCCTTACCGCTCGGCCCGCTCGTTCCGCCGGGACGGCCACCGAAGCCGCCGCCCTGGCGGCCCGGCTGCTGGTCGCTCCACTGGCTGCCCCAGACCGGGCGGTCGTCGGAGGGGCCCTCGCCGCCGTCGCTGCCTCCGCTTCCGCCGTTGCCGTGGTTTTCCGGCGCGTGGGAAGGGTGGCGGGGCTGCCAGGGCTGGTCGGGCCGGTCCTCGGGCGGTGCCGCGAACGGATTGTCGTCGGAGGACCCGGACGAGGAGCCAGAGGACCCGGAGGACCCGGGCGAGGACCCGGAGGACCCGGAGGACCCGGGCGAGGACCCGGAGGACCCGGGCGAGGACCCGGAGGAACCCGACGAGGACCCGGACGAACCCGAGCCCGAAGTGGAACCCGAGTCCGGCGAGGAGTCCGGTGATGAGGACTGGCGTTCCCGCATCAGCGTGGATGCCCGCTCGGGCAGCGGGTGGCCAAAGGCGGTGCGGAGGCGGTCCGGCATGTGGTGAACGTCTTCCCCATCTCGTCATTTCCGCCCGGGGGCGGTTCCCTGTCCCCTGACGCTACCTCCCGGCTACGCCCCCGTCCCGTGGGGGCCGTCGGGTGTGCCGGTATCGTTGCTGACGGTCGGACCGTTCGTAGAGTTCCCCGTATCAGGGGGCGAGCTTCTTTCGTACGACCATACAAACGCACCTCCTGCACATCGCGTACCTGCTGCACCACGCGAGAAAGGGCCCTGCCGTGGCCTCCCCGCCCCCCTCCGCCGCTCCGGCCCGCGTGGTCGTGCTCGTCTCCGGCTCAGGCACGAACCTCCAGGCGCTCCTCGACGCGATCGGTGACGACCCCGAGGGCTACGGCGCCCGGATTATCGCGGTCGGCGCGGACCGCTACGGCACCGTCGGACTCGAACGTGCCGAGCGCGCGGGGCTTCCCACCTTCGTGTGCAAGCTCGGCGAGCACGCGAGCCGTGACGAGTGGGACGCGGCCCTGACGGCGGCCGTCGCGGAACACCGCCCGGACCTCATCGTGTCCGCGGGGTTCATGAAGATCGTGGGCAAGGCGTTCCTGGCCGGGTTCGGCGGCCGCATCGTCAACACCCACCCCGCCCTGCTCCCCAGTTTTCCCGGTGCTCACGGCGTCCGCGACGCGCTCGCGTACGGCGTGAAGGTCACCGGGTGCACCGTCCACTTCGTCGACGACGGCGTCGACACCGGTCCGATCATCGCGCAGGGCGTGGTCGAGGTGACCGAAGAGGAAACCGTGGAGGGCGAAGCCGCCCTCCACGAACGCATCAAGGAAGTCGAGCGAAAGCTGCTCGTCGAGGCCGTGGGGCGGCTCGCCCGTGACGGCTATCGCATTGAGGGACGAAAGGTTCATCTCGGTCATGTCGGTGAATAACCCCACCCCGGTGAATAAGCCCATCCGCCGCGCCCTGGTCAGCGTCTATGACAAGACGGGGCTCGAAGACCTCGCCCGCGGTCTGCACGAGGCGGGTGTCGAGCTGGTGTCCACCGGCTCCACCGCCGGGAAGATCGCAGCCGCCGGTGTGCCGGTCACCAAGGTCGAGGAGCTCACCGGCTTCCCCGAGTGCCTCGACGGCCGCGTCAAGACGCTGCACCCCCGCGTGCACGCCGGCATCCTCGCCGACCTGCGCCTGGACGCCCACCGCGAGCAGCTCGCCGAGCTCGGCGTGGAGCCGTTCGACCTCGTGGTCGTCAACCTGTACCCCTTCACGGAGACCGTCGAGTCCGGCGCCTCCGACGACGAGTGCGTGGAGCAGATCGACATCGGTGGTCCGTCGATGGTCCGTGCCGCCGCCAAGAACCACCCGTCCGTGGCAGTCGTGACCAGCCCGGAGCGTTACGCCGACGTCCTCGCCGCGGTCAAGGCGGGCGGCTTCGACCTGTCCGCCCGCACGCGGCTCGCCGCCGAGGCCTTCCGGCACACCGCCGCCTACGACGTGGCCGTCGCCTCCTGGTTCGCGGCCGGCTACGCGGCCTCCGGTGAATCGGGCCTCCCCGAGTTCCTCGGTGACACCTTCACGCGCAAGAACGTCCTGCGCTACGGCGAGAACCCGCACCAGTCCGCCGCCCTCTACACCGAGGGCGCGGGCGGCCTCGCCGAGGCCGAGCAGCTGCACGGCAAGGAGATGTCCTACAACAACTACACGGACACCGACGCCGCCCGCCGCGCCGCCTACGACCACGCCGAGCCGTGCGTCGCGATCATCAAGCACGCCAACCCGTGCGGCATCGCGGTCGCCGACGACGTCGCGACGGCGCACCGCAACGCGCACGCCTGCGACCCGCTGTCGGCCTACGGCGGCGTCATCGCCGTCAACCGCCCGGTGACCGTCGCGATGGCCGAACAGGTCGCGGAGATCTTCACCGAGGTCGTCGTCGCCCCGGCGTACGAGGACGGTGCGGTCGAGATCCTCGCCCGTAAGAAGAACATCCGCGTGCTGCGCTGCCCCGAGGCCCCGACGTCGGCGTTCGAGGTGAAGCCGATCGACGGCGGCGCGCTGCTCCAGGTCACCGACCGCCTCCAGGCCGACGGCGACGACCCGGCCAACTGGACCCTCGCCGCAGGTGAGGCGCTCTCCGCCGCCGAGCTCCGTGAGCTCGCCTTCGCGTGGAAGGCCAGTCGCGCGGTCAAGTCCAACGCCATCCTGCTCGCCAAGGACGGCGCCTCGGTCGGCGTCGGCATGGGCCAGGTCAACCGCGTCGACTCCGCGAAGCTTGCCGTCGAGCGTGCGGGCGAGGAGCGGGCACGGGGCGCGTACGCGGCCTCCGACGCGTTCTTCCCCTTCCCCGACGGGCTGGAGATCCTTACCGCGGCCGGCATCAAGGCCGTGGCCCAGCCGGGCGGATCGGTCCGTGACGAGCTCGTCGTCGAGGCCGCGAAGAAGGCGGGCGTGACCATGTACTTCACGGGCACGCGCCACTTCTTCCACTGACGACACCCTCGGTGACACACCGCAGGCCGCACCCCTCCCGGGTGCGGCCTGCGGCGCGTCCCGGCGTACGGAGATCAGTCGTCCCTCTGTTCTAATGAATGGCCTTGTCGGGCCGCGCGGGACCGGTGCGACCGGCAGTGACCAGTGAGGGATTCCGTTGCGGGGGCACCGTGCTTGACCTGAACCAGAGCGAGACCGACGCGCCCGGGGAGCAGACCCCAGGGCCGGCCGCGGACACGCCGCACCCGGCACCTCTGCGCCCCTACCTGATCGCCGCCGTGGTCCTGTGCGCGCTCTACTTCCTCTACGCGTACCTGCGGTACAGCCACTTCCAGTCGCCGTCCTGGGACCTGGGCATCTTCGAGCAGGAGGTGCGCGCGTACGCCGGTTTCGACGCGCCAGTCGTCGACATCAAGGGTCCGGGCTATCTGATACTCGGCGACCATTTCAGCCCCGTGGTGGCGCTCCTCGCCCCGCTCTACTGGATCTGGCCGTCCGCCGTCGCCCTGCTGTTCGCCCAGGCCGCCCTGTTCGCCGGCTCCGCGGTCGTCGTGGGGCGCACCGTCCAGCAGATCCTGGGCGGCCGTGCGGGTCTCTGCGCCACCGTCGCGTACGGGCTGTCCTGGGGGCTCCAGGAGGCGGTGAAGGCCGACTTCCACGAGATAGCGTTCGCCGTCCCGCTGCTGGCCCTGGTCTGCCGGGCGCTGCTCATGCAGCGCTGGCGGGCCGCCGTCCTGTGGTCGCTGCCGCTGGTCCTGGTCAAGGAGGACCTCGGCGTCACCGTCGCCGTCGTCGGCCTGCTCCTGGCGCTGTACGGGCGGCGGCTCCAGGGCCTCCTGCTGGCGGCCTTCGGAGTGTTCGCGTTCGCGCTGACCGTGCTGGTGCTCATACCGGCGGCCAGCAGCGCGGGGACGTACGACTACTGGAAGAAGATCGAGGAGAACGGCGGGCAGGAGGTCTCCCCGCTCGACTCCGTCCTCGGCGTCCTCGACTCCTCCGTCAAGCTGGAGATGCTGGTCTTCCTGGTCGGCATCACCGCCTTCATGGCGCTCCGCTCACCCCTGATCCTGCTCGTCCTGCCCACGCTCGGCTGGCGGCTGCTCTCCCAGGACTCCAACCACTGGGGCATGGTCTGGCACTACAGCGCGATCCTGATGCCGGTGGTCTTCCTGGCCATGGCCGACGGCATCCGGCGCAGCCGGGCGTCGAAGAGGCCCTGGCTCGTGTCGTACGCGAACGTCGCCGTCCCCGTGGCCGCGGCGATCGCCGTCACCCTCACCCAGCACCTTCCGCTCCGCGACCTGCTGCGCCCGGAGACGTACCGCGCCGACGCGCGCACCCACGCCGCCGAGGCGGCGCTGGAGGCGATACCCGAGGGGGCGCGGGTGGAGACGGACATCACGCTGATGGCGCACCTGACCGGGGACCGCACGGTCTACTGGGTCGGCGGGGCACCGGGCACCGCGCCCGACGTCGTCGCGATCAACCTGGACTTCGGCTGGTCGCAGCCGATCGACGACCCGGTGAAGTACGCCGAGCAGCTCCACCCCGAGGCGCGCTACCGGGTCACCCGCGAGGCGGGCTCCTTCGTCGTCATGGAGCGGACCACGCCGGCGCCCGGAAACGGCTGAAGGCCGCACACCCGCCGGTGAGCGGGTGCTACGGCCTTCACGCGGGTGCGTTCGTGCAGGAGAGGTGTCAGTACTGCTGGCGCTGACGCCGGAACCAGGCGGCCCCGTCCTGCCTGGCGCAGAAAACGATGACCAGGACGCCCAGCGCGATGCTGATGATGGCAAAGACGTTCGTCGTCAACAGGCTGATGGCACTGAAGAGCGTCACGAGTGAGCCGTACACGATCGCGGAGATGCGGACGCCGTTGCCGCCGGAGGAGAACTTGGCCGCGGTCAGGATCGCCCAGAGCGCGATCCCGAGTGTCAGGATGCCGACGACGACGAAGACGGCCATGCCGATGTCGGCAACGTCCTGGCTGCTCGCAGAGCTGGAGCCGTAGGACTCGCTCTCGGCCAGCTTGTCGCTCAGCCAGGCACCCGCGACGACCATGACGATGGCGCCGATGACCTGGAAACCACCGAGGACGTAGAGCATGATCCGGGCCGCCTTCACGCCGCCGGGCATCTCCGTGGGCGCTCCCGGGAAGCCGTAACCACCCTGGACCGGGGGTGCCTGCGGATAGCCGTAACCCTGCTGGGGAACACCCTGCGGGGCCTGCTGAGGGTAGCCGTAGCCCGGCTGCTGCCCGCCCGGCTGCTGACCACCCTGCTGCTGGCCGTAGGGGTTGTTGGGGTCGCCGAAGCTCATGGCGAATTTCCTCCGTTGTATGTGGGGACGACACGGTCCTGACGGAGGAAAGCTGCGCGATCTGAACGGTTGGTCCCCCCGACACTGCCCGCGGTGATGCGGGCCTTATCGTCGTCGTGACATCCGCCATTTGTCCAGCCGATCGCCGAATGTGTTGTGCAAGTGCAATCTCGCGTCCACGTGGCAAGCCAGGATTGGTACGCGGGCGGGGTAATCCGCGAGGATGGGTGCCATGACTGCCCAGATTCTCGATGGCAAGGCCACCGCAGCTGCGATCAAGTCCGATCTGACCGTCCGCGTGGCGGCCCTCAAGGCACAGGGCATCACACCCGGCCTGGGAACCCTGCTCGTCGGCGACGACCCGGGCAGCCGCTGGTACGTGAACGGCAAACACCGTGACTGCGCCCAGGTCGGCATGGGCTCCATCCAGCGTGAACTCCCCGACACCGCCACCCAGGAGGAGATCGAGGAGGTCGTCCGGGAGCTCAACGCCGACCCGGACTGCACGGGCTACATCGTGCAGCTTCCCCTCCCCAAGGGGATCGACACCAACCGGATCCTGGAGCTGATGGACCCGGCGAAGGACGCGGACGGGCTGCACCCGATGAGCCTGGGCAAGCTCGTGCTGAACGAGAGCGGCCCGCTGCCCTGCACCCCGCAGGGCGTCGTCACCCTGCTCCGCCGCCACGGCGTGGAGATCAACGGCGCTCATGTGGTGGTCGTCGGCCGGGGTGTCACCATCGGCCGCCCCCTCCCGCTGCTGCTGACGCGCAAGTCCGAGAACGCGACCGTCACCCAGTGCCACACCGGCACCCGTGACCTCTCGGCGCACCTCCGGCAGGCCGACATCATCGTCGCGGCCGCCGGTGTGCCCCACCTGGTCAAGCCCGAGGACGTGAAGCCGGGCGCGGCCGTGCTCGACGTCGGTGTCAGCCGGGACGAGAACGGCAAGATCGTCGGCGACGTGCACCCCGGTGTGGCCGAGGTGGCCGCGTGGGTCGCCCCGAACCCGGGGGGCGTCGGCCCCATGACCCGGGCCCAGTTGCTCGTCAACGTGGTCGAGGCGGCCGAGCGCGGCGCCGCCGAGGCCTCCACCGTGTCCGTCGGCTGACCCGGACCGGAGGAACGTCATGGGCGCTGGTACGAGTCCGGCGGGCGGCACGCACGCGGACGGGCCGGCCGAGGAGACAGACACGTCCGAGGAGGCCCGGGTGCCCGAGAAGGTCCAGGTGTCCGGGGAGGACGGGGTGACCAGGGAGACCGGTACGCAAGGGGAGGCCGAGCCTCCCGGGGATGCAGGGATGGCCGGGGAGACGGGAGCGCCCGGTGCCGCTGACGAGGACGGAGCCGCCGGGGAAGCCGGGGACAGCGGCTCGACCTGGGCGCCGTCGCGCCGTTTCTCACTGACCCGTGACACCGCGCGTCCCGAGGGCGGCGGCCGGGCGGCCCCCGGGGACGCCCCCGCCCCCGCCCGCCAGTGGCCACTGCTCACGGTGCTCTGCACCGCCGGGATCGGGCTGCTGATCGTGGGGACCGACCCCTTCGCCGAGGCGTTCAGGGTCGGCGCCATCCTGATGGGGGCCGCCCTGCTCGCCGGAGCCGTGCTGCGCTGGACGGTGCCCTCCGTCGGCATGCTCGCCGTACGGTCCCGGTTCACCGATCTGGTCACGTACGGCCTGATGGGCACGCTGATCGTGCTGCTCGCGCTTATGGCGCAGCCCAGTCCGTGGCTGCGGGCCCCGTTCCTGCAGGACGTGGTCCACTTCACGATCCGCTGAGGGGGTGTCCGTCCCCTCCCCCGAGAAGGGACGGACACCGGTCAGGGCACCGGCGCAAGAGGTACCGGAACGCGGTGACTTGAGCGGCCTTGCCCTGTCCTGGTTCAAGCGTCATGGACATGAGGTGCCGGTTCAAGGTATGCCTGGTCCCTGTGGCACGGAGGTGACCATTCCGCCATCCTGTGATCGTTACGCAACGGTGGGGGGGAGACCGGCTCGGTACGCGCTACGGCGCACAACGGAGCCCGTGCTCATACCGAATGCCCCCGTGCGCCCCTTTGTCCGGAACTGACATCCTGGCTCCGTGCATCCTTCTGGGTAGTCAGGAGCGGCCGGACCGACCGCTCCGACGGCAGAGGGAAGGGCCCGGTGCCGGGGAGCGGGGGCGCGCCGGGGAACGTCCGGGGGAATCGACTGGGGGGAAACAATGCCTCGTTGGAAGGCACTGCCGGAAGAACTCGATCCGCAGGTGCGGGAGTTCGCCGGCCAGCTACGCAGACTGGTGGACCGCAGTGGTCTGAGCCTGGCCGCGGTCTCCGACCTCACGGGCTACAGCAAGACGTCGTGGGAGCGGTATCTCAACGGCAGGCTGCTCGCGCCCAAGGGGGCGATCGTCGCGCTCGCCGAGGTGACGGACACCCAGCAGCACCATCTGACGACCATGTGGGAGCTGGCCGAGCGCGCCTGGAGCCGCTCCGAGATGCGCCACGACATGACGATGGAGGCCATCAGGATCACCCAGGCGCGTGCGGCGCTCAATGAGGCGGGTGTGGCCGCGGCCCCCGTGGCGAGCAGGCGGGCGGCCGGCGGAGGCACGGGAGTCTCCACCGCCGCGGGGCCAGGGGGAGACTCCCGCGACGGCGGACGTCCGCCGTCCGTACCCGTCCAGCGCGGCACGGTTCCGCGGATCCCGCAGCAGCCTCAGCCGGGATCGGTGCCGGATTCCGGCGGAGGCGCACACCGTGCGGACGGCGGAACCGGAGGGCGGCAGGAAGGCGGGCGGCGCAGGCTGACGCTCTTCCTGACGGGGGCCGTGGGCGCGCTCCTGCTGATAGCCGGGGCCGTGCTGCTCACCGACCTGGGCGGGGACGGCGACCCGGGCCGGGTGGCCGCCACACCGTCCGCCGATCCCCGCACCAGTGCGGCCCAGCTGCCCGCAGGGGTCGGGTGCAGCGGCGCCGACTGCACCGGCCAGGACCCGGAAGCGATGGGCTGCGGCGGCCAGTTCGCCTCGACGGTAGCCAGGGAGGCCGTCGGTGGCGGCCTCGTCGAGGTCCGCTACAGCGAGACCTGCGGGGCCGCGTGGGCCCGTATCACCCAGGCATCCGCGGGGGACACCGTGAAGATCGCCGCCGGTTCGTCGGAACAGGACGGCACGGTGGACGCCGACGCCGAGGCGTACACCCCGATGGCCGCTGTGAAGAAGGCCTCCGGCGCCAAGGCCTGCGCGACCCTCGTCTCCGGGGAGACCGGCTGCGCCACGCCGGAGTGACGTGAGAGGGGCCGCTGCGCTGGGTGACCGACTGTGCGCGGGCCCACAGGGGGGCGGGCGCCCCGGGCGGCGGGGGTCGGATAGCCTGATCGCTGGATATCTCTTCACGTCAAGATTCAGAGGTATCCAGCACCAGGGGCAGGGACCCCCACCGCCAGCTGTCTAACGGAGATCGCCATGACCCGCACTCCCGTGAATGTCACCGTGACCGGCGCAGCCGGCCAGATCGGCTACGCGCTGCTCTTCCGCATCGCCTCCGGCCACCTGCTCGGCCCGGATGTGCCGGTCAACCTGCGACTCCTCGAGATCCCGCAGGGCCTCAAGGCCGCCGAGGGCACCGCCATGGAGCTCGACGACTGCGCCTTCCCGCTGCTGCGCAACATCGAGATCACGGATGACGCCAACGTCGGCTTCGCCGGCGCCAACGTCGCCCTCCTCGTCGGCGCCCGCCCGCGTACGAAGGGCATGGAGCGCGGCGACCTGCTGTCCGCCAACGGCGGCATCTTCAAGCCGCAGGGCAAGGCCATCAACGACAACGCCGCGGACGACATCAAGGTTCTCGTCGTCGGCAACCCCGCCAACACCAACGCCCTCATCGCGCAGGCAGCCGCCCCGGACGTACCGGCCGAGCGATTCACCGCGATGACGCGTCTGGACCACAACCGCGCGATCTCGCAGCTGGCCGCCAAGACCGGTGCCGCCGTCTCCGACATCAAGCGGCTGACGATCTGGGGCAACCACTCGGCGACCCAGTACCCGGACATCTTCCACGCGGAGATCGCCGGCAAGAACGCCGCCGAGACCGTCAACGACGAGGCCTGGCTGGCCGACACCTTCATCCCGACCGTCGCCAAGCGCGGCGCGGCGATCATCGAGGCCCGTGGCGCGTCCTCGGCCGCCTCGGCCGCCAACGCCGCCATCGACCACGTGCACACCTGGGTCAACGGCACCGCCGAGGGCGACTGGACCTCGATGGGTATCCCGTCGGACGGCTCCTACGGTGTCCCCGAGGGCATCATCTCCTCCTTCCCGGTCACCACGAAGGACGGAAAGTACGAGATCGTCCAGGGCCTGGACATCAACGAGTTCTCCCGTGCGCGCATCGACGCGTCGGTGCAGGAGCTCACCGAGGAGCGCGACGCGGTCCGCGAGCTCGGCCTGATCTGACCGGACTCCGGCCCCGGCCGGACCCGAGCACCATGAGGGCGCCCCGGCAGCAGCTGCTGCCGGGGCGCCCTGACGTGTGGTCAGCGGCCGAGCAGCCGCCCTGCGAGGTCCCGCACGGCGTCCGCCGCCCTGCGCTGCAGCTGGGGGCCGAAGGTGATCCGTGCCGCGCCGAGCTCGCCGAGCCGGCGGGTGGCGGCCGGGCCGTCGGGTGCGCCGACGGCGTTGAGCGGGACCGGGACCGCGGCGGCCAGACCGGGAAGATGGCCCGCCGGGGCCATGATCGGATAGACGCAGTCCGCACCCGATTCGGCGTAGAGCAGGGCACGGGCCGTCGTCTCCGCGACCACGTCCCCGGCGGCCGGGTCCCCGTGGATGTACGTGTCGATGCGGGCGTTGACGAAGAGGCGCCCGGCCGCCGCGGCGCACACCTCGGCGAGCCGGTCGGCCTGGAGCAGCGGGTCGACGAGGACGCCGTCGGCCGAGTCCTCCAGATTGCAGCCGACCACCCCGGCCTCCAGGAGACGGTCGACGAGTTCGGCCGGGGCCAGGCCGTAACCTGCCTCGATGTCCGCCGACACGGGAACGGACACCGCGCGGGCGATCCGGGTCACCGCTGCGAACATCTCGTCGGCGGGCGTCTGTCCGTCGGTGTATCCGAGGGAGGCGGCGACGCCCGCGCTCGGGGTGGCGAGGGCGGGGAACCCGGCCTCCTCGAACACACGGGCGCTCGCGGCGTCCCACGGGCCGGGCAGGACCAGCGGGTCGCCGTGAGGCCGGCCGTGGTGCATGGCGCGGAAGACGGACGCGGGCTCGTTCATCAGGGCTCCGGTGCGGGAGGGACTCGGGCGGGTGGCGGCCCGGGAGGGAGTGGGGCGGGTGGCGGCCCGGCAGCCGGCGGCCGGGGGGCAAAGGGCTCCCTCGCCCCCGCCGGCCACCGGGCCCGGCGGCTCAGTGCTTGATGTCGCCGGGCGTGTAGTGCCCCGGGGCCATCCGGGTGGTCACACCGAACCGGTTCCAGGCGTTGATCACGTTGATCGCGGCGATCAGCTGGGTGAGTTCGGCCTCCTCGAAGTGCTTCTCGGCCTTCGCGTAGACCTCGTCCGGCACGAAGCCGTCCGTCAGGACCGTGACCGCCTCCGTCAGCTGGATCGCCGCCAGCTCCTTCTCCGTGTAGAAGTGCTGCGACTCCTCCCAGGCGCTGAGCTGGATGATCCGCTCGACGGACTCGCCCGCCGCGAGAGCGTCCTTCGAGTGCATGTCCAGGCAGAGGGCGCAGTGGTTGATCTGCGAGGCCCGGATCTTCACCAGTTCGAGCAGCGTCGGGTCGAGTCCCTGACGGGACGCGGCGTCCAGCCGGACCATGGCCTTGTAGACGTCGGGCGCGAGCTTGGCCCACTGAAGGCGGGCGGGGTGTTCGGGAGCGTTTCCGGTGGGCGTGTGCTGGTGTGTGTGCGTGGTCATGATTCGAAGCTAACGGCCGGATGGCGCACCGGTATGGTCCATTTCCATGACAGATTCCTGGGCCGCTTTCGGTGCCGACCTGCATATCGAACCGGTCGGCGCGGGCCTGCGCAGCGGGCTGATGGAAGCGCTGCGTGAGGCCGTGCGCACCGGACGGCTGACGCCCGGCACCCGGCTGCCCTCCTCCCGGACGCTCGCCGTGGATCTCGGGATCGCCCGCAACACCGTCGCCGACGCCTATGCCGAGCTCGTGGCCGAGGGCTGGCTCACCGCACGGCAGGGCTCGGGGACGAGGGTCGCGCAGCGTGCCAGTGCGCCGGAACCGGCCATCCGGGGGGCCAGGGGGCGGCAGGTGCGCCAACGCCCCGCCCACAGCCTGATGCCGGGCTCGCCGGACCTCTCGTCCTTCCCCCGCGCCGAATGGCTCAAGGCCGCCAGGCGCGCCCTCACCGCCGCCCCCGACGCGGCCTTCGGATACGGCGATCCGCGGGGCCGCGTCGAGCTGCGGAGCGCACTGGCGGACTACCTGGCGCGGGCGCGCGGGGTGTACGCGGATCCCGAACGCATCGTGATCTGCTCCGGGTTCGTCCATGGGCTCGCGCTGATGGGGAAGGTGCTGCGGCGCCGCGAGGTGCGAGGGGTGGCCGTCGAGTCGTACGGGCTGGACATCCACTGGAACCTCCTGACCGAGGCCGGTCTGCGCACCCCGTGTCTCCCGGTGGACGCGCTCGGGGCCTGCACCGGGGCGCTGGGAGGGGCACCGGACGTGGGCGCTGTCCTGCTGACCCCCGCCCACCAGTTCCCCACGGGCGTCCCGCTCCATCCCGACCGGCGGGCCGCGGCGGTCGACTGGGCGCGTTCGTCGGGGGGTCTGATCCTGGAGGACGACTACGACGGTGAATTCCGTTACGACCGCCAGCCGGTGGGCGCGCTCCAGGGGCTCGACCCGGACCGGGTCGTCTACATGGGCACGGCCAGCAAGTCGCTGGCGCCCGGTCTGCGGCTCGCCTGGATGGTGCTGCCGGAGGAACTGGTGGAGGAGGTGTGCGCCGCGAAGGGCGGTTCCGAGTGGATGTCCGGGACACCGGACCAGCTGACCCTCGCGGAGTTCATCGCGTCAGGGGCGTACGACCGTCATGTGCGGGCCATGAGGCTGCGCTACCGGCGCCGCCGCGACCAGTTCGTCGACGCGCTCGCGGAGCGGGCACCGGGATTCCGGGTGAGCGGCATCGCGGCGGGGCTGCACGCCGTGCTCGAACTCCCCGAGGGGACCGAGCAGTCCGTCGTCCAGGCGGCCAACTGGCAGGGGCTCGCCCTGGAGCGGCTCTCACGCCTGCGGCACCAGGACGCGGAGCCGGGCCGAGACGCTCTGGTCATCGGCTACGGCACACCGTCGGAGAGCGGCTGGGCGGGGGCGCTGGACGCGCTCTGCCGGGTGCTTCCTTAGGCGGAATGCCGGGATGCGCCCGGGAGCGGGAGGCACCGGGTTCCAGTCCAGGGAGTCATGCATCTAATCTGACTGGCAGTTGGCGGGTGGTCGTACACCGGCCCGTGCGGACGACGGGGGAGAACAGAACATGAACAGGCGCAAGCTGAGGTCGAGCACCGTCGTGCTCGGTGGCATGGGAGTACTCGCGGCAACGCTCACCGCGTGCGGCTCGGAACCGGACGAGCGATGCGTCGACCCGGTCACCCAGGAGATCCTGCCGGACTACGAGTGCGAGGACAGCAACGGCAACGGTACGTACTACTACGGCGGCAGCAGCCACAGGAACCGGGTCTCCGGCGGCAGCTTCAACAAGTCCGCGGTCGAGAGCGGCGGATTCGGCTCCTCCAAGTCCAGCGGCGGCTGAGACCCCCCGATGGAACGCCGCACCACGGAGCCGCGCCCCGGCTGGCAGCAGACCGTCGAGGAGCAGGGGCTGATCTACCCCCTGACCCGCTACCCGGACGGATCCCTGCGCCCGTACTGGGACGAGAGCGCCTACTACGTCTTCTCCCTGCCCGAGGTCGAGGCGCTGGAGGAGGTCGTGGAGGAGCTCCACACGATGTGTCTGGCCGCCGCCGCGCACATCGTCGAGCACGACCGCTTCGCCGATCTCGGCATCACGGACCGCAGGCTGGCGGGGCTGATCGCCGAGTCCTGGCGGCGCCGCGCCGAACTGCCCTCCCTGTACGGCCGGTTCGACCTGCGGTACGACGGGACCGGCCCGGCCAAGATGCTGGAGTACAACGCGGACACCCCCACCTCGCTCGTGGAGGCCGCCAGCCCGCAGTGGTTCTGGATGGAGGACCGCTTCCCCGGCGCCGACCAGTGGAACTCCCTGCACGAGCGTCTCGTCGACGCGTGGAAGCGGCAGGCCCCGCTGCTGCCGCCCGGCCCTCTGCACTTCGCGCACTCCGACGGCGACGAGCTGGGCGAGGACCTGATGACGGTGGCCTATCTGCGGGAGACCGCCGCACAGGCCGGGATCGACACCGAGGCGCTCTCCGTCGAACGGATCGGCTGGGACCACCTGGCCGGCCGCTTCGTCGACGAGCGGCTCCGTTTCATCCGCAGCTGCTTCAAGCTGTATCCGTGGGAGTGGCTGGTGACGGACCGCTTCGGCCCGCACGTGCTGGGCACCCTCGACAACGGCGGGGGCACGGGCAGCACCTGCTGGATCGAACCCGCCTGGAAGATGCTCCTCTCCAACAAGGCGCTGCTGCCCGTCCTCTGGGAGCTGTATCCGGGCCACCCCAACCTCCTCCCCTCCTACCTCGACGGCCCCCGCGAACTGGCCGGCCCGGACGGAGCGGGCTACGTCGCCAAGCCGCTCCTGGGCCGTGAGGGCGCAGGGGTCACCATCCACGAACCGGGCAGCGCACCGGTCCTGCGCGACGAACCCTGCTGCTACCAGGAGCTGGCCCCCCTGCCCGACTTCGCGGGCAACCGGGTGGTGCTCGGCGCCTGGGTGGTCGGAGACGAGTCCGCGGGGCTCGGCATCCGGGAGTCGGCGGGGCTGGTCACCGACGAGTACGCCCGCTTCCTGCCCCACGTCATCCTCTGACCGGCGTCCCCGGACCGAGGCTCAGCCGGCCAGTACGCCCCGGAGCTGCTCCAGGCCCCAGTCCAGATCCTCCTTGCTGATCACCAGGGGCGGGGCGATCCGGATCGTGGAGCCATGGGTGTCCTTGACCAGCACCCGGCGGCCCATCAGCTTCTCCGAGATCTCCCGGCCCGTCCCGAGCGCCGGGGAGATGTCGACCCCCGCCCACAGGCCCCGGCCCCGCACGGCCAGCACCGTGCCGCCGGTCAGCAGCCCCAGCTCGTGGTGGAGATGGTCACCCAGCTCCGTCGCCCGCTGCTGGTACTCACCGGTGCGCAGCATCGCGATCACCTCCAGGGCGACCGCGCAGGCCAGCGGGTTCCCGCCGAAGGTGGACCCGTGTTCGCCCGGCCGGTGGACGCCGAGGACCGCGGCGGAGGAGACGACGGCGGAGACGGGCACGACGCCACCGCCCAGCGCCTTGCCCAGCACGTACATGTCGGGAACGACACCCTCGTGCTCACACGCGAAGGTCCGGCCCGTGCGGCCCAGGCCCGACTGGACCTCGTCCGCGATGAACAGCACGTTCCGCTCCCGGGTCATCTCCCGCACCCCGGAGAGATAGCCCGCCGGAGGAACCAGCACCCCGGCCTCGCCCTGGATCGGCTCCATCAGCACCGCGACGGTGTTCTCCGTCATCGCCTCGGCGAGCGCGGTGAGATCCCCGTACGGCACGATCTCGAACCCCGGGGTGTACGGGCCGAAGTCGGCCCGCGCCTCCTGGTCCGTGGAGAAGCTGATGATCGTGGTCGTCCTGCCGTGGAAGTTGTCGGCCGCGACGATGATCTTCGCCATCCCGTCCGGGACGCCCTTGACGCGGTAGCCCCATTTGCGGGCCGTCTTCACCGCCGTCTCCACGGCCTCGGCCCCGGTGTTCATCGGGAGGACCATCTCCATGCCGCAGAGCTCGGCGAGCTGCGTACAGAACTCCGCGAACCGGTCGTGGTGGAAGGCGCGGGAGGTCAGCGTCACACGTTCGAGCTGGGCCCTGGCCGCGTCGATCAGGCGCCGGTTGCCGTGCCCGAAGTTGAGCGCCGAGTAGCCGGCGAGCATGTCGAGGTAACGGCGCCCCTCGACATCGGTCATCCAGGCGCCGTCCGCCGAGGCGACGACGACGGGCAACGGGTGGTAGTTGTGCGCGCTGTGCGCCTCGGCGGAGGCGATGGCGGTTTCCGTGGTCGACACGGGATCTCCGTTCGTCGTGCGGCGGGGGCGGGGGTGGTGCCCACTTTGTATCGTCGGTCGGATTCAGGACCTGGAAACCTTCCGTGCGTGGCGCGCCTTCCGCTACGGATCGCGGCAGGACGCCTCACGCCCCGCAACCGCCGGCGCACGCCCTGTCGGGGGACCGTGTTTCTCGTCTCATTCGTCACGACGCCCGGCACGCCGGCCGTGGAGTCCCTTCGCGGTCCTCACATCTTTCCTACACCGGTTGCCGGAGATCGGTTCCGCACCTGAGACAATGGCTTCATGGCCTCTGATCGACCCCGCGTGCTCTCCGGAATCCAGCCCACCGCAGGCTCGTTCCACCTCGGCAACTACCTCGGTGCCGTCCGCCAGTGGGTGGCGCTGCAGGAGTCCCACGACGCCTTCTACATGGTGGTGGACCTGCACGCGATCACCGTGCCGCAGGACCCGGCGGAGCTGCGGTCCAACACCCGGCTCGCCGCCGCCCAGTTGCTGGCGGCCGGGCTCGACCCGGAGCGGTGCACGCTCTTCGTCCAGAGCCATGTCCCCGAACACGCCCAGCTCGGCTGGATCATGAACTGCCTCACCGGCTTCGGCGAGGCGTCCCGCATGACGCAGTTCAAGGACAAGTCGGCCAGGCAGGGCGCCGACCGCGCGACCGTGGGCCTCTTCACCTACCCGGTCCTCCAGGTCGCCGACATCCTGCTGTACCAGGCCAACCAGGTCCCGGTCGGTGAGGACCAGCGCCAGCACATCGAGCTCACCCGGGACCTCGCCGAGCGTTTCAACGGCCGCTTCGGCGAGACGTTCACCGTCCCGGCGCCGTACATCCTCAGGGAGACGGCGAAGATCTTCGACCTGCAGGACCCGGCGATCAAGATGAGCAAGTCGGCGTCCACGCCGAAGGGCCTCATCAATCTCCTCGACGACCCGAAGGTCACCGCCAAGAAAGTCAAAAGCGCGGTGACCGACACGGACACCGTGATCCGCTACGACGCGGAGAAGAAGCCCGGCGTCAGCAACCTCCTGGGCATCTACTCCACCCTCACCGGCGCGGCCGTCACGGACCTTGAACAGAAGTACGAAGGCAAGGGGTACGGCGCGCTCAAGACCGACCTCGCCGAGGTCATGGTGGAGTTCGTCACCCCGTTCCGTACCCGGACCCAGGAGTACCTGGACGACCCGGAGACCCTGGACGCCCTCCTTGCCAAGGGAGCCGAGAAGGCCAGGGCCGTCGCGGCGGAGACGCTGGCGCAGACGTACGACCGGATGGGCCTTCTGCCTGCGAAGCACTGAGTCCAAGGACTCTGGCGGGAGCACGGCCGAAGGGCCACACTGACGTCGGCACGACCGAAGAAGACCTTCGAGGATTGAGGAGAACGATGTGGGGACCGTAACGCTCGGCGTTTCGATCGCGGTCCCGGAGCCTTACGGCAGCCTGCTCCAGGAGCGGCGCGCGGGCTTCGGGGACCCTGCCGCGTACGGCATCCCCACCCACGTCACCCTTCTTCCGCCGACCGAGGCCGAGGCGGCCGACCTGCCGGCGATCGAGACGCACCTCTCCCAGATCGCCACGGCCGGCCGCCCCTTCCCGATGCGGCTGTCCGGCACGGGCACCTTCCGCCCGCTCTCGCCGGTCGTCTTCGTCCAGGTCGTCGAGGGCGCCTCGGCCTGCTCCTGGCTCCAGAAGCGGGTCCGGGAGGCGTCCGGGCCCCTGGTGCGCGAGCTGCAGTTCCCGTACCACCCGCATGTGACCGTGGCGCACGGCATCGCCGAGGAGGCCATGGACCGCGCGTACGAGGAGCTCTCCTCCTACGAGGCGGCCTGGACCTGTGGTTCCTTCGCGCTGTACGAACAGGGCACGGACGGCGTCTGGCGCAAGATCAACGAGTTCCCGTTCGGCGGTGGCGGCGGTGCACCCGCCGTGCCGGCCCAGGGCGGCAGCTCCATGGACCAGCCCTCCCTGCGCCCCTGACCCTGAGAGCCTGTCGGGTGCGATCGAGGCCACCCGGCAGGCTCTGAGCCCTACCGCACCGGCAGCCGCCGGAACAGCGGGCGCGGCACGTGCCGCAGGGCCGACATCACCACCCGCAGCGCCCCGGGCACCCACACCGTCTCCGAGCGCCGTCGCAGCCCCGTCACGATCGCGTCCGCGACCGCCCCGGGCGTCGTGGCGAGCGGCGCCTCCTCGCGCCCCGCTGTCATCCGCGACCGTACGAAGCCGGGGCGTACGACCATCACGTGCACCCCTGTCCCGTGCAGCGCGTCGCCGAGCCCCTGTGCGAAGGCGTCCAGGCCCGCCTTGCTGGAGCCGTAGATGAAGTCCGCGCGCCGGGCGCGTTCGCCGGCCACCGAGGAGAGCACCACCAGCGACCCATGGCCCTGCGCCTGGAGTGCGCCGGCGCACACCAGGCCTGCGGAGACCGCTCCCGTGTAGTTGGTCTGTGCCACCCGGACAGCGGAGAGGGGCTCCTCCTCGTCACGCGCCTGGTCGCCCAGGACCCCGAAGGCCAGCAGCACCATGTCGATGTCCCCGTCGGTGAAGAGCTTCCCGAGTACCTCCTCGTGGGAGGCGGAGTCGAGGGCGTCGAAGGCGACAGTACGTACGTCCGCCCCCAGCTCGCGCAGTTCGGCCGCGGCGCGTTCCAGGGCGGGGGAGGGCCGTCCGGCCAGCTGGACGGTCCGGGTGCGGCGGGCGATCAGCCGCCGTGCGGTGGCCAGGCCGATCTCCGAGGTGCCGCCGAGGACGAGCAGGGACTGCGGGGCACCGAAGGCGTCCTTCACGGGATAACTCCTGGCGGGGTGAGAGAGCGGTGGATCAGGGCGGTCCCGGAACGGGGCGGGTCAGAGCGCGAGGCGGCGGGAGAGATCCGACCTGAAGGCCCCCGACGGGTCCAGCTCCTCGCGCAGGGCGCGGAACTCCGGCAGCCGTGGATACATCGCGGCCAGCAGGCCTGGCCGGATCCGGGCGTCCTTCGCCAGGCAGACCCGGCCGCCCGCCGCCACGACCTCCTCGTCCAGCCCGTCGAGCAGGCGTGCGAGGCCGGGCAGTCCGGCGGGCAGCCCGAAGGAGAGCGTCCAGCCGGGCGCGGGGAACGAGAGCCAGCCCGTGCCGCCCGCGCCGAACCGCTTGAGCACACCGTGGAAGGCCGGACACCGGCGCACGGTGAGCTGCCGGACGATGCGGTGCAGGGTCTCCTCCTGGCCGTATCCGACGACGCACTGGTACTGGACGGAGCCGCCCCGGCCGGGCAACCGGCCCGGGTGGAGGGCGGCGTCCACGGGGTGGAAGAAGGCGGAGATCCGCTGCAGCTCTCCGGTCCGGCAGGCGGGGGCGCCTCGGTGGCGGAGCTCGTTCAGGAGCGCCGCCGGGGCCCGGCCGAGCAGTCCTTCGGGGATGAGCGCCGGCACGGTGGGCAGCCGCCCTGGGCGGAACGCCAGTGCCGTGCGCCGGGCGCGCGCCGGGAGCGCGTCCAGGGGTGCGTGCTCCCCACGGGTGACGACAGCGCGTCCCGTCGCCCTTCCGCGCGCCAGGAGGTCGATCCGGGCGGCCGCGTACGGAGTGCGGTCGCCGCACGCCGTGAGCCGGGCCAGTGCCTCGTCCAGATCGGCCGCCCGCGCGGTGTCGACGGACATCAGCGAGGTGGTGACGGGGCGCAGCCCGAGGGTGGCCGAGAGGATGACGCCGGTCAGCCCCAGACCGCCGGCTGTCGCGTCGAACAGACGGGTGCCGGGCAGTACCGTGCGCACCTCACCGTCCGCCGTCAGCAGCTCCAGGGAGCGCACATGCCGGGCGAAGGAACCCGCGGCCCGGTGGTTCCTGCCGTGGACGTCGGAGCCGATCGCGCCGCCGACGGTGACATGGCGGGTCGCGGGGGTGACCGGGACGAACCAGCCCAGCGGGATCAGCGTCTCCATCAGGCGGTGCAGACTCACCCCGGCCTCACAGACCACTGTCCCCGCGACGGCGTCGACCGCGCGGATCCGGTCAAGCGCGGTCATGTCGACCACGGAGCCACCCGCGTTCTGCGCGGCGTCACCGTGGGCACGGCCCAGCCCCCGGGCCACGACCCCACGGGGCCCACGGCCCCGCACGACGGCAGCGGCGTCTTCGTACGTACGTGGGCGGAACCGCAGCGCGGTCGTCGGGGCGGTACGGCCCCAGCCGGTCAGGGACACGGTGTCGACGGACATGGTCGTGACCGTATCGCCCAGGAAAACCCTTTTGAGGGATTTGTTACAGCACTCACCGAAATGGGTGATTGGTGGGCCGGGCGGCCCCGGTCGCCGGTTTTCTGCGCCCGGAAGGGTACGCGTAGCTCATGGACTGGCTGAAAAAACTCCCCGTCATCGGGCCGCTCGTCGCACGGCTGATGGAGACGCACGCCTGGCGCTCCTACGAGACGCTGGAACGGGTCCACTGGGCCAGGCTCGCCGCGGCGATCACCTTCCTCAGCTTCCTCGCGCTCTTCCCCCTGATCGCCGTCGGTGCCGCCATCGGCGCCGCACTGCTCTCCCCCCGGCAGCTCGACACGATCGAGGACAAGCTCGCCGAGCAGGTGCCCGGCATCTCGGACCAGCTGGGCATCGACAGCCTCGTGGCCCACGCGGGCACGGTGGGCGTCGTCGCGGGTGTGCTGCTGCTCTTCACCGGCATCGGCTGGGTCGGCTCGATGCGGGACTGCCTGCGCGCCGTGTGGGAGAAGGACGACGTCGACGAGGGGAACCCGGTCGTCCGCAAGCTCAAGGACGCCGGGCTCCTGCTCGGCCTCGGCGGAGCGGCGCTCGTGACCCTGGCGGTGTCCACCGTCGCCTCCACGGCCATCGGCTGGACGGCCGACCGGCTGGGCATCCCCGAGGACGGCGTGGGCGGGGTACTGCTCCAGGTGGCGGCGGTGGCCGTGGCGGTCTTCGCCGACTTCCTGATCCTGCTCTACCTGCTGACCCTGCTGCCAGGCGTGGAGCCGCCGCGCCGACGGCTGATCGTGGCCGGGCTGGTCGGCGCGGTCGGCTTCGAGCTACTCAAGCTGCTGCTCGGCAGTTATATGAGGGACGTCGCGTCGAAGAGCATGTACGGCGCCTTCGGCGTGCCGATCGCGCTCCTCCTGTGGATCAACTTCAGCGCGAAGCTGCTGCTGGTCTGCGCCGCCTGGACGGCGACGCCCAGCATGGAGGGCGAGAAGGGCACCGACGGGCAGGACGGGAGCGACGGGCAGGACGTCAGCGACGCGGAAGGCGACGCACCAGGTCCGGCAGCGGCCAGCGCCGGTTGACCAGGAACACCCCGGCCGCCAGGAGCACCAGCGCTCCGCCGACGACCGAGAGCGCGGTCCAGACCCCGTTGGAGCCGGCCGCGGCCGCCGCGGCCGTGTGCTTCGCCTTCTGCTTCCCGTCCTTGGCCGCGCCCGCCGCGGGTTCCGAGTCCTTCGCGGCCACGGCGGACTTCGGCGGTACCAGCTCACCGACCGGGGTCACCTTGCCGTCGGCGGAGAAACCCCAGTCGAGCAGGGCGGCGGCCTCCTTGTAGACGGCGTGGCTCTCCTCGGACTGCGGGTTCATGACCGTCACCAGCAGCACCTTCCCGTCGCGTTCGGCGATTCCGGTGAAGGTGTTGCCCGCGTGGGTGGTGTAGCCGTTCTTGACGCCCGCGATGCCCTTGTACGGCTCCACCCCGATGTCACCGGTCATCAGCCGGTTGGTGTTCTGGATCTCGAAGGTCGCCCGCTTCTTGCCCTTCTTCTGCTCGCCGGGGAACTCCGCCGACGCCGTCGCCGCGTACTCGCGGAAGTCCGCCTTCTGCATCCCGCTCCGGGCGAACAGCGTCAGGTCGTACGCACTGGAGACCTGGTGCGGGGCGTCGTAGCCGTCGGGCGAGACGACCGTGGTGTCCAGGGCCTGGAGCTCCTCGGCGTGCCGCTGCATCGCGGAGACCGTCTCGGGCACGCCGCCGTACATCTCGGACAGCACGTGCACCGCGTCGTTGCCGGAGCGCAGGAACACCCCGAGCCACAGGTCGTGGACCGTGTAGGAGTAGTCCTCCTTGACGCCCACCAGGCTGCTTCCCTCGCCCACGCCGGCGAGTTCGTCCTCGGTCACCAGGTGGGTCAGGGTCTTCGGCTGCAGGGTGGGCAGGACCGTGTCGGCGAAGAGCATCTTCAGGGTGGAGGCGGGCGGCAGCCGCCAGTGCGAGTTGTGCGACGCGAGCACCTGTCCGCTCTCCGCGTCGGCCACGATCCACGACCGTGCGCTGAGGTCCTTCGGCAGGACCGGGCCGCCCCGGCCCAGATCGACCTGGGTACCCACCTCGCCCAGCCGGTCGCCGCCCACGGTCGACATCTGACCGCTCGGCTTCGGCTGTTTGTCGTCGGTTTTGTCCTTGTCGGCCGCCCCCGCGGGACTGACGACAGATACGGACAGCAATGCGGAGGAGAGGACCGTCATTACGGTCTTTTTCAGAGCAGGCACGGTCGGAAACGTACATGGCGTTGCTGAGGATGGGGACCCGGATGGCCTGACCCGCCGTGCATACCGCCGGGACAGCCCACCCCGGAGGATCTGACGGGAGCGCGGCGGCGATACTGATTCCATGAAGCTCAGCCGCCCCGTTTCCTGGTTCCTGCTCGTCTTCGGAGCGTGGAGCTGGGTCATCTGGGTCACCTTTGTCAAAAATCTCTGGAAGGACGGCAGCGGGCTCGCGTTCGACGACGCGGGCGACCCGACTGCGTACTTCTGGGTCCATCTCCTGCTCGCCATCACCTCGTTTCTTCTGGGGACGGCTGTGGGGGTCATCGGGTTCCGTGGCGTCAGGGCTTTGCGTCGCGAAGGCAGATGACGGCCCCGACCTGGGCCGCCATCCGTACAGGATCGTTTCAGCGGGGGAGCGTACGTGATTGTGGTCTTCGTACTGGTGGCGGTCGCGGTTCTCGCGCTGCTCGCGGGAGTGCACCGATACGTGTGGCGCCGGCTGATCGGTGACACCACGGCGAAGGGCAGCCTCGCGCGCCGCGCGGGCACCTTCGCGGCCTTCGCGCTGCCCCTGCTGAGCGTCGGGGCGTTCGTGTCCAGCCGCGCCGGGGTGCCCTTCCCGGTGCAGCAGGTGCTCGCCTGGCCCGGGTACCTCTGGCTGGCCGCCCTGCTCTATCTGACACTCGCGCTGCTGGTGGGCGAGGCCGTCCGGCCCCTGCTGCGCCGGCTGCTCGCCCGCCGCGCCGGCCCGGAGCCCGCGGACCGGGTCGCGGCGACCACTGACGAGCCCACGGGCGGCGGCAGCACCCGTACGGACCTTGCGCAGCGCGCCGAGACCCCCGTTCCGCCCGTCGCCGACCCCTCGCGGCGGCTGTTCGTCGCCCGCGCCGTCGGCGGAGCGGCGGCCCTCGCCGGCCTGGGCACCGTCGGCTACGGCACCTACGGGGTGCTGCGCGGCCCCCGCACCAAGCGGGTCACCATCCCGCTCGCCGGACTCCCGCGCTCCGCCCACGGCTTCAGGATCGCCGTGGTCAGCGACATCCACCTCGGCCCCATCCTGGGCCGCGCCCACACGCAGCGGATCGTCGACGCGATCAACGCCACCAACTCCGACCTGGTCGCCGTCGTCGGAGACCTGGTCGACGGATCCGTCGCCGATCTCGGTCCCGCGGCCGAGCCCCTCGCCGGGCTCGAAGCCCGCCACGGCAGCTACTTCGTCACCGGCAACCACGAGTACTTCTCCGGTGCCGCCGAATGGGTCGGCCACGTGCGCGAGCTGGGCCTGCACCCGCTGGAGAACGCCCGCGTCGAGATCGCCGGCTTCGACCTCGCCGGAGTGAACGACGTGGCGGGCGAGAGCGAGGGGCAGGGTCCCGACTTCGCCCGCGCGCTCGGCGACCGGGACCGCGGCCGCGCCTCCGTCCTCCTCGCGCACCAGCCCGTCGTCATCGACGAAGCGGTGAAGTACGGCGTCGGCCTCCAGCTCTCCGGCCACACCCACGGGGGCCAGCTCTGGCCCGGGAACCTGCTGGCGGAGCTCGCCAATCCGACCGTCGCCGGGTACGAGCGCTACGGCGACACCCAGCTGTACGTCTCGCGGGGTGCGGGCGCCTGGGGGCCGCCCGTGCGCGTCGGCGCGCCCTCCGACATCACCGTGGTGGAGCTCGCTTCCCTTCAGGCCTGAGCCCGGAACCTGTGAGCTCAGACCCTGGCCTTCCATATGTGAATATCGTGTGATTGGGTGAGGCCGAACATGCGGCGATGATGTGCCTCTCTGTGCACACGAGCCGGGGCGGGGCTGGCGAGGGAGCACGGCACATGCGGTACATCCGTCTACGGATTCTCGCGATTCTGGCGGTATTGGTCATCGCAGGCGTCGGCGCCTGGCAGCTGCTCCCGTCGGACGAGGCGAACGAGTCCCCGATCGCGGTCGGCACGTCCGACGAGGTCACCTCGCTCGACCCGGCCGGTGCGTACGACGCCGGTTCCTGGGCGATCTACAGCAACCTCTACCAGTCCCTGATGACGTTCAGGTCGGGGGCGGTCGTGCCGGAGCCGGACGCGGCCGAGAGCTGCGCGTTCATCGGCCAGAAGCTCCAGACGTACCAGTGCAGGCTGCGGGACGACCTGACCTTCTCCAACGGCCGCAAGATCACGGTCGCGGACGTCAAGTACTCCTTCGACCGCATGCTCAGGATCAAGGCGGAGGCCGGCCCCTCGGTGCTGTTCCCCAGCCTCGACACCGTCGTGGCCGAGGGCCGCACGATCACCTTCAACCTCTCCGCCCGGGACGCGACGTTCCCGCAGAAGCTGGCCACGGGCGCCGGGTCCATCGTCGACCCCGCCCTGTACCCGAAGGACAAGCTCCGCGCGGGCGACCAGGTCGACGGCTCGGGCCCGTACACGCTGAAGTCGTACGAGGCGGGCGTGCGCGCCGAGCTGGTGCCCAACCCGGCGTACAGGGGCGCGCTGAAGAAGACGGGCGGCGCGGTCGACATCCGCTACTTCGAGGGCTCCGAGGCGCTCCAGGCGGCCTGGGCGGCCGGGGACATCGACGTCACACACCGTCAGCTCCCCTCCGAACAGCTCGCCGAGCTCGACGTGGCGGCCGACGACCAGCGCGTCACCGAGGCGGACAGCGCCGAGATCCGCAACCTCGTCTTCAACGTGCGGGACGGCGCACCCCTCGCGGACAGGAAGGTCCGGCAGGCCATCGCCTGGCTCATCGACCGCGGGCCACTGGTCACCAAGGCCTACCGCAACACCGTCGAGCCGCTCTACTCGCTGATCCCGCAGGGGTACATCGGGCACAGCACCCCCTTCTTCGACTTCTACCCGAGGTCGGACCCGCAGCGGGCCAGGGCCCTGATGGAGGAGGCCGGGGTGGAACTTCCGCTGCACATCACCTTCGCCCACCGTGACGACGACGCCAACAAGGCGGAGTCCACCGAGCTGGTCCGCCAGCTGGAGAAGGACGGGCTCTTCGAGGTCACGGAGAAGGCCGTCGAGTGGCAGGCCTTCCAGAAGGGCTACGCGGCCGGAGACTACGACGCGTACACCGTGGGCTGGCTTCCCGACTACCCGGACCCCGACACCTTCAGCCAGCCGCTGGTCGGCCGCGGGAGCACCCTCCACAACGGCTACACCAGCGAGAAGATGGACGCGCTGATCACGGCCACGCAGCAGTACAGCGACCGCGGCCGGACCTCGGCCGACTTCAAGGAACTGCAGGAGCTGGTCGGCAAGGACGTGCCGCTGGTCCCGCTCTGGCAGAAGAAGGACTACGTCGTCAGCAAGGAGTCCGTGTCCGGATCCCAGTACCTCTCCGACGGCACCGGGATCTGGCGGCTGTGGGAACTCAGCTGGATCTGACGTCCTGCGCGCCCCGCGCGGACGCCCCGGGCATGAACTCCACCAGTACGTCGTGGACCTGCCGCACGAGCGGCCGCAGCACCCGGAAGCGGGAGAGCGCGATCGCCCGGGCGGCGATCGGCGCGGTGCGCTCGACGAGCCTGCGGCTGCGTTCCGTGCCCTCGGACCGGTCGTAGACCCAGAACAGCACCAGGCCCATCTGCATCAGCCACATCAACTGCGGCAGTATCGCGCCCAGTTCCGGATCGTGCTTGGTGCTGGACCCGGTCAGGCACCGCTCGTGCACGGAGATCGCCGCCTCGCGGGCGTCCACGGACTCCGCCGAGAAGGGGGAGAGCGGGCTCTCCGGGTCGGCGGCGTTCTTGAAGAACTGGGCCGCGAAGCGGTGGTACTGCTCGGCCACGTCCAGCCAGCGGAGCAGCACACCCCGGATGCGCAGCGCGAGATCCGTCTCGCCGGCCAGGACCGGCCGGACAGCCGCCTCGTGCTCGGCGGCGATCCGGGTGTAGAAGCCCTGGACCAGATGTTCCTTGGAGGAGAAGTAGTAGTAGGCGTTCCCGACGGAGACGCCGGCTTCCTGGGCGATGGCCCGCATCGTCGTCCGGTCGTACCCGCGTTCCTCGAAGAGCCGGAGCGCGGTCTCCAGGATCAGGGTGCGGGTCTGCTCGCTCTTCGGGGCCTTGGCCGCCTTGGCCGCCGGGTCTGCTCCGGCCGGCTTCGCTGCGTTCGCGTCAGCCACGTCCTTCTCTTCCTTCACCACGGTCCCAGGCTATCCGGGCCTTGGCGAGCTCGGCCCGCAGTTCGTCCGGGCCCGGGAGCGGCGCGGAGGCCAGCGCCTGGTTCCACCCGGCGGCGGCCTGGTCGGCCCCGGACCGGAAGGCGCGCCGCAGCGGCACCTGCCCGAGGAACAGCGCGAGCGCTGCCACCGGCCGCAGCAGCGACCGCCCGAGGACCGCCGTTCCCCAGCACGATGCCGCCGGCGCACGCCCGCGTGGACTCCGCCGTGTCCAGGACGAGAGCCGCGCACTCCTCGAACCAGGCGCGGTCCACGGACGCGAGGGCGACCGTGTGGTCGAAGCGGGCCATCCCGGTCCGTGAGCGGTCTCAGGCGCTCATCGAACGCGCGGTGTTGACCTGGGACATGACCCACTGGAAGGTCTCGGGCCCCGTCGCGGGGATCATCGTCTGGTGGTGCCGTCCGCCGCTGGTGACCGTGATCTGCACGAAGCCCGTCGTGCGCTTCTCCTTCATCAGGAGGAACAGCAGGCCGACGAGGCAGAACAGCGCGAAGACGATCGCGAGCACGATGCCCACGGTCGGGATCTTCTCCTCCGTGCGCGACATGTCGGTCGCCGTCCACACCGCCCCCTTGAGCGGCAGGGTGCCGGACGGGGTCACGATGCCGTCGTTCATCACCGTGATGTCACCGAGGGAGAGCATCGGCACTCCGCCGCCGCCCTGCTGCGCGGGCAGATTGAAGCCGGGCTCCGTCGGCTGCCCGGCGCCCGGGTAGCCGTAACCGGGACCGGGCTGGGCCGCGGAATCGGGCAGCGGCTGCGGATAGCCGTACGCCGGAGCGGCGCCCGGTGCCGCCGGGTAGCCGTAGCCCTGGCCGTCAGGCATCGTGGGCGGGTTGCCCGGCTGCTGGGGCGGGCCCCACTTGTATGAGTCGTCCGCGTACGGATTCGGATCGCTCACAACGTTCCCCGTTCTCCATCAAGCCATCTGCTCCCGTGCTGTCCTGCGCCGGGATACACGAGCCGGTCACCGGCTCCGCATGACCGTACCGTCCCGGCCCGCCCGACGCACCAAGAGGCCCCGCTTCCCGCAGGTAAGTGCGCGAAACGGGGCCTCTCGACGTAACGGGTGTGTCAGAAGCGACGGGTGATCAGCGCGCGCTTCACTTCCTGGATCGCCTTGGTGACCTCGATGCCACGCGGGCAGGCGTCCGTGCAGTTGAACGTCGTGCGGCAACGCCACACACCGTCACGGTCGTTGAGGATCTCCAGACGCTGCTCGCCGGCCTCGTCACGCGAGTCGAAGATGAACCGGTGCGCGTTGACGATCGCCGCCGGCCCGAAGTACTGGCCGTCGTTCCAGAACACCGGGCACGAGGACGTGCACGCGGCGCACAGGATGCACTTGGTGGTGTCGTCGAAGCGCTCGCGGTCCTCGGCGGACTGCAGGCGCTCACGCGTCGGCTCGTTCCCCTTGGTGACGAGGAAGGGCATGACGTCGCGGTAGGCCTGGAAGAACGGGTCCATGTCGACCACGAGGTCCTTGAGGACCGTGAGGCCCTTGATGGCCTCGACCGTGATCGGCTTGTCCGGGTTGATGTCCTTGATCAGCGTCTTGCAGGCGAGCCTGTTCTTGCCGTTGATCCGCATCGCGTCGGAGCCGCAGATGCCGTGCGCGCAGGAGCGGCGGAAGGTCAGCGTGCCGTCCTGCTCCCACTTGATCTTGTGAAGGGCGTCGAGCACACGCTCCTTCGGGTCGATCGAGATCTGGAAGTCCTGCCACTGGGCCTCGTCGGAGACCTCGGGGTTGAAGCGGCGGATCCGGAACGTGGCCGTGATGAACGGGGTGTCGGCGAAGCCCGCCTCGGCCTTGTCGGTCTTGTCCAGGGTCGGGGTAGCCATCAGTACTTACGCTCCATCGGCTGGTAGCGGGTCGTGACGACCGGCTTGTAGTCGAGCCGGATCGACTCGGTGCCGTCGTCCGCGACCTCGCGGTACGCCATGGTGTGGCGCATGAAGTTGACGTCGTCGCGGTTCGGGTAGTCCTCGCGGTAGTGACCGCCGCGGGACTCCTTGCGGGCCAGCGCGGAGATGGCCATGACCTCGGCCAGGTCGAGCAGGTTGCCCAGCTCGACGGCCTCCAGCAGGTCGGTGTTGAACCGCCTGCCCTTGTCCTGGATGGACACGTTGAGGTAGCGCGCCCGCAGTTCGGCGATCTTGTCGACCGCCGTCTTGATGGTCTGCTCGGTGCGGAACACCATCACGTTGGCGTCCATGCACTCCTGCAGCTCCAGGCGGATCGTCGCCACGCGCTCGGTGCCCGTCGAGTTCCGCAGCCGCTCGACCTGGTCCACGACCAGCTGGGCCGGGTTCTCCGGGAGCTCGACGAAGTCGTTCTTCGCGGAGTACTCGGCGGCGCCGATGCCCGAGCGGCGTCCGAAGACGTTGATGTCGAGCAGCGAGTTGGTGCCCAGGCGGTTGGCGCCGTGCACGGAGACACAGGCGACCTCGCCGGCGGCGTACAGGCCCGGGACGACGGTGGTGTTGTCGGCCAGCACCTCGCCCTCGACGTTGGTCGGGATGCCGCCCATGGCGTAGTGCGCGGTCGGCTGGATCGGGATCGGGTCCGTGTAGGGCTCGATACCGAGGTACGTACGCGCGAACTCCGTGATGTCCGGGAGCTTCGCGTCCAGCTGCTCCGGGGGGAGGTGCGTGAGGTCGAGGTAGACGTGGTCGCCCTCGGGACCGCAGCCGCGGCCCTCACGGATCTCCGTGTAGATGGAGCGGGACACGACGTCACGGGACGCGAGGTCCTTCATGACCGGCGCGTACTTCTCCATGAAGCGCTCGCCGTCCTTGTTGCGGAGGATGCCGCCCTCACCACGGGCGCCCTCCGTCAGCAGGATGCCCATGCGCCAGATGCCCGTCGGGTGGAACTGGAAGAACTCCATGTCCTCCAGCGGCAGACCGCGGCGGTACGCGGCGGCCTGGCCGTCACCGGTCAGGGTGTGGGCGTTCGACGTCACCTTGAAGAACTTGCCGGTGCCGCCGGAGGCGAAGATGATCGCCTTCGCCTGGAAGATGTGGATCTCGCCGGTCGCCAGCTCGTAGGCGACGACGCCCGCGGACTTCTTGACCCCGTCCACGTCCTGGAGCAGGAGGTCCAGGACGTAGAACTCGTTGAAGAACTCCACGCCCTCCTTGACGCAGTTCTGGTACAGCGTCTGGAGGATCATGTGGCCGGTGCGGTCCGAGGCGTAGCAGGAGCGGCGGACCGGGGCCTCGCCGTGGCTGCGCGTGTGACCACCGAAGCGGCGCTGGTCGATCTTGCCCTCGGGCGTCCGGTTGAACGGCAGGCCCATCTTCTCCAGGTCGAGGACGGCGTCGATGGCCTCCTTCGCGAGGATCTCGGCGGCGTCCTGGTCGACCAGGTAGTCGCCACCCTTGATCGTGTCGAAGGTGTGCCACTCCCAGTTGTCCTCCTCCACGTTGGCCAGCGCGGCGGCCATGCCGCCCTGCGCGGCGCCCGTGTGGGAGCGGGTGGGGTAGAGCTTCGTCAGGACGGCGGTGCGGCTGCGCTTGGTCGACTCGATGGCCGCGCGCATGCCGGCGCCGCCGGCGCCGACGATGACGGTGTCGTACTTGTGGATCTGCATGGTTTCCCTCTGGTCCCTCTGTCCCGGCGCCTAGCGGATGTTCGGGTCGAAGGTGAAGATCACCAGCGTGCCCAGCAGGACGGTGAACACCGTGGCGGTGTACAGGAGCATCTTCAGCCAGAAGCGGGTGTTGTCCCGTTCGGCGTAGTCGTTGATGACCGTACGGAGGCCGTTGGCGCCGTGCAGCATGGCGAGCCACAGCATCGCCAGGTCCCAGATCTGCCAGAACGGCGAGGCCCAGCGGCCTGCGACGAAGGCGAAACCGATCTTGGACACGCCGCCGTCGAGCACCAGCTGGATCAGCAGGTGGCCGATGACGAGGACGACCAGCACGATGCCCGACAGGCGCATGAAGAGCCAGGCGTACATCTCGAAGTTGGTGCGCGAACCCTTGGGGGTCTTGCCCGTGCGCTGGCGCGGGGGCTCGATCACCGGGGCCGGGTTGTCGACGTCGAAGAGGCTTACGCCTTCGACGTCACCGATCGCGGAAGAAGGTGTCTCGGTGGACATCGGCCTCAGCTCCCGAATACTTCACGTACGGCGTGACCGAGGACGGGGTACAGGGCCCCGACCATCAGCACGATCCAGATACCCAGGACGGTCCAGAGCATCTGCTTCTGGTAGCGCGGGCCCTTGGCCCAGAAGTCCACGGCGACGATCCGCAGACCGTTCAGCGCGTGGAAGAGGATGGCGGCCACCAGGCCGTATTCGAGCAGTGCGACGAGCGGGGTCTTGTAGGTGGCCACGACCTCGTCGTACGCCTCGGGGGAGACACGCACGAGAGCGGTGTCCAGGACGTGTACGAACAGGAAGAAGAAAATGAGGACACCGGTGACTCGATGAGCCACCCAGGACCACATGCCTTCCCGGCCGCGGTACAGCGTTCCAGCCGGCACGGAAGAACCCTCCGGGAGCGGGGATTGGGGTCGGCCGGCTTGACTGTCGGTCTGACCCGGCCGGGTACGGTCCACCGGCCCTGGCCATCGTAGCGACGCTTTGTCGGTTCGATGGCGGCGGGGCCTCCGGTGTGATCAAAGCGGCAGTCAAACAGGCACGGACGGGCTACAGGTGCTCATATGCCACCGGGGGGAACGGGCCGGGCGCCGTGCCCGCCTCCGTCACCAGCTCGATGATGCGGCCCCGGGCGAGTCGTCGCATCTCCTCCGCGGTCAGGGAGCGCTCCTCGTCCGGCTCGTGGGCCAGTCGGGTGCGGATGGCCGCCAGCACCTGGTCGACGTGCTGGGAGGGGCGCATGCCGTCGAGGCAGATCACGAAGGCGTGGCCGAACCGGCTCTCGTACGCGGCGTGCGCGGCGCGCAGCGCCAGGTGGGCGGCCCTGGGCGCGTCGTGGTGGAGGCAGGGGGCGCTCTCAGCGGCGAGTGCCTCGGCGAGATCGGAGGGCGCGAGGTCGTAACCCGCCTCGTCGGAGGCGGCGAGCAGCGTGTCCAGGTCCGGATAGGGGCGGTGGGCGGCCAGCCGCTGCGCCCACCGATGGCTCCCGCAGCACTCCAGCAGGGCGGCCTCGGCCAGGTCCCGGGGCCAGGCGTTGAAGCGGCCGAGACCGCTCGAGTGGGCACCGGGGCGCGGACTCACCGACACTGGTTCCGGAACGGGGGCCTCAACCGGGGCTCCCTGAAGGGCAGCGCCCTGGCTCTGGACGGGAACGGCCGTCCACCCGGTCTGCTGCGGTGGTTTCGGCAGGCCGGCGTGGGGCTCGCTGGACCTGGACAGCGGGACTCCTCGAATGAATGACATCTGTGACCCTGGAGAGGGGCCGGAGAGCGAAGAGGTTGTGCGGAGGTAGGAGTGAGGACTGGTCTTGTGCCCCGTCACGCTATCGAGGCCGGGCCACGCGCAGCTGAAGGATGCGAGAAATTCACCCGGACGGGAGAGTTTCGGAACGCTTGATGGACGAATCAGTGGGGGAAATGCCCGACTTTCTCATCTTCTTTGAACAGTTTCTCCCTCGATCCGGAGGTTTCTGACCGATGTCGCCCTCACGCGCACCCCTGGTGGCCGGCGCCGCCGTCGCCGTGGCAGCCGCCGTCACCCTCACCGTCGTCGTCTGGCCCGAGGACTCCGGCCCCGGCGCGGGGAACGGTGCCTCGGCCTCGTCCCGCACCTCGGCCTCCCCGTCGCCCAGCCGGAGCTACCCGCTCTCCACGACGCCGCGGACGATCCCCGCCGTCCGCGAGCACACCGCCGCGCGCGGACCCGGCTGGAAACCGGCCGAGGACAGCACGGTCGTCGTCGCCGATCCCGGGCTCGCCGACGAGGCGAAGCTGCTTGCCGGGGAGCTGAAGATCGACTACCGGGGTGAGAAGTCCGCACGGGCCGGTGACGTCGAGCTGGCGCTCGCGTCCTCGGACAAGGGCGACCCGGAGTCGTACACCCTGAAGACCGAGAACAACCGGGTCACGATCAGCGGCGCCGGCGAGGCGGGCGTCTTCTACGGCACCCGCACCCTCAAGCAGTCGCTGAACGCCGACAGCACCGTCCCCGAGGGTGTGGTGCGCGATACCCCCGACCGGCCGCAGCGCGGGTTCAACCTCGACATCGCGCGCAAGCACTACACCGCCGGCTGGATCGAGGACCGGCTGCGCGAGATGGCCGACCTCAAGCTCAACCAGCTCGGCCTCCACTTCTCCGACGACCAGGCCTTCCGGATCGAGTCCGACTCGCATCCCGAGGTGGTCTCCGAGGAGCACCTCACCAAGGCCGAGGTCCGCCGCATCGTGAAGCTCGCGCAGAGCCTCCACATCACGATCGTCGCCGAGATCGACTCGCCCGGACACCTGGGCGCGGTCCTCGAGGCCCACCCCGACCTGCAGCTGCGCAACACGCAGGGAGTCGTGCGGGAAGGCGCCGTCGACATCTCGAAGCCCGAGTCGGCACAGATCGTCGACGACCTGCTCAAGGAGTACGCGGAGCTCTTCCCCGGCGACTGGTTCCACGTCGGCGCGGACGAGTACCAGGCGCTCACGGTGAGCGATCCGGCCGCCTCCTACCCGCAGCTGGCCGCCGCCGCACGGAAGAAGTACGGCGACGACGCAGGCGTCCAGGACCTGGCGGAGGGCTGGCTGAACGACCGCGCCGCCGTCATCACCAAGGCGAAGAAGATCCCCAAGGCGTGGAACGACGGTTTCTTCAGCGGCGGGACGGTCACCGGCGACAAGGGCATCGAGGTCGAGTACTGGACCGGCAAGGAGATCGGTGCCCGGCCGCCCCAGGACTACCTGGCCGAGGGCCGCAAGGTGGTCAACCTCAACGACGAGTACCTCTACTACGTGCTCGGCGAACCCAACGACTTCACGTACCCGACGGGTGAGCGGATCTACGAGCAGTGGACACCGCTGGTCCTGCGCGGGACCGAGCCGGTGGCGAAGCGCTACTCGAAGCAGATCCTGGGCGGCCGGTTCGCGGTCTGGGGCGACTTCCCCAACGCGCAGACGCAGGCGCAGGTGGCGGAGGGGGTCCGGATGCCTCTCAACGCGGTCTCCCAGAAGCTGTGGGACCCGCGCGAGCCGAAGCTGAGCTGGGCACAGTTCAAGGAACGCGCGGACGAGGTCGACTCGTCGCGCTGATCCGCGACTCCGTGTCCCCGACCGGCCCGGTGGCCGTCTGAGTTGACCCGTTTTCGTGCTTCCCCGTGGTTCCGGGAGGGAAGGATGTCAGCCCGGAGGGCGGGGGGAGCACGGTGTGGGGTTCTGGGGCTGCTATCTGGTGGGCCGAAGCGGGGAGCCGCTCATCGGCCACCCGGCGTTGCGGGGCGCCCGCGAACTGCTGACGCTGCGGGAGTACCGCGCGGACGGCTGGCAGGTCTGGTCCCACCCCACGGAGCCCTCGCTCGGCAGCATGACCGCACTCGCCGACGCCGCACGGGCCCCGGTCCTCCTCGGGTTCGTCATGGACGGCGTCTGCGTGGCGGTGGAGGCGGCGGCGCCGTACAGCGGGTCCTGGTACGCCTGCCTCGGCAGGGGGCCGATGGCCGCGCGTCTCGGCCCGGACGGCATGACGCTCGAGGACCTCTTCCTGCCACCTGAGGACGCCGCGTCCCGTGCTGTCGGGTGGGCGGCCGAATCCGGCCGGGGCGTCCTCGAAGGGCCCCTGCTCGAACTGCTGCGCATCGAGGAGCCGGAGTGGTCCGCGGAGGAACTTTTCTTCGCTTTCCTGGACCGTCTGGGCATCGAGAGCCTGTCCGACTGAGTCCTGCTGTGGTCTCGTGTGCCGGAAGAGTGACGCTTTTCAGCCATCTGACGCTGTACGCGGTAACGGGAAGCGGTGGGCTCCCCGACGACATGGGGGCCGTGAACCGATGGGGGAGGCGTCGATGAGTCTGCTGGAGCTGATCGCTCGTGCCGACGGGCGAGGTCTGGCGGCGAGCGGGACCGCCTGTCTGGACCGCTGCCTTCCGCCGCCGGAGGACGGAGCCGATCCGGAGCCGCTGCGCCCGCTCTGGGCGGGTTGCGAGAGCGGCGCGGAATGGGCCGCCCGGCTCGACGCCGTACACGCGGCGCTGGAGGGCGCAGCGGGCCGGGACACCACGGCGGCTCGCGTGCGTACGCTGATCGGCGCCGCACCCCGGGACTTCGCCGCCGGGCCGCTGCGCGCATGGGCGGACGCCTGCTCGCTCCTCGCGCTGGACATCCACCGGGAGTCCGACTTCCCGGCCGGTGACAGCACGCGGACTGCCGAGGCCTGCCGGGCCGACGGGGCCGCGGGCGGTGGCCCACTCTGCACGGGAGAACTCCGCCGCCAGGCCGAGATCCTGGAGAGCCTCGCGGGGACCGCCGGAACGGCGGGCGGGGCAACGGGCCTGCGCCGCGCCCTGGATCTGTCCACCGAGGGCCGGCGGGTACTGCGAGCGGTGCGGTCCCGCCGCGCTCGCGGCCGTGGCCGGCCCGGCGGCGCGACCTGATGTGACATGACGCCATGAGGAGTGACACGGACATGGACACCACCTGGTTCCGGCGGTTCGACGCGCCGGTGCCCAAGGCTCCCCGGCTGATCTGCCTCCCGCACGCGGGCGGTTCGGCAAGCGCCTACGCGCCGTTGTCGCGAAAGCTGTCCGGGGTGCTGGACGTCCTGGCGGTGCAGTACCCGGCCCGCCAGGACCGGCTGGCAGAGCCGGCGGCGGACAGCATCCTCGACCTCGCCACCCGCATAGCGGACCGGCTCGCCGCCGTGGCCGACGGCCGGCCCTACGCCCTCTTCGGCCACAGCATGGGCGCACTCGTCGCCTACGAGACCGCGCGGATCCTCCGGAGCAGGCGCACGCCGCCTCCGGCCCGTCTCTTCCTGTCCGGACGCGGCGCCCCCGGCCCGGATCCCGAGCGGCAGGACCGGCTCAGGAGCGACGCGGAGATCCTCGCCGCGGTGCGCAGCCTGGGGGGCACCGGGACCGCCGTGCTGGACAACCGTGAACTGCTGGACCTGGTACTGCCCGCGCTGCGCGCCGACTACGGGGCCATGGCCTCGTACCGCTGGCAGGACGGCCCCGTGCTGGACATCCCCTTCACGGTGCTGGTCGGTGACGTGGACCCGGTCGCACCGGTCTCGTCGGCGGCCGGCTGGGCACAGCACACGGACCGGGGTCACGAGGTCCTGGAGTTCGCCGGAGGGCACTTCTATCTGAGTGAGCGGCTGGCCGAGGTGAGCGCGGTCGTGGTGAGCCGCTTGACCGCCGGTGAGGAAAGCCCCTGAGCCGTGGGGGCCGGCAGATCCGGCGGCCCGGCCCGGCCGACGGGGGGACGGAACGACGACCGGGGCCGCCACCCCCCACAGGAGAGGCCCCGGTCGTCTTCCACGGGGCCGCAGAGCGACCCCGTACTCATCTCAGCGCCATCGGTGCGTTTTCTGTCACACCGCGCTGAGTCAGGAGACAGTTGCGGGTTGTACAAGTCATGGACGGGGTGCCGTCCGACCACGTAGCGTGCTGAGTCGCGCAGCGTGGCGCAGTAGTGGTGACCAGCTACGATTCGGATCAGCAGGGCGGGTTGAGGGAGTGCTGGGGGACGACGCGGAGCTGACCGCCGCGGTGCTCGCGGCACAGGACGGGGACGAGGACGCCTTCCGGACTGTGTACCGCGCCGTGCACCCACGGCTGCTCGGCTACATACGGACACTGGTGGGTGAACCGGACGCCGAGGACGTGGCGTCCGAGTCGTGGCTCCAGATAGCGCGTGATCTCGACCGCTTCAGTGGGGACGCCGACCGGTTCCGCGGCTGGGCGGCCCGGATAGCGCGCAACCGCTCGCTCGACCTCATACGGATGCGGGGCAGGCGCCCCGCGATCGGCGGCGACGAGAGCGAACTGGCGGGCGAGCCAGCCGAGTCCGACACCGCGGGCGAGGCGCTGGAGTCGCTGGCCACGGGGCGCGCCATGTCCCTCATCGCTCAGCTGCCCCAGGACCAGGCCGAGGCGGTCGTGCTCCGCGTGGTGATCGGCCTCGACGCCAAGAGCGCGGCCCGGACCCTGGGCAAGCGCCCCGGCGCGGTGCGCACCGCCGCCCACCGAGGGCTGAAACGGCTGGCCGAGCTGGTCGGAGCCGACCACGGCCCGGAGGACGAGATTCCGTCGGCGGGCGCGGAGCTCGGCGCCGTACCCGCGCAACGCCCGGGCCGCCAGGGTGCGGTGGCGCCCGCCGGTGTGACGCATTCGCGTCCGTGGACGCAGAAGGACATGTGATGGCCGACGAGCAGCACGAGTGGCTTGACGCGGACGCGGCGGAGATGTTGCTCCGTGGCGAACCCGTCGAGCCCATCGGCGATCACGCGAGGACCGAGGCCCGCGGGGTGGAAGCCGCGCTGCGCGCGCTGCGGGATCCCGGCCCGTCGAGTGGCGAACTGCCCGGCGAGGCCGCCGTGCTGGCCGCCTTCCGTGAGGCCTCCCGGGGCGGGAAGCGGGCCGGGGCGGCGGGTCCCGCCGGACTCACGGGGCAGCCGGAGGCCCTGCACTCCGTACGGATCGGGGCCACGCGCACGGCGCCGCTCCGGCGCCCCCGCTGGACCCGCCCGCTGCGCTACGGCCTCGCCGTCTCGCTCGCCGGGTGCGCGCTGGGCGGGGTGGCGGTCGCCAGTGGTACGGGCATGCTTCCCACACCGTTCGGCGGCAGCGGATCGCCGGTGCCGGCCACGTCCGTCTCGGCGGCCGCGTCCCCCGAGGAGCTGGGTGCCGGACTGCCCGACGTCGGTGAACCGCCTTCGCCGCTGCCCTCCGCGACGCCCGACGCGTCCGGTTCTCCGCCGGCCCCGCACGTGCCCGACGGCGGGACGCCCGGGGACGAGGGGCGGGCCGGGCAGGACGGCGGCGGTGCGACGGACCACGAGGACCCGGACCGCGACAGCGGCACCGGCGGCACCCAGGACGGCACGGACGGACGCGAGTCGCCCGAAGGATCCCCGGCCGAGGTGTTCAAGAAGTCGGTCAAGGCCTGCCGCGCCTACCGCGAGGACACCCTGAGCCGGGAGGACAGGGCACGGCTCCTCGAACTGGCCGACGGGGAACGCAACCTGGACCGCTTCTGCGACCGCCTCCTGGGTACGGACGACCGTGACGACGGGAGTGGCCAGGACGGTCACGACGACGGGAAGGGCGGCGGGGACGACGGCGGGGGCGGGGAGAGCTCCCTTCCCGCGATCACCTTCCGCTCGCCGTCCGCGGAGGGCACGCGTGAGGACGCGCCGCAGGGCGGCTCGGACGGCCCGACGGCCGGACCCACTGCGAGCTCGCCGCACCCGCCCCTGTCAGTAACGCGCTGACCTGCGAGAACGCCCAGGCTGTAACACTCTTCAACCGTACGGCGCAGTAGTAAGTGCCGACTGGTCATCGGCCGCGTAACGAGCCGGGGTTCCCCCCGTACCTTCGGCTCAACGCATCCGGCGCGGGCGGGACACGTTCCCCCGGGTCCCGCCCGCGCCCCTCATCCGAAGCCTCTACTGATAGACGACGACCTTGTCGCCCTTCCGCACCTGGGCGTAGAGCGACGCGATCTTCCCCTCGTCCCGGACGTTCACGCAGCCGTGCGAGGCGCCGTTGTAACCGCGTGCCGCGAAATCGGACGAGTAGTGCACCGCCTGGCCGCCGCTGAAGAACATGGCGTACGGCATGGGGGAGTCGTAGAGCGTCGAGACGTGGTGGCGGGACTTCCAGTACACCGAGAAGACGCCGTCACGGGTGGGTGTGTACTGCGAGCCGAACCGCACGTCCATGGACGAGACGACCTTGCCGTCGATCATCCAGGACAGCGTGCGGCTGTTCTTGCTGATGCACAGGACACGGCCCTTCATGCAGCGGGCGTCGGGCTTCGCCACGGGCTTGGCCGTCGGCGGGGCGAGTTCCTTCGCCGTCGGCTTCCGCGTCATCGCGAGCAGCCGGTCCCAGGTCACCGTGTCCGTTCTCCCCGTGCGGGACAGGCCCCGCTTGCCCTGGAAGGACTGCACGGACGCGAGGGTCGTGGTGCCGTAGTACCCGGTGGGGCTGCGGTCGAAGTGGCCGATCTGGCGCAGCCGCGCCTGGAGTTCCCGTACGCGCTTGCTCCGGTCGCCGACGGACATCAGGGTCCTGGGCTCCGGGGAGGGGCGCGCGCTCGGCGTGCGGGAGGGAGTCCGGGACGGAGTCCGGGAGGGGGTGACCGAGGCACTCGCCGTTCCGCCGCCCGGCTTGGCGTCGTCCGTGGGGGATGACGACGTGGGGCGTGCGGACGCCTCCGTCGGGAGAGCGGTGGGCTCCGCGGCCCCCACGGTCTCGACCTTGCAGCCCGCCGTCAGCACGGCCAGCGCGATCACGCCGACGGCCGCCGCCGCTCCCGTGCGTGCTCCGCGCGCGTATCTGTTCGTCCGTCTGCGTCTCATCCTCGGCCCCCTGGCTCGCCCGTTACCGCCCCGGCCGGGCACGACCCGTCGCTCGGTTCGTCGCATGGCACGGATATCTCATGAGACGGATTCCCGTCCTGCCCGGTTGCCGAATCATGCGCATGATGGGAGACATGCGTCCAGACCGCAGCTCGAACGGGAGGCACAGCAGATGACGCGTGAGTCGGAGTCGGGACTGCCCATCGAGCCGGTCTACGGGCCGGAGGCACTCGACGGCTGGCGGGCCGAGGAGAAGCTGGGCGACCCGGGCGCCTTCCCCTTCACGCGTGGTGTCCACCCCACGATGTACACGGGCCGGCCGTGGACGATGCGGCAGTACGCTGGATTCGGCACGGCCACCGAGTCGAACGCCCGCTACAAGCAGCTGATCGCCAACGGCACGACCGGCCTGTCCGTCGCGTTCGACCTGCCCACGCAGATGGGGCACGACTCGGACGCCCCCATCGCCTCCGGCGAGGTCGGCAAGGTCGGTGTGGCGATCGACTCGGTCGACGACATGCGCGTCCTCTTCGGCGGGATCCCGCTGGACGAGGTCTCCACCTCGATGACCATCAACGCCCCCGCCGCGCTCCTCCTCCTGCTCTACCAACTGGTCGCGGAGGAGCAGGGCGTCCCGGCGGACCGGCTGACGGGCACCATCCAGAACGACGTGCTCAAGGAGTACATCGCCCGGGGCACGTACATCTTCCCGCCGAAGCCCTCACTGCGGCTGATCGCCGACATCTTCAAGTACTGCCGCGCCGAGATCCCGAGGTGGAACACCATCTCGATCTCCGGCTACCACATGGCGGAGGCGGGGGCCTCGCCCGCGCAGGAGATCGCGTTCACCCTCGCGGACGGCATCGAGTACGTCCGTACCGCCGTCGCGGCCGGCATGGACGTGGACGACTTCGCCCCGCGTCTCTCCTTCTTCTTCGTCGCCCGTACGACGATCCTGGAGGAGGTCGCCAAGTTCCGGGCCGCGCGCCGCATCTGGGCGAAGGTGATGCGGGAGGAGTTCGGCGCGAAGAACCCCAAGTCCCTGATGCTGCGCTTCCACACCCAGACGGCCGGCGTCCAGCTCACCGCCCAGCAGCCCGAGGTCAATCTGGTCCGGGTCGCCGTGCAGGGGCTCGGCGCGGTGCTGGGAGGCACGCAGTCGCTGCACACCAACTCCTACGACGAGGCCATCGCCCTGCCGACGGACAAGTCGGCCCGCCTCGCGCTGCGCACCCAGCAGGTCCTGGCGTACGAGACGGATGTGACGGCGACGGTGGACCCCTTCGCCGGGTCGTACGTCGTGGAGAAGATGACCGACGACGTCGAGGCGGCAGCACTGGATCTGATGATCAGGGTCGAGGACATGGGCGGCGCGGTCGACGCCATCGAACGCGGCTTCCAGAAGGGCGAGATCGAGCACAGCGCGTACCGCATCGCCCAGGAGACGGACAGCGGCGAGCGCGTCGTCGTCGGCGTCAACCGCTTCCGCCTCGACGAGGAGGAGCCGTACGAGCCGCTCCGCGTCGACCCGGCGATCGAGGCCCAGCAGGCTGCCCGCCTGGCGAAGCTCCGCGCCGAACGCGACCAGGGGGCGGTGGACGCGGCGCTGGCGGAACTGAAGAAGGCGGCCGAGGGAACGTCGAACGTGCTCTACCCGATGAAGGACGCGCTGCGCGCGCGGGCGACGGTGGGCGAGGTCTGCGACGCGCTGCGGGAGGTATGGGGGGCGTACGTCCCGACGGACGCGTTCTGAGGTACTGGGCCACCCTCGCGGGTGATCTGTCCCCCGAGCGCCCGCGGGCGGGGGAGCGTCCGTGAACAGTAGTCTTCGAAAGGAGGCCGCCATGGCCGTGACGCGGCAAGAGGAGTGCGGTACGTTCCGGGCTGAGACCGGTCCAGGCGGTCGGGATCTGGCTGCCTACCGGTCCGGACGACTACGCGATTCCCGATCTGTCGGTCGTCGAGGCCGACATTCGCGACGCCCACGTCATGAAGAACTGCTACGCCCCACATGTCTTCCGCATGGTCCTGGAGGTCACCTCCACCAACTGGGCGGACGATCTGGGTCCCAAGGTCGAGGGCTACGCCCGGGCCGGCATCCCGGTCTACGTGGTGGCGGACCGCAAGCACGACCAGGTGCTGGTCCGCACCGACCCTCGGGGCGGCGAGTACAGGACCCGGACACCCCACAAGCGGGGGATGTCGTTCACCGTGCCGGACGTGGTCGGGGTGCAGATGGAGCTCTCCGTGGACCGCCTGCTGGACGGCGACGAGGCCTGACCGGCCGCATTCCGGACCGCCCTGCCGGAGTGTCGTACCCGCGTGCGACACTCCGTTCATGCTGGGTGTCACCGACCTTCCGACCTATCTCGCCGGCCTTGTGCTGATCATTCTGCTGCCGGGGCCGAACTCGCTGTACGTGCTCTCCGTCGCCGCCAGGCGCGGGGTGCGCACCGGTTATGTGGCCGCCGCCGGGGTGTGGACCGGGGACACGATCCTGATGACGCTGTCCGCGCTGGGCGCTGCCTCCCTGCTGCAGACGACGCCCCTTCTCTTCGCGGTCGTCAAGTTCGCCGGTGCGGGCTATCTGACCTGGATGGCCATCGGGATGATGCGGACGGCCCTGTCGATGTGGCGCGAGCGGCACCAGCGCATGGCCGAGCCGGCAGTGGAGGACGGGGCGCCCGCGAAGGATTCGGAGCATCCCTACCGGCGGGCGCTCGTGGTCAGCCTGTTCAATCCCAAGCTGATCCTGTTCCTCATCTCCTTCTTCGTGCAGTTCGTCGATCCGGGTTACGCCTATCCGGGGCTCTCCTTCCTGCTGCTGGGCACGCTGCTGCAGATCGGCAGCTTCTTCTACCTCACGGCGCTCATATTCGGAGGCACCCGTCTGGCCGCCGCCTTCCGGCGCCGCAAGCGGCTGTCGGCGGGGGCCACTTCGGCGGCGGGTGTGCTGTTCCTCGGGTTCGCGGCGAAGCTGTCGTTCAGCAGCGTGTGAGCGTGGCGGCGGTCAGTGGTGCCAGGCCTTGCCGCCCACGTTGTGGATCATGCGCTGGAGGACCTTGAGCGCGGCGACGAACTCCTCGTCGGGGATGTCGGCGTGGATCTCCGCGCTCGCCCTGCCGACCCGTTCGTACGCCTCGGCGCGCAGCGTGTGCCCCTCGGGAGTCAGCCGTAGCCGTGTGGTGGCGTCCTCGGTGACCAGGCCCTTGGCGATGAGTGTGTCGATCTCGGGCTCCAGCGAGTCGCCGACGTTCAGGTAGCCGCGCAGCATCGCGACCACCTCGGCGCGCGGGCGGCCCCGCTCGTCGGCCTCGGTGAGCTGGTTGAGGACCCACCAGGGCGGCTGGGTCAGACCGTGTTCGGCCAGTGCGGCCCTGATATGGGTCACGGTCGCTTCGTGGGCCGCCCAGCTCCAGTAGCCGATGGGCTGCCGTGCCAGTCCTGCGTCGTCATGTGAGTAGTCCATGTCCTGGACCGTAGAACCTCAAGCAAAGTTGAGGTCAAGGCCCAGCTGTCCGGCGTACTCCGCGAGCCCCGTGGTGTCCTCGCCCGCCCAGCCGATGTAGCCGTCGGGCCGCACCAGGAACAGGCCCTTGCCGTAGGCCTCGGCCGTCTCCGTGCGGAAGGTCCGCAGGAGCTCGCCGTCGTGAGCGGGGAGCGTGGCGTCCGTGGAGACCGCGAGCAGCGTGAAGCGCGGTCCCTGGAAGACGTCGAAGAGCCGCCTGCCCCCGCCGGCCGGGCCGTCCGGCGCCCGGTCGCCGGCCTCCAGGAGGCCCGCCCGGCCGGATGCCAGCGGGCCCTCGCGGTAGCCGAGGCCCAACTGCTGCGCCGCGGTCCCGCGTTCCTGCTCGCCCCGGTGGATGCGGGTGGAGAGGCCGAGCATCTCGGCGGCGACCGGGCGGCGTTCCTGCTCGTAGGTGTCCAGCAGGGCGGCGGGTGCGCCGTGCAGCAGCACCTGGCCGAGCTTCCAGCCCAGGTTGTACGCGTCCTGGACGCTCGTGTTCAGCCCCTGGCCGCCGGCCGGGGAGTGGACGTGCGCGGCGTCGCCCGCGAGGAAGACCCGGCCGTCACGGAACCGGCCGGCCAGCGCGGCGCGCGGGCGGAAGTCCGAGGACCAGCGCACCTCGGTGACATCGTCAGCGCCGAGGTGGGTGCGGGCCGCGACGAGTGCCCGTACGCCCTCCGGTGTGGTGTCGGGCGCCCCTTCCTCGAACTGGGCGACCAGCTGGAAGTCCGGTGTGCTGGGCAGCGGGCAGAGCGTGAGCATGCCCGCCTCGCCCAGGAAGATGTGCCAGTTGAGCCGGTCGAGGGCATCCTCCGCGATCCGTACGTCGGCGACCAGCGTGGGGGAGGGGTCCACGGTCTCCCCCTCCATCGTGATGGAGAGCGCGCGCCGGACCGTGGAGCGCCCGCCGTCCGCCGCGACCAGGTAGGAGGCGCGCACCTCGCCGGTGGTGAGCCGTGCCGTGACCCCGTCGGCGTCCTGCGACAGGTCCGTGAGCGCGGACGAGAAGAGGACGTCACCGCCCAGCTCGCGCAGGCGGGCGACGAGGATCTCCTGGGTACACCACTGCGGCATCATCCAGGGCTCTCCGTACGGCTCGGCCTCCGTGGGCGCCGCGCGGCGGAACATGTCGTACTCGGCTTCGTCACCGAGGAGCAGGGCGTCCAGCCCATGCCGGACGAGCGCCGGGAGGGTTACGACGTCGACGAGCGGGCCGGACGCCTGGAGCGCTATCCGCTCGCGGCGGCGGCCGGGGCCGAGATCTTCGCCAACTACGACGAACGCTTCGAGGACGGCCTGTGGATCGTCGTCGCGGGCATCGAGGCGCGGTACGGCGTCACGTAGCGCTGCCGGCCCCGGTGGAGTTCACCTCGGCGACGCCCAGAGTTCACCGTTCGTCGAGCCGGGCGACACCCGCTCCTTCACCCGCGTCACTAGCGTGTGCGGACCATGATCGAAGGTGAGGGCCCGCGTGCCGAAACTGTCCGTTGTCGTCCCGTTCCACAATGTCGGCCCGTTCGCCGACACGACGCTGGGCAGTCTTGCCCGTAACGCGGGCCCCGACATCGAGTTCCTGCTGGTCGACGACTGCTCCACGGACGACACACCGGCCGTCATCGACCGCTGGGCCGACAGACTCCCGCACGCCGAGGTCATCCGCCACGAGGCGAACGTCGGCATCGCGGCGGCCCGCAACAGCGGCATCGACGCCGCCCGGGGCGACTTCGTCACCTTCCTGGACGGCGACGACTGGTACGCTCCCGGCCACCTGGGCCGGCTGCTGCACGCCGCCGCCGAGCTGGACTGCGACTTCGCGCGCACCGACCATGTCCAGGCCACAGGGACCAGCCGGGTCGTACGGCGCGCACCCGCCCGGCTCCGCAACACGGTGCTGGACCCGCGCGACGGCATCGCGGCTCCCGAATGGGAGACCATGGTCGACTACCCCTTCGTATGGGCGGGCGTCTACCACCGCCGGCTCTTCGAGGACGGCGGCCACCGTTTCACCACCCGGCTGCGCACCGCCGAGGACCGGCTGTGGATCTGGCAGCTCCACCTGAGGGCCCGTACCTACGCGGCGCTCAACCTGTACGGCATCTTCTACCGGCGCGGTGTCACCACGTCCCTGACCCAGATCAAGGACTCCCGCCAGCTGGACTTCTTCCCCGCCTACGACACGCTGATCGACGAGATCCGCGAGGACCCGGACGCGGATCTGCTGCTTCCCAAGGCGGTCCGCACCTACTGCGCGATGATCGCCTTCCACAACGAGAAGTCCGACGCCTACGAATCCGCGACGTTCCGGCGTCTGCGCCAGGAGTCGGCAGCCGCGCTGCACCGCATGCCGCAGCAGGTGCTCGACCACACCCTGACGATGATGGACACCAGGCGCAGCACCCTGCTCAACCGCCTGCGTGACAAGCAGAAGGCCGCCTGACCCATGCCCACGCGCACCCAGATCTTCCAGGTGTCGACCCTGTACGGGGCGGCCACACTCGCGGCGGCACTCGACGCCGGCCAGTTCGGACCCGGGCAGGACAGCCACCGCGTCCTGCTCGTCTCCAACAACGCGGCGATCCCCGAGACCGCCCTCCGGCTGGAGGAGATGCGGGGCTACGGGGGCATCGCCGCCCGCTTCGACTCCGTCGTCGACTGGAACGACGCCATCAGCCCGCACCATCCGAGCGGCTGGGGCCCGCGCGCCGAGGAGACCGAGCTCTGGCAGCGTGCCTTCCGCCTCGCCTGGGGCATCGGCCCCGAGAGCCCCGTCGACCTCGCGGTCGAGTCCATCCAGGTCAACCCGGCCCGTGCACTGGCCGCGATCTTCTCCGAGAGCGCCGTGCACGTCTACGCGGACGGGCTGATGAGTTACGGCCCGACCCGCAACAAGGTGCCGCGCTCCATCGCCTGCCGCATCCAGCGGGTGCTCCACCTGGACCTCGTACCGGGACTGCGTCCGCTTCTCCTCGCCGAGTCCGGTGTCGAGCCCGAACTCGTCCCGAACGACGCCTTCCGCAAGGTCCTCGGCGAGATCGCCGGGGCGGCCGACGGCGACCGACGGCTCGCGGAGGTTGAGGCCGAGGCGCCCACGGCCGTACTCCTGGGTCAGTATCTCGCGGCCCTCAACATCCTCACGGCCGAGGAGGAGGAGGACCTGCACCTGCGCATGCTGCGTGGCGCGGCACGGGCCGGCCACACCTCCGTCCTCTTCAAGCCCCACCCCACCGCACCGGCCCGCTACTCCAGGGCACTGGACGACGCGGCCGCCGCGCTCGGCGTACGGCTGACGACGCTGGACAGCCCGCTGCTCGCCGAGACCCTGTACGAACGGTGCGCGCCCACGCTCGTCGTCGGCTGCTTCTCGACCGCCATGTTCACCGCCGCCGCGTACTACGGCATCCCGGTGGCACGGGTCGGCACCCGTCTCGTCCTGGACCGCATCACCCCGTACGAGAACAGCAACCGCATCCCGCTGACGATCGTCGACCACTTGGTGCCCGACCTGGACGGGCAGGCCGGTGAGCCCGTGCCCGAACTCCCCTCCACGGCACCGGAAACCCTCGCGCCGTTGGTCAGGACGGTCGGCTACTGCATGCAGTCCGGGCTCCACCCCACGCTGCGCGCCGAGGCCGAGTCCTGGCTGCGGGACCACCTCGACACCAGCACGCAGTACTACTTCAAGCGGCGTCGCCTGCAGAAGCTCACCCTGCCCGGCGGCGGCCCCCGAGGAGCGGCGATCCGGCTGCGCCGCACCGTACGGCGCACCCGCAGCAGCCTGGGCCTCTGACCCCGGACCCGGGCGCGCGCGCCCCGGCCGGCCACTGATGACAGAACGGCGGAACGAGCATGGGCCAGACCTTCACGGGGCTGCTCAAGGCAGTGCGGGCGAGAACCGGGCAGGGCGGTCCGGCACGGCCGGCACCCACGGCCGCCCTGCGCCTCTGCGGCGACTACCTCGCGGGCCTCGCCGCGAGCGGTCCCATGAGCGACGCCCCGCAGACCCGGCTCGTCGCCGCCATCGGGGGCCTCACCACGGCCTGCGGAACCGATGGGGGCGACGGCCTGTTCGACGCCCTGCTCCGCACCGGGCAGCGTGCCCTGGAGGCCGGCGGGGAGGCGGAGACACGCCTCGCCCTGGACATCGCCGTCGAGGCCACCGGGGAGCGGCCCAGGTCCAAGGGCGCGTGGCGGCTGCGCGGCGGCGCACTCGACGCGCTGGGCCGCCGCGACGAGGCGGTGCAGGCCTACGAACAGCACCTGACGCTTCAGCGGAACCCGGCGGCGGCCGAGGACATCGTGCGTCGTGTCGCCACCCTGAAGGACCTCCGCGCCTGTCTGGAGGAGGCCGCCGGGCTGCTCCCCGGCGAGGACGGCGCCGCTCTGCGGGCGCTGCACAACGTCCCGGCCGGGCAGGCGCGTAAGGACTTCGCCGAGGTCGTACGCCGGCGGACCGCCGGGGGCGGCGGCACCGCCGACCCGGCCGTCCGCCGCCTCACCGCGCGGTACGCCGCCTACCGCCGGCTCCTGGACCGGGACAGGATGGCCGACCCCCTGCTCGGCGGCGCGGAGCCGGTCGGGGTCACCGCACTGCGCCGCATGCTCACCGGCCGCTCCGTCTGCCTGGTCGCCGGAGTGGCCCGGATCGCCGACGAGGAGCGCGATCCCGGCAGCTCCCTGGGCAGGCTGATCGACTCGTACGACCTGGTGGTGCGCTGCGACGCCCTGCCGGCGGCCGTCGCGCGCACCGACCTGCACGCGGTCACGCTGCGGGGCGACACCCCGTGGACGGGCCCCGCCTGGGACCGCCGGGCGGGCACCCGGCTGGTCTTCGGCGATCCGCTGTCGCAGTGGCGCCGCTCGCTGCGCGCCCGCCTGGCCGCCGGCGCGCAGGACCACATCGGTGACGCCTCGCTGCGGCGTCCCCTGGACGATCCGGCACTCCTCGGCGAGGACGGCTGGGGGACCCGGACCACCACCGCGTTCACCGTGCTCCGCCTCCTGGACTTCCTGGACGCGCCCGACCGCCTGGACCTCATCGGCTTCGGGCTTCCGGGGCAGCTGCTGCCGCGCGAGCGTGAGTGGGTCACGGCCCGCGCGACCCACGAGGACGACACCGAGATGAGGACCGCACTCCGATGAACAGCTCCGCCGAGCCCACGCACGAAAGACGGACCGGCCCCGCCTCACCCGTGTCCACGCCCGACGCCGACGACCGGCGCGCCGACGACCGGCGCGCTGTCACCGGCAAGCGGCGGATCGCCTTCGCCGCCTACGCCGACGAGGACCGGATGCCCGGTCTCCTGGTGCTGCTGCGCAGCCTCGCCCTGGCGGACCCGGCCGTCTGCGAGGACTTCCTCCTCCTGCACCCCGGGCTGCCCGACTCCGCGTTCGACGCCGCCCGGCGGCTGCACCCGCGCCTCGTCCCGCGCACCGCTCAAAACCGCCTCGACGTCTTCCGGGCGACCGGTTACGACACCGTCATCGCGCTCGGCCCCGGCATGGTCGTCCTCGGCTCCCTCCGGCCGCTGCTGGCCCTTCGCACCGGAGTGGCCGCCGTGCCGCAGCCCGGCCCCGGCGGCGTAAGGACCGTGCGGGACGACGGGCTGCTGGTCATCCAGCGCCAGGACGTCACGGCCGCCGTGCTCGACGCGCTGGCCGAAGGCGGCGAGGACACGGTGGACCGCGCGCTGACGGAGGCGGGACTCCTCGAACCGCTCGGCTCCCCGTACGACCTCCCGGCCGGCCGGCTGTACGACGCCATCCCCGTACCCGAAAGCACCGTGGTCCTGCACTTCGGCGAGGACCTGGTGCCGCAGCAGGCAACGTCCGCCCCCGGCACCCCGGCGCACGAGGCGCGTGAGCGTTTCGAACTGGACGACGAGGCCTTCCGCGCCGCCTACTGCGCTCTGCCGGGCGCCAAGCACCCGGAACTGCTTCTGCACTGCGCCCTGCCGTTCCCCGAAGAGGGGCGTGCGCCGGTGGACCTGGTCCGCCAGGTCGCGGAGGTGCACCGGCAGCAGGGGCGCTACGACGAGGCCGTCGCCCTGCTGACCGACGCCGTGGCGGACCGGCCCGACCTGCCGCGCTGCCAGGAGACGCTGGGCATCAGCCTGATGGCCCTGTCCCGCTACGAGGAGGCCGAGGCCCACCTCCTCCTGGCCACCGTGTCACCGGACTTCGCCGCCCGCGCTTACGGCCAGCTCGCCCGGCTCGCCTGGCTGCTGGGCCGGACCGAGGACGCGGCGGCGTACGCCAGGGAAGGGCTCGACGCCGACCCCACCGACGGCAACTGCCACGCCTGGTACGTCCGTACGCGCTCCACCGAAGCCCCGGCCGAGGGACCTGCGGACGAACAGCTCGCCCATGTCGCCCTGTTCGCCGACGGCCAGGAGAACGCGGGCGACAAGGTGCTCCCCGAAGCCGTCCGGATGTGCTTCGGTCCCGACACCGGCCCCGCCCGCTGGCACGAGCGGCACGTGCACCGGCTGGTCGACGAGGCCGGCCTGGAGGAGCTGAACGCCCGGCGCGGCATCGTCGTCGGCGGTGGCGGGCTCTTCCTCCCCGACACCGCGCCCAACAGCAACAGCGGCTGGCAGTGGAACATCCCCGACGGCGTCCTGGCCCGGATCACCGCGCCGCTCGCCGTCTTCGCGGTCGGCTACAACGTCTTCGACGGCCAGCTCTACCGCCGGGAGCGCTTCGCCGCGAGCCTGCGCGCCCTGGTCGGGAAGTCGGCCTTCTTCGGGCTGCGCAACCAGGGTTCGGTGGACCGGGTCAGGGAACTCCTGCCCGAGGAGCTGCGGGACCGGGTGCGCTACCAGCCCTGCCCCACGACCGTGGCCCGCCACCTCGACCCCGGCCTGGACGACGGCGCGCCCCGGGAGGACACCGTGCTGGTCAACTGCGCCTACGACCGCGCCGGTCTGCGCTTCGGCCATGACTACGGCCACTTCCTGGCCGAGACGGCCGCCGCCGTACGCGCCATCGGCGAGCGCGCCGAGGTCCGCTACGCGGCCCATATGCCGGCCGACGAGAAGTACGTCCACGACCTGCGCAGGGAACACGGCATCGCCCTCCCGGTGGAGCCGCTCTACCTGTTCTCCAACGACCGCATCCGCGAGCTCTACCGGCGTACGCGCCTGGTGATCGGTATGCGCGGGCACGCGGGAATGATCCCCTTCGGCTGTGGTACACCCGTCATCAGCCTGGTCTCGCACCCCAAACTCGCCTACTTCCTCGCCGACATGGACCGCCCCGACTGGGGTGTGTCCGTCCACGACAGGTCGCTGGGCGCGCGCCTCGCCGAGCGGGCGGCGGCCGTACTGGACGACCACCCGGCCGCCGTGGCCGACGTGCACGGCAGGCAGGAGCACCTGTGGTCGGTCACCCGCGCCAACCTCGCCGAGCTCCGGGACGTCTTCGGGCTGCCGGACGCGTCCCCCGGGGGCCCGAGTGCCCCCGGCCCCGGGGCCGGGGAGCCGGCACCGGGCCTTCACCTGCCGGACACCCGGACGAAGTGACTGTTCACCTGACCGGAGTTCACCCGGTGGCCGCCCGTTCGTAGCCTTCGATGACCATGTCTTCCTCTGTCTCCCGGACCGGCTCGCCTGCCCCCGCGCAGTCCCCGGAGCCCGCCCCCGAACCCCGTCCACGCCGCGAGCACCGGTACGACATCGATCTGATCCGGCTGCTCTGCTCCGTCGGCGTGATCCTCTGCCACACGGGCTCCGCCTTCGTGAGCACGGCGGGCCGCGAGGCCGCGAACGGCTCCGGGACCTACTGGGCGGGACTGGCGGCGGACTCGGCGGGCCGCTTCGCCGTGCCGCTGTTCTTCGCGATCGCCGGATGGGTCGTCCTCGTCGGCGCCCCCGTCAGGGACGCCCGGCAGCTGTGGCAGCGCGTCGTGCGCGTCATGGTGCCGCTCGCCGTGTGGACGGTGCTCTACGTGGCATGGGGCCGGCTGCGGGACACCAACGACGCACCGGCCGGCGAGCTGGCCTTCGACACGCTCTTCGCCTCGGCGCGCCCGGCCTACCACCTCTGGTATCTGTACGCCTACATCCCCGTGATCATGCTCCTGGCCTTCGCCGCCCTGGTGAGGTCAGGCAAGCGCCCCTGGGGTCTCGGCGTCGTCCTCCTCGTGCTGGGGTCCGCTCCGACCCTCTTCGGCGACCTGGGGAAGGTCACGGACCTGGAACTGCCGCGCTTCGGCTGGAGCTTCGCTCCGTACCAGCTGATCTACGCGGTCCTGGGCGCCCTGGTCCTCGCGCTGCCCGCCGGCACGTCCGGCAGGCGGAGCCTGTGGTGGCTGCTCCCTGCGGGGGCCCTCCTGGCCGCGATCATCGCGTACCAGCACGAGGTGCACTACGCGATCCCGTACGCGAGCATCCTGGTGGCCCTGTTCAGCGCCGGGGTGCTGCTCTCCCTGCACCGGCTGCGCGTCCCGGAGCGGCTGCGCCCGGCGCTGACCCGGCTGGCGGGCGTGTCGTTCGGCGCGTACATGATCCACGTGCTGGTGCTGGGCGTCCTCACCGACGTGCTGGTCGACGCCGACCTCACGCTGCCGGTGGCGGCGGCCCTGGTCGTCGCGGTCACCGCCGCCACGACGGCCCTCTCCTTCGGCGCGGCCATGCTGTGGACCCGGCTGGGACTGACGCGGCTGCTGGGCTGAGACGGGCAGGCGACGGACTACCGCCCTGTGCGGGTCCGTTGGGGTTCGGCAGCGTTGCGGGACGAACTCTGCCGGGGCCGGGCACTGAAGCCGGGGCGCGCACCGGCGAGGATCCATCCACCGGGGGTGCAGGGAGTACCACAGGGCGCGGCCCGACTTCTCGGCGTCCGGGACATCCGACGTTTTCGACTCGATAGGGAACATCCATGAGACCGACGCGCAACGCACTGGCGATGACCGTGACCGCAGGCTCCCTGGCTTCCGCTCTGCTGTTCGCCTCGCCGTCCTTCGCCGCCGCCGCGGCGTCCCCGCCCGCCACCACCACCACCACCACCACGGCGGCGTCCGCCTCGTCCGGCCAGGAGTCGCCCTACGACTCGATGTCCCTGACCGACCTCCGCGTGGAGGTCTTCAGAGTGCTGGCCGACGCCGACACGGGCCGGTCCGTTTACGAAGCCGCTGCCGAGGCGCTCGAAGCCGATACGGCCGAAGCCCTGCGGTCCTTCCTGGAGACCGGACGCTGGGACGCCCAGGAGGCGGACGACCGCGTGACGGTCTTCACCGTCCTGGCCGACCCCGGCAGCAGCGAAGCCCTGCGTGCGGCAGCGATCGCCGTCCTGGAGGACGGGTCCCGGGAAGCCCTGCGCCGTTTCGTCGAATCCGGCCGGTACGAGGTGTGACCTGCCGCCTCAGAGCCCGCCACCCCGCTTCAGGGCCCGCGCCCTTCGCGCCAGCCGGCGCACGGCGGCGTTCCGGCGTACGAAGGCGAGGCGGGCGGGGACGACGCCGGGGAGGGCCAGTGAACCGAGCCGGCGGCGCTTGAAGTAGCGCCAGGTCCGGGTGTTCAGACGGGTGGAGAGATAGCGCTCGGCGGCCGGCCGGAGGTCCGGGCGGACGCGTGGCTGCATGGCGAAGGCGACCGCCGGCAGCAGGCCGCCGAGGGCCTCGGCCACCGCCGCCTCGGTGAGTGGTGACCGGTCCGCCACGGCGGCGGGCTCGGCCAGGTCGGGCAGCAGGGCATCGACGATCGTGACGGGGATCCTCGCCGGGTTCTCGTACGGGGTGAGGCGCTCCAGGAGGGTGTCGGTCCCGGTCCTGGCCACCGGCAGGCCGTAGTGCACGGCCGCGCTGAGCAGCGCCGTCGAGAACGTGCCCACGACGAGTGCGGGGCGCAACCGCTCGAAGAGGACCTCGGCCGGGACCGGGGCGCCGGGCAGGCCGGAGTCCGCCACGGTCAGCTCGGCGCCGAGGCGTGCCGCCTCCGCCCGCAGGGCCGGGAGGGAGGGGACGGGTTCGCCGGGGTGCGGCTGGAGGACGAGATGGGTGTGGCCGAGGGCGACGGTGCCGCGGATCACCCGCAGGTGGAGCTCCGTCTCCTCGGCGTCGGGAAGCGTCCCGGTCCTGGAGAGCAGCAGCAGTGCGGCTCCCTGCGGAGCATCGGACTCCGGTGCGTCCTCGGCCAGTTCACCGAAGACCGCTCGCAGGGCCTCAGCGGGCAGCGGGCGGGGCACGGCGTCGAACTCGCCCAGCAGCAGTGGTGCCAGGCCGGGGAGCAGGTCCGGGTGGAGCACGTGCCGGACGCGGGTGCCGATCAGCGGCGGGATCTTGCCCCCGGTCGGGCCGTAACCGGTCAGCCCGTCCGCGTACACGGTCACAGGTCCGCCGGTGAAGATCTGGGCGACGGCCAGGGCGGGCGCGGTGTGGGGGGACTCCAGCGCGAGCTCGGCCTCCTCGTCGCCGAGGCCCCACGCGCGCCGCAGATGACGCTCCCACAGGGGTACGTCGTCGGCCCTGGGGGCCCAGGCGCCGGGGTGCAGAGGGAAGACGGCGTCGTTCCACGAGAGCACCTCGTCGAAACGGGTGCGCAGCCGCTCGAATCCGGGCGTCGCCTCGATCGGGGGCGCGGCCTCGGGGATCGCGGTGGTGTCGCAGAGCAGCAGGACGCGGCGGCCGGGACCGTCCGGGCGGCGGGAGCTCTCGGAGCCCTCGAAGCAGCCCGAGTCGATTGCCGCGGCGAGCACGGCCGTGCCGTGGAAGCTGGTGGCGACGAAGATCTGGACGGTCACGCGGCAGCCGCTCCCTGGGTGATGGCGGACCGGCGCCGCAGCTTGCGGAGCACGGTCGCCCGCTCGGTGTCCATGGAGTCCAGGACGTCGTCGAGTACGCGCCGGGGCATGCTTTTCAGCGCCGCCGAAGCGAGTGATTTCAAGGTGCGTGCCACAGGCGGTTCGAATTTCTCGACGGCCCCGACATGGTGGGAAATGACGGCGCAGTAGGTTCGCACGGCCTTCGGCATCAAGGTGTCCGCGTCGCGGTCCGCCGCGGTCTCGGCCAGTACCTGGTCGTACGCCCGGATGAAATCAAGCTGGCGTTCGTCGCCGATCTGGGTGAGGGACGACGCGACCCCCCGCCGGTAGAAATGGCCCAGCGTTCCCAGGACCGCGAAGGATTCCGCCTCCCGGTGCAGCCGCCAGATCCACGGCCGGTCCTCGGCGGTGCGCAGCCCGTCGGTGAAATGGAGCAGCCCCCGGTCCAGCAGGCTGCGGTGGTAGAGGCCCGCCCAGGCGAACGCGTAGTCGACCGACGTGGTCCGTCCGGCCGGCAGGATCGCGCTCCGGGGGTCGCTGACCACGCCTCGCAGGCCGTGCGGGACGCGGCGCACCGTGCGGGACGTGCCGGTGACCTGGACGTGGTCCGTGCGTACGAACGCGCAGCCCAGGGCCTCGGTCCGGTCGAGCAGACGGGCGTAGTGGCCGGGGGCGAGCCAGTCGTCGCCGTCCAGGAAGGCGATGTACTCGCCGCGGGCGGCGTCCAGACCGGTGTTGCGGGCGGTGGCCAGACCGGCGTTGTGCTCATGTCTGTGCACGGCCACCCCCTCGATGCCGTCCTGGGCGCGGCGCAGCAGATCCGCTGTCCCGTCGGTCGAGCAGTCGTCGACAAGGATGAACTCGAAATCCTCGCGGCTATTGGCCCGCAGGCTTCTGAGGGTGTCGGACGCGTATGCCTGGACGTTGTAGAACGGCACGATGACGGAGAGCTTGACCACCCGCATCACGCTAAGGGTGGCCCCGGCATTTGCCTTGACTCACGCCCGTACGGAAAGTGAACGGCGCGCGTCAGGAAAGTGAACCAGCCCCTTTCCGGGTCCGATTCGCCTCTCCACAGGGGCGAATCCCCAACCGTCGACCGGCTGTTAACCATCTGTTGCCACCACGTTGGGCCGCGGATCGAAATGGCTTCCTAGCTTTTACGACGTGCCCCCTCGTACCGATGACGCGGCTGCTCCCGCCGCCACCCCAGCAGCCGACCGTGCGGCCCTCCGCATCGCCGTGCTCGCCGACTCCGACACCCGGTGGAAATGGGGCGCGCTCACCGCGCGCCGCCTCTCCGCCACCCCGGAGAACGGTGCGCCGGAGCGGACCGTCGAGATCAGCGGGCTGCTGTTGCGCGGCCGGGCCACGCCGACGCCCCGCCAGCTCGCCGAAGTGGGCGAGGTCGGCGTCGACGCCGGCCGGGTGCGCGAGGTGACCGCCGTCGAATTCCTGCACACGGTGCGGGACGAGGCCCCCGACATCGTCGTCCTCGCCCTCGTGGGCGGCGCCGTCCAGGCCATGCTGCACGGTCTGGCCGCACTGGACCTGCCCCGCAGGCCCGTCGTCGTCACCGGCTATGTCGGGGTCGTCTACGAGAAGCTCGCCGACGGCCTCCTGCTGCGCCACGGCGCGGACGTCGTCCTCGCCAACTCCCGCCACGACGGGGAGCGTTTCCGCGCGGTGTACGAAGGGGTCGGAGCCGACGCCTCGTCCGTCACCGAGGCGGCCCTGCCCTTCCTCGGCGGGGAGCCGCACGAGCCGCAGGAGGGCCGCGACACCGTCGTGTTCGCCGCCCAGCCCTCCGTGCCGGCATCCCGAGCCGACCGCACCTACCTGCTGCGCCGCCTCGTCGAGCACGCCAGGCTGCACCCCGGCCGCGAGGTGCTGCTGAAGCTGCGCTCCAAGCCGGGCGAGCACACCACGCACATCGAGGAGCTGCCCTATCAGCGTCTCGCGGAGCGGATCCCCGGCGGCCTGCCGCCCAACTTCCGCCTCGTGTACGGCCACATGGGCGAGGTCCTGGACCGCACGGACCTGCTGGTGACGGTGTCCTCGACGGCCGCGCTGGAGTCCCTGCACCGGCGGATCCCGACCGCCGTCCTCTCCGACCTCGGCGTCCGCGAGGCCCTCGGCAACCACCACTTCATCGGATCGGGACTGATCACGTCCTGGGACCACCTCGACGGCGGTCTCCGCCCGGTCCCCGACGAGCAGTGGCTCTCCGGCCAGGGCGTCGCCGCCGACGGAACGTACGCGGCGGCCTACGACACCGCCCGCGCCCGGGTGGCGGCCCTGCTCGACGCCGGGCCGCTTCCCCGCCTCGCCCCCTACTACACGCCCGCCACCGCGCCGGGATACCTCCCCGGCATCCTCGCCCGCTACCACCTGGGCCCCGACGGCCACCCGCTGCCGGGCGCCGTCACCCCCAAGGAGACGGGCCGGGTCCGGGGCGCGGTCCGGGAAACCGTACGCAACGCGGCGCGCGGCGCCTACCGCCACGGCGTCCAGCGGGTCGCCCCCGTGATCCGGCGGATGGGCGAGCTGTGACCACCGATTCAGGAGCAACCATGACCCCGGCCCCCACCGTCCTCGCAGTGATCCCCGCCCGCGGCGGATCCAAGGGCGTGCCCGCGAAGAACCTCGCCCGTGTCGGCGGCGTACCGCTCGTCGCCCGCGCCGTCCGCGCCTGCCTCGCCTCGCCCGAGGTCACGGACGTCGTCGTCACCACCGACGACCCGGCCATCGCCGCCGCCGCCCGCGCCGCCGCGGAGGCACTGGGGGAGGACTCCCGGCTGCACTGCGTGCAGCGGCCCGCAGCCATCGCCGGCGACAAGGCCACCAGCGAGGACGCCGTCCTGCACGCCCTGCACACCTACGAGACGACGGGGCAGGGCCGGAAGGCCGATGTGGTGCTCCTGGTCCAGTGCACGAGCCCCTTCATCACCCGCGAGGACATCGACGGCGTCGCCACCGCGGTCAGCCGCGACGGCGCCGACACCGCTGTCACAGTCGCGCCCTTCCACGGCTTCGTGTGGCGCGACGGCGGCGCGGTCGAGGACGACACCTACGGCGTCAACCACGACAAGGCCGTACGCCCCCGCCGCCAGGACCGGCCCCAGGACCACCTGGAGACCGGCGCCGCGTACGCCATGGACGTCGAGGGCTTCCGCACCCACCGCCACCGCTTCTTCGGCCACACGGCGCTCGTGCCCACCGACCCCGCCCGGGTCCTGGAGATCGACGACCCGCACGACCTGGCCCGCGCCCGCGCCCTCGCGCCGCTCCTGGACCCCTCCCCGTTCCCCACCCGGGCGGACATCGACGCCGTCGTCCTCGACTTCGACGGCACACAGACCGACGACCGCGTCCTCATCGACTCCGAGGGCCGCGAGATCGTCTCCGTGCACCGCGGCGACGGCCTCGGTGTCGCCGCCCTGCGCCGGGCCGGCGTACCGCTCCTGATCCTGTCCACGGAACAGAACCCGGTCGTCGCCGCCCGCGCCCGCAAACTCCAGGTCCCCGTCCTGCACGGCATCGACCGCAAGGACCTGGCGCTCAAGCAGTGGTGCGAGGAGCAGTCCATCGCTCCCGACCGTGTGCTCTACGTCGGCAACGACGTCAACGACCTGGCCTGCTTCGGCCTGGCGGGCTGGCCCGTCGCCGTGGCGAGCGCCCATGACTCGGTACGCGCCGCCGCGCGGGCCGTGACCACCAACCCCGGCGGCTCCGGCGCCATCCGCGAGATCGCGGCCTGGCTCCTGGGCCCCACCCTCACCGTCTCCGACGAGACGACCGACGCCCCCACCAAGTAAGGAAGCACCACCATGAGCAACACCTCCCGTCTGCGCACCTTCGGCTCCCGGACCGCCGGCCCCGGCCACCCCGTCTACGTCACCGGCGAGATCGGCATCAACCACAACGGCGACCTCGACAACGCCATCGCGCTGATCGACGTGGCCGCCGAAGCCGGCTGCGACGCGGTCAAGTTCCAGAAGCGCACCCCGGAGATCTGCACCCCGCGCGACCAGTGGGACATCGAGCGCGACACCCCCTGGGGCCGGATGACGTACATCGACTACCGCCACCGCGTCGAGTTCGGCGAGGCCGAGTACACCGCCATCGCCGAGCACTGCGCCGAGCGCGGCATCGACTGGTTCGCCTCCCCGTGGGACACCGAGGCCGTCGCCTTCCTGGAGAAGTTCGACGTCCCCGCGCACAAGGTCGCCTCCGCCTCGCTCACGGACGACGAGCTCCTCCGCTCGCTGCGCGCCACCGGCCGCACCGTCATCCTCTCCACCGGCATGTCGACGCCGAAGCAGATCCGGCACGCGGTCGAGGTCCTCGGCAGCGACAACATCCTGCTCTGCCACGCCACCTCGACGTACCCGGCGAAGGCCGAGGAGCTCAACCTGCGGGTCATCAACACCCTGCAGCAGGAGTTCCCGAACGTCCCGATCGGCTACAGCGGCCACGAGACCGGCCTTCAGACGACCCTCGCGGCCGTCGCACTGGGCGCCGCCTTCGTCGAGCGCCACATCACCCTGGACCGCGCCATGTGGGGCTCCGACCAGGCCGCCTCCGTCGAGCCGCAGGGCCTCACGCGCCTCGTCCGTGACATCCGCACCATCGAGGCGTCCCTCGGTGACGGAGTCAAGAAGGTGTACGAGTCCGAGCTCGGCCCGATGAAGAAGCTCCGCCGGGTCGCCGGCGTCGTCGCCGACAACGAGAACGCGCCGGCCGCCGAGCCGGTCGCGGTCTGACGGGCCGACCGGTGAACCTCGCCTTCGTCGAGAGCCCGGTCCAGCTCCTGAACGTCCTGGAGTGGACCCACACGCGGGGAGGACCCGACACCACGGTCGTCGTCCTCCCCCCGGTCGACCCGATGTCGCGCGGACAGCTGCGCAGGATGGCGGAGCTGGCCCGCGACGAGGGCATCACCGTCCGCTGGCAGGAGGCGCGCGGGGAGACCGGCGCGCCTCTGAAGGCCCTTCGGGCGCTGACCGGCCTGATCCGCAAGGCCGACCGCATCGTCATCGGGGACCCCTTCTCCCGGTACGTGCAACTCCTCCTCACCCTGGTCCGCGCCCGTCGGATCACGGTCGTGGACGACGGCACCGCCACCATGGAGTTCGTCGCCCAGCTGGCTCGCGGCGAACGCCTGGTGCGCTGGCACCGGCGGGGGAGCGGTGGCCCGCGCGAGCTGCTCCTGGCCCCGGTCACCACCGCCGCCCGCCGCAGCTTCACCCCGTCGGCGACCCGCACGGTCGAGGTGTTCACCGCGATGCCGGTGGACGCCCCCGACGGCATCGAGGTCACGGCGAACACCTTCGCCTGGACCCGGGAGCGCTTCGGCCCGCCCCTCATCACCAAGGGCGCCGACCTGGTCGGCACCTCCCTCGTGGAGACGGGCGTGGTCGACCCCGTCCCGTACCAGGAGGCGGTCTCCTCGCTGGCCCGTGCCCACGGCGCGACCCGCTACTTCGCACACCGCCGCGAGTCCGCGGACAAGCTCCACGCCCTGGAAGCCGCCACCGGCCTGGAGATAGTCCGCCCCGACCTTCCACTGGAACTCATCGCCCGCCGGGGACCCATCGGCCACACCGTGCTGAGCTTCCCGTCCACCGTGGTCCACACCCTCCCGCTGGCCCTGGTCGGCACGGGTGTGAGGGTCGCGGTGTGCGACATAGCGCCGGAGTGGCTCCGGGACACGGCGTCCCCGCGCGCCCAGGGCTTCCTGAGCGGAGTCACGGAGACGGCCAAGGACGTGCAGCGACTGGCCCCTTGGCGGGCCACGGCGGTGGCGGACGGCTGAGGGCGGCTGCTGGTTCCGTGCACGGCGGGGAGCGTCGCCCCGATACCCTGAACGCCGTGACCGACCTGGAGTCCGATCGGATGCCCCACTCGCTGACCTCCCGTGACGAGGGGAACCTGCCCGCGATCGGCGCACCACCGCTGATCCGACTCGACGCGTACGTGGCCGAGGACGGTTCGACGGTGGTCAACGGCCATCTGCTGGAGATGGGTGGCACGCGCCCGCCCAACGAGGCGATCCTCGACGCCGTGGCCATGTTCGCCCGCACCCTGGGGGCTCCGGTGGCGGCGACCGTCATCGACCGCAGCGTGCGGCAGGTGGCGAGGATCCGGGTGTACCCCGACGGATCCAGCCGGACCATAGCCGAGGAGGAGGACCTGCCGCCCGGGCCTGAGCGAACCACCGCGGAGGAGGAGGCCTTTCCTCCGCTCGCCCGCGTCGAGCGGATCATTCAGCACGCTCGGCGCGAGGAGCTGCACGCCGCGTTCGTCCTCGCCGGCGCACTGCGGGAGCACCTGACGCTGCGCCGGGGCGCGGAGGACGAACTCTCGCTGGAGGCCAGGGCGATCGAGGCGTACATCGCCTATCTCCGCGGCGACTACATGGCCTCCACCGTCCTCGCGCTGACCGTCGCGCGCATCCGCTGCCGCATCGACCTGAGCCGCTCCGTGCCCGAGGTGGCCCGTGCCACCGCGGCGTGGCAACGCCTGCGGGACGAGGGCCAGATAGCGACCCGGGGGAAGGAACTGCTGCACATGTGGGAGCGGTTGTCCGCCGAGGGCCTGTTGCGGGAACCGTCCCACCACGCCATGGCCCAGGCCGTCCGGACCCGGATCGAACGGGGCAGCCAGTACGTGCGCGGGCCGGTCCCCGCCCCCGCGGCGGCTCTGACAGCGGCTCAGGGCCCGGCCGCCCCCGAGGACAAACCCCTCAAGCCCACCCGCAGAGGACTACGGCGCTTCACCAGGCGGCCGGCCCGGTCAGACGACTGAACCGGCCTCGGTGTCGGCGGGGGAGCCGGGCGTAGCGCCCAGGGGCTGGAGCCGGGGGCGTTTCGCGGTGCGGTCGTCGCCGGAGGACCGGCCGCGCAGCCGGCGCCCGAGCCAGGGGCCCAGGAAGCCTGCGGCCCAGCGCAGTTCGGCGCCTGTGGCTTGCAGGCGCGAAGGAAGCTGCTGTGCCGGCAGGGGGCGCGTCCAGGCGTCGTCGCTTCCGGGCAGATGGATGGCCTGGGCGGCGGCGGCGGCGATCCGCGCGTGGCCGAGGGGGCTGGTGTGGAGCCGGTCCGTACTCCACAGACGGGGATCGGCGGCGACGGGATGCCGGTCGATCTCGGCGACCGCGACCCCCTGACGGGCGGCCGCGGCGCGTATGCGGGCATTGAGGTCGAACACGCGGCCCCTGACCGGCCGGGCAATGGGCGCGATCTTCCCTATGTCGGGAAAGGTCATCGTGACCACCCGGGCCCCGGCAGCGGTGAGTTCGGCGAACATCTCCTCCAGGTGTCCGACCACCTCCGCGGCGTCGAACCGGGGCCGGAGCACGTCGTTGACCCCGGCGACGACGCTGGCCAGGTCGGGCCGCATGGCCAGGGCGGGCCCCAGCTGCTCGGCGCGGACCTGGCCCGCGACACGGCCCCGCACGGCGAGATTCGCGTACTGGAGCCCGGGGCTGACGGCTGCGAGGTGCTCGGCGAACCGGTCGGCCCAGCCGCGCAGGCCGATGGTGTCGTCCCCGTCGCCGACACCTTCGGTCTGGCTGTCGCCCAGCGCGACGTAGCGCACGTATTCACCGTTCGGCATGGGTCGACTGCCTTTCCTTGAGGACGGCTGCGATCCGCAGGCACCAGTCCCGGTGCTCCCGCTCGAAGGACAGGCCCCGCAGGCAGGTCAGATACGGTCCGATCCGCTCGCCTCGGAGGAGGAACTCCTCCTCGTCCGCGTCACCGCGGAGCTGCCGCAGGAGCTTGCCGAGAAGCTCGATCTTGCCCTCGGCCGCGGACGCCCGGTCCTCGAGCTGTTCGATCACCGACTCCGTGCCGACGCGGTCGGCGACCTGGACCTTGACGAGCAGATCGTCGCGGATGGACGAGGGCTTCGACACGGTTGCGGCGAAGTCCTCCAGCTCGGTGCGGCCGGCGTCGGTGACCTGGAACAGGCGTTTGTTGGGCCGGGTCTCCTGGACCACCTGCCGGCCCGCGATCAGCCCTTCCTTCTCCAGCTTCGTCAGCTCGGTGTACAGCTGCTGCGGCAGGGCGTGCCAGAAGTTCGCGACGCCGATGTCGAACGCCTTCGCCAGCTGGTATCCGCTGTACTCGCCGTCCAGCAGCGCCGCCAGCACCGCGTGTCGCAAGGCCATGGAGGCAACCTCTTTCCCTCTGCTCGCCGCATCATACTCAAGAAAGCGATTAGTCAAATCCTTGAGTGTTGAGGGTGCCCGACGACCTCATTGGGCGACGACGAGTCCTAGAGAAGCGACGGACAGCGCAAGGTAGGCCCCGGGGAAGGCGATGTTGTGAAACACCCGGGCCCGGACATGGGCGCCCATGGTGGCGCCGAAGAAGAGGACGAGTCCGATCGCGGCGGCGATGCCGATGAACCGAACGCCCAGAAGCCCGAGGGTGAGCCCGACAGCCCCGCAGGCCTTCAGCGCGGCGAGCGTGGGGATCCAGGACGGCGGGGTGCCCACTTCGGCCGAGTTGGCAAGGACGAACGCGGCCTTCGCGAAGTCCGCGACGGCGATCCCGGCATTGGCCGCGATCGTGATGACGGTGACGACCACGTAGAGGACGTGCATCACGGGCGCCGTTCGGGAATCGTCCGGACAGGCATGGCATCTCCCTCGTCTCGCGGCTCGGCGGGCAGCCGCTCCTGCGGCCGCTCCTGGCCGCTCCTGTGCTGTACCGACTCTCAGGGAGTTTCGGGCACGCGTCCAATACCTGCGTCTATAACCTCATGGCATGGATGTCGACACCCGGTTGTTGCGTTACTTCGTCGCCGTGGCGGAGGAGGGGAGCCTCACCAGGGCCGCGGAACGGCTGTTCGTCTCCCAGCCGGCGCTGACCAAACAGATCAAGCGGCTGGAGACCCAGCTCGGGGTGCCGTTGTTCGTACGCTCCCGGGCGGGTATGGCCCTCACCGAACCGGGCCAGGCACTGGTGGCACGGGTCCCCGTCCTGCTGGACTCCTGGGACGGTGCGCTGCGGGAGACGAAGAGCGTGGCCCGCCGGGCAGCCCGTGTGCTGCGGGTCGGATTCGTGGCCAGCGCCGCCAACGAAGCCACCCAGCAGATCATCGAGATGTTCGCCGGCCGCCGGCCGGGCTGGAGGGCCGACATGCGGCAGGCCGCGTGGTCGAATCCGACCGCCGGACTCGCCGCCGGAGACGTCGACGCCGCTCTGCTGCGGCTGCCCTTCCCCGGCCAGGACGCTCTGCGGGTGGAGGTGCTGTTCACCGAGCCCCGCTGGATCGCGCTCCCCACGGCCCACCCGCTCGCCACGCGTGACGAGATCCCCTTCCGGGATCTGTGGGAGGAGCCGTTCGTGGCGGCCCCACCTGAAACAGGTTCGTGGCAGAGGTACTGGCTGGCCGCCGACGAACGAGAGGGCCGCCCGGTCCGTATCGGCGCTGTCACCGAACAGCCCGACGACTGGCTCAGTGCGATCGCCAACGGCTACGGCATCGCTCTCACCCCCGAATCCTCAGCCCGCTACTACGCCCGCCCCGGCATCACCTACCGGCCCGTCACCGGCGTCAGCCCCAGCCGGGTCGGCATCGCCTGGGCTCCCGCCGACGACACCGAGCCCGTCGTCCAGGACTTCGTCCGCTGCTGCCTGGACGCGAATCCGCCCCGGCCTGACGGAATCTCTGCCTGATCCGACTCGCCGGGCACAGCTGAAGGTGACGGACGTGAAGGCCGCACGCGGTGGCTTGTGCACCGTGAGGCTGACCGAGCTGTCCTGAGCACGCCGGACCCGGCGCTCGACCCCCGAGTCTCGGGCCCCGAGCGTCGGGTCCGGGCGGTTCACTCGTTCGGGGGTGCGTAGACGAGCGCGGGCCCGACGCTTGAGCTTCGGGATCCGGGGGCCGGGCTTCGAGGGCCGGGACCCGAGACGTGTAGTCAACCGGTAGGAAAAAGAAGGGTGGGGAAGAACCTCCCCACCCTCCCGGACCCGTAACGGCCAGCAAGTATGACTAATCGTGACCAGCTTGCGGCGCAGCGTCGCGACTGCTTACGGTGCCCACAACTGAACGACCCCGACCTGGTGTTAGTAGCACCGTGCCGGGGTCTCACCCCAAGATCGAAAAGAGCGATCTCGTGGCTACCCAGCACAGTAACTCCGCCCTGCGCGCCCCCGCACCCCCCTCCCGCCCGTACGCGAAGGCCAACCCGGGCTACGGCAAGCGCTCCACGCCGGATCAACGTCCGCCCCGGCCCGATGACTTCGCCCTGCTGCCGGAGCGCGAGCGGTATGTCGCCGGATACGTCGACCACCTGCCCGACGGTGCGGCGATGGACATCAAGCCCCTCGCCAAGTCCCTGCCGCTGTACGGGCAGATGGCGGTCGGCAGCGCACTGAGGGCCCTGGGAGTGGCCGGGCACCTGCGCCACGTACGGTGCCCCGCAGACGCCGGCGGCGGCCAGATCCGCTGGATCACCCGCACCTACTGGTCCCGTACCGCCCACGACAACGAGTGGTGGGCCGCGTTCCTCGGGGGCGCACCAGCAGCCCCGGTCACCCCGGCAGTCCCCGCCGTACCGCAGCAGCGAGCCCAGGAGCCCGAACCGGAACCCGCACTCACGCCGGAGACCCCCACGGCCGCCCCCTCGCCCGCCTACCTCGCGCTGGCCCAGCTCGGCCGGGCCGATGCCCGCCTCGCCCTCTCCGCCGCCGACTGCGCCGCACTGGAGGAGGCAGCCGCCGCCTGGCTCGCGCGGGGCGTGAACACCGAGTACCTGGTCCAGGCGCTTACGGCAGGGCTCCCGCCGGCCGTCGACTCACCGGTCGGGTTCCTCAGGCGGCGACTCCGCGACAAGCTCCCGCCCCTGCTGCCCGCCGCCCCCGCCCCGGACGCGCCCGGCATGCCCGAGCGCCGCCCCATGGTCGAGTGCACGGAGTGCGGCGCACCGGGCCGCCCCGAAGCGCTCCCCGACGGTCTCTGCCGCTCCTGCCGCGCCCCTGACCAGGCTGGAACCGACACCACGACCGCCGCCGAGCCGCCCGCCGAGCGCGATGTCGCGGCGTACGTGGGCACCCTGCGCGAGTTGCTCAGGCTGCCATGACGGGGGAAGCGGCAATGCGGGGCAAAGCTCATCCTGTGGAGGACGCAGCCCCGTATCCTGGGGCGTGCAGGCGATGGCCAGGTCGGCGACGGAGGTTCACATCATGGGCGCGGTAGAAGAGCAGCATCCTGTTCAGCCTCCTCTCAGGCCGAGGCTGACGGTCGAGGAGCTACTGGCCGCGAAAGGGACTCCGCCGATCGCATCCCTTGAGGACCTGAGGGCTGACACCTTCGAGTCCGACGAGGAGCTGGAGGAATTTCTCGCCTTCACCTACGCCGAGCGTCAACGCGACGTCGCCTGAGCCCCCGATATGCAGCCAGTCGTTCTCGATACAGATGTAGCCTCCCTCACGCACAAGGGCCGCCTTGTCGGTCCGCTGGCCACCCGGTTGATCGGCCGTAAGCCGCTGATCACCTTTGTCACCTTCGGCTGTCACCTTCGGCGAGCTGACGCAGTGGACCGAGATTCGTGACTGGGGCAACCTTCGTCGCCAGGAACTCGCCGACTGGCTCTCAGACATCCCCGTCCTGCCCGGTGACGATGCTGTTGCCGCGACCTGGGGAAGGCTGTCCGCCGCTGGGCGGAAGGCGGGCAGGCCGCAGCCGGTCAACGGCATCCTCGGGGAGGAATAGCGGCGGCCTGGCACGGCTCACGGCGGTGCGGCGAACGGAGGAGCATACCCACCGCAACCCCTCCCCACACGTCGCAACACCACTTTCTGCTCCGCTGAGCGGCTGAACTTTTGTTGATCTGTGGCCAGTTGCGGGTGCCTGGGGCCTACCCTTGACTGGGTGAACCAGTTGAAGTCCCGTGCGCCCCACGCCGAGGCCGTCCTGCCCGGCGCCCTGCCCGACGACCTGCGTGCCGAGCTCATCGCCTTCCGCCGTGATCTGCACATGCACCCGGAGCTCGGCAACCAGGAGTTCCGTACGACCGCGGCGATCAAGGCCAGGCTCGAGAAGGCCGGTCTGGAGCCGCAGGTGCTGCCCGGTGGCACTGGGCTCGTGTGTGACGTGGGGGAGTGGGACGGCGTGACGCCGATGCTGGCGCTGCGCGGTGACATCGACGCGCTGCCGATCCCGGACACCAAGGCGGGCGTCTCCTACCGGTCGACCGTGCCCGACCGGGCGCACGCCTGCGGGCACGACGTCCACACGAGCTGCGTCCTGGGGGCGGGGCTCGTGCTGAGCGACCTCGACCGGCAGGGGCTGCTGCCCCGCCCGGTGCGGCTGCTGTTCCAGCCCGCCGAGGAGGTGCTGCCCGGCGGCGCCTCCGACGTGGTGGCGGCCGGGTTGCTGGAAGGGGTGGGGCGGATCATCGGGGTGCACTGCGACCCGAAGGTGGACGTCGGCAGGATCGGGCTCCGGATCGGGCCGATCACCTCCGCCTGCGACCGCCTGGAGGTCTCCCTCGACGGCCCCGGCGGACACACCGCCCGGCCGCACCTCACCACCGACCTGGTCACCGCCGCGGCCCGGGTGGCCACCGACGTGCCCGCGCTGCTCGCCCGGCGTGTCGACGCGCGCGCCGGCCTGGTGGTCACCTGGGGCCGGCTACAGACCGGCCATGCGCCCAACGTCATCCCGCAGCACGCCGAGCTGTCCGGGACGGTCCGCTGCCTCGATCTGGAGAGCTGGCGCCAGGCACCCGACCTGGTGCACACGGCGATCGACGAGGTGGCCGGAATGTACCGGGCCAAGACGGTGATCGACTACGTCCGCGGTGTGCCGCCCGTGGTGAACGGGGCCGAGACGATCGGTCTTCTCGACGCCGCGATGGCCATCCGCCGGGGATCGTATGCGATCGAGGACACCGAGCAGAGCCTGGGCGGCGAGGACTTCTCCTGGTACCTGGAGAAGATCCCCGGCGCCATGGCGAGGCTCGGCGTACGGACACCGGGCGACACACGTGGCCTGGACCTGCACCGAGGCGATTTCGACGTGGACGAGGAGGCGATCACGGTCGGCGTGGAGCTGTTCACCGCCGCCGCGCTGCTGGACGCCTGACGGTGGGCCGCCCGGAGACCGCTGCCAGCGCGTTCCCTGCTGGTAACGGCTCGTAACCGGACAGGACACCTCCTGTTCGCGACGATCCGATAACGGCTGCCGTAGGGGTCCTTATCTGACATCTACGCGCGTTACGATCGCGGCGAAACCAGCGCCGGAAGAGGCGCTTCGGTCAGGTTTGAAGGAGCCTTCCCTTGCGCCGGATCACCAGGATTGCCACCGTGGGCGTCATGTCCGCGGCACTAGCGCTGAGCGTCACGGCGTGTGGCGAGTCGTCCTCGTCGAGCAGCAGTTCCGACTCCAAGTCCGACAAGACAGCCATCGCCTACGACATCGGTGGCCGCGGCGACCAGTCGTTCAACGACGCCGCCTACGCGGGTCTGGCCCGTGCCGAGAAGGACCTCGGCGTCAAGGGCACCGAGGCCGAGCCGTCGGACGGTGAAGCGGACGCCGACAAGGTGCAGCGCCTCACCGCACTGGCCCGCGCCGGCAACAACCCGGTGATCGGCGTCGGCTTCGCCTACGCCCCCGCCATCAAGAAGGTCGCACCGAAGTTCCCGAAGATCACCTTCGGCATCATCGACGACGCCTCCGTGACGGGCGACAACATCGCCAACATCGTCTTCAACGAGGAGCAGGGCTCCTACCTCGCGGGTGTCGCGGCCGCCAAGGTCACCAAGACCAAGACGGTCGGCTTCATCGGTGGTGTCGAGACCCCGCTGATCAAGAAGTTCCAGGCGGGCTTCGAGCAGGGCGTCAAGGAGACCGACCCCTCGGTCAAGGTCGTCCCGCAGTACCTGACGCAGCCGCCGAACTTCGACGGCTTCTCCAAGCCCGACCTCGGCAAGGCCGCCGCCCAGGGCCAGCTCGACAAGGGCGCCGACGTGGTCTACTCGGCGGCCGGTCTGGCCGGTTCCGGTGCCATCGAGGCCGTCTCCAAGGCCGGCAAGTGGAACATCGGCGTCGACTCCGACCAGTACAAGCAGGCGGGTCTGGCCGACTACAGGGAGTCGATCCTGACCTCGGTCACCAAGGACGTCGAGGACTCCGTCTTCAACCTGATCAAGTCCGTCCAGGACGGCAAGCCGCAGTCCGGTGAGGTCCGTTACGGCCTCGACAAGGACGGCGTCGGCCTGGCCATGTCCAACCCGGCCTTCACCAAGATGACCGATGTCATCGCCGCCGTGGACAAGGCGAAGAAGGAAATCATCGACGGCAAGATCACCGTCAAGACCACCCCGTAACGATTCCGGTCGTCACGCTGGTTTCCCGTGGGCCCGGAGCGCGCGCCGTCGCCGCTCCGGGCCCCTGGGGTGCTCATCGAAGAAGTTGTGCCCCGCAGTAACCTGCTCGCACAGATCCGGAACCCGGTGTTCGGACCGTGCCGTGTGCCTACGCTTCACGATTCGGCAGCACTACGCGTGTAGACAGCCCTCAGGCGCGATAACTTCACCCCGCCCCCTGCCCAGTGCTCCCGCTCCTGTCCGGCCAAGGAGAGTGCGTCATCAACGCGTCCAGCAGTCCCCCCGCCGTAGAACTGCACGGCATCACCAAGCGCTTCCCCGGCGTCGTCGCCAACCACGACATCGGCATCACCGTACGCAAGGGAACGGTCCACGCCCTCGTCGGTGAGAACGGCGCCGGAAAGTCCACTCTGATGAAGATCCTCTACGGCATGCAGAAGCCGGACGAGGGGACCATCGCGGTGGACGGCGAGCAGGTCACGTTCGGCAACCCCGGTGACGCCATCGCGCGCGGAATCGGCATGGTCCACCAGCACTTCATGCTCGCCGACAACTTCACCGTGCTGGAGAACGTCGTCCTGGGCGGCGAGAAGCTGCACGGTATCGGCTCCGCCGCGCGCAAGAAGATCAAGGAGATCTCCGACGCCTACGGTCTGGGGGTCAGGCCCGACGCACTCGTCGAGGACCTCGGCGTCGCCGACCGTCAGCGGGTGGAGATCCTCAAGGTCCTCTACCGCGGCGCCCGCATCCTCATCCTTGACGAGCCGACCGCCGTGCTGGTCCCGCAGGAGGTCGACGCGCTCTTCGCGAACCTCCGCGAGCTCAAGGCCGAGGGCCTCACCGTCATCTTCATCTCGCACAAGCTCGGAGAGGTCCTCTCCGTCGCCGACGAGATCACGGTGATCCGGCGCGGTACCACCGTGGGCACCGCCGACCCCGAGAACACCACCACCAAGCAGCTCGCCGAGCTGATGGTCGGCAGTGAACTCCCCTCGCCGGAGACCCGCGAGTCCACCGTGACGGACGTGCCGATGCTTCGCGTCGAAGGGCTCACCCTCAGCGTGACGGACCCGGACGGGGCCGTGCGTGACGTCCTGTCCGATGTGGGCTTCACGATCCACAAGGGCGAGGTCCTGGGCATCGCGGGCGTCGAGGGGAACGGGCAGACCGAGCTGATCGAGACGCTCGTCGGCATGCGGAGCCCGGACGGCGGAACCATCACGCTGGACACCGACGACATCTCGCGGACCCCCACACGCAAGAGGCGTGAGAGCGGCATCGGCTACATCCCCGAGGACCGCCACCGCCACGGGGTCCTGCTGGAGTCCTCGCTGTGGGAGAACCGCATCCTCGGCCACGTCACGGAGAAGCCCAACAGCAAGGGCTGGCTGCTGGACCCGAAGGCGGCACGCGCCGACACCGAGCGGATCGTGCGTGACTACGACGTCCGCACGCCGGGCATCGAGGTCACGGCGGGCTCACTCTCCGGCGGAAACCAGCAGAAGCTGATCGTCGGCCGCGAGATGAGCCACAACCCGAAACTCCTGATCGCCGCCCACCCCACCCGTGGGGTGGACGTCGGCGCGCAGGCGCAGATCTGGGACCAGATCCGCGAGGCGCGCCGCGACGGGCTGGCCGTCCTGCTGATCTCGGCGGACCTGGACGAGCTCATCGGGCTCTCCGACACCCTGCGCGTCATGTTCCGCGGAGAGCTGGTCGCTGACGCCGACCCCGCCACCATCACACCCGAGGAACTGGGCTCGGCCATGACCGGTGCCGCCTCCGGTCACCTCGAAGCAGCACCGGAGGACGAGGCCTGATGAGGAAATTCGACAAGGACCGGCTGATCCTGGGCTTCGCCGGCCCGGCGCTCGCCCTGGTCGTGGCCTTCGCGCTCAGCACCCTGGTGCTGCTCGTGTCCAACCGCGATCCCTTCGAGCTGTACCGGCTGCTGTTCGAGCAGGTGTCGTACAGCGACGTACAGGTCCTGATCATCAACCAGGCCGGGACGTACTACCTCGCCGCACTCGCGGTCGCGGTCGGCTTCCGCATGAACCTCTTCAACATCGGCGTCGACGGCCAGTACCGCCTCGCGGCGATGGTGGCCGCTCTCGTCGGCGCCGGCGTCAGTCTCCCCGGGCCGCTCCAGATCGCGCTGATCGTCGTCGTGGCGATGCTCGTGGGCGCCTTCTGGTCAGGCGTCGCCGGCATCCTCAAGACCACGCGCGGCGTGAGCGAGGTCGTCTCGACGATCATGCTCAACTCCATCTCGACCTCGCTGATCGCCTGGCTGATCCTGCCGAAGAACTTCGGCGACCAGGCGACGGGCTCCAACAACCTGACGACGGGCGACATCCCGGAGTCGGGCTGGTTCCCCGGCCTGCCCCTGAGCCCCGACGCCGGTGAGATCTACGGATTCACCTTCGTCGCGGCGGGCTGCGGCCTCGTCTACTGGTTCGTCCTGAACCGCACCCGGTTCGGTTTCGACCTGCGCGCCACCGGCGCCAGCGAGAGCGCAGCCCAGGCCTCCGGTGTGGACGCCAAGAAGATGATCCTGACCTCGATGCTGATCTCCGGTGCGATCGCGGGTCTCGTCGGGATGCCGACGCTGCTGGGAGACACCCACACCTACAGCCTCGACTTCCCCGTGGGCCTCGGCTTCACCGGCATCACCATCGCCCTGCTCGGCCGCAACCACCCGGTGGGCATCGCGCTGAGCGCACTGCTGGTCGCCTTCCTGGACAAGGCGTCGTCCCCTCTCGACCAGTTCGGTTTCGAGAAGGAGATCGCCACGATCATGCAGGGCCTGATCGTGATCTCCGTCGTCGTCAGCTACGAGCTGGTCCGGCGTTACGGGACCCGGCGCCAGCAGCAGAAGGTCGGCGAGGAACTCGCCGCCGGCCACGCCCTCACCACAGAGAAGGAGGCGGCCCTGTGAGCACCAGCAAAGTCTCCGCCGCACGCGTCGCCGCCCCGAAGGGCGGCGGGCGGCGCAAGCTGTCCCTGCCGGTCGTCCTCCTGATCATCGCCTGTGCGCTCGCCCTCGTCTCGCTGGTGCGCCTCATCAGCGGTGCGAACGACGTGACCTCCGTGGGCCAGGTGAGCGGCGCCCTCGAACTCGCCGTCCCGATCGGGCTGGCCGGTCTCGGCGGACTCTGGGCCGAGCGGGCCGGTGTCGTCAACATCGGCCTCGAGGGCATGATGATCCTCGGCACGTGGTTCGGCGCCTGGGCCGGTTTCCAGTGGGGCCCGTGGATGGGCGTCCTCTTCGGCATCATCGGTGGCGCGCTCGGCGGACTGCTCCACGCGGTCATCACCGTCACCTTCGGCGTGAACCACATCGTCTCCGGTGTGGCCATCAACATCCTCGCCGTCGGTGTCACCCGCTACCTCTCCAACTTCACCTTCGCCGACGAGCCCGGCGGATCCTCCAAGCAGTCGCCACGCCTGGAGGAGATCGACAAGATCACGGTGCCAGGACTTTCGGACTGGATGCAGGACCTGCAACAACACCACTGGTTCTTCGTCTCCGACCTCGCCGGAATCGTCGGCGGCCTGGTCACCGGACTGTCGCTGCTCACCGTCGTCGCCCTGCTGCTCATCCCCGTCACCTGGTTCGTGCTGTGGCGCACGGCCTTCGGTCTGCGGCTCCGCTCCTGCGGTGAGAGCCCGGTGGCGGCCGAGACGCTCGGCGTGAACGTCTACAAGTACAAGTACATCGCCGTGACGATCTCGGGCGGCCTGGCGGGACTCGGCGGCGCCTTCCTGGCCATCGTCGCCACCAGCATCTACCAGGAGGGCCAGACCGGCGGCCGGGGCTACATCGGTCTCGCCGCGATGATCTTCGGCAACTGGATGCCCGGCGGCATGGCGCTGGGCGCGGGGCTCTTCGGCTTCACCGACAGCCTCAAGCTCCGCGGCGGCGCCGAGAACGTCCACGCGATGCTGCTGCTCCTGGCGATCCTCCTGGTGATCGTCGTGTTCTGGCAGCTGTACCGGAAGAAGTACGTCAGCGCGCTGATCTCGGCGGTCATCTCCGGCGTGCTGTTCACCTGGTACGCGCTCACCGACCAGGTCCCGAGCCAGTTCGTGGACGCCGCGCCGTACGTCACGACGCTGCTGGTGCTCGCCCTGTCCGCACAGCGGCTGCGCATGCCCAAGGCGGACGGCGTGCCGTACCGCAAGGGCGAGGGCAAGTGACGACGCCCTCGCCCGTCGACTGGGACGCCCTGCGCGAGGCCGCCCGGGACGCGATGTCCCGGGCGTACGCCCCGTACTCGGGCTACCCGGTCGGCGTGGCGGCCCTCGTCGACGACGGCCGCATGATCACCGGATGCAACGTCGAGAACGCCTCGTACGGCATCAGCCTGTGCGCCGAGTGCGGGCTGGTCTCGCAGCTGGCCGCCACGGGCGGCGGCCGGCTGACCCACTTCACCTGCGTGGACGGCACGGGCGCGGCGCTCGTGCCGTGCGGGCGGTGCCGGCAGCTGCTGTACGAGTTCGGAGGGCCCGGGCTCGTCCTGGAGACGCCGGACGGCTTCCGCACGCTCGACGAGATGCTGCCGCAGGCCTTCGGGCCCCAGCACCTGGGGTAGTGCCCCGCCGCCGTTCCGTTCCTCTCCCCGGGCGGGCCCACCCGGCCCGCCCGGGGGAACGGGGCGGCGGAACGTTTCCTCTCTATGCGCGTAGAGTCAACGGGACTCTCGCGCACCCATCCGGCCGGAAGGACTCCCATCCCATGGACGTCATCTCTGTCATCCGCACGAAGCGGGACCGAGGCGAGCTCAGCCCCGAGCAGATCGACTGGGTCGTCGACGCGTACACCCGCGGCGAGGTCGCCGACGAGCAGATGTCCGCACTGGCCATGGCGATCCTGCTGAACGGCATGAACCGCACCGAGATCGCCCGCTGGACCGCCGCGATGATCGCCTCCGGCGAGCGGATGGACTTCGGCGCGCTCTCCCGCCCCACCACCGACAAGCACTCCACCGGCGGCGTCGGCGACAAGATCACCCTGCCGCTCGCCCCGCTGGTCGCCGCCTGCGGCGCGGCCGTGCCGCAGCTCAGCGGCCGGGGCCTCGGCCACACCGGCGGCACCCTCGACAAGCTGGAGTCCATCCCCGGCTGGCGCGCCCACCTCTCCAACGCCGAGATGCTGGACGTCCTGGACACCACGGGCGCGGTGATCTGCGCGGCCGGCGACGGGCTCGCCCCCGCCGACAAGAAGCTGTACGCACTGCGCGACGTCACCGGCACCGTCGAGGCGATCCCGCTGATCGCCAGCTCGATCATGTCCAAGAAGATCGCCGAGGGTACCGGGGCGCTCGTCCTGGACGTCAAGGTCGGTTCCGGCGCCTTCATGAAGACGATCGAGGACGCCCGCGAACTGGCCTCCACCATGGTCGCCCTCGGCACCGACAGCGGCGTACGCACGGTGGCGCTGCTCACCGACATGGCGACCCCGCTCGGCCTGACCGCCGGCAACGCCCTGGAGGTGCGCGAGTCCGTCGAGGTGCTCGCCGGCGGCGGCCCCCGGGACGTCATCGACCTGACCCTCGCGCTCGCCCGCGAGATGCTCGACGCCGCCGGACTCAAGGACGCCGATCCCGAGAAGGCCCTCGCCGACGGCTCCGCCATGGATGTCTGGCGCCGCATGATCTCCGCCCAGGGCGGCGACCCGGACGCCGAACTCCCCGTCGCCCGCGAGCGGCACGTGATCAGCGCCCCGTCCTCGGGCGTGCTGACGCGCCTCGACGCGTACGACATCGGCGTCGCCGCCTGGCGCCTCGGCGCGGGGCGCGCACGCAAGGAGGACCCGGTGCAGGCCGGCGCGGGCGTCGAGCTGCACGCCAAGCCGGGCGACACGGTGACCGAGGGACAGCCGCTGCTGACCCTGCACACGGACACCCCCGAGAAGTTCGACTACGCGATCGACGCCCTGCCCGGCTCGTACGACATCGCGCCGGCCGGAACGCCCTTCACCGCCACGCCGGTGGTGCGGGAACGTATCGCCTGACCTGCGGATTTCCCTTTCGGGTGAACGGGACCGGTGGACCTGCACCGGTCCCGTTCGGCATGCTGGACTCGGTGACGCACCGATAAGAGGAGACCGCCATGAGCGCACTCACTGTCGATCCCGGGCCGGGCCACGGCCAGGACTGGGACGACCTCGTCCGGATCTGGGAGGAGACGGACGCGCCCGAGGGCTGCAAGGTGGAGATCATCGAGGGGATCGTCACCGTGTCGCCACCGCCGTCCAAGGACCACAACACCACTGCGGAGCTGCTCCAGCGCAGGCTGTACGCCGTCATCCCGGAGGAGTGGGGGATCTACCAGACGCTCGGCGTCTCCGTGCCCGGACGGGCAGGGCTTTACATCCCCGATCTCGTCGTCCTGCCGCGCGCGGTCGCGTCCGGGCCGGGTAATCGCGTACCGGCGGAAGACGTCCGGCTCGTGGTGGAGATCACCTCACCCGCCAATGCCAACCACGACCGCATCGGCAAGGCGCGCGGATATGCGAGAGCCGGTGTCGAGTTGTTCCTGCTGCTCGATCCCTGGCACACCGGCCGTCCGACCGCGACCCTGTACGGAGAGCCGAGCGACGGCACCTACCGGGTCCTGGAAGCGGTCGAGTACGGCGGGAAGCTGACGCTCCCCGAGCCGTTCAAGCTGGACCTGGACACCGGGGTGTTCCCTGTCAGCTGAGTCATAGATGCGAGGGCGCCGATGAGTTTCGGGCATCCCGCCGGTCTCCCTGGTGTGGATGCCATGACCCCGAACGCCCTCGTCCTCGCCGGCCGGATCACCCGCGCCGATGTGCCGGGCCTCTGCGCGCGGCTGGAGGCGCTGCTGAGCGGCGCCCCGGAGGCCGCCGCGGTGGACTGCGACGTGGGCGGTGTCGTGCACCCGGATCTGGCCCTGGTCGAGGCGGTCGCCCGGCTGGGGCTCGTCGCACGCCGGGCCGGGGGCGTCGAGCTGCGGCTGCGCAACGTCCCGGCCGGTTTCGGGGCGCTGCTCGATCTGGTCGGGCTGGCCGATGTGGTGGGCAATCTGGAGGCAGCTCCGGAGTGACGGGTGTTCAGCGGGCCGTGGCACCGTCGCGGGACACGACGTAAAGGCAGTCGACTATCGTCGTCTGGATGTCCGTGGAGTCGTACACCTCGGCCTTCGGCCACGGCATGGCGCTCGGCGACGGCGCCCTCGTCGTCTCGCACCGGCCGCTCTCCGGCTGCGGTCCGGGCTCGGGGTTGTCGTCCCGGACCCCGGCGGCAGGGGCAGGGCCCGGCCCCGCCGTGGCGGACGGCTCGCCCAGCCACAGCGTCGCCGCCCAGCCGCCCACCGCCAGCAGGGCCCAGCCGATCACCACGGGACGTCTCACGCTCACGCGTCGGCGTCCAGGTGGTCCGGCAGCCCGAACAGCGGGAACCAGCGCGGGGTGTCCAGGAAGCAGTGCATCCCGGTGATGGCGCCGTCCGAGATGTCGATGACCTGTACCGCCCACGGCACGAAACCAGGCCCGTCCGGATTCGGCTTGTAGTGCGCGAAGGCCGGGGTGCCGTTGGCCTCCGTCGCCACCAGCCGGGAACCCGCGCAGCTCGCCCCGATGCTGAGCATGAAGCCGGTGATGTCGTCGTGTCCCTGGAGCCAGAGATCGAACGGCGGCATGGTCATCACGGCGTCCTCATGGAGCAGCGCCGTCAGCGCCGCCATGTCGTAACCCTCGAACGCCGCCACATAGCGGTCGAGCAGCTTGCGCTGCTCGTCGTCCAGCGGATTCGAGGTGTCCGGTGCCGCGCTCTCCGTGTCCGAGAGCGTCGCCCGGGCGCGCTGCAGGGCGCTGTTGACCGAGGCGACGGAGGTGTCGAGCAGCTCGGCGACCTCGCTCGCCTTCCACGCCAGGACCTCGCGGAGGATCAGCACCGCGCGCTGCTTGGGCGGCAGATGCTGGAGCGCGGCGACGAACGCGAGGCGCACCGACTCACGGGCCACGGCCGCCTCCGCAGGGTCGGTCACCGAGGGCAGGATGCGGCCGTCCGGCATCGGCTCCAGCCAGGTGTTCTCCGGGAGGGGGTTCAGTGCGGCCTGGGCCAGCGGTGTCGGGCCGGTCAGGTCCACCGGCCTCGCCCGCTTGTTGCCCGCGTTGAGCATGTCCAGGCAGACGTTCGTCGCGATGCGGTACAGCCAGGAGCGCAGCGAGGACCGGCCCTCGAACTTGTCGAAGTTGCGCCAGGCGCGCACCAGCGTGTCCTGGACCGCGTCCTCCGCCTCGAAGGCCGAGCCGAGCATCCGGTAGCAGTAACCGGTCAGCTCGACCCGGTGTCCCTCCAGGCGGCTGTCGATATCCGCCGTCGCTGTCTGATCACTCATCGCTTCACCCCTGTTGCGCTGTGGCACCGCTCACTCAGCACTGTGGAAGCTACCGCAGGGCACTGACAACCGGGGTGGGAAGCGTGGAAACCGGCCCGCCGGGTAGCGCGGGCGGCCGGGCCTCAGCTGTGCGCGGGCGCCGGAGACCCGGCGCTGAGCCGCTCTGCCCGTGCCGCCCGGGTGCCGAACAGGGTGATCGACAGGACACCGAGGACCGCCAGGACACCCAGGACGACCGTGCCTGCCCAGCCGCCGGCGTGGAACGCGACGGCGCCGAGCGTGCCGCCCGCGCTGGAGCCCAGGTAGTACGCCGACTGGTAGAGCGCCGATGCCTGGGCGCGGCCGGACGTCGCCGTACGGCTCACCGAGGACGACGCGACCGCGTGCCCGGCGAAGAAGCCGGCCGTGATCAGGACGAGGCCGGCCAGGACGAAGGCCAGCTGGTCGGCCAGGGAGAGCAGCAGACCCGCGGCCGTCGTGGAGACGGCGAGGTAGAGCGCGCCCCGCCGGCCCAGCCGGGCGACCAGCCTGCCCGCGGCGGCGGAGGAGAGCGTGCCGACGAGGTAGACGAGGAAGACGGAGCCGACGATGCCCTGCGGGAGGCTGAAGGGCTCCTCGACGAGCCGGTAGCCGATCACGGTGTAGACCGCGCCGAACACCGTCATGAAGAGAGCGCCGATCGCGTACAGCCTGCGCAGCAGCGGGTTGGAGAGGTGACCGGTGACGGTCTTCGCGAGGGCCTTCGGGTTGAGCGAGGCGGGGCTGAAGTGCCGGGCCTTGGGGATCATGAAGTGGAAGACCACCGCGCAGACGACGGCGAGCAGCCCGATCGCGCCGAGCGCCATCCGCCAGCCCCACAGCTGGGCGACCCAGCCGGCGAGGATACGGCCGCTCATGCCGCCGATGCTGTTGCCCGCCACGAACAGTCCGATCGCGGCCACCAGCGCCTTGGGCCGCACCTCCTCGGCCAGATACGCCATCGCGGAGGCGGGCAGCCCTGCCAGGGCGGCGCCCTGGATCGCGCGCAGCGCGATCAGCCAGCCGAGCGACGGGGCGAAGGGCACGAGCAGCCCGATCACCACGGCGACCGAGAGGGAGGCCGTCATCATCTGTCGCCGCCCGAAGCGCTCGGAGAGCGCGCTCAGCGGCAGGACACAGAGAGCCAGGGCGCCCGTCGCCGCGGAGACCGTCCAGCTCGCCTGCCCGGCCGTCGCGCCGAAGGACGCGGAGACGGAGGGCAGCAGGGCCTGGGTGGAGTAGAGGAGGGCGAAGGTCGCGACCCCTGCCGAGAAGAGCGCGAAGCTCATCCTGCGGTAGCCGGGGCCGCCGGGCGTGAGGCGGTCCGGGGCGGTCGGGGAGGCGGCGGCGGTGGATGACGAAGCGGAGGCGCCCAGCACGATGGTGGACGCCCCGGTACTGGCAGGAGGCATACAGCGAACGTAGACCGCGGGGTTTCATGCGTCCAATGCATGAAACCCTCATAATCGTTCCCATGGTGCATCAATACAGCTCACAGCCACGGCTGTCACCGAGCGGTTACGAAGAAGACATCCGAGCCGTGCTCGCACCACGCCTCGCGTACTTCGAGGCGGTGGCGCGCCACGAGCACGTCACCCGTGCCGCGCACGAGCTCGGCGTCCCGCAGTCGACGCTGTCGCGGGCCATGGTGAGACTGGAACAGGACCTGGGCGTCGCCCTGTTCGCCCGGCGGGGCCGCACCGTCTCGCTCACCCCCGCGGGCCGCACCTTCCTCGGCTCCGCCGAACGCGCGCTGACGGAGGTCGAGAAGGCCGCCGACTCGGTGCGCGCCGACGCCGACCCCACCGGGGGCAAGGTCGCCTTCGGCTTCCTGCACACCATGGGCTCCGAGACCGTGCCCGCCCTGATCCGCGCCTTCCGCGCCGACCATCCACGGGTCCGTTTCCAGCTCGTCCAGAACTACGGGGAGGCGATGATCGAGCGCCTGCGCGCGGGCGGCCTCGACCTCTGTCTCACCTCGCCCGTCCCCGACGCCCCGGATCTCGTCGCCATGCGCCTGGACGAGCAGCGGCTGCGCCTGGTCGTCCCCGACGACCACCGGCTGGCGGGGCGCCGGCGCGTCCGCCTCGCCGAGGCTGCCGACGAAACGTTCGTCACCCTCGAACCCGGCTACGGGCTGCGGCGGATCACCGACGACCTCTGCGCGGAGGCCGGCTTCACCCCACGGGTCGCGTTCGAGGGCGAGGAGGCGGAGACGCTGCGCGGCCTGGTCGCGGCCGGGCTCGGGGTGGCGCTGCTGCCCCCGCCGGCCGTCGCCAGGCCCGGCGTGGTCGAGCTGACGGTCACGGCGCCGCGCGCGGCCCGCGAGATCGGCGTCGCCTGGCTGGACGGCCACCCCGACACGCCGCCGGTGGCCGCCTTCAAGCAGTTCCTGCTGTCGCGCCGGGGGAGCCTGCTGCCCGACTGAGGCCGGCGGGTGCCGCTCAGCGCCTCAGCGACTGCCCGAACCCCGCCGCGAGCGGCATCCGCAGCCCCAGCGGCGGCGGAGCGGCGAACGCGTCGGCGACCGGGCGCGCGTAAGACCGGGCGAACAACGAGCCCCGTACGAAGTCCGAAGCCAGCGCCATCACTTCGGACCGGTGCTGGCGCAGTGCGTGCCCGTCCGAGTGGACCTCGAAGCGGCAGGTGTCCCGGTTCGCCTTCTTGGCCCGCTCGGCCAGCCGGTAGGAGAGCTCGGGATTCGTCCGCGCGTCGTTCGTGCCGTGGACGATCAGGACACGGCGCCCCGCCAGATGCTTCACCGGTTCGGGTACCGGCTCCGTCTCCTCCGGAAGCCAGGGTGCCATCGCCAGCGCGGAGTTGACGGCGGTGTGCCCGGCGCCGCGCAGAGCGGCCCGGCCTCCCATGCCGTGCCCGATGAGACACACCGGGATGTCGCCGTAGCGGCGTACGACCTCGTCGGCCGCCCAGTGGGCGTCCGCCGCCGGATCCGCGTCGGCGTTCCAGCCCCGGGTGCGATAGCGCACGACGTGCACCGCGAGCCCGTCGCTCCGGCCGGCGCGGGCCAGGGTGCGGGCGAACGGCAGCTGCGCCGCGTACGAATAGGTGGAGGGACGGCGTCGGGAGTCGGTCTCGCCGTCCGGGAGCAGCAGGACCACGCCGCTGACCTCGGGTGCTGCTCCGGCCGTGAGAACGGCCCGTCCCAGCCTGGCGGCAGGCAGGGGAAGTGCGCGCTGTGCCATGGCAGAACAGTGTCAGAAGGCCAGGGGTATTCCACCCGGCTTCGCGGTCACTGTTACGCATCGGCGCAGCGCTCTACGCGCGTAGGCGCTACAGTGCCTCAATGACGAGCCAGACCCTGAACGTCCCCGGCCCCGACCAGATCCGCCGTGCGCCCAAGGTGCTCCTGCACGACCACCTCGACGGCGGCCTGCGCCCCGGCACCATCGTCGAGCTGGCGCGGGAGCAAGGTTACGAGGCCCTGCCCGAGACCGAGCCCGACAAGCTCGGCGTCTGGTTCCGCGAGGCGGCCGACTCCGGCTCGCTGGAGCGCTATCTGGAGACGTTCGCCCACACCTGCGCCGTCATGCAGACCCGCGACGCGCTGTTCCGGGTGGCCATGGAGTGCGCCGAGGACCTCGCCGAGGACGGTGTCGTCTACGCCGAGGTGCGGTACGCGCCCGAGCAGCACCTCACCGCGGGCCTGTCCCTCGAAGAGGTCGTCGAGGCGGTCAACGAGGGTTTCCGGGAGGGCGAGCGCCGGGCCCGTGCCGCCGGCCACCGCATCCGTGTCGGCGCCCTCCTCACCGCGATGCGGCACGCCGCACGCGCGCTGGAGATCGCCGAGCTCGCCAACCGGTACCGCGACCTGGGTGTCGTCGGCTTCGACATCGCGGGCGCCGAGGCGGGCTACCCGCCCACCCGCCACCTGGACGCCTTCGAGTACCTCAAGCGAGAGAACAACCACTTCACCATCCACGCGGGCGAGGCCTTCGGGCTGCCGTCGATCTGGCAGGCCCTGCAGTGGTGCGGTGCGGACCGGCTCGGTCACGGCGTCCGCATCATCGACGACATCGAGATCGCCGACGACGGAAGCGTGGTGCTCGGCCGCCTCGCCTCCTACGTCCGCGACAAGCGGATCCCGCTGGAGCTCTGCCCGACCTCCAACCTCCAGACCGGCGCCGCCGCCTCCTATGCCGAGCACCCCATCGGGCTGCTGCGGAAGCTGCATTTCCGCGCCACCGTGAATACGGACAACCGGTTGATGAGCGGCACGAGCATGAGCCGGGAATTCGAGCGACTGACCGAGACATTCGGATACACACTCGATGACATGCAGTGGTTCACAGTCAATGCGATGAAATCAGCGTTCATTCCTTTCGATGAACGTCTGGCCATGATCAATGACGTCGTGAAGCCCGGATACGCAGAGCTGAAATCCGAGTGGCTCTTCCGTCAGACGGCTGTGACCAGCGGGTCTTCCTCCCTCGCGGGCTGACCGAACGAAAAGCGGAACGGCCGGGAACATCAGGTCCCGGCCGTTTTCCGTGTCCCGGCATGTTTGCGGGAGAGGTACGGAGCTGACTACGTTGCAGAGCCGCTCACATCCCCTTCCCCAAGGATGAATTTCACATGAAGCAGTCTGCTGTCAGGACCCTCGGTGTCGCCGCTCTCGGTGCCGCTTTCGCCGCCGCCGGCGCGGGCAGTGCCTCCGCCGTCGCCGTGCCCGTCGACTCCCTGGCCGGCGCCCTGCCCGCCGGTATCGCGCTCGACTCCGTCACCACCGACGCGCTGCCCGCCGTGCAGAAGGCGGCCGGCGGTCTTCTCGACCAGCAGCAGCGCGGCCAAGGAGACCTCTCGGCGCCCGGCACCAACCTGCTCGGCGGCCTGCCCGCCGGCGGCCTCACCGGCGCCCTGCCGCTCGGCGGCTGATCACCGCACACACATGTGGGGCGCACACCCCGGCCGGGGGTGCGCCCCACATCTCTATATACCCCTGGTCCTGGAGGTCACCACGCCGTCGCGGCCGGGGTCTTCTCCGAAGGCCGCAGCACCCACAGCCCCC